>NZ_JAWOVP010000003.1:0-591463 GCF_033339995.1 Vibrio sp. 1641
CTTTAAAATACAAAACGCCCGATGAAGTACATCGAGCGTTTTAGTTAAAAAGTGTCAACCCATATCAGGACGGGTCAAATACTTCAAAAAAGTGACTAAGCGATGTTCGTCACCTCTAGGATCAGTTCGGCTTTTTTAGGTAAATAAATACTGAATTTACTGCCTTTTCCCCATTCAGACTCTGCTTTTAACTCACCACCCGTTTGGCTGAGAATACTTTGGGAGACCGATAGCCCTAACCCTGTGCCTTCTCGTTTAGTTGTGTAAAATGGCGAGAAGATTCGACTCAAGTTTTCTGGTTTAATACCGCAGCCCTCATCGATAACATGAATCGCGGCTCCTTTCACTTCGCCCTCTTCAATCCAGTCTTCACTGACTACTGTTAATGTTCCTTTACCGCTCATTGCGTGAATGGCGTTCATTTGCAAATTAACTAAGATTTGTAGCAAGTGGTGACGGTTTATCTCAACGGACGTATGCGCTTGTAGGTCAGTCACAAACTCAACGTCGCGTTTCTTGGTGCCAGTTTTAACCAAGGTGATGCTTTCATCAATGATAGGATTGACATGTTGCCAAGTGATTTCATCTTGAACACCGCCTTGGCGACTGTATTGCAATAAACTGCGTGTGATATTGCGGATACGATCAATTTGCGCGTGAATCGCATCAATTTCTTCTTGTACTCGACTTGCATCGTCACCCAATTCAAAATGGATCAATTCTACGTTGCCAAGAATCACGGCGGTTGGGTTATTAATTTCGTGAGCAATCCCCGCGGTGAGTTCTCCCAGCGCTGCCAGTTTTTCATGAACAACGAGTTTGTCGCGGGTTTGGTTGAGCAATTGAATATGCAGTTCAAGATCTTGGGTTTTTTCTCTCAGGCTTGCCGTACGCTCTTGAACTTTGCATTCAAGTTGAGCTGCGGAGTTTTTCAGTTCAATTTTGCGCTCTTCTAGCGCGTCTAACATATCATCAAACTGTCTGGCTAACTGCGCAAGTTCATGATCGGCATCTAATCCTAACGGGCCAATCCGTTTTTCTTTACCTTGTTGGACCTGCTTCACCACTTTGTGAATGCGTTCGATCGGTCGAAACAGATCATAAGAACCGCGATATACCATCACGCCAGAAACCAGCAATAACATAACCGTAATCAAGCTGATTTCGGCAATGTTGGTCATGTAGGCTTTAACGAATGGCCACATGAGGTAACCGGTATAAAGCATACCAATAACATTGTCGTATTGGTCTTTGATTGGTTGATACGCCGTAATATACCAAGCGTCATACACATAAGCGCGATCAACCCACTGTTCACCCTTAGAAAGTACTTGGTTATACACTTCGGCGCTCACGCGAGTGCCTATAGCGCGCCCTAGTCTATGATCGCTGTCTAAAGGAACGTTGGTGCTCACACGCAAATCATCGAGAAACACAGTCAACGTACCCACAGGGCGAAGGCGGTCATTATCACTTAAGTAAATGAGATCGCGGATTTGATCCACCAACACTGTACTGTTGTTAAGGAGCAAACCACCATCAAGAAAGCCGATCAAATCGTTCGCTTGGCTGTATACCGGAATCACGGTTCGACTGACTAACCCACGCGCCTCCCTGTCACCATCAGCAAGAATAGGCACTTCTGCTCGTTTGGCGAGTTCAGGATCGAGGCGTTCGAGTTCTTCTTTATTGAGTACATCAAAAAACGATTCGCGCTTGGTGAGATCCATAAAGCGGAATTTGTTTTCCATGGAATTAACGCGTTGGAAAGAGAGAAAATCTAAAGCATATCTTTTCTTCTGCTCTGTGACCCACTTTTGCAGGTCACCTTGTGGCGTTCCTTGATTAATGCGAATACGGAAATCGTACGAATCGGCAAACGCCCGCACGTAATTGGCTTGCTTTTGCTGTAACAACGTTACGCTGTTATTTGCAACACCAAGACGCTCCGAGACATCAAGCAGCGCATTTTGCCACGTGTAATGAATAGACCAATAAATGGTAATGCCGATCAGAGCTAACAACGTGAGGAAAATCGGCGCAGAGGTTAAGAATAACAAACGATAACGCACCATGGTTTTAAAACGGTGCGTCCATTTTGACAATCCTTTGTGCTGTGGGCCGTTAGTCGGCATATTCCTCATCCTCAGAATCCCATTCTTTGTATTTACGTTCTAAGGTCTTGCGAGCTACGCCCAAGTCGCGAGCAGCGGCTGATTTGTTGCCTTCGTGCAAGTTAACGACTTGTTTAATATGTGCTTTCTCGACTTCTTTTAACGTCCAGCTGTTTGGATAGCCTTCGCCAGTAAATTCTTTGCCTTCTTTAAAGGTTGGTAACTCAGCTGAGTGAGAAACAGTAATCGATACATTAGGCAGTGAATGCCCGCCATTCAGCTCTCGCCAATAGTGTGCAGGTGGTTTGCCAAGCAAGATACAACGCTCAATCAAGTTTTTCAGCTCACGAATGTTTCCCGGCCAATCGTACTCACTCATGGCTTCCATGTCCTCGTGCGCCCATTTGGGCGCGGGCATACCTAGCTCGCGCGTCAGCATGTTGCTGAAAAATGGCACCAACTCAAATAAGTCGGTTTTGCGCTCTCGTAGCGGACACACTTCAATTTTCAGAACGTTTAAACGGTAATAGAGGTCACTGCGGAAATTACCTTGATTGACCTCTTCTTGCAGGTTTCGGTTGGTTGCCGCTACGATACGGACATCAATACTGATCTCTCTTTCTGAACCGACAGGGCGAATCGTACGCTGCTCTAACACACGTAATAATGATGCCTGCATTGCAAGTGGCATCTCCCCGATTTCGTCAAGAAATAAGGTGCCACCGTTAGCAACACGGAACAAACCTTCACGCGATTTTTTTGCACCGGTAAACGCGCCCGATGTATGACCAAACAACTCACTTTCTAAAAGCTCTGGTGCAATCGCACCGCAGTTGATTGGCACAAACGGGCCCGTTCTCCCACTCGCCTGGTGAATACCTCGTGCAACTAGCTCTTTACCCGTACCCGACTCACCTTCCACCAAAACAGAAGCGCGTGATGGTGCAAATTGGTTAATAAGTTGCTTAAGCAGACGCGTTTTTTCTGAGCCGCCGATGATCTCTGAGGTATTGTGACGTTGGTAATCGCGTGTCATCGCGTACTGCATGCGTTCGTTCAAACGGCGATCCATACAGCGACTGACCGCTTTTAACATCTGCTCAAGGTTGAATGGTTTGAGGATAAAGTCGGAAGCACCGAGCTGTAGCGCTCGAATGGCAATTTCTAAATCCGCATAGCCCGTCATAAAAATCACATCGGCACGTTTGTCATCATCTTCAAACGCTTCTTCCCACTCAATTCCAGAACGCCCTGGCAGATTAATATCCAGTAAGATCAGATCATAATGTCGAGAATTACGCAGTTGTTCTGCTTCTTCGATGCTACCAGCTGTATCGACATGTGAAAAAAGCTTACCCAATGCCTTTTTCAAGATGGCTTGCATGCCTAATTCATCATCGACGACCAGTACGGAAAAGGCGCTATATTGTTGGTTTGTACTAAGATGGGATTGAGTAGACATATTTACCCCAGATGGATTTCGATGGGACAGAGTGTACCAAGTTTAAACAGAGATACCCTACAAAAAGTGCGACATTTTGTACCAACGCAAACTTTTATGCAAATAACCCCATGATTTAGTGCATAAACCAAGCACTTTAAGCTTGTAAAAGGTTGGCATCTTGTTTGCTATAAGGTGGATACGGAGCGCATTTAAGTGATCTCAGGATGTTGATGTTTGCTTATTCCAACACCCTAAGACAACTTGCGTATTACGCTAATCGCTCTCGTCCAAAAAGGCTTCTCCCTAAAACCTGGAGAGATTCCAAAGAATCATTGGAAAGGAACACATAAAAATGAAAAAAATTGCGCTAACTCTGGCTGCAACGTCAATCACGCTTGTAAGTTACTCTGCGTTTTCTGCTCAAGACGGAGAACACGTTCGCCTTGCAACCACAACCAGTACCTACCATTCAGGTTTACTTGATTACCTACTTCCACAATTTGAAAAAGACACGGGCTACAAAGTCGATGTTATTGCTGCAGGTACGGGTAAAGCCTTAAAAATGGGCGAAAACGGTGACGTAGATTTGGTGATGACACATGCACCAAAAGCTGAAGGCGCATTTGTTGAGAAAGGCTACGGCGTCTTGCCTCGTAAACTGATGTACAACGACTTTGTGATTGTAGGCCCGAAAGCTGACCCAGCAACAATCAAAAATGACGAAGGCGTGTTAGATGTATTCAAAGAGATCGCAAACAAAAACGCAACGTTCATCTCTCGCGGCGATGATTCTGGTACGCACAAAAAAGAAATGGGCTTCTGGGCTCAAACTAAAATCGAACCGAACTTTGGTGGCTACCGTAGCGTAGGTCAAGGTATGGGCCCAACTCTAAACATGGCGTCTGAAATGCAAGGCTACACCATGACGGACCGCGGCACATGGCTGGCTTACCAAAACAAATTGGATCTAGAAATTCTGTTCCAAGGCGATGAAAAACTGTTTAACCCGTACCAAGTTATTCTTGTTAACCCTGAGCGTTACCCAACGATCAACTACCAAGGTGCGAAGGCATTCAGTGACTGGTTGGTAAACCCTCGCGGACAGGAACTTATCAATGGTTTCCGCCTAAACGGTAAACAACTGTTTGTTGCGAATGCTGAGAGCAAATAACGCAATATGAATCTTGCTGATACAACACTGGAAGCGCTTCGCTTACTGGTGAATTTTGATGCAGACCTATGGGAGATCGTTGCGGTCTCCTTTAGTGTTTCTATTACGGCAATATCCCTAGTGGTATTGCCGGCTATTTTGATGTCCTTTGTACTGGCGTATACCGACTTTCGCGGTAAATGGTTTTTGTTGTCGATCGTAAATACGCTGCAAGCGGTCCCTACCGTGGTGATTGGCCTGTTGCTGTACATGTTGCTGTCGCGTGCTGGCCCTTGGGGAGACTGGCAAATGCTGTTCACTCAGAAGGCAATGATCTTCGGCCAAATGGTGATCTGCTTCCCTGTTTTGGTATCGATGATGCATGGTGCATTACAATCTAGCGACCGTCGTGCAGTGGAAACTGCCATCACGCTGGGCGTCTCCATTCCGCGCTTGGCAGCTACGATGATTTGGGAAACCCGCTTTCCTCTACTTGCGGCTATCATTGCAGGGTTTTCACGTATAGTGACCGAGGTGGGCTGCTCAATGATGGTTGGTGGGAACATTATGGGCGTGACGCGAAATATTCCCACGGCTATTGCAATGGAAAGCAGTAAAGGTGCTTTTGCGCAAGGAGTTGCATTAGGAATTGTATTACTATCTTTAGCGTTGGCTCTAAACTTCTTCTTATCAAGCATGAGAGGCAAAGGCTACCTCAGAACATAGAACATGAAGCAAACAAACGACTCACCTTTAACCCCATGTCGAGGCGAATTATGACTATAAAAATCACCGCCGAACAGTTATCCATGCGCTTTAAAGAGCGTGTGCTTTTCCACATCCCTGAGTTAGCCATCGGCCCAAATGATGCCATTTATCTCAAGGGTGACAATGGTGTGGGCAAAACTACCCTACTCAAAATCCTTGCTGGCTTGCTCAAACCCTCTACTGGCGATGTTGTTGCGCCAAAAGATACGTGGCTGAAAAGACTGACGTGTCGCAATGGTCGTGTCGATGTGATTTATCTCCATCAATCCCCTTACCTTTTTGACGGCACTGTATATGAAAACGTAGTCTATGGAGTGAAATATCAACAAGACACGCAAAAAGATAAGCGAGCTCAAGTTATTCACGCGCTGCGCATGGTAGGTTTAGAAACCTTAGCGGACGAACATATTTCCGTGTTGTCCGGCGGTGAAAAACAGCGCGTTGCCATGGCAAGGGCTTGGATCTTAAAACCGTCGATTTTATTGATGGATGAGCCAAGTGCGTCTTTAGACCAAGAATCCATTGAACGATTGGTGGTGATGGCGAAAGATCTTTTGGATCGCGGTTCCAGTATCGTGGTGACAAGCCATCAGGCAAACGCACTGACCGACTTATGTAAAAAACAGTGGTGGATTAAAGACAAGACTTTGATAGAGTCTCCTCTGTTGTATGTCATACCAAAAGAAACATCCCAAGAGAATGCATATGCTTCAACCAACACAAACTAGTTGGGTCATTTTGGCTGGTGGCCAAGCCAGCCGTATGGGTGGAAAAGATAAAGGTCTGATTGAGTTAAATCAGAAGCCACTCATCGAACACGTTATTGAACGTTTATCTCCACAAACTCCACGCATTTTAATTAATGCCAACCGAAACCAAGATGCGTACAGCAAATTTGGTTTCGTATTTAGTGATCAATTCAAAGATTTCCCTGGGCCTATGGGCGGTATTCACGCGGGTTTGATGCATGCTGAAACCGACTGGGTCGGATTTGTACCTTGCGATAGTCCACAAATTAACACCGACCTTGTCGAGCGTTTCTGCCAGGCCGTCAAAGAAGACAGCGATATTTTGGTCGCGCATGATGGTGACCATCAGCAACCTGTTTTTACGCTCTACCACAAGCGCGTACTGCCAAAACTCACCGCGTTTTTAGAACGTGGCGACCGCAAAATCATTCTGCTCTACAAAGAGTGCAACACCAGTTACGTTGACTTTAGCGACTCACCAAACTGTTTCGTCAACTTGAACACTCCGGAAGAACTGGCGCAATTTGGACAATTAGAATCATGAAACACACGCTAAACATTCCTATTCTTGGTTTTGCAGCTTATTCAGGCACAGGCAAAACCACGCTACTTGAAGCCCTATTGCCAAAGCTGACCGAAGCAGGTTTACGCATTGGCATGCTAAAACATGCGCACCACAACTTCGATGTCGATAAGCCGGGTAAAGACAGCTACCGTTTACGCAAAGCTGGCGCATCTCAAATGCTGATTGCTTCTCGCAACCGTTTTGCGTTAATGACAGAAACGCCAGAAGCCGAAGCGGAGTTTGAATTCCTATTAACACGTTTTGATGAAGACATGCTTGATGTGGTTTTGGTCGAAGGCTGCAAAAACATCGCGTTTCCTAAAATCGAATTGCACCGTGAAGAAGTCGGCAAGCCTTGGCTTTATCCAAACGATGAAAACATCATCGCTATCGCTTCAGACGGCGGCGAGTTGGACTCTGAACTGCCACAAATGAACATCAATGATCTTGAAGCGATTGCTCAGTTCGTTATTCAGTATGTTCAAGAAGCGAAAGCACCAAAAAACAAAGAGAAAGAAGCCGCATGTTGCGACACACTTTCTCCTGCTTTCCTTTCTGTGGTTCAAGGCCAAGAGAAAATCCTTTCTTTGGTGAACACGGTTTCGGAAATAGAAGCATGCAAGATTGAAAACGCCTATGGCCGCGTTCTTGCGGAACATATCGTTTCACCAGTAAATGTGCCGCAATACACCAACTCCGCGATGGACGGTTATGCCATCCGCAGTGATGATGTTGACCGTGATAGCTACCAAGTGGTTGCTGAAGTGATGGCGGGCCATGCTTACGATCAGCCTCTGGAAGTTGGTCAAGCAGTTAAGATCATGACTGGCGCACCAACACCACGTAACGGCGATACAGTGGTCATGCGTGAGCAAGCCACTCAAGAAGGTGACAAGGTCACTTTTAACGGTGCGAATATCAAAGCAGGTCAAAACGTTCGTCAAGCAGGTGAAGATCTCGCTATCGGCAGTGACGTCTTTACCGCAGGCACTCGCCTCGCCTCTCCAGAAATGGGCATGGTCGCTTCGCTTGGCTTTGGTGAAGCGAATGTATTCCGAAAATTGAAAGTTGCCGTGTTCTCCACCGGTGACGAAGTACAAGCGCCGGGAACAGAGCAAAAAGCGAATTCTATCTACGATTCCAACCGTTTTACCATCATGGGCATGCTTGAAAAGCTCGGCTGCGAGATCTTGGACTTCGGTATTCTGGAAGACAACGAACAGTTAATGATTGAAGCGTTGGAAAACGCATCGGCGCAAGCAGACGTGGTTATGACTTCTGGTGGCGTGTCCGTTGGTGATGCGGATTACATCAAACTTGCCTTGGATAAACTTGGTCAAATCGATTTTTGGCGAATCAACATGCGTCCGGGACGTCCATTAGCGTTTGGTCAAATCAACAACAAGCCGTTCTTTGGTCTGCCGGGCAACCCTGTGGCAGTGATGGTTTCATTCATCAACTTTGTTGAGCCTGCACTGCGTAAGATGCAAGGCGAACAAGGCTGGAAGCCTCTGAAAGTGAATGCCATCGCGACTGAAAACCTTCGCTCTCGACAAGGTCGTACCGAGTTTAGCCGTGGCGTCTATGAACTGGATGCAACTGGCCGTTTAACCGTTCGTACAACAGGCAAGCAAGGCTCTGGTATTTTGCGCTCAATGAGTGAGGCAAACTGTTTGATCGAAATCTCCCCAGCTATTGATACAGTAAAAGCGGGAGAAAGCGTGACAATTATCCCACTTCAAGGCAGAATCTAGCTCAAACTAGAAATTCAAAGGTCAGCGAGTCTGGCCTTTTTGTTTAATATACAGAAACCTTTTCAGAGAGACAGCTATGGCTCGCACCATTCTTTACACTTACAAAGACCAAGACAAAGAACTGACGTTCTCATACCAGCAACACCGCAACATTCAAGAAGCAGTTGCAGAAGCCGAAGGTATCGATATCACTGAGTTCCTAAAGATGGAGCAACAAATCGAAGCAGTGTCTGACACTAAAGCGGTGCGAAACTACCGCGACAACTACTTCAGAAAATTAGGCTTTAGCAAAATCACCCTAGCTCAAAAAGAAAACCTGGGCGTAGGCAAAAAGAACAAATAAGCTTAGCTGCAAACAGAAAACTCACGATTCGTCGTGAGTTTTTTATGCATGCTACTTTTGTTCATGATCCATACCCGAGCATACCGAAATTACTTAGGTATGTGAGTTACTTGGGTATACAAGTTACTTCGGTATATAAGTAAAAGCCCCGTTTAACCTTGAAAGTCTAAACGGGGCTTTAAATTTCTTCTTACTTTATATCGAGTAAGGTTTAAGTCATTACTTGATGTTTAAGAACGCAGCGCCGCGTACACCACCTGAATCACCGTGTTTTGCTTTGATGATCTTAGGACACTTAGCCAAAGACAATAAGTGTTTAGGGATGCGTTTTGGCATCTCTTCGTAAATCAATTCGAAGTTAGATAAGCCGCCACCAAGTACAACGGTGTGTGGGTCTGTTGCAGTAAACAGGTTTGCAAAGCAGATCGCTAGCAGCTCCATAAAGCGCTCGACGTGCTCTACTGCTTTCTCTTCACCCTCTGCGTGCGCTTTAATAATGTCGATCGCTTTCTTCTCTTCGCCGTAGTAATGCGCGTAAAGAAGCTCGAAGCCACGACCCGATAGGTAACTATCTAAACAACCTTTGTTGCCACAGCCACAGCCAAGTAATGGTGCGTTTTCGCCCAGGTGGAACCATGCGTCGATAGGAAGACGTGTGTGACCCACCTCACCCGCTACGTGGTTGCGGCCAGAGAATACTTTACCTTCGTAGATAAAGCCACCGCCAAAACCAGTACCAAGGATCAAACCTAGTACAGATGGTTCATCTTGAAGATCTTCGTCCCACGCTTCAGAAAGCGCGAAACAGTTTGCATCGTTTTCAATTTTTACGCTGCGACCGATTTTAGCTTCCAGATCAGCACGAAGTGGTTTGCCTTTTGCCGCAGGAACGTTAACTGTTAGTACCGTTGCATCATCGGCGTCTTCCATACCTGGCAAGCCAAGACCAATCGTACCTTCGCAGCCAAACTCTGTATCGTATTTATTCACCAATTCCGCAATGGTATCAACCAGCAGCTCGTAGTTGTCTGTTGGTGTAGGTACACGTTCCGTCGCTACACGCTCAAGCTTCTCGTTAAATGCACCAAATTCAATTTTAGTGCCACCGACATCAAAGCCGTAATACATGTATTTCTCTCCTAAAAAATGCTTCAAACGACTCTCAAAAATGGCTAGAGTCAAAAGTATAAACTGATGGCATTATCCATATCTGTACGCCTGCAAACCGTGACCGAATGCAGATTTATCCCCTCACCGAAGCCAGTTGAACAACATACCATCAACAAAAGCTCATTCCTTAGAGTCAGCTCTCGGTTTTCATCCACTCTTTGAAACGTTTCAAGTGTGGCTGGTTAGGGTCGTTTTTGACTCGAGTCTTGCTCAGCATGTAAGTTTCTCTGAAGGCTTCAAACCACAATTGAAGGCATTCCGCAGCTTTAGGCTCACCAGCTTGTTTTAAAACTAATGTCGCGACTTCGGCGGTTGAAAGATGCTGCTCATTCTCGGAGCGGCGCATGATGTATTCAGACAGAGATTCCGGCTCAATGGAAAGCACAGGCAAAGATTTAAGAAAATCAGAACGACGGAATATCTTTCGTGCCTCACGCCAGCTACCATCAATAAAGATCAGCAACCATTTTTTGTTCTCGACATCTTCTTTTACTAATCGCGCTGGCTCTAGATCTTCAATTAAACGAGAGGGATCATCCACATAGTCTGCAGGAAATACAATCACCGGTTGGTAACTGTCATCCTGTAGTAGCGCTAGCATCTCTTCAGACGGTTCTGTTCGGTTCCATTGATACACGTAAGTCTCTTGAATCGTATCAGCGATTAGACGACCGGTATTACTTGGCTTAAACACTTCGTTTTCAGAAACAATCAACATACATGCAATATTGGCCTTGATGTTTGGCTGAAGGTCGCACAAACAGTGTTGCTCAGAAACCTGGCAATATTGGCAACGAACCACTTTACATCCACGCGCGTTGAAAGGCTTGGTTGAGATAGATTGTCGGTACTGATATAAACGGTGGAAAGCGTGAATTCTCATGGTAAGTAATGCCAAGTAAAAAGTAGAGCGCGATTCTACTGATATTATGGTTTCGCCTCAAGATAAGCCCATCAGCAGTGTGTTGAAATAATTTCACTCTTATCTCGGTCATAGATAAAGAAATAAATAAGGGAATGACAGTGACAGAAACGACATTTCAAGAACCCTCATGGCTCAGATTAG
The DNA here is from genome assembly GCF_033339995.1 of Vibrio sp. 1641. NCBI lineage: Bacteria > Pseudomonadati > Pseudomonadota > Gammaproteobacteria > Vibrionales > Vibrionaceae > Vibrio > Vibrio sp. 1641. The sequence continues at coordinate 11,124 of NZ_JAWOVP010000003.1, forward strand.
GCTTTTTCCTTGGCGTATTATTGCTTTGTGCCATTTGGGAAAACAAATTGCCTAGAAAAACACTGACCGCTTCGCGCAGGTTTCGCTGGGTCAATAACTTGTCATTGGTCGCTTTTAACAGCCTAGTTATTGCTTTAATCATGCCTATCGCCGCCTTTCAAGCTGCGGTCATAGCTCAGGAGCAACAATGGGGGCTGCTGAATATTCTGTCCCTCCCCGATTGGTTAAACATTTTCCTAACCGTCATTTTGCTTGATTTCGTCATTTACGCTCAGCATGTTGTCTTTCATCATGTAAAACCGCTGTGGAAGATTCACCGAATGCATCACGCCGATCTCGACATAGACGTCACTACAGGCGCACGCTTTCATCCCTTCGAAATAATCATTTCAATGGGAGTAAAAATTGCAGCCGTGTTTATCTTAGGTGTTTCACCTATCGGAATTGTGGTATTTGAAATTGTGCTTAATGCGAGCGCGATGTTTAATCACAGTAATGCAAAACTGGCTTTATCTATAGACCAAAAACTGCGAAACGTCATCGTTACACCAGACATGCATCGCGTGCACCATTCAGTGATAGTAAAAGAGACCCACTCAAACTTTGGTTTTTTCCTTTCAGTTTGGGACCGGTTTTTTGGGACATACCGAGCTCAGCCTAAGTTGGGTCATGATGATGTTGTTATTGGTGTGCCGGAAATTAGAGACGAAGAAGAGCAAAGATTAGACAAGCTGTTAACGCAGCCCTTTCGCTACAATAAAGAGAAGAAGTAATGGTTGAAAAAATATTGTTGGATGAAGTATGTCAACAAAACGAATAGACCAAGCCTAAACCCCAGTTAAACACTACTTCATCAAGAACAGATTAGTTTTCTGCTAGCTGACGCTTTTTGTTTAGCTGAGTAATACCAACAAATAAACCAACAACACCAAGCACTGCACATGCCAAAGCATTGGTGTTCATTACTTGCTGTGCTTCTATTGAGCTGTATAGAAAAGCAAGGCTGAAGAAAGTGGTGGCAAAGCTCAAACCTGTCAGTACGCTGAAACCAGCAAAACTGGCCAAGTCTTTAAAATCGTTCATAACGAGTCCCTGTTTACAATCCTTAATCGAGTGTTGTGAAAATAATAATTAACGAAATATTTGGCGCGATTGACTATGTTTTCGCGCATTCCATAACCAGATAGATACCCCAAATGAGAACCCTAAAAACAGTGTCTTCATTTGTAGGGCGACGTTGTTATCCAATATTTCTAATGTATAGTGAGCGTGGGAACTAAAGATAACATTGGTTATAAGAATCAATAACATAACGACTAGGCCAGAGCGGCGATGCTTGACCAATAGATACGCTGCTAATAAGTCCAATAGTCCCAAAGCGCTCCAATACATATTCAACCAGCGTGGCGCAAAATCGTAAGGTAAAAAGCCACCAACAATGTTGTCATAAAGATGAACCACTCCGCCAACTGTCATAAAAAGGCATAAGAGAAACACGACGAATTTATCCATTACCGTTTCCTTATCTGAATGAATGAGCAAAGCATATAGAAGTCACTTAAACATTTGTAATCTCATCGCCATTTTTGAGATCGACAGTGCCATTATCAACACGATGAGAACAGTAACGGCTGCTCTACCTTCTTTATTTGCTTCTAGTAGAAGCATAGTGTTTGCTGTGGCGTTTCGCCCAAATCCGCCAATGCAATGACAGAATCCTCCTTTAAATCACGCCTTGGTTTATCAATTCTCGTACCTTTTCCAGCCCGCGCTGAAACACAGTATGTGCATTCGCGGGAAGGCCGCTCTCGACATCGTGCCAGAAGAACGCAAAATCATGTCCGCCATCGTCTTGCGTATGAAACAGCCATGAATTAGCGAGGCCAGCACACTCACACAAAACAAAATGCCATACTTGATTTTGAAAGCCACTGTCCCATGAGCATAAATATCGTGCGGAACGAACATGTGTGATACCAGACTCCTCAGCGAGCTCCCGCTTGGCTGCTATGATGTAACTTTCATCAAACACTTCAACAGTGCCCTTGACGAGCTGAACACCCGCCAACGGATGTTTAAAAAGTAGGATCTCTTGATTTTGATTACGTAGAACAACGGGGCAAACTTTATCGATCACAAAACCACTCCTTATGCTTCAAGTAAAAGGCTTTAGCTTTCTCTGGATATAAAGAAATCGAGTGAAGTTGCATGATTCATTCCTTTGAATTCTGACGACATTCTAGTCAACGAGTCCCTCGAACAAAGCATTAACATCACGTTGTGATAACTAAACCCTTTAGAAATGAACGAGATGAGATGTAACTCACTCTTGCAATGCAAATAGGAGCCATTGAATGGGTAGCCGTAACAAAAAAGCAGAACCGAGGTTCTGCTTTTAGTCGGTGGAAACATCTCATTTACTCGGTCTGATGAAGCTCATACTTGTGCAGCATTGCTTGCTGGTGCCCGGCAATTTCCGCCACTTGCTCAGAACTCTCAACCATAGACTCAAGCTGCAGCTTTGTGCGTTCGCCAAGATCAGAAATATGCGTGATGGATTGAGATACATCTGCCGTCGCTCGTTCTTGTTCTTCTGTAGCAACTGAGATTTGTTCAACACGTTCTTGAATGTGCTTAACCGCGAGGTTGATATCAGAAAATGTCGATTTCACTTCATTGCTGGACTGTAGCGCGTGGGTCATTTCTTCTCTTGAATCATTAACTGCTTGGCGCGAACGCTCTGCGGCAGTAATAAGCTCGCTCATCATTTCTCGGATGTTCGTAGTTTGTTGAGAGGTATCACTTGCAAGTTTGCGAACTTCATCAGCGACAACCGCAAATCCACGCCCTTGCTCACCAGCACGGGCAGCCTCTATTGCCGCGTTGAGAGCAAGTAAGTTGGTGTTGTCCGCGATCCCACTGATCATATCCACCATTTCACGAATCTGTTTAACACGCTGGTCTAGCTCTAACATTGACTGTTCATTTACATCCAAAGAGCTTTCTAATGACTCCAAACGTTCGCGGTTTTGTTCCACGACTTGAACCCCTTTTTCAGTGTGTTGGGTTGCAAGGAGCGAGTCCTGTGAAGATGCATTTGTCACCATTGCGATTTCACGAATAGAGGCTTCAAGCTGCGTTATGGTCGTGATCATACTCGACAACGCTTCATTTTGTGTTGCCAACCCATCACTTGTTTGTTCGGCTGCACTGTGACTTACTTCTGCCGTCTGATAAAGCGTTTCACAATTGCGCGTCACCGTTTGAATGGAGTCATGTGTGGAATCGATTACTTGATTCAACTTTCGTGCTACTTCTTTCAGCTCATAGGGGCCGACTTCTTCTGCCTTGTCACGAAAATCATGTTCGGTAAGTGCTGAAAGACGCGTTAGTACATTCCTTAACCCTCGGTTTGTCCATGACTTGAGACTAAACCAAGTAACCAGAATAATAAAAGAAATCACACACGCCGCAAACACGAGCACAACGCTCACCGATTCAATGGTCTCGTTGACCACCCGCTCTTTTTCATCGATCAACTGACCAGCGGTTTGGGAGATTTGATCAAGTAACCGCATGGTTTCATCCGCAAGCATCGAAGCCTGTTTAAACTCTGAACGTTGCAATTCCCCTTGTTCTAGTTTGGCGAGGATCAAACGCAGCACGCCCTTTTCACTAAAGCCTTGTTTCACCATCTCATATGGTGCGGTTAAGCTTGCATATTCATTTACTTCAGGATGAAAAGATTGGAAGTCTTCATAGGCGAGTTTAATACCTGCTATGCGATTTCGCATTTCTCGGTATTCTTTTTCGGCTTTGTTTAATTCTGAGTGCATCATCATGACTAAGAACGTACTTTCCATTGAGCTTGCAGAAGCAATGAAACGGTTAGCGGCATCGCTCGACTCAGGATTATCAGCACTAAGAAACGAACTGATTCGATTCATTTCCGGACCGATAGAGCTAAGCCCATAGCGAAACCCACCAACAGCGGCATCAATATCCATTTGAATTTGTATCACCGAAGATTGCTTCAACAAAATGGACTGCGTGATGTTATGTAAACGCGCTAGTTTGGTGTCTAACTCCTCCGAGAGTTGCTGCGCTACACCAGACGCTTCCACAACCAAAGTTGTGCTTTGAGTTGCAAGAGAGTCGATTTGCTCTTTTATGAGAGGCAACTCTTTCGGCTCAGTAATCTGCATACCATGGTTGAGTAGCTTAACCATCTCCAATACATTCCTGGTTAACTTTGCGTTTGCCATCGCGATTGGTAATGCTTTTTGCGACAAGTCTTCAAATTGTTCCCCTACCTGTTCCATTCCTTTGAAACTTGAGACAGAAAGGGCTATAACAAGAGCAATGATAGTTAAAAATGTTGCACTGACAGCCTGAATCAGTGAAAGTGATGTGCGTGAGCGTTTTCGCTTTGCCATAATCAATTTTTATTCTTTCTTAAGGTTGAATCGGTTCTGCAGTGATTCCGTCACATTTGTGAGACAAAACCGTGATTTGCAGCCCATACTATGGATTGGTTATGACACTAATATTTCAGTTGTGAGTCATAGAGATGACAGGTGGTGATTTGCGTCGAGTATATTTTCCTTTGATAATCAGTGTGCTACTAAGCGCCTGCTCTTCTGGGCCTGAGCCTAGTGAGCAAGCACAGATGACAACACCTACAAATCAGCTATTGTCGGACAACCCTGACTTGTTCGACTTTTACACAGAGTGGCACGGCACGCCTTATCGCTTAGGCGGGACACAGAAATCTGGAATTGATTGCTCAGCATTTGTACAAAAAGCGTTTATTGAGGCTTATCAGCTCTCGTTACCAAGGACAACGAAGCAGCAATCAAAGCAAGGTGTGGAGTTAAGTTGGACGGATGCCAAGCAAGGGGATCTAGTGTTCTTTAAAACAAGACGTACAACTTATCATGTCGGAATTTACTTGGGTAATAAGCAGTTCATGCATGCATCGACGTCTAGAGGTGTGATTATTTCAAGAATCGACAACCCATACTGGGCATCTAAGTTTTGGCAAATAAGAAGAGTTACAATGTAACTCTTCTCACTCTTTAACTGGACATTGCTGTAAGTTAAAACAATATCAGTCGTAAGTCGCAACAGCATTATCGAACAGATTTTTGACCAGAGCGATGTATTCATCAAGGAACGTGATCTGTTCATTGGTCGCTTTTTTATGCCATACCCCAGCCAATATCTCACCAAGATCTTCAACAACTGCATCAGCCTCTTTCAACAATTTGAAGCGTACGCTCGAGTGAAGTTCTGGATTTTGCTCAAAAATCGCCATGATGTTTGAAGCCACCATATCGGTGACAACATCTTCGATGCTTTCGGATCCAGTGTCGCCAATTTCGGTCGTAAAAATATCTAGATTTAGAGACAAGTGCTCGATAAGAGCGAGATATCCATCGGTTTCTAAAACCACTGTTTTTCTCCGTTTATTGCAAGCCTTCGAAGCTGAAAGCAGAATAGTTTCAATAGTAAGACATGCCGAGAAAATTTCATTAACTTATTTCATATTAACAAACATTCACGAACCAACTGGATGATTTTCAAACAATTGAGCTTTGCTTCACTGAATTCGGATACAGGGTTTCTTCAAACCTTTTTATATTTCAGCCATTTTCATGCAAACAGGTTTGGTTACGACCATTTTCTTTTGCACGATACAGCGCAGCATCGGCACTCTTTAACCATTGAGTGTGAGTTTCAAAATAAGGCTTATACTCGCAAACACCAATACTTATCGTGTAATTAATCAAAAAATCTTCCACTTTCACGATCTCTTGCTCAATTCTTTTGCGCAAACGCTCTGCGAAATAGCAAGCTTGCTCCTGGTTTGTGTGAGGAAGTAGTACGGTAAACTCTTCACCACCAAAACGACCGCAGATGTCACTGCTTCTTGCTGTTTTTCTCAACAAGGCAGAGGTTCGACGAATGACTTCGTCCCCTGTCGGGTGACCATAAGTATCATTCACCTTCTTAAAGTGGTCGATATCGAATATTACTAATGAGCATGGTCCGTCGATAACTTTTAAGTGAGCAAACTCATCTTTCAATGATTGCTCCCAATAAGCGCGATTAAATAAACCTGTTAAACCATCTTTGCGACTGATTTCCGACAAATGTTGATTTGTTTCTTTCAAATGAATGCGATTTCTCGCAGTTTCAGAAACATCATTGACTTGAATCGCTATGTGGCTGACCTCTCCTGAAAGCCCAATTAACGGCGTGATCACGATATCTTGATACATAAAATCACTGCTGTTTGAAACCGGAGAAAAATTGTTGAACTTAAAAAGGTACGGTCGGTTTTCCCAGCTAGAAAAAGAACGAGTTTCCAGATCGGCGGCAGCTTTTATCTTGGTTTCTAGCCAAGTTCTTGGCAGCTCTTCAAAATGCTCAAATAAACATTCACCAAGAATTTCTTGTGATAGAACGCCACTGTATGACTGCATAAAACTGTTCCACACACACACTTTATACTCTTGATCCAAAACAATAAGCCCTGAATCCATCGTATCGAGAATTTGTGTGACCCAATGAAAGTCTGCTATGTCCAGCGTGATATCGGACATTAGATTAGCTCCATGATTTCATAGATAATTTCTACGGATGGCTTATCAATTAAAAACAGTACCTCGCACTCGAAATCGAGCGCTTCTGCCATGTAGGTGTATTCGATAGTAAAGAGCTCACCCAACTCGCCTTGCTCTTCACAATAAGGTGTTAAGGTATCCACAATGCCTGGCTGACGAAGTGAGAACTGCTTGTCGAGTTGATCGCCCAACGATGTGAGAAATGACGAAACCAGTAGGTTAGAGATATTCAAGATGATTTCATTATGAGGCGTAAACTCAAGGAGGTAACCTAATTTTTCCCCTATCTGATTGATATCCCTACCACGTAAGCACACCAGTGCCTCTCCGTGAATACCACCACCGACAAACCTCTGCGCTACCGCAACGGAACTGTCACGCCCAACCACATCAACCAGTGTCATATGAAGCTCGCCGTAGGACAAAGGTCCAACATGAGGAACAGGAAGTTGGATGAACTCATGTAAATGGTCGGCCATAATCGCAGCCCCTTTACCAAGGGCAATGTTCGCAATTTCACGGAATTTGGCTAGTAAGGAAAGCTCTTCGCAACCCTGGTTTTTAGAATCAACCGAATGACTAGGTTTGAACGCATAATGCAGCCCTAATTGTTCGTATAGTGGGAGCACCTGCTCTTCTGTCAGAGGCTTAGCGATAAAAGCTTGAGCACCAAGATCGAGACAGCGCTGTTTTGCCTCTTGTTGAACATCTCCAGAAATAATGACGATTTTGGTCGGGTACTGACTAACAGGTAATGATTCGAGGACCTCAAAACCATCCATTATGGGCATCGTTAAATCGAGAAACAAAATATCGATATTTTGCTCAGCAAGAATATTAAGCGCCTCATAACCATCTTGCGCTTCAATAAGATGCAATGATGTATCTTGTACGATAGAACGCGCAATAAGCTTTCTTGCAACAGCTGAGTCATCACATATCAGTATTTTCATGCCACCAATGGAACTAACGTCAAAAAAATCATAATACCTGTTGTAAACGTTCATCTCCATATGCTAAGCCAACAAATCAGAGGCTTATAAGCGATTTGATTCACATTTATACAAATTGACTACACTAAGAGGAAGGTTTCTTTACTAAGTATGCTCAACATAGCGCCAACTCCCTGCTATTTATCCTAAACTATTGGTGGTCAAATAGATTCGCGAGGTTTTGTATGTGGCAAGCAATATCGCAACAGCTTTCTGATACTTTATTGTTCGATTACCAGATCACGGAAAAAGTAAGACTGTCTGGTGGGGATATCAGTGAAAGCTACATGATCAATGATGGCGAGCAACGTTATTTTGTGAAAATTAACGATCGCGAGTTTTTGTCTAAATTTGAGGTAGAAGCTGAAAGCCTGCATCTTTTGCGTGAAACATCCACCCTATTTGTACCTGAGGTGGTATTGGTTGGTAAAACCAAAAATGCCTCATTCTTAATTCTTAACTACCTTCCAACGAAACCATTAGAAGATGGTCCCAACAGCTTTAAATTTGGGCAGCAATTAGCTCACCTACACCAGTGGGGCGAGCAAAAAGAGTTTGGTTTTGATACCGACAACTATCTCGGTTCGACTCTACAGCCCAACAAATGGCACAAGAAATGGTGTGTATTCTTTGCTGAGCAACGCATAGGATGGCAATTACAGCTCCTTAAAGAAAAAGGCGTCACCTTGGTTGATATCGATGACTTTATCGATGTCGTAAAACAGCGGCTAGCAAACCATGCTCCGGAACCTTCTTTGTTGCATGGCGATTTATGGAATGGAAATGCGGCACTCACTGCATTCGGTCCTATCTGTTACGATCCTGCGTGCTATTGGGGGGACAGGGAGTGTGATATTGCGATGACGGAGCTTTTTGGTGGATTTCAACCAGAATTTTATCAAGGCTACGAATCGGTTATGCCACTTTCTTCAAGCTATGAAGAGCGTAAAGATATCTATAACCTTTACCATGTTCTCAACCATTGTAATTTGTTTGGCGGCCATTACTTGGAACAGGCTCAACTGGTTATTAATAAAATCATTTCTTATTAATTTGGAAGCCACTGCATATTTCAAGATGTAAAATCTCGAGGCACATCACTACAGAAGATCACCCTAAGCTCAAGGTTGAGTTTGGGGTCAAGTTTTGTACTTATTTCGACTCAATTAGCAACAACTCGACCTAATATCAAAGGAGACTTAACTTTGGATTGTGCCTATTTTCCTTGTAGGCAAAGTAAGTAAAGGGCTGTGCTTCCTTGATGAATAGTGTGTTTAAAAGCCCTGCGAGATTAGGAGTTGTTGTATGAAAAATTATACCGAAAGGTATGTAAAGTGCCCGCATTGCGGACACTCTATCGGCATTACATTGGATGCAAGCAATGGTGACCAAGAGTTTTATGATGATTGCCCAGCTTGTTGCCACGCTATCCACCTAAATATGCGAGTGGATGAGTTACAAGATAAGGTCGAACTATTTATCGATGACAATTACGAATAGCAGCTCGAGCATGTGAACATCAGAAATATAAAAACGCTTAAATGAAAAAGGAGCACTAGGCTCCTTTTTCTCATTCTAAAGCTGTTTTGCTGCAAGAACGCGCTCAACAGTATCAACAATTGCTTGAGTCTGAGGATCAAACTCAATATTAACACGCTCCCCTACTTGTCTCACTCCGAAAAGCGTTCGCTGCAAGGTTTCTGGAATTAGATGTACTGAAAAACGACACGCTTCAACTTCACCAATAGTTAGCGAGCAGCCATCTAAACCAATGTAACCTTTCGCTAATACATATTTCATTGATTCTTGCGGCAGTTGGAACCAAATCGTGCGGTTATTGGGCGTATCGATGATATCGACAATATCTGCCGTCAAACTAATATGACCAGACATGCTATGCCCGCCTATTTCGTCACCAAACTTAGCCGCGCGCTCAATGTTTACGCTATCCCCTTCCACCAGCTGACCTAAATTAGTAAGAGCCAATGTCGCTTGCATTAAATCAAAACTGACAAGGTTGCCTTCGATCTTAGTCACAGTTAGACAACATCCGTTGTGTGCAACGGATGCACCAATTTCTAACCCTTTACAAAGTTCATCGCTTAACTCGACAACGTGCGTTTGAAAGCGTTCTTTTTTATCAATTTTAACGACCTTCGCCGTACCCTGAACTATTCCTGTAAACATTTCTTTTTACCTATTGATTTAATACCAACTGTAGTCGAAGACTAAGCCCTAAACACTGCGCTACAGGTCGGAAATAAAGACCGCAGACGATAAAGCAACGGCTTAATGAACACTGGTTTGTTCTCATGCATGCTTCAACATTACCATGATTCGCTGCTGTTCTCAGTAAAAGCGTATCCTTAGCGTGGAGAGCGTCCAGTCACTGTTATCGACTATTCACTACCTAGCTATGGAATATAAACATACAATTGTTTATCATTTGCGCGGAGTTTCTCCGAGGCATTTTTTCACCTTATCGTGACTAAAATCAACCATCAGATCCGTTCACCACATCTTTTGCCCTCGAGTACTCTCATTCTTTCAACTTATTGTTCCGCTCTGGAGTATTTTTCGTGCATCGCTATAAAGAAGAAGCATCAAGTCTTATCAAATTGGCGACCCCGGTATTGATCGCATCTGTCGCTCAAACTGGTATGGGGTTTGTTGATACCGTAATGGCTGGCGGCGTTAGCGCCACCGACATGGCTGCGGTTTCTGTCGCTTCAAGTATTTGGCTACCATCCATTTTGTTTGGGGTGGGTTTATTAATGGCATTGGTCCCTGTTGTCGCACAGTTAAATGGCTCTGGTCGTAGAGTGAAGATCCCGTTTGAAATTCAGCAAGGCGTCGTCTTGGCATTGCTGATCAGTGTGCCGATAATTGCAGTCCTGCTTCAAACCCAGTTTATTCTCGGGCTGATGGATGTTGAAGCACTGATGGCTGAAAAAACGGTGGGATACATTCACGCCGTTATATTAGCAGTACCCGCTTTTTTACTTTTCCAAACGCTTAGAAGCTTTACGGATGGTATGTCATTGACGAAGCCGGCAATGGTGATTGGCTTTATCGGTTTGCTGCTCAACATTCCTCTAAACTGGATTTTCGTGTACGGCAAGTTTGGTGCACCTGAATTAGGCGGTGTTGGCTGTGGTGTAGCAACCACGATTGTTTACTGGGTCATGTTTGCCATGCTATTGCTGTATGTGATGACATCAGAGCGATTGAAAAGCATCAACCTATTTGGAGAATGGCATCGCCCACAATGGAAAGCGCAAGTTCGTCTATTCAAGCTCGGCTTTCCTGTTGCAGCAGCGCTGTTTTTTGAAGTGACACTGTTTGCTGTCGTTGCACTGCTCGTTTCACCACTGGGTCCTATCATTGTGGCAGCGCATCAAGTCGCGATTAACTTCTCCTCGTTGGTATTTATGCTACCAATGAGTATTGGTGCAGCAGTAAGCATTCGTGTCGGCCATCGACTTGGTGAAGAAAACGTAGATGGCGCGCGCGTAGCGTCACTAGTCGGCATTATGGTTGGACTAGCATTGTCCGTTCTCACAGCGATTTTAACCGTCTTGTCTCGTGAGTGGATCGCCGAGCTTTATACTAGCAACCCAGAGGTCATCACTCTGGCGATGCACCTGCTCGTGTTTGCCGCTGTTTATCAATGTACGGATGCGGTTCAAGTGATCGCAGCTGGTGCATTACGCGGCTATAAAGACATGCGAGCCATCTTCAACCGTACTTTTATTGCTTATTGGATTCTTGGCTTGCCAATTGGTTACGTCCTTGGCCGTACAGACTGGATTGTTGAGCCAATGGGAGCACAAGGCTTCTGGCTTGGTTTTATCATCGGCCTATCTTCTGCGGCCTTTATGTTAGGCGTCAGAATGCGTTGGATGCATCGCCAAGAGCCAGAAGTGCAATTGAACTTTTCAGTTCAATAAAAAGTAAAAAAAAAGCCAGCATCCGCTGGCTTTTTTGATCGAATAATCACACGGTTGAGTATACTTATAACAAGATTACGAAGCGGTTGATTTTGCTCTCTAGACAACGGATACGAAGTTATAAAAAAGGATATTTGTGCGGTCTATTTTATTGTTCTTAATCTTGCTTCTTAATGGTTGTGATAACTGGTTCAATCCAGAGAACGCCATGTTTGATAAGTATCATCAACGTGTAGCCAATGTATTGGACGTTTCTGCTATTCCAATAACACTACAGTCTACGGTAACGATTCCTGCGAAACGCGTTTTGTTCGAGCCATTGCCAAGGCTATCTATTGGCCTGCTAGAGAGCTATCAATTACGACAGTGCGGACTCTTTAATTTACTTGCCGAGAAAAACTCACAACTTGGCAAGGTGCAGGATGCCTTTCATGATTTTGATTATCAAACTGCCCTTTTAAGAGTCATGAATCGATGTTTATCCGAATTTCCACTTAGCGATGAAGAACGCGCGACATTGGCAGAGCTTTACGCAACCAAGTGGCAACATTTAGACATTCATCTCGACAACTTACTACTCGTAAGTGACGCCATGCAAAAGCAACTAACTGCCTCTGATTGGCTATCTCAAAATACGACGAATGATATTGCACGCATTAACGATGTCTATCGTATTTTCAGCGAAATGTATGATTTACCCCACCGCGCCGTCTCACGTCTACCCGATGTGGAAGTTACGCAATATCAAGAAGAGTTAGAGAAATCTCGTTTACTCGGACGACTTTACTATTCAATGGTAAATACATCCCTTTGGTTAAAAGCGACAACTCAGCTACTTGAGCAGAACCAGAGCAATGTATTGTGCGGGCCGAACAGAGACACCACTCAGTTCCGCTACTTAAGAAATGTCTTTCAATCCATTTACGTTGAAGAAGTGCAACCTTATTTGGCTTATTTAGACAGTACCTATCAACAACTTAATGATGGTGCCACTTTGGTGGAGAACCGTATGCAACTCCATGGTCACCAGTATGGCATCATTGAGGCACATAGGACATTTAGGCAAGAAACCCTAAACCACGTTCAGTTTTGGCAGGGTCTCTTCAAACGATGTGGCGTAACCGTTGGCAACTAGTAAGTGCAGAGCGTTCTATTCCTTCAACCTTTCACGCAAGAATCGAGCAAAACGCGGTTTACCAGTATGTGTAAAACCGTTATATCTAAATGTAATGGTTGAACCAATTTTCGGAGGCTGGCGACGCACTTCATCGGTAAATCCGCTACCGATGTAAAACTCAATGCCATTTGGTAAGCGAACTAACATTGCTCCCATCATACCTAATAAGCGCCCTGTTCCTGGCTTATAACCCACAACTAACGCTTCATCATCTGCGTATCGTTTTAGTTTAAGCAAATCACTACCGCGTCCAGCCTGATAGCGGCTTGATACCTTCCGCAACATCACCCCTTCACCGTCGGATATTGAAATTTTATCCAACTGTGTGAACAGATGAGCTTCATTTTGAATGGCTCGGTGCTCGACATATTTGATATGAGGCTGGTCGACTTCAAGCACTAAATCTTTGATGTTGTAATAACGCTTCCGATAATCACCAGCGGAATATGGCATATCAAAGATCATAAAGTCGATGTGTCGCCAAGCAGACTCAACAGGAGTTTTATCTAATACCGTTTGCTGAACAAGATGGAAGTTACCTCTCCCAGCCCAAAGTTCACCGTCCAACGGATAATCAGGTAAAGGTCCTGTAAACCAATCTGGGGCGTAGATTCGATTACCATTTCTCGTCACGAGATGTTGCCCAGTCCAATAAGCGCGAACACCATCAAGTTTTTCGCTATACCAATATTCAGACACATCAATGCCATCCTGATAGCTTTGTGCAAGAGAAACTGGTGGTGCGAGAGACGTATCCGCTTGAAGCTGTGAAGACGCTGCCATAACAGCCAGCGCAATTAATGTCATTTTTAATGGCATAAGAAGACCTTGTACAAAAAATCGTCTTTATTGAAACGTAAGTCCTCTCGATGACCTATTTATTACTAGTTGTTCTTCGACTCATAACAATCAACATTAGTAATAATTTGCAAAGATAATCATAAACTTTAGACGGGTTTTGCATTTAGTCGTTACACGTTATTCACTTAAGGCGGATGGTTCGTCAATCGAGTTGAAATCTAATCATGACGAGGTCCCCCGCTCTAATGACTTTTTAGGTTCAACACCTCTTATAAGCAAACCATTTCTCTGTGCATTTTTGATTCTCAATTTGAGAATCAGTCCTTTCTCAAATTGAACAATATTATCAACAGCGCTTAAACTTTTGATTTTTAAATAGTTTAAAATTGGCACGTTACCTGCTCTATATCCAATTAGAAAAACAAACGGAGACAGAGTCATGGAATTACGCAAACTAGAAATCAATCAAGACAAGTTAGCCATTGAGTTTTTTGGTGACTTAGACGCAAGCGGCTGTCGACAAGCACAACATCACATTGATGAAGTAATTCACAACAATCATCACAAAGAAGTCGAAATTAACTTACAGCACGTCCAATTTCTTGATTCTTCAGGGATTGGTGCCATTGTTTACTTATATAAGCGTCTAGTTGAACGTGAAAGAAGCATGAGTATTGAAAACGTATCAGGCCAACCTTTAGAAATCATGAGCTTGCTTCGTATCAACCATGCCATTCCCGTTAACTCAAAAGGACACTAAAAATACCGGTTTAAACGGAGGTTGGCATGGTAAATCTTATACGACGATATGTAGTAAGCGGTCTTGTTGTCGGCATGTTTGGTTGTTCGTCGTTTGACTACCCAGTACACGGGAAAGGTGGCTTGGCGGAAAGCTATCAAGATATCTCGATCGAGAATTATCAGTTTTCCCCAGTGATGCCTGACGAGCCTTTAGGTCCAGAACATGGGTTAAGGTTTGATTGGCAACTGACCAAGTTACATCTAGACGCACTAATCCAAGAGGGCGCGCGCTGGTGTTTTCCTGCGGCAGTTGTTCAGGCCCTTGAAAAACAAAATAGAATTGCGCGCGAGTTAGAAGGTGGGCTTTTACTCGACGCTGCCAACGACCTTGTGATTCAGCGTCGACGCTTAAACCAGCTCGAACAACAACTCGACTACGTACTGAGCCAAACCACTTGCACACCGCCCGATGATATTGAAGCACTACGTAGCGACCTAAACATAGTCTCGGATATCTATGCACTACTTAATATCGACAACCAGTTTGCTGTCGATTCAGCAGAAATCAACCCGAAGTACATGGGACATTTGGCAGAAGCAGCCTACATTTTACGTGACCACCCCAACCTATCTCTTGTAGTAACGGGGCATGCGGATGCAACTGGAACCCCCGATTACAACCAGAAACTTGCTCAAGCGCGTGCGGAACAAGTAAAGCGTTACCTAACCGTATTTGGTATCACTTCAGAGAGAGTCACTACCAAATCTGTCGGAGATAACCTGCCACTCTATGAAGGTGAAACATCTGCCGTGCGTTTAACTAATCGTCGAGTAAGCATCGAGGTTATTAGCCCTAATTCAGATAGCGATACCTCAATAAACCGCAACCCAACGGCAGGAGGCGCGCTATGAACACGATGAAACCATTTATCCTCTTAATGTTGTTGTGTCTGGTCGCGTGGGTACCTTCTTCCATAGCGGATGAGAGCAATACTGTTAAGGTCGGTGATTTAATACAGATTAACTTACCTGGAGAGGCGTCGTTAAACCAAGGGTTTCAGGTTGATCGTCGTGGACGAATTAATTTACCAGAAGTCGGCCCTGTATTAGTGGCCGGCTACAATGAACAACAACTCCAAGACGTGATTATCGACAGGCTAAAGACCGTGTATCGTGACGTTAACAACGCTCGAGTTTTTATTCAACAGCAACAGTTGTTAGTGTCCGTTCAAGGCTACGTGGTCAAACCCGGTGAATATACCTTACCTTCTGGGTCCAACATTCAAATGTTTGTGTACGAAGCTGGCGGCCTGCGCGCTGGGGCTCAGCTTGATAAAATGATCGTGAAACGTGGAAATAAAAACATTGAATTTGACTACAAACGCTTCCTTGATACGGGTGACAATAGCCAACTGCCAAAACTAGAATCACTGGATGTCTTATTTGTCCCCGCTTCCCCACTCGTAGGGAATATTGAGCAAGAGTTTGATGCAGCAAAACTCGCGAATTCAGGTGACAGCGCAGATTCCGCTCGTGCAATCAAAGTCTTTGGTGAAGTCAACGCACCTGGCTCGTTCTCATACAAGCCAAACACCACGCTAGTTGATGTCGTAATGCGAGCTGGCGGCGTGACACGATATGCCAGTGTTGAGCAAATTCGCGTGATAACAAACAATAACCCAACCATGTTTAACCTGAAAAAGTACCTTGATAGTGGAGACCAAAGCCTACTGCCGGAGATCCTGCCAGGTGCCACCATCTTTGTCCCAAAACAGGAAGAAGAAATCAAAGCAGGTGCAAATGTGGTTTACGTGATGGGTGAAGTCGCTCATCCTGGGGCATACGAAGGCAAGCAAGGCGCTAGCTTCATGGATATCCTCGCCAACGCTGGCGGGCCCACTCGCTACGCAGAATCTCGCCAAATTCGCGTTATAAAAGCCGATGGCAAAGTCATCAAATTCGATCTTACCGCGCATACAGAAGGACTATCTTCAGCCAGACCACCAAATGTTGGACCAGGAGATGCGATTTTCGTGCCGGAGAAAACCGATTTCAATGAGAAGTCTTGGTTAAAAGTAGCACCTAGTCGAGCGGTCGCAGTGATGGGAGAAGTTGTTCGCCCTGGACGCATCGAGTGGTCAGACGAAATGGATTTGATTGATCTGCTTGCACACGTTGGTGGCCCAACTCGACGAGCTGATACCACCAAAATTGAAGTCGCCAATAACGGTCAAATGACACAATTTGACTTAGACCAATACATTCTGGATGGCTCACCAACATCAAGCCTACCTCGAGTTTCCGCTGGTACAGTCGTAAGGGTACATGCATTGCCTGACGACCCATCCGATAATAAGTCGCAATGGGTAAGCCAAAGCTCTGACGCATCGATATACGTTTTCGGGCAAATCAATGCACCTGGGCGCTATCGTTTCACCGAAGATATGCATTTTCTGGATATTTTATCTGCCGCCGATGGACCGACAATGGATGCAGATATTCACAACATCCGTGTCACACACCGAGGCCTAGGTTATGCCAAAGTAAGTAAATTGAATTTATCGATGTACTTTGAAACAGGCGATGAGTCAATTCTGCCCCACGTTCGTCCTGGTGATACCATTTACATTCCAGAAAAAAACAAAAACTGGTTAGATCGTTCAAAAGAGTCCACGGTACGCGTATTAGGTGAAGTAAGAGACCCAGGGCGATACGTATTCAATGACAACATGACTGTGCTTGATCTGTTAGCGGAAGCAGGAGGACCAACTGACAATGCCTACCTTGAAAAGATCAGTGTGGTCAATATGTCTTGCTGCCAAGGCCAAGCCCGAACATTTGATTTGGTGAACTTTAGTAAAACAGCCAACATTTATGAGCTGCCAGTCATTCGCGCAGGCGACACAATTTACATTCCCCATAAAGACGAAAGCTTTGTTGAAAAAGCGAGGGCCGGATTAAGAGATATTTTACAAATCACCACAACCATCGTGTTAATAGGAGCGTTGTAATGACTATTCCTGCAACTCACGCTGAGATTGAGCAAATTTATCTTCAGAGTGAACAGAAAGGCCACAAAACGATTTGTGTTGTGGGTTGTAAATCTGAAGATGGTGTCACTTCCGTGGCGTCATCTCTTGCAGAGCGCTTGGTTTTAGCAGGCCACAATACTTTGTATGTAGACCTTAACTTGTTCAAACCCGCTTATCACACTGTTCACGAATTTGATGATGACGAGAAGGTTGGCCATTTGATCACACGAGAGAATACACATCAAACTTTAGTCGGCCTCCCTGCTCCATCTCTCGCCAGCACTCAGTTAGCGTACCGAGACCCAACAATGCTGAAACGAAACATTGCACAATGGTTAACGCAGTACGAGCGCGTCGTGATAGATACATCACCACTTCTCAGTGTCAACCGAAGCAATATTGCGCCTCAAGTGATTGCTGGCGTATGTGATGCTACTTTGTTAGTAGCGCATTATGGTTCTACGACTGCAACCCAGCTCGAGCAAGCCAAAAAGCTACTCGATGCTAGCGATGCGAACTTGATTGGTTCTGTACTGAACATGAAGCACACTCCAAGCCTGAAAGATGAGTTAATCCGCCAAGTTTCCAAGCTGCGTTTCTTACCAAAAAAGTGGAAAGAAAAACTGTCTCAGCAAATTAAAAAAAGCGAACTGTTTATGTTATAGGGAGCGCTATTATGACGATAAATAATACATTGACTATCGAGCAAGAATTAGTGGATGAGCATATTCTTCAGCAAATGATCAAAGATACGTGCGCCGAAATCATCCCTACCTTGATTGATCACTATGTCGAAGAGTCACGCGATCGCATGGAGAAAATAGAGCAAGCATTAAGCACAAAAGACCTTCAAACATTAGAGTTCGAGGTTCACACACTGGGCAGTTCTGCTCTCGCTTTAGGCAATCGAACGCTTTCAAGACAAGCAAGAATGATTGAGAAGTACTGTGTCGAAGGAAAAATACCAAAAGCATTGGAGCTTTGTGAAACACTTCCGCAACTCGCCAATGAATCGTTTGATGCGTTAGAAAAGCGAAAAGCTCAAGGGTTTGAGTAGTATCAGTGTCTTACTCCCTAGCGAAGCATCGCGTTTGATAAAGCGCGATGCCGACATCATCTCAGAAATTTAGGCTCCAAATTCAATCACCCTCGCCAAGCCACACACCTTTAAATTATTTGGGCATAACTTAATCAATTAAAAAGTATGGATTTTTCGCAAATTTCCTACCTTGTGCTAATACTTAAATAACGCTTTTCTCAAATTGAGAATTTTCAGCACTAGAGAGCTATAAACCACTCATAATGCCAAATAGTAGTGCTGACAAAAATCATAAAAAATGAAACAAACTACGTTGGGATGGGACTATGAGACCAAGGGTGTTACTGGTAGAGGACTCTACTTCACTAGCCATACTTTATAAGCAGTATGTGAAAGACGAACCTTATGACATTTTTCATGTCGAGACAGGTCGCGAAGCGATTCAATTTATTGAAAGAAGCAAACCTCAGCTCATCATTCTCGATTTGAAACTGCCCGACATGTCTGGCGAAGACGTGTTGGATTGGATCAACCAGAATGACATTCCTACGTCCGTTATTATTGCTACGGCACACGGCAGCGTCGACTTAGCCGTTAATCTAATTCAAAAAGGTGCGGAAGATTTCTTAGAAAAGCCCATAAACGCTGATCGCCTAAAAACATCAGTCGCATTGCACCTCAAACGCGCCAAATTGGAAGATTTGGTGGAAAATATTCAGTCCAAGTTTGATCGCCACAACTATCACGGATTCATCGGTTCAAGCCTCCCGATGCAGGCGGTATACAAGACCATTGATGCTGTTGCGCCAACTTCTGCCAGTGTGTTTATTGTGGGAGAAAGCGGCACAGGTAAAGAAGTTTGTGCTGAAGCCGTCCACCGCCAGAGCGACCGTAAAGACAAGCCTTTTATTGCAATTAACTGTGGGGCTATTCCACGAGATTTGATGGA
Organism: Vibrio sp. 1641; assembly: GCF_033339995.1. NCBI lineage: Bacteria > Pseudomonadati > Pseudomonadota > Gammaproteobacteria > Vibrionales > Vibrionaceae > Vibrio > Vibrio sp. 1641. The sequence goes on from NZ_JAWOVP010000003.1 coordinate 30,434, forward strand.
AAGTGAGATTTTTGGTCACGTTAAAGGGGCCTTTACTGGAGCAACAACAGATCGAAAAGGTGCGGCGACGCTGGCACATGGTGGTACGCTTTTTCTTGATGAGCTGTGTGAAATGGAACTTGAGATGCAAAAGAAGTTGCTCCGTTTTCTACAAACGGGCACTTACACCCCTCTTGGTGGCACTCGAGAAATGAAAGTAGATGTGAGAATCATTTGTGCCACTAACCGAGATCCATTAACAGAAGTAGAAGAAGGTCGTTTTCGTGAAGACTTATACTACCGTGTGCACGTTATACCTATCGATATGCCCCCATTACGTGAACGAGGAAGTGACATCGTCACGCTTGCCAAGCACTTCTTGACCACTTACGCCAAACAGGACAAAAAGAAATTCTCAACAATCGACAGTGAAGCTCAACATATCATCAAGCATTACGAATGGCCGGGTAATGTAAGGCAACTACAAAACATCATACGTAACATTGTGGTGCTTAATAACGACGAAAAAGTCACGGTGAGCCACCTACCCGCTCAACTTACTAAAAAGTCTAAAGTGACGAAAACAACGACGCCTGCGCATGTTGCTCAAGAGTCAACAAACATTGCACCAATCACACCACCACCTGTTTATACTGAGGAACTTTCACCTTCTGCGGTCGAACCGTCGATTACCGCAGCGGAGCTGCCTGGTACACCGTCCTCTGCTGCTACCTCACCGTACTTTAACGCTGATGGAACCATTCGTCCTATGTGGCAAGTAGAGCGTGAAGCAATTCAAAACGCAATCGCGTACTGTGATGGCAACGTCCTCAACGCCGCTGTCATGCTGGAGTTAAGCCCATCTACGGTTTACCGAAAAAAACAAGCGTGGGAAGCGGATGAAATTAATCTCGAACAATCTTGATAAACCTGCCATTGGTGAAATTTGGATCTTGCTTGATAGCCGTCTATTCGGCGGCATTGAAAGTCACGTTATCGAGCTAGCTCGGGGATTAATCGCCTTTGGAAACAAAGCTCGAGTTGTGCTAACCACTGAGTATTCGCCAGCCGCTCAGATTGTACAGAAGGCAAAAGAAGCCGCGATCCCTGTGAGTTACTTAAACTATTTGTCTGGCGAGCCCAATAAAGCTTTAAAAATTAAGCACCTAACAAGCGCCGTCGCCAATCACCAACCCTCAGTGGTTCACTCCCATGGTTATAAAGCGTCGATTTTGTCGCGCTGCGCCAAACTGCTCACCCGAACGTTTCCTCGTTTGATTTCAACTTATCATGCTGGTGAATCGTCCTCAGGGAAGCTATGGCTATACGATTGGCTTGATAGAAGCTCAGGCAGCCTATCTGACCATTGCTTTGCTGTCAGTCCAAGTATTCAGCGCAAAGTTTTTTGTTCTTCAGAACTGCTGAATAACTTTGTTTCGATTCCCAACAGTCAACTCAACTATCAGGAAATCGCTTTTGTCGGCCGATTGAGTCAGGAAAAAGGCGCCGATCAATTTATTGAGGTAGCGAGGGTCTGTCCAACATTACAGTTTAGTGTGTACGGTGATGGCCCAGAAAAAGAGTCGCTTAATCAAACTGCCCCTTCAAATGTGACTTTCTTCGGCCATCAAACCGATATGGAAGGTGTTTGGGAAAATATCAGCGTACTTATTATCTCTTCTCGTTATGAGGGTCTTCCAATGGCGGCGCTTGAAGCCATGTCGAGAGGCATTGCCGTGATGAGCTTACGTGTAGGTCGTCTTCCAGATATTATCCAAACGGGTAAAAATGGTTTTATCGTCGAAGACATTCCCTCTCTTGCTAAATGTCTTCATGACTGGATGTCGATTGGTGAAGCGCAACAATCACTCATTCGCCAGAATGCTCGACAAACCATCATTGATGATTTCTCAGCGCAAAGTGTGATTCCCGTATTGCTACAAAAATATCAAATTGAAACGGATCACTAATCCATATTGGTTCTCAATATGAGAATGATGAGTTCCAAACATAAATATCATATAAGATTCAATCATATAAACTAATGGCATATTTTGGCATCTCTATTGCAGCTCAGCAGTTAACGCAGATTAATGATGAGACAGAGGTGACTTATGACTACGCCAAAACGCATTCTATATGTTCATTATGGTGATAATTGGATTCGCGGCAGTGAAGTGGTGCTTCTGGATCTCATTTCAGGAATCGACCGCAATAAGTTTGAGCCATTCGTATGGTCAAACTGCCAACCATTAATCGATAAGTGCCATTCGCTCGGAATTGAAGCGGAACATTCATCCTTCAATTTGGTTGGTGGTTGGAGCGCTCCACGCTGGGATATTAGCGGGTGGAATATCCTTATCAAACAAGGCTCAGCATTGATCGAAAAGCACAACATCGACTTGGTACACGTCAATAGCGGCGGCCCTTGTCAATGGATGTGTTTGGCTGCTCGCATGAATCATATACCACTTGTCACGCAACTTCATTGCCATTATACATTGCGCGATCGCTTCTCTCTCGGACTTCACCTCTCTCCAAAATTGATTTGCGTTAGCAAAGATGTTGGACGCGAAATTCTTCAGGACGGCTACCCACAAAACCAACTTCATGTCGTACACAACGGCGTGTCACTTCAAGGCGTGGATACACCCATCGACATTAAAGATCGCCTCGGAATCCCATCACAGGCCTTTACCTTTCTGTCGGTGGGTTCGCTGATTAAGCGCAAAGGGTTCGACCGCCTTATTCGCGCAATGCGCATGCACAACTACCACCACAACAACCCTCACCTTGTTATTGTTGGTGACGGCGAAGAAAGAGAAGCATTGCAACAGCTTGCCGCGGATCTTGGTATCCAAGAGCGAGTGCACTTTGTCGGGGAGCAACACAATGCCGGAGAGTGGATGTGTGGTAATGCAGACGCTTTTATTAGCGGCGCCTATGAAGAGGCCTTTGGTCTCGTGCTCGGGGAAGCGGCTTTAGCTCAACTGCCTATCGTGGCTCCTAAAACGGGAGGCATTCCTGAGTTGTTCGAGCATAATCACTCTGCATTGCTGTACCAGAACAGTGGAATGGCGAGCCTGTTAAACGCGATTCAACAAGTCATGCAAGACGCGGCATTAAGAAACAAGCTGGCGGAAAACGCTTACCTACATGCTAGCCAGAACTTAACGACGACTGCATCTATCAACGCTATTGAACGTATTTACGAAGGTGAACTTAATAACAACGCCATTACACCAATGCCAATGACTCACTGCATGAAGCCTCTTTCACGCTGGTTGAGCATCAATTGAGGAGCCCGGTCATGAAACGTGTATTGATGTTCGACGCCATCCCAATGCAAGGTGGATCCAAAATCGCGAATGCAGAGCTCCTTAAGCAGTGCGATAAGCTGAACATGATTGGTTATCTACTCACTACAAATCCAGAGCATTGGGCGTCACTGCTTAGTGATACACCGCGTGTGCAAGTTATAAAAATAAAACCATCACCATTTAACTCGACTCATGGACTGACCTACTGGTTGATGAACGCTTACTACTTTCTCCAACTTCTCTACGCGTGCATGAAGCTGCCAAAAATAGATAGCTTTTTGGGCCTATCTTGCCCAAGTAATGATATGCCTTTGTACTTACTACGATTAATTAGCAAAAAGCCTGTGGTACAGATGGTTCATGGCCCTATTGGACGATCGAGATCTGCTGGCTACTGCTTAGTAAAAGCATCGGCAATTTACTACTTGGCAAACACCCGCGAATCAATGGTAGAAGCATTACAGGCCTACCTCAAAACAGAGAAGCCAGCCACCGAACGCTATTGGTGTGGTTTGAATACATCTACGTTTGTTAATGGATTATCGAAAGATCGCTGGCCAAAACAAGCGAATCCGATTTCAAGCCGCGTTTTCTGGGCAGCTAGCTTACTAAAATGGAAGAACATCGATCTTTTGCTTGATGCTTTAACACTTGATGAGTCGAAAAAGATCAAATCCACCGTGTGTTACATCAAACCTAACGTGGCAGGTGTGGAATATTCAACACCGGACTTCAACACACAAGGTGTTGAATGGCATGAGTGCCCAAACAACTTAGATGAATTGCGTTCACAGTGTGGTGTGTTTGTTTCCACCAGTATCAACGAACCTTTTGGGTTATCTATTTTGGAGGCTCTCGCTGCAGGTATGTGTGTCGTCATTCCACATGATGATAGTTATTGGGACCGCGTGTTAACTCACGGCCGAAATTGTATTAAATACACGCCTAACAATGTGGCTTCGCTACACAACGCAATTCGCCTTTTGAATGAATCGCCGTGGATGAAAGTAACGATGGGTATCGAAGCACTTAATGTTTCTCAACTATACACAGCCGAACGTTGTTATTTGCCAATCGCCCAGCACCTTGCTGCCGAAATTGCTACCAACAATGATTGCACACTCAAGACACCGCGAGACATCAAAGGATATGATCATGTCTAAAGCAATGACCAACATGACGCTATTTGCTATCGCCTTAGTGATCAATAAAAGCATCAGCCTAATCATGCTGCCTGTATTGCCCCACTTTCTCTCACCAGAACAAATGGGCAAGCTTGAGCTTCTAACAACCTTTGGTGTTGTTACGACCTTGTTTGTCAGTTTCGCTTTGCATGAAGCGCTTTATCGATTCGTCGGCGTTGAAAAGGATCAAAATACGCGCACAAGCCTACTAAACCAGCTGTACTCACTTGCTTTACTCATCGCTGGCGTCGTCGCTCTTAGCTTGCTCACTATCATTTTAATCGCCCCCATTCCCGCGCCTTTTACGCGAGTCGAATTTGCTATTGTTATGTTTGCCATCGTTCTAGAAGGCAGTATTGCAATCGGCACTGCCTGGTTAAGAACACAAGACGACAAAGCAAGAACACTGCTTAACGTCATGGTCACTACCACCATTTTTCAGGTCATTTTTATCGTCGCGGCGCTGTCTGTTCATCCCCATGTTATTTCTGTTTTGTGGGGGGGCTTGTTGGCTGCTATTACTCAATTTGTTTGGCTGCACATCGTTAACCGTTACAATGTCACCCTTCCTAAGCTGACATTGGCAAAACAATACCTAAACTACTGCCTACCAATGATGATGGCCGGTTTAGTAGCATTTTGTCTCAATGGCGCTGAACGCTGGTTCATTGGTGCCAACACTTCTCTTGCGACGTTAGGGATTTACGCGATAGCGGTAAAATTTGCAGTGGGCATGTGTATTTTAGTGCAGCCGTTTGGCATGTGGTGGATGCCACGTCGATTTAACTACTTAGAAGGGCGCAAGTGCACTGAAGCAGTGCGCATCACACACTTAGGTATGATTTACATTACAGGTTTGAGTGTAGTGGTCGGCACATTAGCAATGGTGATGATCACCTACTTACTGCCAGAAACCTATCATGAGGCGGTACTATTCAGCTTATTCTTGCTACCTATCGCCATGTTAAAAGAATGGAGTGAGTTGATTAACATCTCCATTTTGTACAAGCGTCGTACTCGCTGGCTACTGGGTATAAATGTCGTCTCTGCGTGCGTTGCGATTGCTTTGCTGTTTGGCTTATCTTCTCTGGGTATTTATGGGGTGTTCATTGCGCTTTATTACGCACAACTGTGTAAGTTGGGCCTGACTTATGTAGTAGGCCAACAATGTATGACGTTGCCTTTTCACCTCAGTCTGATGGTTTTATTACAGATTATATCCGGTGTGGCACTGTTCCTGCTTCACTCTTCACAATCAATAGGAATCGCCATCGCAATTTGCATTTTGACATGCAGTTTGCTGGCAGGGATAGCCACTCGCTACATGAGTAAAGAGACGCTCAATGCTCTCACTCGATACATAGTGAAACGGCGTGGACAGGTGAAGAGATACTCGTTATGAATGAAACCAAGGTGAGAACAAAACAGTCCATCGCAGCACTGACGATTACAGTCTGTATCGGCCTGCTTTGGATTGTTATGCCTCATCCCATTTTGATTGTTGCGTTGTGTTTCGCACCACTCGCGTTACTGTTTGTTCTCAATCAAACGTTTTGGCTTGTCACACTGTTCGTTATTTTTTCATTCTTTCGTATTCACGAAGCCTTTCCTGTTATCTATAACTTCAAGATCCCATTACTGTTATCATTGGGGGCACTCGCCGCACTCGCTTTTCACCTTCTTATAAGCCGCCAGATTACAGCTTTTTGGCACCCTTCATTAAAGTGGCTGTGTATATTTTGGGGTCTGGTGATCATCGGAATCATATTCGCTTCCAGTCGTGATATCGCAATAACGGTGTTCAAAAACACCTATTGGAAAATCATCATTATGACGTTGGCCATCACCTGGCTTATTACTAAACCTTCACAGCTCGCACAGATGTCAAAAGCAATTATTTTCGCCGGATTATTGATTGGCTTAGTGGCATTACAAAACGCTGCGAATGGCATTGATTTGGTTGAAGGGACGCGCGTGTCGATAGGACGATCCATAGGTTCAGTACTTGGCGATCCTAACGATTTGGCACTAGTGCTGATGTTTCCCCTTGCCTTTACCGTTAGTCAATTGATGGAGAAGCATTCCCCCAAGCATCTCAGGCTCTTTGCCCTTATCACCTGTTTGGTTTTGTTCTTTGCGATCATTGAGACGCAGAGCCGCGGGGGGTTACTAGGTTCACTGTCTGTATTTGCCTACTTTGCTTTTAAACACATCAAAAGCAAAACATTAGTCTTGGTATTAGGCGCTATCGCAGCGATCGTACTCTACGCATTCGCTGGTATTTCAGGACGAGAATCGGGGGGAGCCGCTGAGGATGGTATAGATGCCTCTGCGATGGGGCGACTTTATGCGTGGGAAGCGGCATTTAAAATGGCGCTGCATCACCCGTTGACTGGCGTAGGTCTAGATAACTTCTACTTTAATTACTATTTCTACAGCCCACACTGGGATGGTATCAACCACGCCGTCCATAGCACTTGGTTTGGCGTGTTAGCAGAAACGGGTTTTGTCGGGCTCGCGGTGTTCATTACTTTAATTGTGTCATTGATCCGCACCTCTTTGCATTCCATCTCATTGTTGACACCAAAATCAGATTACACCCTCTCTGTAGGAGCAAACGCCGTGTTAAGTGGGCTTATCGGTACCATCGTATCAGGCACTTTTCTGACTCAAGGTTTCACCTGGCCAATTTACATTCTAGCGGCATTAACAGTTGTCGTTAGCCGAATTGTTCAAAGTGACTGTCAAAATGAGAAATCCTAGTTTCAAACATAAACAAAACCCATAACTCACTGTTTTAAAATGGCTAATTCCTTGGCACGCATTGTGATTACTCACTTAATTAGTAATCAAATAACCAAGACTCAAGGAGAGCCACATGACAGACATCGTAGTATTTGGAGAAGATTTTGGTGGGTTACCCTCTTCCACTCAGCATATTGTCAAGCGACTAGCAGCGAACCATCGCATCCTTTGGGTGAACTCCATTGGCCTTCGTCAACCTAAGCTGGATTCTAAAGACATACAACGTGCGTTAAACAAACTCACTCGTGTATTTCATAACGTAGGCTCACACAAGCCAACATTGGACTCTGAAACAAACCCAAACATTCACATCATCAACTTGCTCACCATTCCTGCCCCTAGTTCTGCATTAGCAAGAAAAGTGGCCGCTAAGATGATGAAACACCAACTCAATAAACAATTACAAGCTCTTGGTTTTGATAAGCCTGTATTTTGGACGTCGCTCCCGACTGCTGCCGATCTTTGTGCAGAAATGAACCCACGTGGACTGATTTACTATTGTGGCGATGACTTTAGCGCTTTAGCTGGTGTTGACCACGACACGGTGGCCAAGCACGAACGTACTCTTGTTAATGCGGCCAGCGTTATCTTTACGGCAAGCGAAACACTCTCCACCAAATTTCCATCTGGTAAAACCGTCACTTTGCCTCATGGTGTCGACTTTAGTCTGTTTTCTGAGCCAGCACCTAAGGCTGAAGATTTTCCTAATAATGGTCGCAAAGTGCTGGGCTTTTATGGCAGTTTGTCTGAATGGTTAGATTACGACTTAATTGCCCAAGTCGCAGACCAAGCGCCTGACTGGGATCTCGTGTTCATCGGCCCTAACGAGTTCAGTGATAATCCACTTCCACAAAGATGCAACGTATACTACCTGGGCCCGAGAGCGCATCACACTCTGCCACGTTACTCCCAACACTGGGATGCCAGTTGGTTGCCCTTTGTTAATAACGCTCAAATCAAAGCGTGTAACCCCCTCAAGCTTCTTGAGTATTTGGCAACGGGAACCCCCGTTGTTAGCACGTCGTTTCCTGCATTAATGCCGTACAAGCATATGCTCCACATAGTTCAAAATGTCGAAGATGTATGCGCCAGTCTCGATCACCTGATCCCACCCCCGGCAAACTCAAAGCAATATGTTCAACAGCAAAGCTGGGAAGCAAGAGCCAACCAAGTTGATAAATTAGTGAGGGCGCTATGAACGATTTAAGAGAAAACCTCAGCGTACTGTTACATGGAGCTTGGAGACGTCGCTACATGATCGTTATTCCTATGCTTGTCTTGCCGGTGCTGGGTTTCATCGTAAGTAAACTGGTTCCGACGACTTATGTTGCTCATACCAGCATGCTTATTCAAGAGACAGCGAAAATGAACCCGTTCCTTCAAGACCTTGCCGTCTCAACAATGCTGAAAGACCGATTGAGCGCACTCAGTACTCTGCTAAAAAGCCGACACGTTTTGTATTCAGTCGCAAAAGAACAATCGTTGATCAATGACGAGATGAGTGCAAAAGAGCAAGAGTTCATCATAAAAGATCTCGCGTCGCGCCTGTCTGTTCAGCCACTCGGTAAAGACTTCATTCAAATTCAATTGCAAAGTGGTAAATCAGAAGGAATGGAGTCGATGCTGCTGTCTGTCAGAGAGCATTTTGTCGAACAGCTTTTGGCTCCTGAGCGTTCTTCGATTAAAGATTCGAGTCATTTTTTGACTATCCATATCAACAAACGCAGGGAAGAACTAGACAAGGCTGAACAAGCTTTTGCAGAGTATAAAAATACTTACTCAGACGCGACACCCGAAATGCAAGCTCAAAGCCTTACTCGCCTTGCTAGCCTCAAACAAACGCTAGCCGAAAAGGAGGCGGAGCTTGCTGGTGTTTCACGAAGTCTAGGCAGTTTGGATCAACAACTATCCAAAACGAACCCGGTTATCGGTAAACTGGAAGAGCAAATCATCGACATTCGTAGTGAACTTACCCTGCTTCGAGCTAAATACACAGAGGCGCATAGTTTAGTGCAAGGTAAGTTGCGAGAATTAAACCGGTTGGAGCAGGAACGCTCGGTACTCTTGAACTCTAAACAACCAGAACTAAACAGTGCTCAACTATGGGATATCGCGAGCAATACCACAGTAAACAGTCTTGGCGAAGCACAGCCTCTACTTGTCTCCCAACTACATCAATTACAAATGATGCGCGGACGTTTTGAAGCACTTACGGAAGAAACCAACAGCTTGCGAGACATGATCCAAGAATTAGAGCGAAATGCGCACCAATTTGGGAGCACAGCAACAGAAATCAACCGCTTAGCTCGTGACGTCGCAGTGAAGAGAGAAATGTATGATGAACTCGTCGAACGCTATGAGATGGCCCAACTAACGGGTTCTTTGGGAGAGTTTGAAGAGAATAAGCGCGTAAAAATCATTGATGAACCGTTCACGCCAACGATTCCAACTAACTTACCTAGTTTTGTATTTGTCATTTTAGGATTTATTGGTGGCGCTGGTTTAGGCATTGGATTAGCGACGATACTTGAGTTAGCCGATAACTCTATCCGCTCTAAAAGAGCATTAGAAAAACACCTTGGTGTTCCTGTCATCACCACTTTACCTAACGTAGTGTACGGAAACTAACCGCCATAAGAACTCATTTACAAGCACTCGGTCTGCGAGTGCTTTTCTTTTACTACTGCCTTATACAGCCTCATAGCATGTCCACTAATATGAATCTCAAATTGAGAATAAACATAAAGCCTCACAAGCATCAATATTAACTTATTGTTTTTAAATGATTAATTTTTTGGCACGCAGTCTGCAATTCCTAAATAAACAACGAACTCAACGAGGGTTTGAAAATGGAATTCAGACAAAAACACAATAACACTAAGCACAGCAAAAAAGTGATATTACACGTCGTGCAACACTTAGCTCCTGGCGGTTTAGAAACGCTCGTACTAGAAATGCTTCGTTTTGCGCAGCCCAACCATTCCGTTTTTGTCGTGAGCTTAGAAGGAAGCAAAGAACATGCACTACAAGGCTGGCAAAAACTGTTGCCCTACCAAGGTCAACTACACTTTCTTAATAAAAGACCTGGATTCAGCGGGAAGACCATCGCTACGCTGACTTCAATGATAAAAAGAATGCGACCAGACGTGGTCCACACCCATCATATCGGCCCACTTCTGTATGGTGGTATTGCTGCACGTTTAGCGCACGTACCTGTAGTGATTCATACCGAGCACGACGCATGGCACCTTAATAACAAAAAATCAGCTCGACTACAGTCCCTTTTGCTAACGATGATTCGCCCGCAAGTAGTTGCCGATGCTAACTTTGTCGCCCATCAAATACAGACTAAGTTAAAGTATCGCAAAGTTTGTACTATCCATAACGGGATTGACTGTCAGAAGTTTAAAAGCGGTGACCAAACGGCAACAAGACACTTGTTTGAACTTCCAACCGACAAAATCGTGATTGGCGTTGCCGGGCGTCTAGAAGCAGTTAAAGGCCATAAAGTGCTTATCGAAGCCTTCTCTCATCTTGCGCCAAACACACACCTAGCAATAGCCGGTGATGGTTCTCAGCGAACTCAATTGGAAGCACAAGTTAGAACGTTAAAACTTGAAGATCGAGTAACCTTTTTAGGTTTGGTGGACGATATGCCCAGCTTTTACCAAAGCCTAGACTTGTTTTGCTTACCATCACTTCAAGAGGGCTTTCCTCTCTCAACCCTCGAGGCTCAAGCATGTGACATTCCTTGCGTCGCGACGGATGTTGGCGGCGTGAAAGAGACGCTCTGTCCGAACAACAGCACACTGGTTGAAGCAAATCGCGTGTTTTCGTTGGCCGAAGCGTTATCACAGCAACTGGAATCATCACACCATTCTCCTCGAACTTTTATTCTCAAACACTTTGATATCAGAGACATGGTGAGTCGCTACTCACGTTTGGCCAAGGAGGCTAGCTATGAATGATTTACTTTGGATTATAGGGTTTGGTTTATCCGCGTTTTTGATTGTCTATCATCACGTTGGGTATCCACTGCTCCTTAAGTGGCTTCCTTTAAAACAGCAAGACGAAACCAAAGCACCATTTGTAGAGCGAGCTTACAAAGCCTCCAAAACAGACAGCCAGCTACCCTCTATTACTGTCATCGTGCCCGCCTACAATGAAGAACAATGGATAGCAGAGAAGATCCGTAACCTTGCGAGCCTAGATTACCCAAGGGATAAGTTAAGAGTAGTGATCGCATGTGATGGCTGCACAGATAACACAGCCGAGATTGCTCAAGCGACAATTCAAGAAGCAATCTGCTCTGATACTCTGTTCATTATTAATGATCACCAAATCAATCGCGGTAAAGTTGCCCTACTCAACGAAGAAATGCGTCATGTTAGCTCGGACATTACCGCACTGAGTGACACGTCGGCATTGATTTCTTGCGATTCTCTGTTGCTAGCTAGTCAGCATTATCAAAATGAGAACGTTGGAGTGGTTAACGCAACATATCAAATAATGAGCACTAATAACCAAGGTGAAGCGGCGTATTGGCAATACCAGTCTCGAGTAAAGCACCAAGAATCCTTGTTAGGTTCAACGATTGGTTCCCACGGTGCGTTTTACACTTTCAGAACTCACTTATTTGAACCACTGGAAGTTAGCACCATTAATGACGACTTTATTCTCCCTATGAGAATCGTTTTGCGAGGCTATAGCGCTATTTACGAGCCAAACATGCTGGCTCTTGAACTAGAACAGAGCTCAGACAACGCAGATTTCAAGCGGCGCCTAAGAATTTCAGCAGGTAACATGCAGCAGCTCATGCAATTAAAGCAATTACTGCTACCTCGTTATCGTGGCACTGCCTTTGCATTTCTATCGGGAAAGGTTCTGCGCTTAGCAACACCCTATTTGATGATTGTTTGCTTTATTTGCTCACTACTACTGGCACACAATCCGCTGTTTCAAGTAATGCTGTTCGCTCAAGTTGGCATTTATAGCATCGCGCTTATCACTTACTTGATGCCAGCACTTAACACAATTAAACCTTTTAAGCTGATTAGCTACATCGTCATTGGTCATCTCGCTAACTTTATCGGCGGTATGAAGTATTTACTCGGAATGGAAAATGGACGTTGGAAACGCGTCAACCAATAAGGAAAGCATCATGAAAAACTCACGCTACGATTCAAATGTATGCCACGCGAAAAGAACGTTTGATGTACTGGTTGCAATGTTTATTTTGCTCGTCACTGCACCGCTATTCCCATTTATCGCGCTAGCTATAAAAGTCACATCGAAAGGCCCAGTGATCTATCGTCAACTGCGTGTTGGGCGCTGTACACCAGAAAAAATGGATCTTTTTCAAATCATGAAGTTTCGCACCATGTATATTGATGCAGAGCAACGCTCTGGCGCAGTATGGGCAACTGAAAATGATCCCCGCATCACGCCAGTAGGACGCTTTTTACGCAAAACGCGTTTAGATGAACTACCTCAACTGTTTAATGTGTTGAGAGGTGAAATGTCGATGATTGGGCCGCGCCCAGAACGCCCAGCTTTCTACCAGAAATTGGAAGATGAAATCCCCTATTTTGTAGAGCGCACATATGGCGTGTTACCAGGTATCACAGGCTTAGCTCAGGTTAACCAAGGCTATGATGCATGCATTGAAGATGTAAGACGCAAAGTTGGGTTTGACCACAGTTACGCACTAAGCTTAGGTTCGTTTTACTCTTGGATTTCAATGGACCTTTCAATCATGAGCAAAACATTCGTTGTGATGATTGACGGACGAGGTCAATAGCTTCCGGTTCTGGTAACAGTCACTCTTGCCACTGGCGGCGCATCTTTTCTATCGTCGCTGGTGGCACGTCATGAATGCTTTGATACGCTCCGTGACACACTTTAATTTCCACCTCGATGCGCTTCTTCATGCAGTAGTCCATGTAACGCTTCATCTCCCAATGTCGAACAAACGTATTGCTCACAATCACGACTTTCCCTTTGTTCAACCACTTTCTAGTTTGCTGAAAACACCACTCATGCGCTTGAGGTAATTGAACCGGTTCAAAGTGATAATCACCTTCATCATTTTCAAAATACATGTCAGCTTCAAAATGCTTAGCACCAAGCTCTATTGCCAGTTGTTTTGCTAAGGTTGTTTTACCTGAACCCGGAAGTCCACGAATAAGAATGAGTTTAGCCAGTGACATAATGCAGTTTAATGAGGTGGAAATAAGCCTAAACTGTAACGAAATTATTGGAAAAGAAAAGTAGAAATAAAAAATGCCGAGCACATAAGGCTCGGCATTTAAACTCAATCATGGATCGCGTTGTATTTATTTGTAAGCTGGCAGTTCAGTTCTTAACCCTTTCACCAAACTGACACACATCAACAGCAGAACAAAAGTAAACGGTAATCCTGTTGCAACAACGCCTGATTGCAATGCTTGCAGGGCTTCTTTACCACCAACCCAAAGCATTACGGCTGCAATTGCACCTTCAATACACGCCCAGAAAATGCGTTGCGGTACTGGTGCATCAATCTTACCACCGGCGGTAATACTATCGATAACCAGCGAGCCAGAGTCTGACGATGTAATAAAGAATACCAGAATCAGCACGATAGAAAGCATTGAAATCACTGAGCTATACGGAAGCGCATCGTAAACATGGAACAGAGTCAATGAAATATCAGTTAGGCCATTTGCACCTAGCTCACCAACTTTATTCACCACTTGGTCAAGCGCGATACCACCAAACACAGACATCCAAATCAAAGTAACAACTGTAGGAATAACGATGACTGCGAATAAGAATTCTCGAACCGTACGACCTTTAGACACACGCGCGATAAACATACCAACAAACGGTGACCAAGATACCCACCAAGCCCAGTAGAATACCGTCCAGCCGTGCATCCAAGTTTCATCTTCACGACCGTGAGGGTTACTCAATGGAATAATATTTTCAATGTAAGCCATTGTTGTGTCGCGTAGCGAGCTCCACGCCGTATCAAACGTGATGAAGGTAATGAAAATAAGCAGCGCAAACGCAACCACCATATTGACGTTACTCAGTAGCTTAACACCACCATCAATGCCACGAATCACTGATAACACCGCGATAAAGGTAACGAAGGTGATCACAATCATTTGTGTACCAATGCCGCCTTCTAGACCAAAGACATGGTTAATACCACTGGTCGCCTGCTGAGCACCTAGACCTAGCGACGTTGCAAGACCAAATAGCGTCGACAAAACGGCAAGGATATCAATAACGTGACCTAACCAACCCCATGCACGGTCACCAAAAATTGGATAGAACGCCGCGCGCAATGAAAGTGGTAAACCTTTGTTAAAGGCAAAAAACGCTAATGCTAGTGCAACGAGTGCGTAAATACTCCAACCATGCACACCCCAGTGGAACATAGTGGCACCCATCGCAAGGGATTTTGCTTCTTCGGTGTATGGTACTGCGTTAAGTGGCATTCCCCACCAATCAGTGAAATACGCGGTCGGCTCAGCCACACTCCAGAACAGAAGACCAATACCCATACCCGCGGCGAAAAGCATCGACAACCAAGAAACGGTTGAGTGATCCGGCGTTGCTTCTTTGCCACCTAAGCGGATTTTACCTAGCGGAGAAAAAAGAAGAGCAACGGCGAACAATAAGAAGAAGTTTGTCGACCACATAAAAAACGCATCAAACTGTTCGATAATTCCGTTTTTTAGACCGTTTAATACGTCACGAGCAGTGGTTGGCTCAACAAGAAGAAGTGAAATCAGACAGAAAACAACGAGCCCCGCACTAATGCCAAAAACCGGGTTATGTATATCGAATCCCCACTTTTGAACGTTATCCTGTCCAACCTGATAATCGGTTGTATCAATACTATATTTTTTAAATGCATTATCCATAAATACAAATTTAACGTGAATTTGAAACGCCCCTCAGGTGAGAAGAACTCCAATACCGCCCTCCATTAATTTGAACTCTAAAGTTTTAAAGCGGGACAAATTTTAGCAGCAATCACATATTTTTGCAAAAA
Source organism: Vibrio sp. 1641 (assembly GCF_033339995.1). Taxonomy (NCBI): domain Bacteria; kingdom Pseudomonadati; phylum Pseudomonadota; class Gammaproteobacteria; order Vibrionales; family Vibrionaceae; genus Vibrio; species Vibrio sp. 1641. The sequence goes on from NZ_JAWOVP010000003.1 coordinate 45,769, forward strand.
GTCGTGATTTATTGCATTTTAAGCTCAATTCGAGACAGATGAAGGGAAAATAATATCAACACAAAAATTATGAGGTCTAACGATTGATTTTGTCGTAGGTTGTAGACTAGAAAAGACACAAGAAAGACTTAAGTTCATAGCCAGTCACAGCGCAAATAGAGAAGACCTGCGCTGATTTGGTTTCACAATTAACGACGAAACCAAATCAGCAAACCTTTCATCCAGCGAGCGTTATAAGAAATGGAAGGTGATGTTCCCTGTTACGCTGCTAACGGTATCGCTATCGCCTTCAATATCCACGCCAAACGCTTGATAACTCGCGCCCACAGACACATTGTCAAGCAAGAAGTATTCGGCACCAACACCATACATGTAAGAGACGCCATCATCTTTGTCTAAGTTTCTCAGTCCGCCGTCATAATCAACGTTGAATGCATTGATGCCGCCTTTTGCGTAAACGTGTAACGGGCCGAAGTCGATACTAGGTTTCGCCGCTAAATAGAATGAATCAAAATCAGCACTACCCCTGCTGCCACTCAAAGATAAATCCACTTTGCCGTGGTTAAAGTAGCCTGCTTCAATGCCAATGAATGGCAAAATACCAGTACCGACATGAATACCATAAGTTGTATCATTTTCGCTGTCGATATCGGACTGACCAATTTGACCACCAGCGTAAATCCAAGAGTCAGCCATTGCTGACGTTGAGCACAACGTTAGAGCGAATAACGAGAGTGTTTTTTTCATACTATCCCTTCCTGATCGATTCCTAAGCGAAACATTACGCAAATATGCGCATTTAATCGCCACTATATATTGGAAAGCATAGGCATTTTAAGACTCTAAAAGTGAATAATTTATGTTCAACTTTTGTTTTGTGACTTCCAGACAAAAAAACACCGACATAAAGCCGGTGTGTTTCATATGGTGTTAGAAAGCTTGACGCTTATAGGAAATGTAGTGTTGCGTTAACAGAGAACGTGCTGATATCGTCTTTGCCAGCAGTGTAGTTCATGTAGCTAGCACCAACAGACATTGGGCCAAAAATGAAGTACTCAGCACCCACACCGTACATTAGGTCCAAATCGTCATCGTCTTTGCCGCCTTTCACTTTTTTGTCCCACTGATGGAAACCACCTTTTGCGTACACGTGTAGCGGACCGAAGTCGATGCTTGGCTTAAGTGCTGCGTAGTAAGAAGTTAGCTTAGTGTCTTGACCATTTACGTTGAACTCACCGTGTTGTGTTACACCAGCTTCAACACCAATGATAGGTAGAATGCCTGTACCAACGTGAACAGAGTATGATGTGTCCGTTTCACCTTTGTAGTCAGACTGACCTACTGTTGCACCACCGTAAATCCAAGAATCCGCCATTGCCGCAGAAGATGCGCCAAGTAGCGCCACTGCTAATAGAGTTTTTTTCATCATCTACCTTTACTCTTTATTATTCCCACGTCTGCATAACTCAGTCGTTGGTACTACAAATAAAGGGAGGCGAACTATTGCCTCCCGGAACTAAAAAATAATGCTTATTGAGTTACTAGCAATTAGTGTACCAGCAACTTCTTAAGCGATAATTACAAATCTGACACTATTTTACTGGTTGATTAGCAAGCATCAATCGCGTTTTTGACTCGTTTATCAGAAACAGGATAAGGAGTGCCTAATTGTTGAGCAAAGTAACTCACGCGAAGTTCTTCAATCATCCAACGCACTTCTTTTACATTTTCAGGAATGGCCACACCTTTCGGGATCTTGTTCAGCAACTCTTTATAGTCTTGAGTCACAGATTCAATCTTCAGCATATGTAAACGATCTTTGTTTGGATCGATTGGCAACTTCTCCATACGGCGCTCTATCGCGCGCATGTAGCGAAGAATATCCGGCAAGCGCTTCCAGCCACATTCCGTTGCAAAGCCTTTGAAGATCAAGCCTTCAATTTGTGCTTTGATATCGGACAGAGCAAACGCCATTGTGAAGTCGATCTTGCCTTTTAGCTTCTTATTGATGCTAAACGCCGTGGTCAGAATAGTCTCAACCTGTTGAGCGATCTCTACAACGGTGTCACCCAATTCAGCACGAACGTGTTCTTTCAACGCTTCGAACTTCTCTGGCTCCCAAACTAAACCACCCTGCTCTTCAATAAGCTTATCGACACCGCAGGCAATGCAGTCATCTATCAGATCAAGCACCTTGCCGTAAGGGTTAAAATACAACCCCAACTTCGATTTGTTCGGTAAGTTAGCGTGCAAATATTTAATTGGAGACGGTACATTCAACAAAATCAAACGACGCTGGCCAGCGCGCATTGCGGTGATCTGCTCAAATTCGGTTTCGTAGAGTTTGATTTCAACGCTGTCTTTGGTATCAACAAGCGCCGGATACGCTTTTACATCGTAGCCGCCACGTTTTTGTTGATACACTTTCGGCAATTCTCCAAAACTCCACGTATGCAGACCTTGCTGTTCGATATCGTCATCCGCAACTTTGGAAAGCGTTTCTTGAACTTTGTCTTTCAAGCTTTCTTTCAGTTCATGAAGATCTTTGTTTTCCTTCAGCTTGCGATTTCGATGATCAACCGCGCGGAACGTAACTTTCAAGTGCTCAGGCACTTGTTCTAAGTTCCAATCTTCACGCAGCACTTCTACGCCCGTCATACGGCGCAGTTCTTTTTCTAGCGAGTCCAGCAGCGGCGCCTCCATTGGTGTTACGCGTGCTAAAAACGCATCCGCATAGTTCGGTGCAGGCACAAAGTTCTTACGAATTGTCTTCGGCAGAGACTTAATCAAGCTCACCACAAGCTCATGGCGTAAACCCGGGATCTGCCAGTCAAAACCTGCTGGCTCGACTTGGTTTAAAATCGGCAACGGCAAGTGTACGGTTACACCGTCACTATCATCACCCGGTTCAAACTGGTAACTCAACTTGAGCTTCAAACCATTCTGATGCCAGAAGTTCGGGTAATCCAAATCGGTGACATGACTAGCATCACCCTTGAACAGCATCTCTTTTTCAAAGTTCAGCAGTTCCGGATTTTCTTTCGATGCCTTTTTCCACCATGTATCGAAATGCTTACCAGACACCACTTCGGTACCAACGCGTTGGTCATAAAAATCAAACAGCTCATCATCATCCACCAAGATGTCACGACGACGAGATTTGTGTTCAAGCTCTTCCACTTCTTGCAAAAGCTTACGGTTTTGCTTAAAGAACGCGTGTTTGGTTTCCCACTCACCTTCAACCAATGCACTACGAATAAAGATTTCGCGGCTAACGGTAGGATCGATACTGCCGTAGTTCACCAAACGTTTCGGTACGATTGGTACGCCGTAAAGCATGACTTTTTCGTGCGCCATCACCGCCGCGCGTTTCTTCGACCAATGCGGTTCGCTGTAACTGCGCTTGATAAGGTGCTTGGCTAATGGCTCGATCCACTCTGGTTGAATCTTGGCGATGATGCGACCCCAAAGTTTTGAGGTTTCCACCAGCTCAGCCGACATGATCCACTTAGGTTGCTTCTTGAACAGCCCTGATGCCGGGAAGATATGAAAGCGAGCATTACGAGCGCCTTGATATTCATTCTTTTCTTGGTCTTTCATGCCGATGTGCGACAGCAAACCAACCAAAATGGCACTGTGTACGCCATGGTAAGAAGCGGGCTCGTCGTTAAGCTTGAACTCCATCTCACGCATCGACTGATGAATTTGGAAGTACACATCTTGCCACTCGCGAACGCGCAAGTAGTTCAAATAGTCTTGCTTACACTGTTTGCGGAACTGATTGCTAGACAAGGCTTTTTGCTGCTTTTGGATGTATTCCCACAAATTCACAAATGTCAGGAAGTCCGACTCTTCATGGAAGAAGCGACGATGTTTATCGTCTGACGATTGTTGTTTATCTGAAGGACGTTCGCGTGGATCTTGAATCGACAAGGCCGCTGCAATGATCATCACTTCTTTAAGCGCACCATATTTTGGCGCTTCCAATACCATACGCGCCAAGCGCGGATCGATTGGCAAACGCGCTAATTGGCGACCAATGGAAGTCAGGCGCTTTTTCGGGTCTTTTACCTCAGAGTTAATCGCACCAAGCTCTTCCAGCAAACGCACGCCGTCTTGGATGTTACGTTTATCCGGTGCTTCCACAAACGGAAACGCTTGAATATCACCCAAACCAAGTGCCGTCATTTGCAAGATAACCGACGCTAGATTGGTACGCAGGATTTCAGGATCAGTAAACTCTGGGCGTGACTCAAAATCTTCCTCTGAGTACAGACGAATACAGATACCCTCTTCCACACGACCACAACGACCTTTACGCTGGTTCGCACTCGCCTGAGAAACTGGCTCGATTGGAAGACGCTGAACCTTAGTACGGTAACTGTATCGACTGATACGCGCCGTGCCCGGGTCGATAACATATTTAATACCCGGAACGGTTAGCGAGGTTTCTGCTACGTTGGTTGCCAGTACAATTCGGCGACCAGTGTGAGGTTGGAAAATCTTATTCTGCTCACCTGCCGACAAACGCGCGTAAAGCGGCACAATTTCCGTGCTCTTCAGATTACGTTTGGACAATGCATCTGCGGTATCACGGATTTCACGTTCACCGTTCATGAAAATCAGGATGTCACCTAAACCTTCATCGCACAGTTCATCTACCGCTTCGAAGATGCCTTCAAGCTGGTCACGATCATTGTCGTCATCACCGCTTAGTGGGCGGTAACGTGTTTCTACCGGGTAAGTACGACCCGATACTTCAATGATTGGTGCATTGTTGAAGTGTTTTGAGAAGAGTTCTGGGTCGATGGTTGCCGACGTGATGATCACTTTCAAATCAGGACGACGTGGCAGCAACTCTTTCAAGTAACCCAAGATGAAATCGATGTTGAGGCTGCGCTCGTGCGCTTCATCGATAATGATGGTGTCGTATTGATTCAAGAAACGGTCACGCTGAATTTCAGCCAACAAGATACCGTCCGTCATCAATTTGATTTGGGTATTTTCAGAGATCTGATCGTTGAATCGAACCTTGTAACCAACAAACTCACCAAGCTTGGTTTCCATCTCTTCGGCAATACGGTTAGCAACCGAACGCGCTGCAAGACGACGAGGCTGAGTATGGCCAATCAGACCAAATTTACCGCGACCAAGCTCAGCACAGATTTTTGGTAGCTGAGTGGTTTTACCAGAACCGGTTTCACCCGCGACGATAACCACTTGGTTTTCTGCGATCGCTTTCGCAATATCGTCGCGTTTTTGGCTTACAGGCAGGATTTCTGGGTATTCAATCGTTGGTTTGTAGTTGCTGCGCTGCTCTGCAACCATCATGGATTTTGCGATGTCTAATGCGATTTCGTCGAACACAGCATTACGCGCTGCGTCCTTCTTAATTTTGCTTGCACCAGAAATACGTTTACTCAAGCGGAAACGGTCGCGCATCATGCACTGATTCAGCGCTTTACGCAGAGATGCCGCGCTATTCACTTGAGCCTGAGGTGTTTGAGCTTGTTTCGCTGTCGCTTTTTGCGCACCATTTGACGGTGTCGCTTGCTCTTCAGCTAGATTCTTTTTTGGGGGCTGTGACGAAGTCAAAGCGTTTCCTATTCTTTTCATTACAAAAACTGCGCGGATTGTATCACACAAGATCTGTAACAAGATAACCGAAAGCTCATTCAATTTTTTCGAACATGTTCAGCGAATCGCTAGGCTTTTGAACTCACTTACGTTGCTTATAATGGCTCCCATAGTCGAAAGCACTTATTTAAGGAATAACCATTATGTCTCGTGTACTAGCTCTAAAATCAAGCATCCTTGGCGATTACTCTCAATCAAACAAATTGGTTGAAGACTTCATCAAAAATGTAGACCAAGACAAGCTTACTGTTCGTGATTTGGCTGCAAACCCGCTACCTGTTTTGGACTTCGCCGTTGCGACTGCACTGCGCGCTACGGAAGATCTTTCACAAGAACAGCAAGCGGTGGTCGACTTGTCTGACACCCTTATTGAAGAAGTAAAGGCCGCAGACACTTTGGTTATTGCCGCTCCAATGTACAACTTCACCATCCCGACTCAGCTTAAAAACTGGATTGATTTGATTGCTCGTGCAGGCGTGACATTCAAATACACAGAAAACGGCGTTCAAGGTTTGATTGAAGGTAAAAAGGCGATTGTAGTAACGACTCGTGGTGGTATTCATAAAGATTCACCAACTGACAACGTTACGCCATACCTACGCACTGTGCTGGGTTTTGTAGGAATCACTGATGTGGAATTTGTTTACGCAGAAGCGCTAAACATGGGTGAAGATGCAGCTGAAAAAGGCATTTCAGAAGCGCAAAGCCAACTTGCAACAATGGCGTAAGTTAGAATAAACCAGAATACAAAAGGGATCGGTTCGCGCCAATCCCTTTTTGGATCCTGATGCCTTGATCGTATTTATAGGGTCTCTTACATCGTCAAAAACGATTCACTTTCTCCAAGTTGCGTATTGCATCGAGGTAGACTTTTTCTAAAGACCGCTCAGCTTCGCTTATCATATTCTCGATCATCGCATTAAACGCGACATCGCTACGGATTTCTATATTGTCTCCCGCCTTAACGTCAAGAGAGTTGACGTACAACACCAACCATTCATCGCCCTCCAAATGCCCTTCTCCGTGAATGGCAAAAAAGCGTTTAGCAAATTCAGCGTTGGTACAATTTATCGCTTCAATTTGAAGATTGAATGAGGAGTCGATACTCATGGTGCTCATGCCATCCGATTCATCAGATGCATCACAAACAGCCTTAACTCTGGCACGATATACGAAATTTCTCGTTGAAAGCAGCATAGTATTATTCATCATTACTCATAATGGGCGATAAATGAGTCAGTTGCAAATCCGACCTATATGCATCTCGCGATGCGCTAAAACTCGAACTGGAAATAAATAGTATTGTAGTTGCTCCCACCTTTAATTCGCCCAAACTGGGAAGCGCTTTCAAAAATCGCCGAGCGGTGATGCAATGAATAGCCCACCCACATATTGTTCCAGCTCTTTTGGTTGAAGAGATCGCCTACATTGACATCAAACGAGAAATCTAGGTAGTTGAGCAACTTGCTTGGTGTATAACCCTTGTCTTCCATTTCTGTGCCTTCAATATAGGTAATGCTATCAATGTATGACACACCTTCCGCTACACCAAATCGCCAAGTCGTAGGCCAATTAACCGTATAATAAGCCTTAATCGCCATGACGTATTCTGTGCTCGCAGACTGAACACTGGACGACCAGTGATGAACCAACCCTGGCGTTAAATAAATATCAAGGGGAAAACCAAACAGCTCATCCGTTAATGGATGCCCATAAAACAATGAAGTAAGTTGATTGTCGTATGGGTCTTTTTCTCTCTCAAAGCTAAATATTTCACCGATGTTCGAAGGCGTCGCCCAACCATGCGCAATACGTAGATATGCTTTATTGCTCAGTGTCGGTTTCGGAACTTTGCTTTTATCGTTGAAAAAGCCAAAACCGACAAACACTTCTCCCTGATATCGATCTTCTACAAGCTGACTGTTGTAGGCGTTATCATCTAAGCGAGTAACACTCGTCTCACCCAATAAATACAAATTTGAAGTTACATGGTAACGCGCTTTAATACCAAGATTGGTGTCAAGCCCAGCTCCAATTCTCTCGCCAGTAATATCCTTAAAGGAATAATATTCACTATTGAAATCAGCGTCTTTGTATCGAATCGTAATCGATGGCTCTAATTCCCAATCACCAAATACATAATTGGCAGCAAGGCGGTAATTAGAGTGAAACTGGAGTTCGTCGTCCGTCATCAACTCTACTTCTGCGCGCCAAGTGTCGTTAATGCTATAACGCACTTGCCCACCGAAATCGACTCTGTCCCCTTCATTAGCATTTTGTAGCGACATGGGAATATCGACAAATCTCAATCGCATGAGTGCGCTCGCGCGCCAGTCGGAATCACTCTCGTTATGCAAAAAAGCGCCACCTTCAATGCCATTGATATACACATGTTCGTTTTCAAAGAACATCATTGGTACAAATGTACTCACCGTAGAGTCATTATCGGCGGTATAAAACGGAATCGATGCTGTGCGATACATCGCAGCAATCCCCCACGTTTGTTCTTCTGCACCATGCGCAGAAGAAACTGCCGCAGCTAAAGGTAAAGCGAGTGTTGTTAGAATTAATCTCTTCATGAGTTCGAAAAATGTTGGTTGAGAAGCAGGCAAACATCAATGATTTGCCATTAAAAGCTTATGTTCTGCTGATGATAGCCGTTACAATGGCAAATGTTGTCATCCTCGTGACAGTTTGAGTCCCAAGATCATATTAATATTGCACGACTAGGTGAGCTTGTTTGCGAATATTTTACCATTACAACAAGCGCTTAAACTCTAGCTTAGTTCTAAATCAAACATAATGAAGTAAAAAGTGAAAGCATCAGAACTCATCTCTACCTTGAATCATTTACCCGCAGACACAGACATTGTGATGGGAGAAGCATGGCTGCCAGAGAGGTTGATAGGGACTCAACTCGATGGTGACATGTTGTTTTTGCACTTTGATAATGCACCAGAAGATGGTCAAGGTGACGAAGAAGGGCGTGGCTTCGTCGAACACGAAATCGACCTAATTAGAACTCGGCTTCAGCAAATTTTGGATGAAGACAGTGATAACGCGTCAAAAGCCGATGCGATGCTTGGTTTGTTCCTTATGGGACATGAACTTAGTAGCTCGCAAGTTATCGAAATATTAGAAGAAGAAGCTGACACATAAGGAGCCGTTTTGCCAGCATTGATGAACACGACTGAAATTTCTTCACTTCCTCTTGTCGTTGCAGGTCCGATCCTACGTAAAGTGACCGCAACTGAAATCAATATTTGGCTAGTCACCACCCAACGCTTGGAGGGTATGGTGCAAATTACGGATGAAAATGCCTCCATCCTTTATCAAGCCCCTTTAAGTGAACAAAAAGAACAGCTTCAAATCGGCCTCAATGCGTGGTGTTGCTTACTTAAATTAGAAGGCGAGTTTCCAACCCATCAAGCGTTACGCTATCAAATAAAAACGCAATATGGCTTAGTGACGGAACTGCTCCCTCACCTGACTTATGAGCGAGATAATACGCCAAACTTGGGTATTGAGTTCCTCGTTAGTGAAAAAGCGGATTATCTCTTACATGGCTCTTGCCGTAATCCCCATCACTTCAGTGATGATACATTGGTCGCTGCGGATCATAAAATCGCGTCTCAATCCATTGAAGAAAGACCAGATATGCTCATCATGAGTGGTGATCAAATCTATGCAGACCATGTTGCAGGCCCCACTCTCGATGCCATTGAGCAAGTCATAGCTTTATTGGGTTTGCCAGGCGAAGAATTCGATCAAGCTCCGATAAAAAATACCAATGACCTCTACCAACACCCTGCTTGCTATTATGGTCGAGATAAATTGTTGCCTCATTATGTGAGTGATGACAGTTTACTAAGTAAGTTTTTTCCACACCGAGGGACACCAATATTCAGCGCCAAAGAGTGTGAGAATCACCTAATAAGCTTTGCTGAGTGCTTTGCAATGTACTTATTGGTTTGGTCTCCGACCTTGTGGAAGCTTGTTCGAACGGATCGTTTATTAGAAAACGAATTTACTGTCGGCGGAGAAGTTCTTGAACCGAAATGGCAGCAGCAATGGCGCGAAGAAAAAAAACAAATTGATAAATTCGTCGCAGGTCTGGACAAGGTTCAACGCTTACTCGCTCACATTCCAACCTATATGATCTTTGATGATCACGATGTCACCGACGATTGGAATCTCACCATAGGCTGGGAACAAGCCGCATACAGCAACACGTTTGCAAAACGCATTATCGGTAATAGCTTGATTGCTTACTGGCTTTGCCAAGGTTGGGGAAATGCGCCAGAAAAATTCAATGATGAATTTATGAGCCTCGCTCAACGCTTTATCGATGAGCGAACCTCGCAAACCCAAGATGCATTTATTCAATATTTATATCGCTTTGAGAATTGGCACTACACCATTCCTACGACACCAAAAGTTGTCGTGCTAGATACACGAACCAGACGCTGGCGTTCTGAGTCTAAAATGAACAAACCTTCTGGCTTAATGGACTGGGAAGCGATGATTGAGTTCCACCAAGAACTCGTGCACCAAGACAAAGTTGTTATTGTTTCTGCCGCGCCAATGTTTGGTGTGAAATTTATCGAAGCACTACAACGTGTGGTGACCATGCTTGGTAAACCATTGATGGTTGATGCTGAAAACTGGATGGCTCACCCCGGAAGTGCGAATACTCTTATTAGTATTTTCACACACACAAAGACACCAACTAACTTTGTTATTCTCTCTGGCGACGTACACTACTCTTTTGCATACGATATTAAGCTCCGCTATCGAAAAAACAGTCCGAATATCTATCAAATCACCTGTAGTGGAATTAAAAATCAGTTCCCTACACAACTGCTCAATATTTGTGATGGCCTAGATAGACTGCTATACAGCCCTCGCTCACCTTTAAACTGGTTCACAAAACGTAAACGACTCAAGATTTACAAACGCGCACCAAGTACGCACAACTTTTATCGCTTGGTTAACCATAGTGCCATTGGTGAGCTACGTCTTGATGATGAAGGCAAACCAAGTCAAATTAGTATTCTGACGAGTGATGGTGACGAAGTTCATTTTCCACCGACACGTGCTGAAAGCTGAGTATCAATCCCAAAATGACTTGCCCTTTGTAAGAGGCAAGTCACCTTGAACTAACTCAGGAGTTTAGGTTTTTTGGGGAGAAAGTGGCCGTGCTTAAATGTCAACGGCGTGCTAAATTTGGTATCGCACCTTGAGATCTTCCGTATTTATTACCATGTTAACCAAATAAACAATAGCTCGGTGTTCATTATGTTTAATTCTCTCACATCATTATTTAAACAACTCATTGATGGCTCTGATTTAAGCCAAACCAACACACTTTCCCCTAACATGGCTATCGCGTGTTTGCTTTGTGAAGTTTCTGGTGCAGACCATAGTGTCGATGATAGAGAACAAGAAACAAAGCGCTCTTTATTGATGAAACTGCTTTCGTTAAATGAAGAAGAATCAAATACTTTGTTAGAGCAAGCGCAACAGAAAATAAAAGATTCCGCTTCGCTGTACGACTTTACCTCTCAACTAAGAGAACTGACTCAAGAAACTCGTTACAACTTAATCAAAAGCATGTGGGAAGTCGCTTACGCAGACGGCGAAATTGACCCGCTAGAAGACGCGGTGATCCGTAAAACAGCAGAGCTACTCTATGTTGATCACAGCGAGTTCATTCGAGCGAAGTTACAGTCTCAGTAAAGTGACGAGATGAGTATATAAGTCGCTGGCTAACTCTAAGCTACCCCTAGAATGACAACAGATATTGCTTCTGTAGCCATAAAAAAACGCGCACTCTGCGCGTTTTTCAATAAGCCAACGACATTGTTATTAAAATACTGGTCAAGGTATGTGTTTAGCTCTTTCCACACTAAACAGACTGCATGAAAAAACAACAATGGTTGGATGATAATTTAATTACAAGCTAGCTAGGTTCGAATAACTAAAACATGGTCAAAGCAAGCTTAGCTAAGTTGTATGCATCTACATAGCCAGAGTGTTGACGCCCTTCCCAGTCTATTCCTTTTGCTTCTTGAGCGGCTCGATGGCCTATACGTTTATCTTTAAGACGATTTTGAATACGGTAGAGTGTCGCTAAGTTGATGAACTCTGTGAACGGTGCTTCAATACCTTTTTGCTTACACTCTTCTAGAAGAATGAGGTCATCTCGCCCCCAAGATGCAAAGATTTTGTTGCGACCACCGAAGTTCTTAACCATGGATTTAAGCACTTCTTCTAGTGGGCGTCCTTGTTTTTCAATCTTACGTGGTGTGATGCCCGTTAACTCAGCGCAGAACAGAGACACTTCATCGTGTTCTGGTTTCACGTAGTATTGAGCACGCTTGACTATCTCACCTTTAGACAAATCTATTTCAGCTAACCCCACTTCGATAATTTCACCCGTGCTGCCGACGCCATTTTCGTTCCAGCAACACATTTCTAAATCGAAGCATACAATACGGTTATGGTTCATAGTTTGCCTTGGTTCCTAACATAAAAATTTAAAGCGTGCGATTCTATCGTAACACGGCGTAAAACTCGAATTTGTGCGCCCATTTAATCGCCGATCGACACATTATTACGGCCGTTTTTTTTACTCAAATAGAGTTGACTATCCATTTTGTGATACAAGCTCTCAGGATCTTCTTCTTTATGGATAACCGCACCGATACTCAACGTACAGATGATTGACGCATCACCATAATCAAAAGCCGTACTTGCCACAACACTCCGTAATTTTTCTAGGTAAGCTTCTAGCACTGCTCTATCAATGACTTTAGAAATAATACAAAACTCGTCACCACCAGCTCGGTAAAACTTATCTCCCGGTTTTAAATTAGCACTGACCAGCTTAGTGACATGTTGTAACGCTTCATCTCCACCTAAATGGCCGTGTTTGTCATTAATCACTTTGAAGTGGTCGATATCAAAACCAACCAAGGCGAAGTTAACACCTTTGTTTATCTGATTAAGCAAATGATCGTTGAATGCTCGGCGATTCAGTAGTTGAGTTAGAGGGTCTCGCTCTGCCATTCTTTTTAATTCAACGGTTTTGAGCTCCAACATGACCGCTAAGCGCTCTTTTTCTCGAGACTGTAAATTCACAATCCAACTGATCAAAAAGGCGATTACCAATCCGGCTAGCGTCGTGCCCGCTAAAATAGAACGCTCCCAAGCTGAGACTGCGTCAGAAAGCTTAAAGTCAATACGCCATTCACGGTTAGGCAGTTGAATGGTTCGGCTTATAACGGTTCCTCGAATGTTATCCCAGCTAGCACTTTGAAAGAGAACAGGGTCATCTGCTGCGTCGAATCCCAAGTCTTCTACGCGCACCGACATATCGAGCTCCGTCGCGGTTTTCGTAATCAAATCCTCAAAGTAAACCGTACTTCGGATAACGCCGGTCACTACTCCTAATAAATATTTGTTCTCGAAGTCGAACACTGGATGGAACACCAGCAACCCAGTCTTAGGTATGGACTTGTCATAACCATCTTGCAGTAAGCGAACTTTATCCGAGACATTCGCTCGCCCATTTTCGGAAATATCATCCAAGATTAAATCGAAGCGTTTGCGCGAAAAATAGAAACCCAATAGAGAAAGGTTTTCCGGTGTTCTTGGGTAGATATCCGACGCGATAAAAATTGGCTCATTGTGTTCAAAAATGTACCCGTAGGTTTTGGGACCATCTTTAGGAACGGTAAACGGTTGGAAGTTTGGAAATTTTTGACGGGTCTTTAAAATATGTTCATCAAGATCTTCAAATTCGACCTTTTGCATCCATTGAAGTCCAATGAGACTTCGCGAGCTGTTAATCACTTGTTCCGCATACATCGGAAACGATGGCCAATAGCTTCGCTCAATCGAATGGAAAAAGTTTGCGCCCGCACCAATGAACTTTAGATCATTCTCGACGTTTGCTTTAAGTGATTCTGCTTGTCGGTCGGCTAAAGTATCAAACGTCGTCTGTGTATACCGTTGCTGCATTGTATAAGCAGCACCTACTACACCAGCAGTGACACATAAAGTCGCCAAAAAAGCTAAAATAGAGTCTGAATGTCGTTTTATAAAGCTCTTATGAGCGGTGCTTTGTGTCATATCGTAATTTTTGATACTTCCGTAAGTTAAACTTCGGGATCTATTGAAATACTGCGTTAGCAATGCACAAACATCAAGCAACAACCTATATTGGGGAGTCTGATCGTCGATTTTTCACGCTGTTCGTACGGTATAGTCACGAATTATTACAGCCTTAAGCCTTGAATATGCTACCATCCGTCATCATTTTAATGTCTAAACTTGGTGCAAGATCGCAAAGACGATCGTTTTAGTGAACAAATATGAGCCAATACTGAGCACCAATAAATCAATAGAAAGAGAAAAAACGTCATGAACATTGATTTGAACCTAATTCCTCAAACGTTCGATATGCTTCACGCTGGCCTAACCGCATCGAGCGTTTTGCTTCTTCTAGTTGCAGTGTCGCGCAAATCAAAAGTGGTCGAGAAAGTGGTAGAAAAACCAGTCGAGAAAATCGTCGAGGTTGAGAAACCAGTTGAGAAGATCGTTGAAGTAGAAAAAGTAGTGGAAGTAGAGAAAGTCGTCGAAAAAGTGGTGGAAGTTGAATCAAAACTTGCAACCGCATCAACGGACTCTGCAATGCAGCTGCTTTCTATCATGCAACAAGAAGCTCGCCTGATTGACTTCCTAAAAGAAGACCTAACGTCATTCTCTGATGAAGAAGTAGGCGCAGCCGCTCGCGTAATCCACACTGGCGGTCAGAAAGTACTGAACGACTACGTGACGCTAGCGCACGTTCGTAACGAAGACGAAGAAACTCGCATTACGGTTGAAGAAGGCTTCAACCCACAAGAAATCCGCCTAACTGGCAACGTAACAGGCAGCGCGCCATTCAACGGCACGCTAGTTCACAAAGGCTGGAAAGCAACATCAATGACGTTGCCTAAACTGGCTGAGAACTACGATGCTTCTGTGATCGCTCCAGCTGAGGTTGAGCTGTAATGGAACACATGAACCAAGAAAACCATTCTCAAGAAGCGTCTGTTGAAACTCAACAGACGCCTAAATTCAGTGTTGGTATCGACTTAGGTACAACACACTGTGTGATGTCTTTTGTTGATACTCACGACGAAGACGCTCGCGTTGAAGTGATGCCTATCCCGCAGTTGACTGCGCCGGGTACGGTAGAGACTCGCAGCCAATTAGGCTCTTTCCTTTACCAGCCGCACGAACACGAAATGAACCCGCAATCACGCGTTCTTCCGTGGTCGAGCGAGCCAAAAGCTCTGGTTGGTGCAATTGCACGTAACCTAGGTTCAAAAACACCGATTCGTCTTGTTGCAAGTGCGAAATCTTGGCTTTGCCACGCTGGTGTAAACCGTCGTGATGCTTTCCTGCCAGCAGGTAGCCCAGAAGAAGTGGAAAAAGTCTCCCCTCTTCGTGCGACAGAGCTTTACCTAGAGCATCTAAAAGACGCTTGGAATCACGCGAACCCAAATCACAACCTTGCCGATCAAGACGTGACTATTACGGTTCCTGCTTCTTTTGATCCTGCTGCTCGCGATCTAACTGCAGAAGCAGCACGTAACGTTGGCTTTGTGCACCTAACGCTTCTAGAAGAGCCACAAGCTGCGCTTTACAACTGGATCGATAACAGCAACGACAAATGGCGCGACGAAGTTGAAGTTGGCGACATCGTGCTTGTGGTCGATATCGGTGGTGGTACAACCGACCTTTCTTTGGTTGAAGTAACTGAAGACGACGGCAACCTAACTCTGAACCGTATCGCGGTAGGTGAACACATCCTACTTGGCGGTGACAACATGGATCTTGCACTTGCGTACCGCTTGAAGATTAAGCTAGCGCAAGAAGGCAAAGAGCTACAGCCATGGCAAGTTCAGGCAATGACACACGCATGTCGTGATGCGAAAGAAGCGTTATTGAACGACAGCGAACTTCAGTCAGTGCCAATCGTAGTACCAAGCCGTGGTTCTAAACTGCTTGGCGCAACGCTGAAAACAGAACTGACTCAAGAAGAAGTACAACAAACACTGGTTGATGGCTTCTTCCCTCAAGTTGCAATTACTGACCACCCTGTTCAACGTAACCGTGGTGCACTAACGCAAATGGGTCTGCCTTACGCACAAGATGCAGGCATTACTCGTCACATTGCAGCGTTCTTGTCTAAGCAAGCCAATGCTCTTTCTGCTTCAGGAAATGGCGCAGAAGCAGCAGCTCAAGATTTCAACCCATTCGCTAACATGCCTGGTATGCCAGGTTCGGATGCAGCCCAATCAGCTGACTTCATCAAGCCAACCGCAATCCTATTCAACGGTGGTGTTCTGAAATCGAAACTTCTAGCAACTCGTCTAGAAGACACGATCAACGAATGGCTAATTGAAGCAGATGCTGAAATGGCAAAACGCCTGACAGGTGTGGATCTCGACCTTGCGGTTGCTAGCGGTGCGGCTTACTACGGCTCGGTACGTCGTGGTCAAGGCGTTCGTATCCGTGGTGGTATTGCTTCGGCGTACTACGTGGGTATCGAAAGTGCGATGCCAGCGATTCCGGGCATGGCGCCTCCAATGGAAGCACTGTGTGTGGCACCATTTGGTATGGAAGAAGGTTCAAGCGTTGACGTACCAAGCCAAGAGTTTGGTTTGATCATCGGTCAGCCGGTTAACTTCCAATTCTTCGGCTCAACGGTTCGTCGTGATGACCTAGCAGGTACTCACCTAGACTACTGGGCACCAGAAGAGCTTGAAGAGCTTCCAGAAATCCAAGTAACGCTGCCTGTATCTGAAGGTCGTCGTGAAGGTGAAGTGGTTCCAGTAACCCTAGCCTCTCGCGTGACAGAGCTTGGTACGCTTTACTTAGAAGCCATTGCCGCTGATAACGGTCAAAAATGGCATGTTGAGTTCGATGTACGCGAAGACGCGAAAAGCGACTCAAACGAAGAAGAATAAATAGAAATCAAACGGCATCCAATCGGGTGCCGTTTTTAAATACACGAAGGTTTGTATGGCATCTCCTCGTTTTCTTGTTGGTATTGACCTTGGCACCACAAACACTGTTGTGGCGTACTGTGAAATCACCGACAACCTTGAACAATCCGAAGTATCCCTATTCGACATCGACCAATTGATTGGTCCGGGTGAAGTGGTTCGTAAGCCACTGCTGCCCTCTTTCCGCTATCACCCTGCGGTTGGTCAAATCTCCCCTTCTGACCTAACACTCCCTTGGGAAAACGAACCTGTATCTGGCGACATTAGTAATGTGATCGTGGGTGAATGGGCTCGTGAACTAGGCGCTAAGGTGGAAGGACGTCAGGTATCCAGTGCTAAAAGCTGGCTATCACACCAAGCAGTGGATCGTAGTTCAGACATTCTTCCTTGGGCTGGCGCGCAAGACGTAGATAAAGTCTCTCCCGTTATTGCCAGCGCAAGCTACCTCAACCACATTCGCCAAGCGTGGAACTACCGTCATCCTAGCAATAAGCTAGAAGACCAAGATGTGGTTGTGACCGTTCCAGCGTCGTTCGATGAAACCGCTCGTAAGCTCACGCTTGAAGCTGCGCAGCTAGCTGGTTTGAGAAAAATCGTCCTGCTCGAAGAACCACAAGCCGTATGTTACGACTGGTACGCACGCCACCAGCAAACCGCAGCTGATGAACTCAAAGAGTTACCGCTGATTCTGGTGTGCGATGTGGGCGGTGGTACTACCGACTTGAGCTTGATTGAAGCCAGTTTCTCCTCTCAAGATGAACTAGCCCTTGATCGTATTGGCGTTGGCGAGCACTTGATGCTGGGTGGTGACAACCTCGACTTAGCACTCGCGCACCTTGCGGAAAGCCGCTTCAATCAAAGTAAGAAGCTCACTGCTGCAAGCCTGACTAAGCTGATTCAGCAAACTCGTAAGGCGAAAGAAAACCTACTTTCAGCGAGTGCACCTGAAGAAGTGAAGATCACCATGCTGGGCAGCGGCTCTAAACTTCTTGGCGGAACAAAGAGTATTGGGCTGAGTAAACAAGAAGTGCACCAAATCGCTTTGGATGGCTTCTTCCCGCTTTCTGATTTCAGTGAAGTACCAGACAAACGCCGCAGCGCCGTTGTCGAGTTTGGTCTTCCATACGTTGCTGACCCAGCAGTGAGCAAACACGTTGCCGAGTTCTTAACGACGCATCAGCAAGTCTCTCGTGCCGCTCTTGGCATTGAAGACGACAAACAAAATGCCATTCCAGTCGGTTTGCTACTCAATGGTGGTGTGTTCAACAGTGAACTTGTGACTGAGCGTGTCACTACCCTACTGTCCGATTGGCGCGGCGCACCAGTTACGGTATTAGACAACCCACATCCAGATTGGTCGGTGGCACTAGGTGCCGTTGCATTTGGTAAAGCACGTCGTGGTGCGCAGCTTAAAATTGGTGGTGGTGCAGCGCGTTCTTACTTCTTGCATCTTCAAGAAAAGAACAAGATGGGCAAAGCGCTCTGTTTGCTTGCAAAAGGCACAGAAGAAGGGCACGAGATTCGCTTAAGTGGTCGTCGCTTCTCGCTTACCCTAGGTGAACCCGTTCGCTTTAACCTGCTGACCTCTACCCACGACACCTTAACCAATAACACTGCCATTCAAAACGGCGTAATGGTGGACGTTGATCCGGACTTGTTTACCCCTCTGCCGCCTTATATCACCGCTCTTGAGGGGGAAGGTGCCGAACTGCAAGCCAACCAGAAAGAGCGTGTAGAAGTACAACTGGCGTGTCAGTTGACAGAAGTCGGCACGCTTAAGATGGAATGTGTCAGCGCAGAAGACGACAACAAACGTTGGGAGCTGGAATTCGAAGTTCGCAACAAGCAAACCGAGGAAGGCGATCAGGTTGAACTGCACCCTCGCCTCAATGAGTGTAAAGAACTGATCGGTCGCATCTACAGCGGCAATAAAAAAAGCGCTGATGGTAAAGAGATCAAAACCTTAGCCAAAGATCTTGAGAAGAAACTTGGCAAGCGCGATGAATGGGATTTCACAACCTTACGTCAACTATTTGATGCGTTTGCGCAAGGTCGCAAGCGTCGGCGTCGCTCCGAACCACACGAGAAAAACTGGCTGCGTTTGGCTGGCTTCTCTTTAAGACCGGGATTTGGTGATGCCACGGATTCATGGCGTATCGAGCAGGTATGGGGGCTTTATCAGCAAGGTATTCAGTTTAAAAACCACCAAGGCTGGACAGATTGGTGGGTATTCTGGCGTCGTATCGCAGGTGGCTTGAGCCAAGAGCAACAAGAGACCATCTTGGCGGACATCGCAAAATACCTCCACCCTGGTGCGATGAAGAATCCTCAATCGGCCAAAGCGGCGCAAGACATGGGTTACGAATCAATGGTGCGCTTATCTGCCTCTCTAGAGCATCTAGAAGTCGAAGACAAGGTTCTATTGGCAACGTGGTTCTTGAGCAAAGCCATCAACCATAACCAGTTCGAACAAGCGCACTGGTGGGCAATGGGTCGCTTGGCATCGCGTACGCCTTTGTATGGCAGCCAGCATAACGTCATTCCTCGTGAACAAGCGGAACAGTGGTTGCCTAAGCTGTTAGAGCAAAACTGGCAGAAAGAGCCAATGATCGCTTTCGCAGCCGTAATGATTTGTCGTAAGACGGGTGACCGCCTATTCGATATCTCAGACGACTACCGTGAACAGGTACTGGCTAAGTTGAAGCAAAGCAAGGTGCCAGAATCTTGGATATCATTGGTTGAAGAAGTCACAGAGCTATCTGAGAGCGAATCGAAACGTATCTTCGGTGATGCACTGCCAAGTGGTCTGACGCTGGTAAACAACTAAGCTCCCATGCTTATAAACGCAACAAAGCCCTTCGAGTGAAGGGCTTTGTTTTATCTGATTCTGCTTGCTGACGATAGTCGACTCGTTAGTTCATTTCCGTATTGATTACCACATCACGCGTTTCATTATCCATATCACTGATGCCGACAACTGAGATTTCACGGTCAGATAAATTCTCAATCATGCTGTCTTCTAACCCACCATCCGTCATCCACGCATAGAATTTTTCTGCAATACGATCCGAACCTTCTCCGACAAACGTTAATGTGACCTTCTTCATTTGTGACACTCCATCAATTTACGATTCAGCCACTTAAGCGTAGTATGTTTCGCAAATATCGACATAAACTAGGACTAACTTCTTTTATGAGTATCGAAAAATTTGACGCGATTTATCAGCGCGCTGCCGAGCGTAAAGGTGGTGAAGATCAACTTGAAGCGCTTTTATCTCATCCACTAAGCAAAGAAGAGCTGGCAGCGATTCCCGACGACCGTTGGCTGGCTGCTTTTTCAATGAAGGTATTCCAAAGTGGGATTTCGTGGAGCGTGGTTCGCAACAAGTGGCCGAACTTCGAAGAAGTGTTCTTCGGATTTAAGATTGAGCCGCTGTTGATGCTGTCAGACGAGCAATGGGAAACCAAAGCAACCGACAAACGCATCATTCGCCATCTCACTAAAGTCATGTCGATTCCTGCTAATGCTCGTATGATCCACGAAGCAAAAATCGAATACGGATCGTTTGGTAAAATGGTTGCCGATTGGCCGCAAGAGAAAATCACCGACCTATGGGCGTATTTGAAGAAAAGCGGCAATCGCCTAGGCGGAAATACTGGCCCTTACACACTGCGTCAAATGGGCGTTGATACCTTCATCTTGTCTAGCGACGTTGAAGCTTACCTGCGTAATTGCAAGATCATTGAAGGTGGCAAAGATACGAAAAAATCGCTCGATGCAACCAACAAAGCGTTTGTTCAATGGCAGCAAGAAAGTGGCAGAAGCCTGTCTGAAATCAGCCAAATCATTGCGTTCAGCACCGGCGATAATCGCATTTAACAGAGACTGAACCCAAAACAAAACGGCGCACCAAATATTGTATTTAGTGCGTCGTTTTTATGTTCATAGGTTCAAGTACACACTTACTTTGAAGCCAGTGATTCCCACTCAGTCAGTAGCTGCATAATACGATGAGAATCGTCCCATGTTGCACAAGGGTTTTCTAACGAGGTACGCCCTGCTTCAACCGCTTGGCGAATATTGCGCACTTGATAGAAGAAAGCGTCCCCAGCGGCCGAAACAGACACTTCACGCTTCGACGTCTCGTAAATTTCCACGCTAAACTGGTTTTCTTGCGTTGGTAGCCATGGGTTTGAATCTAACGTAATACAGCCTTTGCTACCCAGAATGGTGAATTGGTGTTTC
The DNA here is from genome assembly GCF_033339995.1 of Vibrio sp. 1641. Classification (NCBI taxonomy): domain Bacteria; kingdom Pseudomonadati; phylum Pseudomonadota; class Gammaproteobacteria; order Vibrionales; family Vibrionaceae; genus Vibrio; species Vibrio sp. 1641. Next base: position 66,715 of record NZ_JAWOVP010000003.1, read on the forward strand.
AATCCATGATCTTCGGCGGTGTGTACGCTCGCCGTTTGTTGCTCACCGAATTGCATCATCAAACTCGATTCACAGATATTCCCATCGTTACCTCGTCGACCAATCGCCGTCATAGAGCGGTTTCCAAAGGCTTGTTCACCCAACATGGTTTTCACCACCAAATGCACCAATGACATTGGGTAGCAACCTAAGTTGTACAAAGCACCTTTACTGTCTGGATTAACAAACTGCGCAATCGACGCAATATAAGACGTGTGGATGGAGCGAAGTTCACCAATCTCTCCCGATTTAAGCACAGAAACCAACTCGCTAATCAACGGGTGATGTAAGTACATCAAACCCTCAGCAAAGAATACCTTGTGCGTTTCGACTGCTTTTAGTGCCAACTCGGTTTTTTCCATATCTACCGACAGTGACTTTTCACACAGGATCGCTTTTCCCTGCTCTGCCGCTTTAACGATAAAGTCATGATGAAGGTGATTTGGCAATGGGATGTAAATAATGTCGACTTGCTCATCGGCAATCAACGCATCGTAATCGTTGAACGTATTCTCGATGCCATATTGCTCAGCGAATGTCTTTAAGTTCTGCTCCGAACGCCCAGCAACCGCGTACAGTTCACTCTTGTCATCGCCTTGGATTGCCTCAGCCATGACACCTGAGATAAAGCTTGTGCCTAAAATACCCCATTTCATGTTCGCCTCTCCTATTGAGCTTGGGTTTCGAATGCTTGAACTAACTCTGCCATTTCAGACGTAATAAACGCTTGTGTATGCGGCATAGCAAAATGCGCTTCAATCGCGGTGCGGTTTTCATATCGCTCCCAAAGAATCACACGTTGTGGATCTTTAGAATCGTAGGTCGCATTCGCTTGCAAGCACCCCGCTTCGCTTTGCATATCAAGGCAAAATTGTTCAATGGCTTCAACCACTTGTTGTCTTGGCTTATCGGCATTCATTTTCAGTTCGGCGGTAACAAAAATCGTCTCGCTCATGATGGATCTCTTTCTCCATTCTTAATCATACGCCCACTGTAATTAACCTCATTTGATTGATAAACTCTGCTTTAGTTATTTCTTTATCAACTCTGGGTGTGCAATGGATAAATTAACAAGCATGAAAGTTTTCGCTTACGTGGTCGAACACGGCAGCTTTCGTAATGCAGCACACCACTTTGATATTTCACCGACCATGGTTGGCAAGCACGTGAACTTTCTTGAGCAAAGCTTAGGTACACAGCTGATTCATCGCACCACGCGCAAACAGTCCCTGACCGAAGCTGGCAGACTCTACTACCAAGAGTGCCACCGCATTATTGAAGACATCACCAACGCAGAGAACCTGATCCAGACGCTGATCAACCGTCCAACCGGAACTGTAAAAGTTAACTGCCCTGTCACGTATGGCAAAAAGGTCATTGCTCCTATCGTGGCTGACTTCTTAGCTGAATTTCCCGATTTGAACGTTGAGCTGATGTTGGACAACAATTTGATTGACCCATATCGAAGCGAAGCTGACGTGATTATTCGAATCGGTGAATTGGTCGATTCGTCGTTAGTCGCGAGAAAATTGGGTGAATACCACATGACTTACTGCGCCTCGCCCTCTTACCTTGAGCAACATACCCCTATCCAATCGCTTGATGACCTTGAACATCATCATTGTTTGGGGTTTCAGTATCACCAAGGAGAAAGCCAACAAGTGGTGAACATGCCATCTAATACCTTTGGAAACAGTAACACCCGATTAACGTCTAACAATGGTGATGTGCTTAAGTTTGCTGCGTTAAAAGGCTCTGGTGTTCTTCTGCAACCAAAGATCTTAGTTGAGCAGGAAATCCAATCTGGTGCCTTGGTAGAAATTCTCCAGCAACATGCTCCCAAGCCAAAATCGATCCACCTGCTTTACCGTTCAAAACAGCTTTCCCTTAAAAACCGTACCTTGGTCGATTTTATTCTTTCTCATGTGAATCCATAACGTCACCCCATAAATCGGCGACAATTTAACCATTTAATTAACTTTTATTGTCGATATGACAAATATTATTGCTTGTTAATTGTCTTTATTTTTCATGTTGTTAGTCAGAGACACCCATTAACTAGGCATAATTTATTGATTCACACCAATTGCATTGCTCTGACAAAGTGACTAGGATTGCCGCCTTTCCTGAGTGAACTATCAAAAAATATCGAGAAATTTAATCTAATTTCTCTTCCTGTTCGTGTGCAATCACAACATTTACACTCATCTCAAATTGCATAAGCACATTCCTTTGCTTATGAAAACGACATTGATTTCTCAACGCTTTTAGTCACGTATGTGGCTTTTTGGCTTGAGAGAGATTTTTATTCAAGGTAGGTCACAAGGACGCTACCCCTTGACTGCATTTACTGGAGGATAAGATGCCTAAAGGTCTAATGCTGACTGACTTAGCCATCGCTGGCTTACTATTGATTTTGGCAAAAGTCATTCGCGTTCACGCGCCATTACTACAGCGTATGTACATTCCATCGGCGGTTCTCGCAGGATTATTCGGTCTATTTTTTGGACCAGCCCTGTTAGACGTACTGCCTTGGACCGATACGTTTACCGCTAACGCAAGCCTATTAACTGCTGCACTTTTTTCTGCGTTAGGTCTGGCAACGGATGTTCCATCACCTAAAACCGTCGCACAGCGTGCTGGCTCATTGTGGGCGTTTAACCAAATCGCTTCTGTTTCTCAGTGGTTGTTTGCGGCAATGTTTGGTCTAGTTCTCACAACCTTCTTCTGGCCAGAGATTAATCCCGGCTTTGGTGTGACAATGTCTGCGGGCTTTATGGGTGGTCACGGGTCTGCCTCTGTTGTTGGTGAAATCTTCACGGGGCTTGGCTGGGAAGATGGCTTCACACTTGGCTTAACGTTCGCAACCGTGGGTATTTTCATTTCAATTTCTGTCGGCATGCTCATGCTGCAATTCGCATTGAAGATGGGTTGGATTCGTAGCTTTACGACATTCGACAGCATGGACGAACACGAACGCAAGGGGCTCGTTAAGCCTGATGATCAAGAGCCGGTAATGAAAGACACCATGTCTTCCCTGTCGGTTGATTCTTTTGCGATTCACGCGGCGTTGGTTGTAGTGGTAACAGCTTTCTCGTATGTAGCGGCTAACTACTTATCTTCTTTCCACGATAAGGTACAAATCCCTACGTTCGTAACTGGCTTCCTTGGCGGCATGCTCGTGCGAATCGTCGCGAAACAAACGAAAGCTTCACGCTATCTTTGTGACGGTGCATTCAAACACGCTGCGGGCATCAGTACCGATTATTTGATTATCTTTGGTATCTCAGCCATCAAGATTACCGTCCTAGCCCAGTATTTAATGCCGATGGTAGTGCTTGCAATCGGCGGTATCGCCTTCACACTATGGCTAATCTTCTGGGTTGCCCCACGTATCATGGGAGAAGATTGGTTCGAGAAAGGCATTTTCTCTTGGGGTTGGTTAACCGGTACAGTTGCCATGGGTATTGCGTTGCTTCGTATTGTTGATCCAAAAATGCGTAGCAAGGTGCTTGATGATTACGCCATCGCTTATGTCCCTGGCTCAATCACTGACATCTTCATCATCTCTTTGATGCCAATCGCGATGTATAACGGCATGCACTGGCAAGCGCTTGGTGTAGGATTAGGTTACATCGCAATTGTCTTATTTATTTGGCGATTCATTTTTAAACGTAACAGCAGTGCTCTGACACACGAATCTTAGTCGCTTTACTCGGGAGGATTTTATCCTCTCGAGTTCATTCCTTGGTTTTTATCAAAATCACTCCTCATCTCGAAAATAAGCAACTTGTTTTATATTTGAGATTTGCAATCCCGATCTCTTATTATCATTCTTTTTTAATACTTGACCTGAACGTTTCTATATCAGAATAGCCGCCTATTCGTTTCTAAAACATGGAGAAAGGCTGTGCGTCGCTCTCAAGGATTTACTCTTATTGAACTCATTGTGTGCATCATCATTCTTGGTATTGTAAGCGTCGTTGCATTTCCTAAATTTCTTGGCTTACAAAAAGATGCCAGAGTGGCGGTTCTATATGGAGCCAGAGAAGCACTCATGACCGCCAACAACTTTGTCTACACCAAAGCAGTGATTCAATCTCAAGAGACAGTAGATGGCGGCATACAATATAACATTGATCTAGATAATGACGGCCATAACGACCTAATTGGTTACTTTGGATTTATCAAAAATGTTATTCCAGCAAAAGAGCTAGCAGGCTTTGATCCGCAACTCACTATCAACACTTGGTATGGGGTAGACAGCCCAGACGAGCCCTACTTCCTTATTGGTTTTGCAAACAAGCCTGTTGGTCCAGAACATATGTGTTATGTCGAAGTTTACTACCCAGAAACTCCTGGTGGCCAAGTGAAATACAAAATACAAACTGACGATTGCTAATTCCCATATAGAGTGGCAGTAACACTTTTACTTTTGGTGTCTTCATCGTTATTGCAAGGTAATGGCTCCAAAACAACCATTAACAACTATTTCACATAATGTCGTCGCACAGTTAGCTCATAGAGATAAAACCAGTAATTTGCGCCGACACATGGCTATAATTGAAACAATCTATCGTTTTTAAACCCGCCTATAACTTGTGCTTGTAAACTCATCATTTCGCTCAATAATAGTTCTATAACAAATTCAATAATTTAAAGCGGGAGGCGTAATGAGAATATTCTGGCAGCTACGTTGGTATTTCCAACAAAAGTGGAGGCACTATGTCGGATCCATTCTGCTTTTCGCTGTGATATCAGCACTACAGCTTGTTCCGCCCAAAGCAGTTGGCATCATCGTTGATGGCGTCGTAGACAACACTTTAGATACAAATACGCTGATTCTATGGCTCTCAGGGTTAACTGTACTGATCTTTACTATTTATGGGTGTCGCATCTTATGGCGAATTTGGCTTTTCGGCGCAAGCTGGGAGCTCGGGACCATTCTACGTAACCGTCTATATAGGCATTTATCGACACAGCCACCTCGTTTTTTTGAACGTTACAAGACGGGGGATCTGATGGCTCGTGGCACTAATGATGTGCGTAATATCGTTATGACAGCCGGCGAAGGGGTTTTAACCGCCGCAGACTCTTTGATCACTGGTATTGCGGTTTTAATCATTATGCTAACGCAAGTAAGCTGGAAGCTCACCGTAATGGCGCTTCTTCCAATGCCATTTCTTGCCATCATCATCTTCTTTATTGTGCGTATCCTACATCAACGCTTTCGTGTCGCTCAGGAAGCCTTTTCTACCATGTCAGACATGACACAAGAGTCACTTAATGGCGTGCGAATGCTGCGTGCTTTCGGATTAGAAAACCAAGAACAGCAACGTTTTGAAGAGGTTGTGGATGATACTGGCGAGAAGAACATCGCTGTCGCAAGAGTCGATGCTAGATTTGACCCGGCAATTCAGTTAACCATCGGTCTTTCTTTCCTTCTTAGTGTCGCTGCTGGTGCTTACCTTGTTGATAAAGGTGAGATCACGCTTGGTGATCTGACCGCATTTACGATGTATTTAGGGTTGATGATATGGCCGATGCTGGCATTCGCATTCCTATTTAACATTTTAGAAAGAGGCTCTGCCGCATGGAACCGACTACAAGAGATCTTTGATGAAAAGCCAGAAATTATCAGTGGTAATAAGCCAATAGAAAATAAACCACTTCCGTTAAAAATTGATATCGACGATTTCCACTGGTCTAGTGATTTACCGCCCGCTTTGACGGAAGTAAACATCGAACTTGAACCCGGAAAAATGTTGGGAGTTGCAGGGCCTGTAGGAAGCGGAAAATCGACCCTGTTAACACTACTTTTGCGTCAACATGATTTAGAAAACGGCTCAATTAAATTCGGTGATGTCGAGATCAAGGATGCCCTACTTCCACAGTGGCGAAACCGCTTTGCTGTCGTTAACCAAAGTCCGTTTCTATTCTCCAAATCTATCTTCGACAATATTGCCTTAGGCAACCCTAATGCAGAGAAAGAAGAAGTCTATAGAGCAGCAAAGTTAGCCTGTATACATGACGATATTGAGAAGTTTCCTGAAGGCTACCAAACAGAAGTTGGTGAAAAAGGCATTACACTCTCCGGCGGGCAAAAACAACGTATTGCGATAGCACGCGCTATGCTGCTGAATGCCCAAGTGTTGGTTTTGGACGATGCACTTTCCGCTGTTGATGGACGGACCGAACATCAAATCCTTAAGAATTTGGAAACACACTACCGTGATCAAGCCCTAATCGTTATTGCACACCGCCTCACCGCATTGGAAGCAGCAGACGAGATCATTGTCTTGAATCACGGCCACATTACTGAACGTGGGCAACATAGCGCTTTATTAGCGCATCAGGGATGGTACGCCGAAATGTTCGAATACCAAAAACTAGAACAGGCGATGGAGGAATAATGCATGAACCAGACCAGCACGTTTAAACGGTTAATGTCTTACCCATTATCTCAACCAAAGCCAATGATTAAAGGACTCGCCTTGCTGTTTATTGCAGCGTTAGCTAGCGCCGGCGGCCCTTGGTTGATTCAATATTTCATTGATGAGCACATCGCTAAAGGTGACTATTCACAAAATGTTCTGATTTCGCTAGCAGTAGGTTATATCGCTCTTCAGATCGTATCGGCAACATTCCAGTATTTTCAGTCATTGCAATTTAGCATTGTCGCGGCTAACACGATCAAAGCGATTCGTAAGCAAGTATTTTCTGGCGTGATTAAGCAGCCGTTATCTGCGTTTGATTACACTCCTGCTGGAAAATTGGTGTCGCGAATCACCAACGATACGGAATCTTTACAGCAATTTTATGAGCTTTTGATCGCGACCGTGGTGAAAAACGTGGTCATGATTGTCGTAATGCTTGGCGTTATGTTTTTCATGAGCTGGAAGCTCACACTCGTTGTGCTTGTATTGCTGCCGATCGTCATCGGCTTTATGTACTTGTTTAAGCAGCTAAGTACAGAAAGCTACCGAAAGATGCGTGACCTATTGACCGATATAAATGCGAATCTGAGTGAATCCATTCAAGGGATGAGTGTCATTCAATTAATGCAACAAGAAGAGCGTTTTAATAAACAGTTCAACGAGCTAACCGCAGAGCATCTGGTGGCATCTAAACGAGTGATTCGGCTAAACGGCTATCTGCTAAGACCATTAATGGACTTACTCGCTGGTCTTGCGTTGCTTTGCTTGGTTGCGATCTTTGGTTTTAATGGTATTGAGTTGATTGGTGTGGGGGTACTGTATGCATTTATCAGTTATCTTGCGCGAGTTACTGAACCACTAATTGAGATGACTCAGCAACTTGCTCTACTTCAGCAGGCGTTAGTATCAAGCGAACGTGTTTTTGAATTGATTGATGCGAAAGAACAAACTTACGGGGGCGATCATCAACCATTAAGGTCAGGTGCTATCGAACTTAAAGACCTCACATTTAGCTACGATGGTAAACAGGACGCCCTAAAAGACATTTCGTTGAAGGCCAACCACCAAGACTTTATCGCGCTTGTCGGGCATACAGGAAGCGGTAAAAGCACCTTAGCGTCACTGTTAATGGGCTTTTATCCAACTCAATGTGGTGAACTGCTCATAGATGGTCGTCCACTTAAAACATTAGGGAAAGACGTACTTCGCAAAGATGTGGCAATGGTTCAACAAGATCCACATATTCTCCCTGCTTCAGTCAGAGAAAACATCTCTCTCAGTCGGGCGGTTGATGACAATCAAATATGGGATGCGTTAGACAAGGTAGGTTTGGCAGAACAAATTCATCGTTACCCTAACGGGCTAGACACGCAGTTAGGTCAAGGCGAAACTAATTTATCTGCAGGTCAGAAACAGCTTTTGGCGTTAGCACGTGTGCTTGTGGTAAAACCTAAGGTATTGATATTAGATGAAGCAACCGCAAATATTGACTCAGGAACAGAGGCTTTAATCCAAAAGAGCTTGGCGGTACTCAGACAAGACATGACGCTCGTTGTTATTGCTCATCGGCTGTCAACTATCCTAGATGCAGACCAAATCATTGTTCTTCATCATGGGGAGTTAGTCGAGAAAGGCACACACAAAGCACTCTTAACGCAAAATGGTCGTTATGCTCAAATGTATCAGTTACAGCAAGCAAACCGACACCTACAACAGATTGAAGAAGACACCAAGCAACTCGAAGAAGCGGTGTGATTTTATGCCCGTGCCTTCTTTTATTTAGTCGGCATGGGCATAATTGGTGTAACTTCAAAATTTAGCCTTGTAAGCTTCCAATTTCTTCATAATGTGAACTAATTTTCTATTTCTTACCTATTATTGACATAACCCCTCGCTATATCACGCAAGGTCGTTGTAAAATCGTACGGTACTTAAGTCTACTGCCTGTGGCATTGGGCTGAATTCCGCTTTCTAATTATGCACATTAATCTCATGACACAAGTCCATGGACAAAGATAAGTTTACTAACATCTATCGCTTGCCTGGTTCGATTCAAATTCGTATCGGTAAATGGCAAAAGACGTTCCGCGGCACCTCTGATTTAGTTTTACATCAGGCGCTAATGGAGCGTAATAAGCAATTTAAGAAGCCAGACTTTTTACCTAAAGGCTGGTGTGTCACTCCTATTGATGAAAACGACATTACCATTACGCATCACGGTAAATATATCCAAACCGTTATGCGCACAATGCTGGACAGAAAGGTCTCATACAAGCGACTGTTCCTATCTCGAATGAGTCTCGAAGATGGTGAAAAAGTGCTCCACAATTACAAGCTGGAGTGGGTAAGAAAACATAACCAGATCGCCAAAAAGTACAATCAAATTAAAAAGAAACAATATATGAACTTTGCAAGAGAAGAAGAGGAAACCCTCTACCCTTCGATTCCAAAGGGTGAGTTTGACAAAACATTATGGAACAAACTTGTCGTATCATCGTTTGGCCCGCAGAAAAAGTACAAAAACCCGCACTTTGTCCGTAAAGCCGATTTCTAAATAAACACCCCTAAAGTGAGGGGTGTTTATTTATACGTTAACTCACCAGTCGTAAGTTAAACTTGCAATAACATTTTGTCGGTCGCCATACCAACAAAAGCCATCACATGTCGCTATGTACTTTTTATCCGCGATGTTTTTAGCTGCGACTTGTAGCTTGTAATCGCCGATTCGATAACTGACCGTCGCATCCATTAAGAAATAACTTGGTACTTTTAGTCTCTCTTCATTGTCTCCGTATGACTCACCTGTATAGCGCGCGCCTAAGCCAACAGCAAAGCCATCAAGAGGTCCATCAAAGAAACGATAATGTGCCCAAGCTGATGATACGGTATTCGCCACTTGGGAAGGTGTTTTGCCAACCCATGCCTTATTGATGTCTTCTTTTATCTCTGCATCAACGTACGCAATGTTCCCGATCAATGTTAAGGATGGTGTCACATTAGCTACAGCTTCAAACTCAACGCCGTTATTTTCTATTTTTCCTATTTGCGTTAATTCACTCAAGTAGATACGAGCCAAGTTTTCTTTTGTTGCCCGATACGTTGCAATATTGAAATAACCATCAAATGAATCCGGTTGGTATTTCATACCGATTTCAAATTGATCACCGCTTTCAGGCTTCGCTGGCTTACCATTGCTGTCTTCTTGAATAATTGGATCAAAGTACTGAGAGTAACTAAAGTATGGCGTGAAGCCAGAATCAGAAATATAAGCCGTTCCCACGCTAAACGTCCACTCTCCATTATCGACTTTCGTGCGAGCACCCGTGGTAACATTATGTACTTCATTACTTGTATCGTCGTAACGTGCGCCCAATAACATCGCCCATTTATCGTTGATCAGCATATGATCTTGAAAGTAGACGCCGAGCTGCTGATTATCGATTTTCGTTCTTTGCTTATCGGTTTCGCTCAATGGTTGTAGCGTATTCGGATCGAGTAACATTATGTTATCCGAATAAGTAGGATTAAATACATTAAACCTAGGATCGGGCAAAGCTCCCATTGGTGTGTTTAATAATGCATTACCATTAGCAACTATAGGGTCATTGGCAAAATCTTTACCATCGATACTGATCATTTGAAAATCTATGCCCAACATCAAGTTATGCTCAACACTTCCCCAATTTACTTGGTGCATCAAACGATTATCGATATTAAAAGCATCAGATGACCCATCTTCTGTTGAAGCACCCCGAAGTATGGTTTTGCGTTCATTTGATGGGTCCAAAGCCGGCCCCAACGCAGGCACGTCAGCCGAGTAAACGTACGAATACATTTGTCTTAGCTTAACATCCATTTCGCTGTAACGAGCTGCTTGAACAAATGAAGTGGTATCATTAAATGCATGAGAAAACTCATAGCCTAAAGACACCTGCTCACGCTCAAACGTCTCCCAGTTAGGATTGCCTATCGCTAAACTATCACTGATCTTTCCATTTTTGTTTGGCGTTAACGTTCCTTCAACTGGCAAAAATTGCAGATAAGGATCTGAGTCGTCTTTTTGATAGCTCGTTAGAAAGGTAATTTCAGACGTCTCATTAAATTTGTACGTCATCGATGGAGAGAGAAGAATGCGCTCTGCTTCTACCCCACTAATTCTCGTCCCATTTTTTCTCGCTAACCCTTGAAAGCGGAAAGCTAGCTGCTCACTCACCTCAGAGTTTACGTCAAGAGAAAGTTGTTTACGGTCTTCAGAACCGTACTCCAAAGATACAAGTCCTGACCCCCCATCAAATTGAGGTCGCTTACTGACAACATTGATGACCCCACCAGGAGGGTTTTGCCCATAAAGAACAGACGCTGCACCACGTAAAACTTCAACCCTCTCTAACGCAAACGGATCTATTTGCCAACTATAGAAGCCAGAAGAATATAAACGGGTACCATCTTGATACAACCCACTGTTCGCCTGTTTAAAACCACGAATAATAAACCAATCTTGCTTGTTATCTTCGCCGAAATAATTAGTTTGAATGCTTGGTGTGTACTGTAGTGCGTCAGAAATGCTAATAGAGGCACGATCATCCATTTGCTCTCGCGTAACAACAGACACCGCTCTTGGAGTCTCATTGATGGCAATATCAGTTTTCGTCGCTGCCCGACTCTTCGCTCCGAGATAACTAAAATCTGGACCAACTGCACTGTCTTGCTGCTGTCCAATCACAACTATATTTTCATCTTCCTGAGCCAAGACATTTGGCGTTGATACAGCTAATACAACCGCCATCGACGTTGGTGTCAGCATAAACTGCCGAGTCATATTCTCTCCTTTTTGTCGGCAGCCAAACCAACCCTTCATGACTTCAGCGACCGCTGAAAGAAAAGCGAGTTACGGCATCGCCAGTTGTTTCCGTAAAAGACAAACCAGAGGTTTTGCATAAAGCACTCGCATAGGTTACGAATGCCACTACGAGTGCTTATTTGTATAAGTACTTTCTTGGTTGAGGCTTAGCTCATTTCTATAAGCGGCGTAAACCCCACATTAAATACAAACCGCCAATGAGAGACGCCATAAGCCCTGTTGGTATTTCTTGCGGGTAAAGGACCTGTCGTCCCAACCAATCAGCCAACAACATCACCCCTGCCCCCAGTATCGCGGCGCATAACATGTGTTGTGACGCTTTGTTAAAACCAAATAAGCGAGCTAAATGCGGAGCCAACAACCCAACAAAGCTAATCGGACCAACAACCAATGTCGCACTGACCGTGAGACAAGCAACTAAAAGAAGCAGTGTTGCGCGTGAACGATCAACTCGAATTCCAAGCGCTTTAGAGGAAGCGGCACCGACAGGAAGAATATCTAGCCATCTTACGCAGAGAAAACTCAACCCTATAAAGACAAGCGCAGATAAAGACAACGGGAGTAACGTTTCAACCGAGACATAGTAGGTAGACCCTGACAACCAAGCCAATGCTTGATAACTTCTTGGGTCACCAGTGGCTAGAATAAAGCTCTGTATTGCATTCATCAGTGCGGTTATCGCAATACCAGTCAACAAAATACGCTCCGGCTGAAAGCCTGATTTACGGTTTAGCAGCACAATGACTAATACCGTCGCTAATGCACCTACGAGCCCGCCTAGAGAAAGAGTGAAAATTGACGAACCAAACCCAGTAAACATCGCGATGATCAATCCCATCGCTGTCCCTGAACTGATACCGATCACTTCAGGACTTGCCATTGGGTTTCCACTTAGGCGTTGAATCATGGTTCCAGCAATCGCTAACATTGCCCCCGCAATTGCTGCTGCAAATAATCTAGGTGCGCGCCACTCCAAAAAAATCCAATTTTGGCTAGAAAATAAGTTTGCCCACCCTTCATTTTGCACAGCAACCGTGGCAAAAAGAACAACAGAAATTAACGTGCCGATCAACGCCAATGAGATCGCTTTAGGGTTTAGCTTGTAAACATGTTCACGATGTCGAGTTAACACTGTTTGAGTATGGCCCTGCGTCTTTTGTGATAAGCGAGGTAACAGCCATAACAGTAGCGGAGCGCCCAATGCAGCCGTTGCTGCTCCCGTTGGTATAAAACTCGCCATTAGCCCTGGCAGTTGCTGAATAACCAAATCGGTTAAAGTCAATAACATGGCACCAATCAGCATTGATACCCAAAGCTTATGCTGGATTTTATTGATATCTATCAATCGAGTAATCGCTGGCGCCGCTAACCCGATGAAACCGATGATTCCTACCGCAGAAACCACCCAAGAAGTGATTAACACCGCAAGCCCAAGACAGACAAAACGCAACTTAGCTAACGAGACACCTAAACTCTTGGCACCTTGCTCGGAGAGTTCCAACAGACTTAACGGCTTTGCAATCACAAATGCAATGATCGTAGCAAGTGCGATTCGAGGGGCAAGATACGAGAAATCTCCCCATCCACTCTGAACAAGCGAACCGGCTCCCCATATCATTAACCCATTCAGCTTTTCGGTATTCATCATCAGAATAACCGTACTTAATGATGCAAAGTACAGGTTTATCACTAACCCAGAAACGACGACAACCGTTGGAGATAACGCTCGTCGCCATGACAACAGCATCACCAACCCCATCGATATCACACCGCCGATGAGAGCAACCAAATTAGGCGCGATATCCAACATCCAAGGTGCGAATAGCGTAGCTAACATCAAAGCAAAACTTGAACCGCTCGCCACACCAAGTGTCGTGGGTGAAGCGAGAGGGTTACGCAGCACTTGCTGCATCAATACCCCAGCAACCGCTAATCCAGCACCAGATATAATCGTGGTGAAGACTCGAGGCCACCAGCTAAAGTGAAGTAAAACAGAATCGATAGATTGAAAGTTAGGCTCCCATAAACTGCTTAGAGCTAACGAAAATGAGCTTACTTGGTACAATTGGAAAGCACCAATAGAAAAGGTAAATGCCGAAAGTAACACCACAAAGCTTAAAGGCATCGTTTTCATTGTGTTAACTCCTCGACCTTACTCGCCGTAACTAACTCTGCGAAACGGAGGGCTGAAGGCATAGAACCAAAACTCCAAACGGGCGCGACTTGCATGACCTTTTCACCAGATTGTTGAACAACATATTGCCAAAATGGGTCTTGAGAGAGCTGCTCCGCTCCACCATAAGGTAATGGCTCTACGATAACGATTTGAGCTTTTATGCCAGCTAACTTGTCGATGCCAACTAGGCTGAAGCCCCAGCTATTCGTCTTTTCATTCCATGCATTACTCAGCCCAATCTTTTCGATAGCCTGGGAGTAAAGACTATTTTGACCAAAAACACGTACGTGCTTTGTATCCATAAACTGAATCATTAGAAGTGGCGGCTGGCCTTTATTTATACGCTGTTTTAATAAAGACAAACGTTTTTCATATTGTTGGATAAGCGCCTCTGCTTCCGCCTCTCTTCCCAGCTCTTCACCAAACCTCCGAGTGAAACTGGTAAGTACCGACCAATCCGTAATCCCGCTTTCATATAAGTCAATGGTGGTAACCGGGGCGATATCAACTAAGCGATGCTTCATTGAGGAGAAGTACGGGGCAATAAAAATACGATCAGGTCTGAGCTCGTAAATGCGCTCTATATTGGGTTGAGTTCTTAACCCTACATCCTTCGTTTGAGGTGGTAACGGTGGCGATTTTACCCAAGCATCGTAATCTTGCCCTTGAGCAACGCCTACAGGTACGACCCCTAACGCCAACATCGTTTCAGTTTGTGTCCAATCAACCGACATCACCCGAGGTGATGCGTCAGCTAGTGCTTGAAAAGAACTGACCAAAAGCGCACTAAGTGAGAGAGCGAAAGAGAAGTGTTTAAGTCGAGTGTTTGTACTGCTCATTATTCCAACCTTTAGCTTGGCATCGCCACCGGATAACCCGCAGGGTGGTCAGAGATCATCATCTCTATCCCATATATGTCCCTCAACTTAGGTTCAGTAAACACCTGTTCAACATTGCCTTGTGCAATCAAATCACCTTGATGTAATGCAACGATGTAGTCGCAAAATCGTGCAGCCAAGTTGATATCGTGTAATACGATAATAACGCCCAAACCCAGTTCTTGACTGAGTTTAGAGATAAGCTTCAACATATCTACTTGATGGCTGATATCTAGCGCAGACAAAGGCTCATCAAGAAGCAAATACTCGGTTTTTTGGGCTAACAGCATAGCTAGCCACACACGTTGACGCTCTCCTCCAGATAACGTGTCCACTAAGCGATCTGCGTATTTTAGTGTGCCTGTCATCGCCATTGCTTCTTCAACAATGTCGTGATCTTTCTTACTCAAACGTCCAAGTAAACCATGCCATGGATAACGACCAAAACCGACTAAATCTCGACCTAAAATACTGTCGGTCACCGGAAGATGCTGAGGCAAGTAGGCAATATGTTGGGCGAATTTTTTCGCTGAGAGATCGTTAATGCTCGTTCCATACAGAACCACGTCACCAGCTGTGTATTGCTGTTGCTGTGCCAGCAACTTTAACAATGTGGATTTTCCTGAACCATTGTGTCCAACAAGGGCGTATGTTTTTCCGGGTTCAAATGTCACATCAAACGCTTTTAGCAATGACTTGCCTTCAATCTCAAACTGGAGTGCTTTAGCTTCCAACATCCCTACTTCACCTAATAGCCATTTACGAATAACAGTTATTCAAAGCTCTCATTCGTTGATCACGTTTGCCGTTCTTATTCAACAGAACGATTAATAAGGGAGGTTTTATATAACAACAAAGATACAAATGCAAACCGTTGTCATTATCATTACATCAACAAGATCATTGAGAGAATTGCTAAGTGTTAGTGATAATTTGCTCTGCTGAACTTCATTAGTAAATTATAGGCAGGTCAACGAGAGCAGCGGTCTCCCACTGCTCTCGCATAAATTTGAACGAATACTGCAGCGTATGAAGAAATGAAAAATGCCGCAGTGAATACATTAATGACGAGCGTCAGCGCCAAACTCTACTTCTTTATAGATATCGGCCAGCGACTTTTTACCTTGTTTGTCTTTGGCTGAACGCTTTTTCTTAGTTTGATAATGGTATTCTTGCTCCTGAAGTGCTTGTTCGTGCTCTTTTGCTGACTCAACAAACTCAGGATTTGCAAGTGCTTGTTGGCGTAAGCGGTTTACTCTTTCAAGGGTTTCCCACAACATACTTCACCTCCAAACTTATTACTGTATATAAAAACAGTATTGTTTAAATATTCCTCCTCGTCAACATTTCAACTCCTTTACTGATCTTCACATCAGCCCCAAGCCTGTATAGTGCTCGGGATATTTGTGGATGATTTGCTTTATATAACCTTGATGCTCTCGCAGAGCATTAACACATTCTCGAGATAACCATCCCTGATATACCCATTTTTCAAGCTCTAACAATGCGTATGGGATGGACCACGCTTGTCTATACGGATGGTGCGTCGTCATAAAATCAAAGGCATTTGCAGCAGCCGTAATTTGCGCGGCGATTGGTATATCGTCACTGGTTAAACCATACGGATAACCAGTGCCATTTAAGTTTTCGTACTGATAAGTAACCATCTGCAAAAACAAAGTCACACTCGGGTGAACCGGATTTCCGATACGGGCAACTATGTCATCAGCTGAATCGATACAACGCTCAATATGTTGAATCAATATCGCCTCTTGTTCTTGAGAGTAATTTGTTCGACGGCTAGCAATTTCAACTGGCAGCTGACTATCACTGAGCGAATGGAACTGAGCAAATATACCAATATCTTCGACCATTTCGTCATTCAGGTGATAACGATCCGCTAACTGCGTTGCGATAATTTGACTGTAGTACTTCATGCGTTTGGTATGCGCGTAATACTCAGGTGAATAGCCTGGCATCATACATTGCATTCGGTTCGCTAGCGTTTCTATCGCATTGACTACTTGAGTTTCTGATTCAACCGCAAATCGAATCATTTCGAAATAAGGTTTAAGACCATTCAGCGCTTCTAAACTAAACGCATCACGTTGAGTGGAGTTCAAAAATACAAAACCAGTAAAAGCTTTATTGTCATAACAAGGAATAGCAGCCGACGACTGATATCCGTGTTTGAGTAAAATTTGAACCCGAGGACAGTGCTTAATATCATGAAGGTCTTCGACGATACGAGGAACCGCGTTTTTAGAGGCAATATTGAGGTGGTGGAGTTTACGGAATGCTGATTCGTGATGGGCTAAACACCAAGTGTCGAACTCACTTTCTGCAAATGATTTGAGCACATCTTGGTCTGGGTGATATTTTGCAAATGACACCCTATCAATACATGGCAAGTGCGCCTGCATCCTGCCTTTTAGCGTTTGCAGTTGCTCGTTAAGCGGTTTTGCAAACGGGTAAAAACTCCGGTGCGCCATGCTTCACCTCCACACCAAAGCAGAGAAACAAGAAAAGCTCATTGTGTTGCAAATTCAATGGTCTTTTGAGCGGTTTTCTCCACTTAAATTATCGATATACCACAACTTAAGTGTACGAAATAAAAGCACATTTCTACCAATTTTTTCACCGGATATCTTACGGTAATTTGATCCAGATTAAAAAAGCCAACGAGCGAAACTCGTTGGCCTAACAATACTGATTGATTACGATGGATTCAGTAACTAGAAGTTATTCAAAGAACGTTCTAAACAACTAGCCTAGAGCAGGAAGCACACCCAGCGTAATTAACACCTGAGCGAATACGATGCCAGTGCCAGCGATGCCCGTTATCACTAACGCACCTTGACCACCTGCGACGCGGTACTCCCCAGTAAAATCATCCGATTTACGAACCTTGATCACCATAACCAAAGGCAAAAAGATGGCTAAAATCGCTAAGGCAATCGCTGCATAGCCCAAAGCCATAATAAAGCCTTGAGGATAGAAAAGTGCGAAGCCTAGCGGTGGAGTAAACGTCACTAGTGCCGCAATCAAACGATTAGGCTTATCGTTACTTCCTTTGATGGTATCACCCAAAAATTCGAATAGACCCAAACTCACGCCAAGGAACGATGTCAACAATGCCAAGTCAGCAAACACACCAACAATGCTACCCAAATTTGATTGGTGTACTGTCTGAGATAGTTGACCAATCAGTGCGCTCAACCCTCCGTTCTCAACAAGCGTACTTTGGCTAACCACACCCAACGTCACGATTTGCCAAAAGATATAAATAACGAGTGGAATCGTCGAACCAATAATAACGGCTTTGCGTAAAGAAGAAGTGTCACCGTCTAAGTAATTCACAATTGCAGGTATACTTCCGTGGAAACCAAACGAAGTAAAGATCACCGGAATCGCCGCTACAACAAGGCCTTGTTCGATTGGCATACTTAACAAGTAAGATTCCGTAACGTTTGGAGCAAGAAAAGAAAGCACCGCAACCATCGCAATGAGCTTCATCGCGAACAGAACTCGGTTTACTTTATCGACCGTACCGGTACCCACTGTCACAACTAAAGTCACAATCAAGGTAAAGATTATCGTTGATGTAGGCCCTGAAATATCGAGGTCAAACCATTGTGCAAGGCGGTCTCCGAACTGAGCACCACCGCCAGCGATATACGCTGCACACAACGAGTAGAAAAGAAACAACATCGCAAAACTTGCCACCCACTTGCCTTTTTGACCTAGGATCTGTTTCGCCAAAGTATGAAGTGTAGCACCACTCTCCGCATGTTGATGAAGCTCAAGCATAAGCAAGGCAGTGAAAGCCATCAGAGCCCATAAGCCTAGCATGATGATAATAGAAGTTGAAAAACCAATGCCGGCAGAGGCAAGTGGAAGCGCTAGCATACCAGCGCCTATTGTAGTGCCCGCAATAATTAGCGTACTACCGAATACTTTAGAACGACTCATTGTATATTAATCTTTACACTTTATTAGAAATTATCAGTATTAGATCGGGCAACGGCGGACCGAAACCAACACCATATTTGTATTGCCGTCGATATTGTAGGATCTTTAGCAGAAGATCAAGCAAAGTGTAAGGATAAAAAACCACACATGTAAACTATAATTTACACCTTACTGATATTTAACAATAACTGTGTGCATTCTTCCCTGTTCATGAACTTGGGAACAGGGTAATTCCAGTGCGCCTCTTTCAGAATTAAATCAACAAGCGCATCAGCATCTTCACGTTGAATGAGCGCACTGGTTTGCTCAATATCAATAGTTGAAAACAAGGACTCCAGATTCGCCAAAAAATGCTGAGCACTTGCGTTACCTAACTGCCCCTCGGCCGTCAACTCATCGAGCTTTCTTAGTTGAGGCTCAATCTCTGATAATGAAAAGCGCAGCACAGGCAACAAGGCTAATCCGTTTGCCATACCATGAGGTATTCCATATCTCGCACCGAATGTGTGAGCAAAGGCATGAACATAACCCAAACTCGCTTTGGTAAATGCTAAACCCGCGTAATAGGATGCCATAGCCATTTTATGACGAGCTTCGACATCATCCCCTTGCATCACAGCCCTAGGAAGATATTTAAAAATGAGTTTAATAGCGGCAACCGAATAAGCCATCGTTTCTTGAGTAGCGTTTTTCGATACATAGGCCTCAATAGCATGGGTTAATGCATCAACGCCAGTATCAGCCGTGATCTTAGGAGGTAAACCAATCATTAAATTCGCATCTAAAGCTGCCATTAGTGGCACCAACTTTGGATCCATTAAAGGGGTTTTAATGTGTGAGGAGGGATCTGACACGACCGCAGCGATAGTAACTTCACTTCCGGTTCCAGCCGTTGTTGGAATAGCAAAAAGCGGCGCTGGCATTCGCCATACCTTCAATAGTCCAGCTAATTTTTTGATTGGCCGTTTATTGGTAACTTTCGCAGCGATGACTTTTGCACAATCCATTGCAGAGCCGCCACCCAAAGCTAATATGCCCTCACAATGAAAACGATGATAAGCCTCTAGACCGCTCTCTACCTGATCATAGGTAGGATCGGGCTTAACTTGCGAGAAAACATCTAACTGTAAATCGAGTTTTGCTGCAGCCTCAAGCACCTTATCTACAATACCGACTTGGACTAACCCTTCGTCGGTAACTAACAAAACGCGTTTAAATCCCAGCTCGGTCATCGATTCTAATAGCTCATTCATCGAACCAGGGCCGGAAAACAAGGTTGGTCTCGGCATAGGAAGGATATGGGCTGCAATTTTTAACCCAGCGGTGTAACTCCGGTATAAACGATGCTTCAACATACGAAATCCTTTTCATTTAGAGCTATCATTCTAGCTACTTTTACTACCTATGCTTACTTTGCAATCACACATTTTCAATAAACTTATCTCACTAAAAGGGCTAGCATCACTGGGAAACCGTACCATTTTATTATCTTTCCTCAACGACATGAGCTACAGAGAAAATGTTTTCAACGACGCTCTATTGTCATGTAGTTAACAAGCTGCTTTACCTATTACTCTGTTAGTTACAGAGCGAGCCTCGAAGAAGTCTTCTTATTTTTTGCCTTCAAAAGCAACAATATAAATTCTGTTAATCACACATCAATACCGTGTGTCTCTGGTTGAGCCCGAACACGATTTACAAAAATAAAAATAAGAATGCGTTACATCATGATTTATTGTCGTTTTCAAATAAGTCAACAAGAGCAACAATAATCTTTCAAAACTTATACTTAGTTCAAATATCTGACTCTTAACCATGAGCTTCAGGTGATATTATTATGCAACTAGGATTATTATCCCGCCCATAATCAAAACTATGTCTAAACGCCCACCTTTTTGGGGTCTATTCGCTGTCGTACCCAATTTTTCCTATCACCTTCTGATTTGGGTTTAGCGTGGGCTAATTAGCAATGTCGGTATAAACCATGAATCATTCTTGCCATTCCCATACGGACATGGGCTTTGAAGTCGATCTGAAACAAGCACTTATCTGGGTTGCTCGAGCACTCGACTATGTCGGTGTTGATGATACGCACCATAGCCATCGTGTCGCTTACATCGCTTACCAATGTGCTCGGGTCATGAACTGGGAACCAGAAAAAGCGGAGTTTTGCTACTTCGCAGGGATGATCCACGATTGTGGGGTCTCCGAAACACAAGAACATAAAATGTTACTTGAGGAGTTGGTGCCACAAGATGTAAAAACACATTGCTTAAGAGGATACCGAAGCCTCAAGCAGTGTCGTTTGTTGCGTCAGTTTGCGACACCTGTTCTTTACCACCATACACATTGGAGTGAACTAAAATATCTTGATTTACCGCCTTTTGAAAAAGAGGTCGCTGCCCTACTCTATTTAGCCGATCGTCTCGATTTTATGCGTTCCAAATACGTCATGAACTGCCACTGTGACATTGTCACACTTCATGAAGAACTAATTGCAGAATGCATCATGGCAAACGCTGGAACTTTGTTTAATCCAGACATGGCTAAGGCAATGGTTAAGCTCGTTATGACCGACGCATTTTGGTTCGCGATGGAGTCTGAAAATATAGAAACCATCGGATTAAACTTTAAAAGCATTGATTGGCTTCAAAAACAGCTCACCATCCAAGATATGAATAGTTTGGGCATGTTTATCGCTCGAATTGTTGACGCAAAAAGCCCATTTACTTATCAACATTCGCAAAAAGTGGCGGAGTTATCTCGGTATCTAGCCATCAAGCTTGGGTTCTGTGAGCACGACCAAGAGATGTTATTTATTGCTGGGTTGGTGCATGATATCGGAAAGTTAAAAACACCAGATGAGATTCTTCATAAAGAAGGCTCTCTTAATAAACAAGAGTATACGCGTATTAAACGCCATACAATTGATACTCAGCTCGCATTACACAAAGTGTTTCCCAACGCTAAAATAGCGGAGTGGGCCTCTAATCATCACGAGCGTTTGGACGGTTCTGGCTATCCTTATCATAAAACAGGAGACGAACTCGATGTACCATCACGTATTGTCGCGGTTGCCGATGTTTTTCAAGCTCTGTCTCAGGACCGTCCCTACCGAGGACGAATGGCTCAAGCACAAATCGCCGCGATTATGGGCGAGCAAGTCGCTAAACAAGAACTTTGTTCTGACGTCTATGCAGTGCTAGAGCGAAACATGACCGAGTGTTACGAGCTATCAACTAATGTTTAATCGATAAAGGGCGTATCTACGCCCTATGCTGATTTTGTGCAGGTTGCAAACCAATCATTTTGCAATATCAAGTACATTGTCTCGCACACCATTGATTCTGAACCAACCTGCAATGCTGAACCGCTCAGCATTGGTCGGTAAAACCTCATGCGGGAATTGCTCAGATAAGAATAAAAGTAAGCGTCCCGATTGAGGAGGGATGGTTGCTATCTTATTATCATTTAGATCGTAAACCACCAATTCACCTGCATCCTTTTCCGTCCAAGATTCGTTCATGTAAAAAACGGTTGTCAATCGACGGTTTTCATTGCCCTTAAAACAATCTAGATGCTTTTGGTAGAAATCCCCTTCCTCGTACTTGGCAAAGTGAGCTTCATACTCAAAAAGTCCTAGAAACAAGTGACGGTTCACTTCTTGGCGTATTTCTTCCATCTTATCTAAGTAAGAAGTAACCGCGTGCCCCATATTGGGCGATAACCATTGAATTTTGTCACTTCGAATTGACTCAATACGAGTCACATCGTCATTACGACCAATACGCGCTTTTTTCCAGTTACTTGGAATGCAGTCTCGTAATTGAGCCACTTCTTGTTCAGAAAGAAAATCATCCCAGATGTAGTAGCCATGGGTTGCTAACGCATCGATCATTTTATCCATTATTGTCGTTCACTCATATTAGTTGGGCGGTCTATATAAAAAATCTTCAACCCCACAACAAATGCGATTTTTTGTCGAAACGACAACAAAATAAAAAGAGAGTAAAAATAGGTGATGACGAATATAAAAATGCCGCTCATATGAGCGGCAATATCTTTTATTATTGACGAGCTTCTAATCTGGTTGGATGAACTCGCAACGGACTAAGACGTTTAATAGTCGGGCGTTGTTTGTTTTTTAACTGGATATGACAAAGTTCCAGAATTAAGCCGAATGCCATCGCAAAATACACATAACCTTTGTTGATATGAATTTCGAAGCCTTCTGCCATCAATAAACCACCTAACAAAACGAGGAATAACAAAGCAAGTGTCTTAAAACCAGGGTAACACGACACCAGGTTATTTATTTTTTCGGCTGTCATGACCATCACGATAGCAGAAGAAACAATCGCTGCGACCATAAGTGGGACATCACTTGTCAAACCAACGGCGGTTATCACCGAGTCCATCGAGAATACAGCATCCACGGCAACAATCTGCAACAGAACTACCGCTAAACCAGTACGGGCGTGAGTTGAGTGAGCAGACTCGTTGTGATTTAACCAACTCCACAACTCTTTCAGGCTTTTAGCCAAGAGGAATGCACCACCCGCAATCATGATGACGTCTCTTCCGGTAAACGCATGGTTCGCCAAAGAAAATAGCGGTTGAGTCAGTTGCATGATCCAAGAGATTGAAAACACTAAACCAATACGAGCAATAACAGCAAGACCAATACCAAGGCTTCTTGCCAGCTTACGTTGGTGCAGCGGCAGTCTTTCACATAAGACAGAGATAAAAACGACGTTATCAACGCCTAAGACAACTTCAAGCGCAAACAAAGTGGCGAAAATAGCCCAAGCTTCTGGTTGCATAAAAAGTTCTAGCATGAGCATGTCTCCAATAATAAGAAGACATATGGTGAAGGGTTTTGTCGACTAAAGGGGTCGTCCATTAATTATTTATACCTTTGTTACTGAGGGATCATGAGTAAATCACCAAACAATCAACAAAACAATATCTATTTTAATTAACAAGGAACAAGTTTAATTCGTGTACAAATCAATCAACTCCTCCAAATTGATTAAAATTACATAGAAGCTTTAGAATTGAATAAATGAAAGCATTAAAGTCCAACAAAACTAAGATAAATTTCTAGACTTATAAGCACCATCAATCCTTATGCAACCCATTAAATGCATTGAGCTCAAAGAGAAACAGGCGTGTTTCCGAGATAAACAATAGTAAAAATTTGTTTCATGCTGATATACTGCCAAAAATCATAAGAAACCATGCTATTTATGGACTACATTGCTCTTTCGCGTATAAGCCTTAAACATCTAACTGTTTTACATATGTTGTTAACCACTCACAGCGTCACACTTGCGGCAGAACGCTTGTGTGTAACACCATCGAGCGTCAGTAAAACGCTCGGACAGTTGCGCGAAACGCTAAAGGATGACCTTTTTTACCGTGATGGCACTCGCTTAGTGCCGACAGCATTTGCGCTGCATATAGGCCCATCAATCCATGGCATACTCTCCAGTATGAATGGATTATTACATCAAGGCTCTTTTAATCCGGCTTACTATCAAGGTAGTTTTTCATTAGCAATGCGTGAAAGTTCATTTGAGCTCTTTGCGCCAGTTCTACAGCACTTGTCCCAACAACTGAGCAACCACGCGCACTTGAATGTCCATGCGAAAGAGGAAATGAGCTTCGATGCATTAGCAAGAGGTCAAGTGGATTTTTTGTTGCTTCCTCACGATCTCAGCCAACCACCCACACAAAATAAAGACTTGGTCTGGAAAACCATTTTGAAAGACGAAATGGTTTGCTTAATGAGAGCATCGAACCCACTCGCTGAGCAACCCTTATCTGTTGAAAGTTACCTTTGTGCAAGACACATCGGTATTCATGATAAAGATCTGTCACAACCTTATTTTGAGCAAAATCTCACCCAAAGGCATTCAAAGCGAAACTTGGCCATGCGTGTAGCCGACTTTGGTTCAGCTGCGGTGATGTGTCAGCACTCGGATTACTTGTTCACATGCTCCAAGCTTTGGGCAAGAGCGGCAATGCAAGCAAAAGGTTTGGTTGAACAAGCTCTTCCATTCGATTACGGACAGGTAGCCTACAGCCTCGTTTGGAACAAAGCGAGCTTAAACGATCCCGCTTTAAAATGGTTGCAGCAACAATTACTCGACGCCTGCGCCATGTTAGATGCCTGTGATGCGTAAGCATAGATAAACAACGGTACTACGTGAGTACTGTCGGCACTGTGACAGGGTTACTCACGTAGCATCGAAGCTCTGATTTTAAGCGTTCGATATCATGATGAGAGCACATATCCCAAGTTAACGCCTCCCCCACTACTCCGTGATGCTGAAAGGCATTTAAACGTATAAGCACCGATTCAGGAAGAGTACTCAAGTAACGTCCAATTGCTACGATTTCTATATCTAAATCACTTTTTTGGGGAATATGCAGTAAGCGGACCTCGTACAATTTTTCGTGTTCAACTAGGTATTGAAGGGTTTTAAATACACGATGATTATCACGCCCAGTTAGCCACTGATGCGTCTCCGTCTGCCACGCTTTCAAATCGATCATTGCGCCATCCAGAAAAGGTAGAATACGCTGCCAACCAGCAACCGCTAAAGAACCGTTACTGTCGATGAAACAAGAGAGGTGCCGTAATTCAGGATCTTGTTTTATCCCTTTAAACAGCTCAATAATGAAAGGAAGTTGTAAGGTAGATTCCCCACCGGATACAGTAACACCACTGATGAAAAAGCGATGTTTGCGTATCAAATCGAGCATTGTTACTACAGAGTAGTCAGTAATTTTTGGATTAGATTGGTTCTGACATATCTCTATACAATGATCGCAGTGGGTGCACTCCTCTTTAAGCCAAACAACGTTGTTGTTTTCGTCGAACTTCAATGCGCCTGCTGAACATTCACTCACACACTCACCACAATGATTACAATGGTTTATCGTGTGAGGATTGTGGCAGTTCAAACACTGATAGTTACAACCCTGTAGAAAGATGACTAGACGATTTCCTGGCCCATCAACACAAGAGAAAGGAAGGATACGAGTGACTTTTGCCAAAAGGCTTCCACTTCGTCTAGACATCTTGTTCTTTCCTAAACCGAACTTATGCCTGCGTGTAAGTCGGTGTTACTTCATGACTCACCACACGTGGCGAGCGTTCTAAAATTTTGGTATTTTTTGCTGCTTCTGCACCTAGAAACGTCGTGTTGGTTCTCGAACCTTCTTTATCATATTTCGCGACATCTGAAAGTTTGGTCATGTAGCCTGTCACGCGAATTAAGTCATTTGAAGTGACATTCGCGGTAAACTCACGATAACCAGCATTTAGTGCCCCTTTACATAAATTGAACATCGCTTCTGGGTTAGATTTCACCGTTTCATCAATCGTCAAAATATCGCTGATACCCGCACGATAATACTGATGATGCTTCGCCGTTGCTTGTACATAAGTGACAGGGTCTGGCTCTGCACCATAAGGCAGACGTACACCTGGCGTAACATCATGATCTAAGCTAATGCCGCCTTGTGCATGTAAGAGCGCTTTGCCATCTAAACCATATTTCACCGGGGTTGAGTCCACCAGTTTAGCCAGTGTTTCTGAAACATCATGAGCAAAAGTATTTGCTCGATCATTTTTTCCGTATCGCCCTATTTGCCCTTCTTTTTCAAATAGAAGGTTTACCGCTTCGGCCATGCCGTAAACGCCATACATTGGCGCGAAATAGGACTCTTTTATCAACCCTTCTTGCGTCAAAAAGCCTTGAAAGAAGTTCGATTTTTCATGCAAGTGCGTGCTTCTTGCGTTTATGAGCTCGACCATTAATCGATGGTAAGAAGGCAACGCACTGTTTAAGAAGTCGTTACAGTCTGATGCTCGTTTTGCAACTTCTTTTAAATTCATTCGCACCAATGTGTTCGAGCCACCTGCTAATGGAAGCGAGTTGTAGCAACTTACAATACCAAAGCGTGAGCCGTTGTAGGCTTTCGCGTGCATTGGGTAATTGGCAATATGCGGTTTACTGCATTCACAAATGTTCTGTGTCGCTTGACGAAGTAAATCATCAGGTGTAACTGTCTCGTCGTACATAAAGGTGAGATTCGGTGCGATCTGCTTGAGCTCCGCATCTACTTTTAAAACAGTGCGACAAATAATGTTGTCTGTCGGTCCGACATTCACATGCATAAACGCATCTGGCAATGTGCGATCCAGCATGACCCAAAAATGTTTTAACTTTTTGTAAATCTGGCTCTCTGTTAGGTCGCCTATGTAAGGCAACAAGACATCATCTAACTGACCTAAGTAAACCGGAATGTTCGTTACCGAAGGAACATGATGGTAAATGATGGTAAGCATGTTAAACGCATCATCGAAATCATCAGCCGGAGACAACTCTAAATAGTCTGAGCCTTGCGATAGAAATTTAGCGTAATCAGGCAACACGTAGCGAGGTTTAAACGGTGCATGACCTTCAAACATATCGCAGATGATGCCTTCATCCATTGCTTGTCTCAGTGATGGAGATACGGTCATGTAAGGAATGCACGCTTCCGCCTCTAAAGCTAAAAAACTCGACTTCTGTTTTGGAGAAAGACAGACGTCGGTCGCGATATCTAGAAAACGTTGTTGTAGTTTAGAAAGGCTTGTCATCTAAGATATTCCTACAAAGTAACCACAAGCCCACAAGACAAAATACGAGCTCTACCCCTAAAGAGTAACGTGATTTTACTCCTGCTTGGCTGTTGCCACTAATGAAAATAAACAAAACGTCTATTTCCATTCTGGAAATAAGACAAAGCTAAATTAGCGCATCCCAACTTACTATATGGGAAAAACCTAGCTGCGTACCGAAGTCTGTCTTATTTATCGGTTTGCCGTCGACAACATCACGCCAGCACCAATAAATACTCCACCAGTCAAACGATTGAACAACTTCGCTCTTCCAGCGACAAACAACCAATCGGAGGCTTTTACTCCTAACAAGGCATAAAATGTTAGCCAGCTCAGCTCAAAAACCACAAATGTAGACGCGAAAATCGCGTATTGAGACAGTAGCGGAGCGGAAGGTTCTATGAATTGAGGAAACAAAGCGGTGAAAAAGACTATCGCTTTGGGATTACTAGCGCCAACAATGAAACCACTAGTGAACGCGCTGAACGCTGTCGCGGAACTTTGAGTCGTTGCCATTTTATCAAAATCTGTCTGAGATGAGCGCAACGCTTGAATACCTAACCAGATTAAATAAGCGGCACCACACCATTTGATAATATTAAAAACTAACTCAGATGAAGCAATGACAACTCCCAGCCCGGTAAATGAGAGCGTAAGGATGATCGTAATCGCAGATAAACTGCCAAGCGCAGTCATGAAAGCAATACGAAACCCACTACTCACTCCTTTACTTAAACACAACAGTGAGCTTGGTCCTGGTGAAGCTGTGAGCACGAGAATGGCAAGAGTGTAAAAAATCCATGTATCTATTTGCATTGACATCCCTTCCAGCAAAATGAGGTTTATAGCCCATTGTGTATAGAACTATTTTATCGCCCGGTTTCTATCCATGAAGCCGAGGTCTTAATAACCATCTTGCATCTAAATAACTTAGAAAAAATTAATAGATAGTTATGCAAATAAAATACGATCTACATGCAAGGATGTAAAGCCTGTTGTATAAGCTTATCTATTTCTCTTAATCATAAAAAGGCTTAGGATCGATCTCTAACGATGAAGGCGCGATCGCTCTTTCAATTTTGTACGCACTCGTTTTTAAGTCCACCATCGTGACATCAATGTATCGTTTATACTTGCGGGAGTAGAAACATTTCACTTCTGGCTTTAATGCTTGAGATTCATTTGAAGACCAAACAATACCAACACGCCCATCGTTCAACTCGACAATGGAGCCTACGGGGTACATCCCAATGCAATTAATGAATTTGTAAACTAAGTCTGCGTCTAAATGAAATGGCGTTAGACTCAACAAGATTTTAAACGCTTCCGCAGAACTCATGCCTTTTTTATAACAGCGATCAGCCGTTAGCGCATCGTAGATATCTACAATACAGCTCATACGGCCGTGAATTGGAATCTCCTCCCCCTTCAAGCCTCTAGGATAACCATTGCCATCTAACTTCTCGTGGTGCATCAAACAAACATCACGGCTTACGTCACTAAGCCCTTTTACGTGAAGGATAATCTCACCTGCGAACACTTGATGTAGCTTCATATGTTCAAATTCTTCAGGCGTTAGCTTCGCTGGCTTGTGCAAGATCTTATCATCGACTTTAATTTTACCTACATCATGAATAATGCCACCTACAGCAAGCTGTTTTAGCGTTGGTTTATCTAAGCCCAAGTACTTACCGAATGACACTAAAAGACAAGCGACATTGACGGAGTGTTCCAATAAGTAAGAGTCTTTTTTTCGGAGCGCAGAGACACACTGCAACGCATCTGAGTCAATCAAAACACTTTCAATGACATCGTCAGCCCAAGCTTCTACTTCATCAACTTCAATGATTTTTCCTTCAAAAGTTTGATTCAATAGTTTCTGCGCCAAATCTTT
This sequence comes from Vibrio sp. 1641, assembly GCF_033339995.1. Lineage (NCBI taxonomy): Bacteria > Pseudomonadati > Pseudomonadota > Gammaproteobacteria > Vibrionales > Vibrionaceae > Vibrio > Vibrio sp. 1641. The sequence goes on from NZ_JAWOVP010000003.1 coordinate 95,649, forward strand.
TGCTTCGGCGATCAGCTTTTTGGCTCGCTTGTGTTGGATGTCTCTCGAACGATAAGCTCGTTGACCCCTCTTAAAATCGGAGTGTTTCTGCTCTCGCGTCTCTTTAGTGGCATCAGTTGATTCATCTACAGGCTTGAAGACACACTGCTGCGAAGATAATGTTTGATCTACCCAAACATACTTTACGCCACTTGTAGCAAGCTTCTTAATGCCTTCAGGGCTAGATATCCGCCCTGCATTGGCTAAATTGACGCGCTTGTTGTGCTCTATCGCGGTAACAAACATACCAACGCCGATATCAGCGAGCGCAATTTTGATTGAATTTTTCGGATCGTACTGCATATAAAGAAGGCTTACTCGATATTAACGTCCGCATTATAAGAGATTTGATTACTTGGCGTGATAATAAATTTGAATTGATTACAATTAATGAGCATCCTGTCAATTAACAATCGGTCGCGCTCATTAAGCCCTTTTTGTTATTATGGTTTTATCCAAGATAACATATATACAAATGACGTTAGAAAACCGCACATTGATACCGACACAACTGAAAATAACTTTAGGATAATTATTCATAAATATTTATAGATTGCGGACGGCATCAATAACTGTATTTTATAAATGATTTTTACTGTTGACTATTTTTTATAAATGTCGATGATTAGCCGCCTAATCTTAGTATGTTATTAACCTAGTAGCGCATAAAATGATAGCCAAACAATTTGAACTGACACTTTTGTGATTGTAATGTATGCCAGCAGATCAACTCTATGTTATCAACCCCAACACTCATCTCTGATGCTAAAAGGCTCGAGGAGGAAATATCTTGACCACCATATTTGACCAACAAGTCTCAGATAGTGACCGAGAGTTCCTAAAAATCGTCGAAGAACGATTCATTCATATCTTCGATGTATTTAACGAAGGCCTCTTTTACATGGATGAGTTTGGCACCATGGTATTTTATAACAAGGGCTTTTATGAGCAGCTTGGTATCAACGCTGGTCGAATCAGCTTAGAGCAATGGTTAGACCTTGTTCACCCTCTCGATCGAGAAAGACTCTCCACTCGGGTCGATGCTCACATCATTACCAACAACACGAGGGTCACAACGACCTACCGCGTGCGTAAACCCAATGGACAGTACGTCTGGATTGAAGGTGTAGCCATGACCAAAGAAACAGAACATGGTCATTATATGGTTGGTAGCCACCGTGATATTTCTGAACGCAAGCTGATGGAAAGCTACATTCATCAAGTCGCATTTCATGACAATGCGTCAGGTATGGCTAATCGCGCCCATCTCTTGCTGGATATTGAAGATAGTGTGCGAGCCACTGATTCTTGTGCATCTATCTGTTACATTCAGATAGAAGAGATTAAATCTTACTTAAATCAATATGGCAGCGAGTTGGTCGATGGGTTAGTGGAAAAATTGCTACAAACTCTCAGTCACCTACCTTCTCCAAATAGTTCTGTATATCGCGTACATGATGATGACTTTGCGATTTTGATTCACGATGAATGCTCGGTAGAAACGCTGCAAAGTTACGCCGAAAGTTTAAAGGAAACCTACCACGAGGCAGTGATTGAAGAGGGCCAATACTTAGGAAGTAACATTAGTATTGGTTTGTATCCTTGCATAGATCCAAGTCACTCAGCAGAGGAAATATTACGTAAAGCAGCACGAACTTGTCAGTACGCAAGCGAGCAGAATAAAGACCGTGTTGCGGTTTACAGTGAGAAAACTCAGCATGCCGTAGACCGTTATTTCTTTATTGAACAAGGTCTAAAAAGTGCACTAGAAAAACAGACATTAAGCGTTAAGTTTCAGCCAATTATTGACGCCAAAAGCTCAAAAGTAGTGAGCTTCGAATCTCTGGTTCGCTGGCGTAGCAAAGAGTTTGGCGAAATTTATCCAGACGAATTCATCCCCGTGGCAGAGAACAAAGGTTTGATTGTCGAACTCGGATATCAAGTCTTTGCCAAAGCGTGTGAATTTATCAAAAACTACCGTGAGCGTTACCAAAACCAAGTTCGTGTCAACGTGAATGTTTCTGTACTTCAGTTAATGAACAGTGAATTCCCTGCGCGAATTAAAGCCATGGCGGATGAGGTTGGTGTCGATCCTGAGTCTATTGTGTTGGAACTAACAGAAACGTTTATTTTGGATAATAATCAGACAGCCATTGCCCCTCTGAATACCCTCAGGGAACTAGGATTTGCACTCTCTCTGGATGACTTTGGATCTGGTTACAGTTCATTAAATAGCTTCTTCGACCTCCCGATGACACAAATCAAAATTGATAGGTCGATGGCGTGGAAAACACTAACCAACCGCTCTTCACAAGAATATCTGAAGTTTCTTATCACTATGTGCCAGGAAAATAATATTGAAGTAGTGATTGAGGGAATTGAAGACGCCAAAATGTGTGAATTTTTTACCGAAATGGGCGTCGATTATCTGCAAGGTTATTGGTTCTCTAAGCCACTTTCTGTTGCCAGTGCAAGCCGCTATTCGTTGAGTTAAGCATACTAGAGCAATATTCCCGCACGGCCACGTTAAACATGCTGAACTATTCACTATAGATTTCAGACACTAACTGGCCGTGACGAAAACAAGCTTAATGTCCCCCGATTAACGTAGACGTTCAAACACCACACTCTGATCTAAATGCTCGTGATACTGAGTGTAATCTAAGCCCACATCAAAGATATATTGGGTCACCAAGTTTCTAACACACTCTATTAATTGGCTTGCTTGCCATGGTTTTTCAAAGTAGCGGTCAATGCCTGCGGAGTTGATCGCATTAATCGTATCGGTGTGCGTCGCTTGCCCGGTAAGAAGCACTTTCCTCGTAAAGCCAAAACGACCGTCTTTTGATACATCGGTCAGCAGTTCTACTCCCGTTTTACCTGGCATCACATGATCGGAAATAATCAATGCGATCATCTCGCCTTCTGCATCAAATTCATCCATCAGTTCTAGAGCCTCACCTGCTGATTCGCAGTCTTCGACATTCAACCATTGATTTAACGGCTCTAAATCTTGTAGAACCGCGCTTAGTACCTCTCGTTGGTCATCAACGCAAATTACATTAAGCTTCTCCATGTTCACCCTCTACTGGTAACTTGATTCTAAAAATCGTTTTTTCACTGTCGCTCTTTACCACAATAGAGCCGTTATATCCGGCGATAATGCGCTTTACAATCGACAGACCTAACCCTAAACCAAACGACAAGCCCCCCTTTTTAGTGGTGAAGTTTGGCCGGAAAATTTTTCTACGTGTCGCTTCATCAATTTCTGGTCCGTTGTTAGCAATCGTGACCAAAATTTTACCCTTACTCTCCCGAGTATGTATTTCGATACCGGGTTTCTCCGTTTCACCAAGTGCATCGCACGCATTCTTTAAGATATTTACCCAAACTTGGACGAGTTCGGTTTGAGAACCAATAAAAGCAGGTAAATCCGCAGGGCTAAAACGAACACTCACTCGTCTTAAGTCACTTTGCAATAGAGCCAAGGCGCGATTGATTGAATCATTGATGTTAATCGCTTCATCCAAGTCGATATCCGTGCGCCCCAATTGTTTTACGGATCGCACAATGCCAACGGTATGTTTAGAAGCGATGCGTAAGTCATGGAGATCTCGCCCCATTTGCCAGAAACGTATCGCTTCTTCTGGTCTTTTTAGCCAATGTTCCGAAAGGAAATTATTTGGAACGGCTCGCGCAAGATCACGAGCAACCTCCTTGGTTAAACCGTAGTATTTTTCGAAGTGGCGCCCCCGCTTTCTCGCTTCGCTAGAAGAGACTTTCTGCCCTTGCATTAAACCAAAATCAAAAAATTGACTCGCTTCCGGATGAACTTCTTCAAGCAGTTCCATGATAACTGTCTCTAGCCGTTCTGATTTACTGCTTACAACGCCTATCGCATTGTTCAACTCATGAGCAATACCCGCTGCAAGCTGCCCCAACGTTGTCATTTGCTCTGCGGTATGAAGCTTTTGTAGTGCTTTTTCTTTAGCCAATGCCTCTTGCATTGCGCGCCGTTGACGACGAGATAATTCGTTAACCATCACAGGCATAAATTGTGTCGTCAATGGTCCGTATGTCGCCTCTTCCACGGCAGGCGTATCGCGCTGTATCCAAGCCAATTCAACATCGGTTTGAGCAATCACTGTCGAAGAGGCAGTCCACGTACCAGAAAAGAAACTATGTACGCCAATAAACGCACCTTGAGACGCAGAAAATACCTGAATCGGTTTCTTGTCATCTTCCGCGTAATAGCCCGCCAGTTCTCCCGACAGCACATAGTACAAGCGATCATTGTAGCCAGCTTGCTCAATAAGCACCGACCCGGATAAAACCGTTAATCGGCGTTCAAGGTGATTAAAGTAGCGTTGTACTAACGCGTCTAACTTCGTTTCGTACATGGGTTATCCAATATGCCCAACAGTATGTAAAATCCACACCATCACAAAGCTGAGTAATACGCCAATCACGCCTAGCACGGCACCGATACGAGCCATTTGGCCGCTCTCGACATGCCCTGTTGCATGAGCTAACGCGTTTGGTGGCGTACTAATTGGTAACGACATACCGAGTGAAGCGGCAAATGTCACGACCAAGATCAGAGTAACTTCACCGCCGAGAGGCGTTAGCGAAGCCATAGAAGTACCCAGCGCAGCCATAATCGGCATCAGCAAGTTTGCTGTGGCTGTATGCGACATAAAGTTTGCCATTAACAAGCACAAGAAAGCCGCACCAAACAAGACAACATATGGCGAGAACTGATCAAACGGAATGCTGTGTACCACCAGCTTCGCAAGCCCGGTTTTATCTAGAGCAAGGCCCAGAGCAATACCGCCTGACACCAACCAAAGCACATCCCAAGAGATTTTCTTCAAGTCTTCTTTGTTGATGATGCCCGTCAATGAGAACACTGCGACCGGAATTAATGCTACTGTGTAAGAATTCATTCCATGTGCAGAACCCATCAACCAAAGAATAATCGTGCCGGCAAAGGTGACGTAAACCATTATTGCTTTGGGTGTTTTCAAAAACTTGCTTTTAATGTTCAGATCGATGGTGGTTTGTTCGGCTTTATACAAAAAGCCAATCAGAAACCAGGCTAACGCCATCATCACAATAACGAATGGCACACCAAATACCATCCATTCACCAAACGTAATTAAGTTGTCACCAACCAAATATTTTAGGGCGATGGCATTCGGTGGCGTGCCGATTGGAGTACCAATGCCACCAATGTTGGCTGCAACAGGAATACACAAGGCGAATGCAATTCGACCTGGGTCTTTAGGCCCGAAAACCGCTATCACAGGGGTTAAAATGGATAACATCATCGCTGTTGTTGCGGTGTTTGACATAAACATGGAAAAAACAGCGGTGATCAGCATCAACCCCAGCATAACGAACTTTGGTTTTTGTCCAAATGGTTTGAGTAACACTCGGGCTAAGTTGACATCTAACCTGTACTTTGTCGCCGCCATAGCCAAAAAGAAACCGCCGAGGAAGAGCATGATAATCGGACTAGCGAAGGTCGCCATTATCTCGTTGTATTGTAATAGCTCACCAAAATGTGGCTGCCCTTCTTGCAAACGAAAGAGCACAATACCTTTATTTGATACAAGCAATAGCTCTAGGACAATGATCACAACCGAAGTGGCGTAGATTGGAATTGGCTCGAATACCCAGCAAAGTGCGGCAAGCAAGAAGATTGCAATCACTCTTTGCTGGACGATAGTAATGCCATCAAATGGGAACGCAGAGAGAGGCATTAACCAAACAAGCAATGGTATCAATGTTGGAACAACGTATTTGAGATAAGGGCGCATAGTACTACTTCTCTTCCTGAGATGGTTAGCCAGACACATTTGGCGTTTGGAACGCTATTACCCGCCGTAAAACCAAAACTTTCAGACTGTTTTTAAGCCTTCAGAGACGAAATGCGGTAATGGCGTTCCAGAGAAGATTATGTACACTGTTTTCAAACAAAACGTTGGTGCGAGATCAATGAACTCGTTTTCACATTGGAAAACATTTTATATCTGTGTTCAAGCTCACTATTTAAGTTAAATATACTTTTCCATCATAAAGTTAGTTAAGGTTTCTCCCCTAACCTCAACACGTTGTCGAGACTTAACTGTGAAACCCATTTTCTCGTAAAAAGGTCGGGCGGTAATACTCACTTCAGAATACAGTCGTTTTATCCCCTGTACTTTTGCCTGTGAACAAAGAAAAGACATCAAATCACGACCAACACCTTGTCCTTGGTATTCATGATGGCAAAAGAAATGATCAATCAAACCGTCACCTTGCAAATCACAATAGCCAACGACCTGCCCTTCTATCTCCGCGACGTAGGGTTGAATATCGTCCATTTTGCGTTGCCACACATCGAGGTCAAAATCTGATGGTGCCCAAGCGGAAACTTGTGATTCAGTGTAATCGCGACGATTAATGACTCGCACAGTATGGTAAAAGAGTGCCCACAGTGTTGGGGCATCCTCGGTGCGATAACAGCGTATTGAGAGCATCAATTTCCTCATTCCTATTCAATAAATACTAAGCATTAACGCAAAGTGATACTAGTGAACTCATCATTTTCAATGCCAATCACTAAAGGCTTCCCAATCTGATCACTGTTCATCAATACGGTAGTATTCAGCTCACGGCTTGATCTGCGTATATTGCTTTTTCTTATGATATGAATATTCACAATATAATCGGAATACTCCTTTGTGATTCCGCCGGAAAATTCTACGTGCTCACTTTCATTGTCTCGGACAACATGAAATTTTCGATTGGCTTGAATATCAGTACTGATGGAGGAATCACCATAGTTCAGCACAACGGACGTTGGTTCGCTATCTTGATTGGCAAAACAGCCAAATGCGAACATGCTTAATGCGAGTATACTTTTTGATTTAAACATTAATTATTCTATTTCTAGTTATTTTTCTGCTATTTGCATGACCAAACAGCACTTGTTCTGTGAGCGCCTATTGTGCCATAGCTGAACGCTGACTCTAAACGCGCAAAAAGATGAGCGATGAAAATTCCGCCCAAAACAAGCAAATGTGAGACAATGTGAGGGTCCCAAACTCACTCAATCAGTCAAAATCCACTGTAAACCTCTGTTTTTTTAATGCTTTTAATTCATGTGGTCGTGTAAGGAACACATACAACCTCTTACTTTTTCATACGCAACTAGACGAATCGTTCGAGAAATACGGCATCGTCTATGCCACATGTTACAAATCGGCTTACCTTATTATTACGTATGAACTGGAATTATGGCACTAACTTCCCTCTCTCTTTTAATAAGGAGAGGATTTCAACAATCAGGCTTGCCACGTTTTTATAGCTAAAATCAGTAGAGCGTTACCAACATCGGTTGGTCTAGGAGCAATAAATGAAAGACCTTCTCAACTTTACTCACCTTGTAAAAATTGGGTTCATGTCAATCGCGGTTATGCTGGGTGGATGCACTCAAGGAGATTGGCGTACTGCTAGCAGAGAACCTGCGGGTATCGCACCCGACCCTTCTAATGTTAAGCATGCTGTGATTGAGTTTTACGCCGCAGATGCGTTTGGTTGGCGAGGCTGGTTTGCTGTTCATACATGGTTTGCAATAAAGCCTGAAAATGCGAACGAATATACAGTGTATGAAGTAGTCGGCTGGAGAGTGAATCGCGGACAACCCGCTCTATATCAGTACCAAACTGGGACGCCAGATCGATATTGGTATGGTGCAAAACCAGAAAAGATCCTCTCCATACAAGGTGAAAAGGCCCGCCAGCTTATCCCTAAAATACAAAGTGTTATTAACCAATACCCTTGGGCTGAAGAATATACGCTGTTTCCAGGGCCAAATAGCAATACATTTCCGGCTTGGGTGGGTAAACAAATTCCAGAGTTAGAGCTAAACTTGCCGTTTCGCGCAATTGGTAGCGGTTACGCCAGCGATTAACAGCAAAGGTTAGTCACTGGCTCGTTTTATGTTCAGCATAAAGCGCAATATCTATTGTGCGTCGTCACCCAACTCCGTTCTATTTCTTCCATTATGTTTCGCTTTATACAGTGCATTATCGGCGTCTTTCATTACCGCTTCAATTGGTGTGTCATTGCCTTTCCAGTGAGAAACGCCCAACGAAACCGTGACCTTACCAACCACCTGAAAGTCATGTTGTTCCACGTTGTGTCTAATACGCTCTGCAACATCCATAGCGTGGTTTACGTCTGTTTTTTCCAAAAACATCATAAACTCTTCACCGCCAGAACGACACAGGTGATCATTAGAGCGAGCTTGGTCTTTCATTAACTGCGCAAACTCTCTAAGTAAGTTGTCACCCACGTCATGGCCATAGTTATCGTTTACGCTCTTAAAGTGGTCAATATCTAGCGCCAAAACAGAGAACGCGGTATTTTCCTGCTTAAACAAACCAAGAACTTTATCTAATCCACGTCGATTCAATAATCCAGTCATCGAATCTGTTAATGTATCCAGTTGCAGCTTATCAATGGTTTTTGACACAATACCAAATGCTTTAAGAAAACTAAGCTTCAAATGTGAGACCTCAAAATACCAAGACTTAACCAGTTTGAGATCATCGATAGATGATGAATGTTCTTCGACACCTCGCACAGCACCCGCTAACTGCCAAAGTGGTCTAGAAATAAGAAGGGACAAGAACCAAATTAGCAACAAAGTTAATAAACCAATTGGAATCGACTTAAGGAAAACATTCCACATCTGTTCATCTAGCACAGATAACGTCATCGATTTCGGGCGCTGAGCAACAATTCCCCATCCTGATGACTTTACTGGTGCATAACCAGCAAGCATTTCGACGCCGCGAGAGTTAACAATTTCTTTGTTACCGCTCAGCCCCATCGTCACCGCTTTGATTGCCTCATTATCGTCGATTACTTCACCAACTCTCGATTGATCTGGGTGATAAATCAGAGTGTTACTCTCATCGACAACGTAAAGGAAAGAACCATCTTTGTATGCGTGCTGGCTGAGTAACTCTGCGAGAATATTTTCTTTTTCTAGATAAATAGTGCCGCCGATATAACCTAAATATTCATTAGATTGAGAAAATATAGGGTATGAGATGGTTAACAAGTAATTTCCAGCTGGCGATATAAATGGTTCAGTAACAACCGGTGCTTGAGCGTTTAAAGACTGGCGTTTTCTTTCACCCACTAACCTTACACCTTTAACCTGAAGTGTTTCAGGGGATACAGAAATAATAACCCCTTTTGCATTAACGACAACCACAGAGTTAAATGATTTGGTTTGCGTTCTTAATCTCTCAGCCTCTTTATCAAGAAGTTGAGCGTCATGCATCTTGTCTTTTAGCACGTTCGCACTGTATTTTAGCTGCGACATTGAGCTTTCTATGAAAGAGTCTGTCATTTCAGACATTTTTTGGGCGTAAACACGGTTTGATTCTAACGTGTTATTGATGATGAGATCCCTTTGAACACGATAAATCGAGTAGAATGCGTTGATCAAAGTGACAAGCACACTGAACACACATAGGGTGACAATAAGATTTCTAAGATTGAGTTTTTCTTTTCTTCTAAAAGACATTGCCAATGGCCAACTTTGAAGGCTTTCTATATGAATGAGCGTATAGGTTATATGAAATTGATTTGATTTTCAGGTAGTAAGTTGGGATCAATGTTAATATTTGCTCACATTAAAGAACACTTTATGAGCTAAAAAGAGAATTCAGTAGCACGATAAAGAACCGTGCTACTTTCATATTTGGCGTTTAAGAGGGTTTTGTCTCTGTCATCGTTTTTAATATATCCACAACTAGCTGATGATCATCTAACTGCGGTAAACCCGATACCGTCACAACCCCAACCAAACCAGACCCAGAAAGCCGAATTGGGAACGCGCCACCATGAGCACAGTACTCACGAGCATCGAGATGAGGCTGATTTTCGAAATCACGTTGCTTTTGCTTGTTGTACAGAGAAAGATAATAAGAGCTGTGGCCATACCTTAATACTGAGTTTCGCTTCCTACGGACCCAATCTACATGATCAGCACAGGTTCCTGCCATCGCGTATTGAAATAGCGTTTGTCCAAAGCCGTAAACCTCAATAGCAACAGCCGCGCCGCGAGCTTCAGCCTCTTCTTTTAGAGCAAGGCCGATAGACCACGCAATATGGTGATTAAATTCCGCCAACTGAAGTTCATGCTCTTGCCGGGCCACGAGTTCAAGCGTCAAACTCATGGTTTCACCTGAATCGTTTTACCCGTTTTACTGCTTTCCAATGCCATCTCAATCAAAGCGATATTCTGTACTGCTTGAGCGGCAGGAACCGGGTTATCAGTACCCAAACGAATGGCATCTGCCACACCAACAAAGTAAGCTTGGTACGCGCCTCTCTCCGTTTTGATAGTTTGCGCACCGTCTTCGTCGTAACGGACGCCGTATAACGCCTCATCTTCTTCCGACCAAGCATCGTTTTCCGGCAAACGGCCTTCTTTTAAGTAGCCCTCTTGAGGATCTAATCCGAACTTTTCATATTTAGCTTCCGTACCCAATACTTTGTAACGGAGGTTCGGCTCTGGGCTATACAAGTTTGAATGTAAATGCACAATATGGTCTGGGTAATGAAGCACCAAGTTGTAGTAATCAATCGTCGTCGCGCCCGGACGCATCATTCGACATTGTGCGTCTATCGCATCTGGCAAGCCAAACAACACCAATGCTTGATCGAGAAGATGAGGAGCAAGGTCGAATAAAATACCACCACCATCTTGAGCTAGCTCTCGCCATCGTTGACGAACTTCAGGGCGGTAACGGTCAAAGTGTGAATCAAACAGCTTTATATCACCTAACTTACCTTGTTCGATAAGAGATTTAACCGTGAGAAAATCTCCATCCCAACGTCTATTGTGAAAAACGCTCAGCACTAGACCTTTCTCTTCCGCCAAGGCGATAAGTTCATTACCGTCTTCTATACGAGTAACAAACGGTTTCTCGACGATGACGTGTTTCCCATTGTTCAACGCACGCTTTGCAAGTTCGTAATGTACGTCATTTGGCGCAGTAATGATTACGAGCTCTGCATCACTATCATCGAGTAAAGTATTCGCATCAGAAAACCACTTAGCATCTGGCCAATCATTTTGAACCGCCTCCTGTTGACGAGAGCTTATCGCGCTCAGCGTTAAATTTGGTAGCGCTTTAATGAAGGGTAAATGAAACGTTTTTGCTGAATATCCGTAACCAATCACAGCGGTTTTTACGGGATCGTAAGCCATTCTAAGATTCCTTATTTCGGTGACACAACAATACATTCAATATCATTGTGATCGAGGAGTTGTTGAAAATCTGATTGAGGGGGATGATCGGTAATAATGATGTCGATCTTTGACAAATCACATACGTGGTGGAAATTGTCGCTACCAATTTTTCGGGATTCACAAACGACGATGACCTGCTGAGCTTGAGCAATCATCGCTTGTTTCATTGTTGCTTCTAACAAACTATTTGTTGTCAGCCCTCGGGATGTCAATGCACACACGCCAATGAACGCTTTGTTCACGTGATACTGCTGCATTTGCTGCTCTGCTTGCGCCCCTAAAACTGCTCTGGCATAAGGGTCAAAGTGTCCGCCTAAGAAATAAACGTCCATTGTGTCGTTTGTTTCAGCAGCGGTCAGTACATCAATGCTGTTAGTGACGACGTTGAGCTTGTTTTCTCCACAATGTGCTTTTCCTGCATAGAGTGGGAGCAGAGACAAAATGGTGCTGGTATCAATAACAAGATGGTCGCGCTCATCCAACAACGCTGCGGCAGCTTGAGCTAGTCGATGTTTAACGTCACTCACGGGTCGACTCGCGTATGCCTCGGTATGGGAAGAGATCGGCGCAAGCATGACACCACCTCGTATTCTTTGTAACCCAGGTTGCTGACTCAACTTAACTAAGTCTCGGCGAGCTGAATCTCGCGAGATACCAAAGTACTCACAAACTTCAGACAACGTTACTTTGTTTTGCTGCTCCAGCTTCGCTCTGAGTGCTACGAGTCTTTCTTCTTGTGTCATGACTTAAATTCACTTAAGTGGTTTTAAGTCATGATGCCACATATCAATCAAATAACCAACGTAGGTCAACAAAAATGGTTGGAACAGACACTGAACATAAATTGTTAGAGAAATGGTAAGCGTACTGATGATCATCATCCCCCATCACAAAAATTTCTACGTAGGGTTCATCATGATTAGTGAGCTATTGTTTCATGGCCTCTTTAAACACTTGATTCCAATCTTGTTTCATATCGACAAATAGCCAACCTTGCTCTTCACCTACTTTAAACGATTTATCTAACTTACCAACATGAGAATCTTTATCATACGCCCATTCACGCTTGTCATCCGTGTGATGGATAATCGCAGAAAATCTTGGACCTGAACCTGCTTTCGTCCACTCTAACATCTGTAAATCACCATCAGAATTACCAAACGCCATGACCGGACGTTTGCCAATGAAGTTTTGAATCGTCACAGGCTTTACTGCTTTGTCATTGACAAAGTCTATTTCCGGCATGCGTTGGATGGTAGGTTTTCCATCAACACTTTGATATTCCGCCTTTAACGTCGTCCCCACGATGTTTTGCGTTGGAATGCCGTATACTTCCGGCGCCCAAACGCGCATAAATTCAATTCCGCCTCCAGAAACGATGTAGGTCTGATAGTCGTTCGCTCTTAAATAGTCGAGCAGTTCGAGCATAGGTTGATAGACCATTTCAGTGTATGGTCTACCCGTTGTTGGATGGACAGCCGTTTTCAACCATTCCTTAACTTCTTGATGAAACTGTTCAGTAGACATTCCAGAATGGGTTGCCATAACAAGCTTCATTACACCTTCGAGTCCTTGTTTACCAATCCCCTCCATGTCACCTTTTAATGCGGAAGCAAAGGGTTCGGTTGTCTTCCAATCAGGATGCTCAGAGGCCATTTCTTTTACTCTATCGATCGCAAAAAACAACTGTAGATAAACAGGCTTTTCTGCCCAAAGTGTTCCATCATTATCAAACGTCGCGATTCGTTGGCTTTCAGGCACATAGGAATCCGAACCTTGGGTCGTTGTTTTCGTAACAAACGCCATAATAGCTTGCTTAGCGTCAGTGTTGTTCCATGACGGAAGTGGATCTTGCATATCAGCAGCAACAGCGTAACTAGACAGAGCAAAACCTGTTGCTAAGACAATCGCCTTTAACTTTATAGCCATCTTAATTCCTTATATTGACGTACAAAATATGACCCAGTTGAAAGTATAGTCGAGGATCAAAAACAGAGAGAACGGCTAAAGGTAAACACCAAGAGAAAGTTATGTCATAGTGTCGTGTAGATTAAAGAGACGCATGCTGAATAACCCTCTATTGGCGACTTTTTTCAGCCTCACAATTCGCTTTTTCTTGTCGCTGAAATCTTATTTTTACCTTTCTTTTTGAGCTCTTCAATAACATAGTCGGGAGCGACCTTCTTTAGCTCTGTTAAACAGTCATCCGTTTTAGGGTTACCGTATCGGACATAGATGTCACACACGGCATACAGTTGTTCTGGAGCACCAGATATCAAATACGCTTGCTCAAAAGCGTTGACAGACCTCTTCAAGTCTAACTCTTCTTGCAGAACACCATTTAAGTACCAAAAGTAACTATTCGTCTTTGCCATCGTCGCAGCTTTGTCTATTTCAAACGCCGCTTCTTTCTTTTTGTCTAATCTAACCAAAGCGAGAGATTTAGAATAATGCAGCGAGGCATCTTCTGAATTTAGCTTGATACCCTCGTCAAGCACGTTGATAGCTTTTTGGTCTAGCTGTTGCGCTCGGAAGTTGTCTGCGTAGCTTAACCAAACTTGAGGGTTGCTTGGCTCAAGCTTAGTTAACTCTGGGTATATCAGCGCCGCTTTATCCCAATCACGATGCCAACGGTAAACGTCTGCAAGTAATAACTTGGAAACATTATCGTTCTTACTGGACAAGTGTGCTGTCAGCTCGGAAACAGGCCCTTCAAGTGACTGCTGTTGCTCTGAACTCAAATTGGCGTAATCTCGAACGAGGTTAATCGCTGCTGTAATTCGCACCATGGCGGCGTCATCACTCAATAATGGTGAAATCAAACGCCAACGGTGCTCAATCATATATGGCTGTGCTCCCACGATCGCAGCTTCGCGAATACCTGCATCTTCATCCTGCAACCCACGCGCAACTGCAACCAATGCATTTTGGCTTGGATAGTTGGCTAACTCACGTAAAGCATCAATACGTTTTTCTGAAGACAACTTTTTATTTTGCGCATCATAAGACAGCTTTTCGACTCGTTGCGCCGGTGTCATTTGAGCTTCTTGTGGAGTGACAACCGTTGTCGGCGATACCTGGTCTGGGTCTAGCAATGTTGTTTCTTGTGCCACTGCTGTTTGACTCGCAGCAATGCCGATCGAGATCACGAGTAATGATTTAGAGAGCAGCTTAATTTTTTGCATTCAATAACCTATATTCTTTCATTTCCGGGCCTGTAGCAGGCGTAGTGACTACCTTAAAACTTCGCTTCAAACACAGACTGTGTTTGAGTAGCTTGTTGGCGTAGAATCTGGTCACTGTATTTACCGTGAACCACTGGGTTACCTGTCGCTCGTAAGATGTACGCCATCGACTGATCAACATGGGTAAAAAACTTCTTCCAACCCGCGCAGAGATAATTAAGACCAGGCTCACCTTGCCTAGTACGGATAAAACGGTTTTTGGGACATTCTCCAAAACATGCAAATTGATAATCACATTGAAGGCACTGTTGGGGCAGCGTACGACTTTTAGCAAACCCAAATTTCTGCTGCTCAGAGCTATAAGCGAGCGTATCGAGCTTTTCGTGATGAATGTTTCCAACCTTATATTCTGGGTACACGTAATGATCACACGCAAACACATCACCATTAGGCTCCATTGCTAAGCCCTTCCCGCAGATTTCACCTAACGTACACAGTGGGTTTTTTCTGCCCATCCAGGTTTCGATACTGGCTTCAAAGTACTGCACAAACACGTTGCCGATATCGTGTAAAACCCATTCATTGAAAATCGCGATCAGAAAATTTCCCCATGCTTCATCCGCAACGCAAAAAGGCTCAATAACGGCATCTTTATGACCTGGGATCAACCGTTTATCTCCTTGCTTTAGTTGCTCGTTTGGCTCCCAAGTTTGAGGGGCGGTTGTTCTGAATGTTTTCTGCTCAACTATTGGAATAAACTGCATTTGAGGGGAGCGTACTTCATCTCGCAAGAATCGGTACACTTCAAGTGGGTTACGGCTGGTCAAGTTGTTAACACAAGTGAGCGTAGCAAACTTTACTTCGTGCTTATGTAATAATTCAACCGCATTCATAACTTGCCGGAATGTGCCTCTACCAGCTCGGTTTGTTCGGTAAGCGTTGTGCATCATTTCTGGGCCATCAATGCTTAAACCGACGAGAAAGTTGTTCGCCTTTAAAAACTCACACCATTCATCGTTAAGCAGTGTGCCATTAGTCTGGAGATCATTGGAGATCGTAATGCCATCGGGACGGTATTTATTCTGTAGCTCAACAATTGTCTTGAAATAATCCAAACCTAGCATTGTCGGCTCACCACCCTGCCAAGAGAAAATGATTTCAGGTGTATTCTGTCCCGCTATATATTGACGGATATAGGTCTCTAGCGTCTCCTCATCCATGACTGGTGAGCAGCCTGGCTTGTACTCAAGTAAATCTTGTTTGCTTAGGTAATAACAATAGGTGCAATCGATATTGCACACTGCACCGATAGGTTTCGCCATGACATGTAATCGCTTGGATGCTTTTCCATTGAACTGCGGACCTTGAGTTATGTGCATTCATCACCTTCTTAGTTGCTAGCCTGTGCCCAACGGCGTTAAGACTAATCATTAAGTTAATCGCCTAGTGTGATGATAATGTTCAATTATTCGTGGCGCTTGTTATAGTGTGTATAACTGTTTTTCATAGACTTGCCTGATAAAATTCTTTGATCATAAATGTTGATGGAGCTCCCCTATGAAGCATTCCAAAAGTAATACTCTTTACCTTGGTGCCGCTATTTCGATTTCGCTAATTATGACTGGATGTGCAACAACACAACCTAGCCCTCTTGCTCAAAAAATCGATCAAGATATGGTTCTTATTGAAGGCGGACAATTTACGATGGGCTCGGATAATCCATCAGCAAATAAATCCGAGCGCCCGGCCCGCACCGTTCGCGTGGAAGATTTCTATTTGGCAAAATTTGAGGTAACCCAAGAGTTATTCGAATCGGTTACAGGATCTTCTCTGAGCTATTTTAGAAACCCAAATACGCCCGTAAATAACATTAGCTGGCAACAAGCCAATTATTTTATAAAGAAATTGAATGAAAAAACGGGAGAGCACTATCGTTTACCCACCGAAGCAGAATGGGAGTTTGCTGCGAAAGGGGGGAATCTAAGTCAAGGATTCACTTACGCGGGGTCTGATGATATTAACGACGTTGCCTGGTATGCCAGTAACTCAAACAATAAAGCACACAAGGTAGGTCAGAAAAAACCGAATGAGCTTGGCTTATACGATATGACGGGTAATGTTGGTGAGTTTGTTATTGATGCCTTTGATGAAGGCTATTACAAATCGGCACCAAGTGATAATCCGGTAAACGCAAAAGATGAAAAAGAAAGCCTTGCACACAAGTCTGTACGAGGTGGTAGCTTTGCCTATGATGCTGACGAATCCGAAAACTATCGTCGCGATTTTGCTAGCCAGTCAGTCATCATGTCCGACATGGGGCTGAGATTAGCGAAAGACGCTGATTAAACTAAGTAAGAAAAAAAGTGGAGCGATAAAAGCTCCACTTTTGGTAATTAGCTCCTATTGACCCCAACAATAGAGGCTTTAAGCTGATCAATAGCTTGTTTAGGTGCATAGTGACTAAGCTCTTGTATGCACCTATCGAAAGCAAAAGCGACAGCACCTTTTTTATGATTTCTCGCTAGAACCTCGCATTGAGCAAACAAGTGTTGTGGATTGCCACCGACTTCAAATGCTGTATGCAACGCTTTACTGGCTTCTAGAACATCGCTTTTTTCTAAAGCTAGACCGTACACGTACCAATAATGCGCATTAGTTTCACCAACTTCTGCGGCGCGTCTAAGTAGCTTTTTCGCATCATCGGCTTTGCCTTGACGTAACAAAGAAAGACCTGCGCTGTATGGTAATGTGCTGGATTTAGGTTGAGCTTTCATCCCTTGTTGTAGCACCGTGAGCGCAGCTTCTTCTTTACCTAGGTGACGATACAAATCTGCTAGGTTAACGTAGCTATTTTCGAAATAGGGTTCGATGCTGATCGCTTGTTTATACAGCTCGGCCGCTTTGTCGATTTCACCTAAGCTGCGGTACACATTCGCCAAATTGGTTCTTCCGAAACCACGATCGGCATTAAACTCTTGAATTTCCATGTACTCTTGTAAAGGCGATTTAATGATATCTTTTTGTAAAGGGGTCATTTGTGCGTAGTTCGCTACCAGCACCGAGGCAGCTTCCGCTCTCACTGAAAGCACCGAGTCACCAAGCAATGGCTCTAGAATCCGCCACCGATCATGAAATTCATAACCAGACGAGCCTGAAATTGCCCCTAATCGAACCATTTCATTCTCATTCTTAACGGCCCTAGCCAAAGATACTGTTGTATTTTGGTCAGTATTGCCCCCCATTCTCTCCAGGGCTGAAGCACGAATAATGTCTTTTAACGACGAATCCTGAGCAGAGTATGCCAACGCATTTGCTGCTCCTTGATGACCAATTGAATCCGCATAAAATGCGACAGCAAAATGTTGTTGATTACGATACTTCGAATTCGGGTACCATTCTGCTATCTGTTCATCGGCCCATTGATTGCTTTTATCTTCATGGCATGACATGCAAACATTGGGCGTTCCAATGTGTTTGCTCAAATCCGGTCGTGGAATATGCCAACTGTGGTCTCTACGAGGATCGACTTGCATGTAAGTCGTTTCTGGCATGTGACAAGTCGTACATTGCGATGCTTCAGATCCAGCCTTATGAAAGGTATGCTTTTCAGGTGTATATTCCGATGCAATATGGCATTGCGAACATACTGCCTCTTCTGGGATCGTTAACTCTGCCGTGTGTGGATCATGACAATTAGTGCACGTGACCCCCTTCTCCGCCATTTCAGATTGAAGAAACGAACCATAAACATAATCTTCGTCGTAAATCTGTCCATCATGATAGTAGAGTTCAGGTGTTATAAGACTTAAGCGATATTTATCAAAAAAGGAACCTTTAACATGATCACCTGTTTCATTTAACTGGGTTCGGCGACTATGGCATTGAGCGCATGTTTGCACTTGATTAGTTGCTTCAATTGATTTCGGCTGTAACGTACTATGGCCTTCCTCAAACACCCAATCCGACACTGCCTTAGACAAATTTCGATCAAAGCCATAATGGCTGTCATGCTCAAAAGAAGTGCCAGCATTTTTGTATTTCTTGGCCAGTTCTATGTGTTGACTAGCGGGACCATGGCATGCTTCGCATCCCACATTAATCTCTGACCATGAGCTGTTGTAAGTGTTTTTGTCAGCGTCGTAATTCTTCTTTAGGTTCGTTGAATGGCAATCAGCACACATGAAGTTCCAATTTTGCCCGGTATTGGTCCAATAGAATTCATCCGTTGTTGTCGTTTCTGGATAAAGATGAAACCAACGCTGTCCCCCTTCAACTTTAGCTCTTGTGTCCCAAGCAAAAGGAATAAGCTGCACGCGGCCATCTTCAAACTCGACCATGTACTGCTGTAATGGCTCCCAGCCAAATGTATAGCTGATCTTATAGTCACGCCATTGCCCGTCAGCACCTTGAATATTGACCCAAAATTCGTCGCCTTTTTTAAAAAAACGATTAGGCATTCCTTTGTGCGTTACAACATGGTTATCAAAATCACCACGCACAGAGGTTGTACTTGCATGCTTCATGGCCATATCGTGATGTGACCCTTTCCAGGCCTCCACCTCGTTTTGGTGGCAATCTATACAAGCTTGTGTGCCAGCATATTCTGGATTTAAGCCTGAAGGAATATTTGGTTTCTCTGTTAATAACTCTTGAGAAAAAGCCATAAAACTGACAACAACGTTGACCAGCAATAAAATGCGAAACCGGCCTGCCCACTGACTCATAGATATCCTTATATTTATAATGTACAACCTAAATCAATATAGACACTAAATCACTGGTTATACAAATAATTACAAGCAATACATAACGACTTTAGTATTGCTTTAGGACCGTAAAACAAGCGAGCATCCTATTGTTTTTCATTTCCATCCCCTCTTCTACTACGCAATAAAAATAAGGCTCTTAAGTGATCTAAATCTACTTTACGAATCTCTACAAACTAACAGAACAATCCTATTTCTTTTTAATTAACAAATGGTTACAACCTAGAAATAACTTATGGTTATATCGAGTATAAGAGGATTTTTCTATATACATCATTAACTTATGCAGCAACTAAGCATAAGGCTCACTTGTGCTTATCTTTACTCTCAACAATCTGGAGTTTTTATGGCAAATCAATTGAGCAAAATCGCTGTAGGCGCAGGAATGTTAGCGGCGTCCAGTGCCGCTATGGCAGCCGACAAACCGAATATTCTGGCAATTTTTGGTGACGATATCGGCTACTGGAATATCAGCGCATACAACCAAGGTATGATGAGTTACAAAACGCCAAACATCGACCGTATCGCGAATGAAGGTGCGTTGTTCACAGATCACTACGGACAACAGTCTTGTACTGCTGGTCGCGCGGCCTTTATTACAGGTGAAGAGCCATTTCGTACGGGTTTGTTAACAATTGGTATGCCAGGCTCTGACCACGGTATACCTGATTGGGCGCCAACCATTGCAGATCTGTTAAAAGAACAAGGTTACATGACGGGTCAATTTGGTAAAAACCACTTAGGTGACCAAGATAAGCACTTACCGACCAAACACGGCTTTGACGAATTCTTCGGTAACTTATATCACCTAAACGCAGAAGAAGAGCCTGAAACTTATTACTACCCTAAAGACCCAGAGTTTCGAAAAAACTATGGCCCTCGTGGTGTCATTAAGTCTTATGCCGACGGTAAGATTGAAGACACTGGCCCGATGACACGAAAACGTATGGAGCACGCAGATGAAGAGTTCCTAGAGAGCTCTTTGGCATTTATGGAAAAAGCAGTTAAGGCGGATAAACCCTTCTTTATTTGGCATAACGCCACTCGTATGCACGTTTGGACTCGCTTGCAGGAAAAATACCAAGGTAAATCAGGTGTAAGCATTTATGCCGATGGTATGCTGGAACATGATGATCATGTAGGTGTTTTACTCGACAAGCTGGATGAGCTAGGTGTTGCAGACAACACTATCGTTATCTACTCAACGGACAACGGCGCAGAAACCATGACTTGGCCAGATGGTGGCGCAACACCATTCCATGGTGAAAAAGGTACAACTTGGGAAGGCGGTATGCGTGTTCCTCAACTGGTTCGTTGGCCAGGCGTCATTAAGCCAGGAACCAAGATCAATGAAATGATGGCACACCAAGACTGGTTGCCTACATTATTGGCAGCTGCTGGCGTACCTGATGTAAAAGAAAAACTGGCAGAAGGCTACAAAGCAAATGGCAAAGAATGGCGTGTGCATTTAGATGGTTATAACTTCATGCCATACTTTGAAGGTAAGGAAGAAAAAGGCCCTCGTGAGTCGCTGCTTTACTTTACGTCTAATGGTGAATTAAACGCTGTCCGCTGGAATGACTGGAAACTTCACTTTGCAACGCTTGAAGGGAACCTGAGTAACGCAGTTCGTTTTGCTCCGAACTGGCCTAAAATCATCCACCTACGTGCTGACCCATTCGAAAAAGGCCCAAGTGAATCACAAATGTACTTGCGTTGGATGGCTGACAACATGTGGCTATTTGTACCTGTACAAGACGTTGTGGGAGAGTTCTTTAAAACACTTCCAGAATACCCAATGCAACGTGGTACAGCGATGAACCCTGCTTCACTAAACTACGACTCTCTAAAAATGCAAGAGAAGCTGCAACAACTAGACAAAGTTGAACAAGAAATCAGCAAGTTTAAGTAAACTAAGTTAACGTTAGTTAATCAGTAACATAAGCCAGCAGACCATTCTGCTGGCTTATGTGTATCGCCACATAGGAACTTACTTAAATCGCCTGTTTAGCCTATACAAAGTGGGCATTGTGAGTACAAACTGAAAAACAAAAAAAGGAGAGCTAACCTGCTCTCCTTTGTATTTTAACCGTGGATAAACTAAGCCACATTAACCGATTTAGCTAAACTGCTACTTTGGAAAAACTCATCATGCAATGCGCAAATCGCGTGCTGGTATTCCTTATCACCGACAACAAATTGAACATTTACATTTCTCAATGATGAGTGCAGTGCAACTGGCGTAACGCCATTATTCATCAATGCAAGCACACCTTTCGCCAACGTCTTATTGGTATCAATTTGAGAACCGATGGCTGAGATAAGCGCGACCATACGGCCTTTAATCGAGGCATTCGGATAACGTTTCTCTGCTTTGTACAATACTTTGTTTAAGCTATCAGTACTGCCACCTAGATAGTAAGTAATAGAGTTCGCGTTCATCTCTTTACCAACCAAACTTACACGAGCATCGGAGATGATTTCCATCAATTCGTAACTAACGTTATCGGCTTTTCCTACCATTGCTTGGTCAAACAAATGCAGTGCAAATACTTTTTCTTTACCTGCGATGATCTCGACTTTGTCTTCTTCCGGACGATAGCTTGAAGAGATCAAAGTACCTTCGTGTTCAGGTTCGAATGTATTTTTAATCTGTAGCTCAATACCACTTTCACGCAAACCCGCAGCGGCATTTGGGTGAATCGCTTCCATGCCAAGGTTGGCAAGTTGGTCTGCTACGTCATAGTTTGTACTACCAATTGGTAATACTTTTTCAGGGCCAACAACGCGTGGGTCCGCTGAGCTCAAGTGGTACTCTTTGTGAATTACTGCTAAATCCGCTTTTGTTATTGCTGCAATTCGGCTAAATGTCATCTCACTATAACCTCGGTCATAAGTGTGCATTAGGCCCTCTTTACAGTAAGCATAACCTGTCACGATTGGCAGTTCTTTTGATACATCGATATCAGCAAACGCGTCACTGATCGACTCATCAAGGCTTCTTGGCGCTTGATTATCCCAACCAGACAGGTCAACGAACTTAGCGTTAATACCCATATTTTTTAGTTTTAGTGCTGTGTTGTAAGCACTATGTGCCTCACCGATAGACGAGAGAAACTCTCGAATTTGAGGCAAGTACTGGCGCAACGAAAATTGACCGTACTGACAGGTTTCTAAAATATTCGCGATACAGTTTTTCGCTTCAGCAATGCGGGAGCGAATGAATTTATCCGCACGGATACGATTCATTGGGTCCGCAAAAATATTTTCATTGGTCAGCAACATACGGCTTTCAACGTACGCTAACGCTTCTTCCCATTTGTCGTCGCGTTTCGCGATAAGCTGATAAACGCCTGGTTTACTGGTTTTTTTACACTCAAGCAGCGCATCGGTCATACCACCGTATGCAGATACGACAAAAATACGATTGTATGGTGTTTTGGGACGAAGAATAATATTGTCGAGAACAGCATCAAATGCTGTCATTGATGTACCGCCGATTTTTTCTACGGTAAATGTCATGATAAGCCTTTTTTGATTGGTAACTTTAAAAAGAAAAAAGAAGAGATAGTTAAGTGTGGGGTGGCAAAGCACCCCACCATCATCTTTTAGTCAACGAGAGGATAAACACCGTTTTCATCGTGCACTTCAGCGCCAGTAATCGGTGGGTTAAACACACACGCCATTACCATTTCTTTATTCTTATAAGCTCTCAAGTAGTGCTCATCGTGTTTATCAAGGATGTATAATGTACCTGGTTTAATTGGGTACGTTTCTCCACCTACAACTTCAATCTCACCTTCACCACTCATACAAAACACCGATTCAAGGTGGTTTTGATAGTGAATATGAGTTTCTGTATCTTCATAAATCGTTGTGATGTGGAAAGAGAAACCCATGTTGTCGTCTTTCAACAACATGCGGACACTTTCCCAGTTATCTGAAACAACACGTCGTTCGCTGTTGCGGCATTCATCTAGAGTTCTGACGATCATAATTAAAATCCTTATTAAGATGCTTGTTTGAAATGTTTCGCAGCGATAGTCTCTACTGCATTTTCAAAGATGCTTAGTCCTTGATCTAGCTCTGATTCGCTGATAGTTAGTGGACAGAAGAACTTCACAACTTCATCGTCTGGACCCGCTGTCTCTATCACCATTCCATTCTCGAAACAGTTTTTCGCAATTTCAGATGCCATGTCACCATTGATACATTCAATACCAACCATCATGCCGCGGCCTTTTTTCTGCACAAACATTTGTGGAAAGCGACGAACACAACGGTCAATAACAGCACTTACCTTGTCTGAACACTGCTTGATGTGTGTTTCAAAATCATCGTTTGCCCAGTAAATTTCTAGTGCTTTTGCAGCAGTAATAAAGGCGTGATTATTGCCACGGAACGTACCGTTATGCTCGCCTGGCTTCCACTGGTCAAGCTCAGGCTTAAGTAATACGACAGCCATCGGCAAACCGTAACCACCGATCGACTTCGATAGCGTCACGATATCCGGTTGGATACCAGACGGCTCGAAACTAAAGAAAGTACCGGTACGTCCACAACCTGCTTGAATGTCATCGACAATCACAAGAATGTCATTGGCTTTACAGATTTTGCTCAAACGTTGTAACCACTCGTTTGAAGCAGCATTTAAACCACCTTCACCCTGCACAGTTTCAAGAAGTACAGCGGCTGGTTTATCCATACCTGCAGAGTTATCATTTAGCATGGTTTCGAACAGCGCGAGACCATCTACGCCAGCGTAACCTTCAAATGGAATACGAGTGACGTTACTTAGGCTAGAACCGTTACCTTGTCTGTGATGCTGGTTACCCGTTGCAGCCAGTGCGCCAGCAGTACAACCATGGAAACCGTTAGTAAACGCAACGACGCTGTCGCGGCCTTTTACTTTTTTAGCCAGCTTCAATGCCGCCTCAACAGCATTAGTGCCTGTTGGGCCCGTAAACTGAACCTTGTAATCCAAGTTTCTTGGTTTAAGGATGTAAGTATCCAACGCTTCCAGAAACGATGCTTTCGCTTCTGAGTGCATATCCAAACCGTGAGTAATACCGTCCATTTCAATGTACTCAAGCAACGCTTGTTTTAGTACTGGATTGTTATGGCCATAATTTAGAGATCCCGCTCCAGCAAGGAAGTCTAAGTATCGTTCACCTTGTTCTGTTTCTAGCCAGCAGCCTTTCGCTTTACGAAAAACGACCGGGAAATTGTTTGAATATGAGCGTACGTTGGATTCCTGCTTTTTGAAAATATCCATGATGAGACCGTTTTTAATTCCTATTGTTTGAGGATTATTTGAGAGGAATGCGATACAAATATTCTGTATCGTGTTTGCCTTTAAAGTGGGCTTCTTCATCCAAAAATGTGCTTACTTGGCCAGAATTGCCGTTCATCGCATCTAACTTTTTGAACAGTGCCCAAGAGGCTTTATTATCTTCCGTGATGGTAGTTTCTACCGATTTAACACCGCCTAATTCCTCTCGGGTGAGAAGTTCTTTCAACATGCGGAATGCTAAACCATGACCTCTAAAGCGAGGTGAGACTGCAACTTGCCAGACAAATAAAACGTCTTGCTCGTCTGGTTTCTGATAACCGGAAATGAAACCTGCGATTTCGCCTTTTTGCTCAACCAAAATACTGGTTTTGCTGAAATGCGTAGACTGTAGGAAATTGCAATAAGATGAGTTCATGTCCAATGGAGGACAGTCTGCAATCAAGCTGTAAATGTCGTCACCATCAGAGATTTTAGGCTCACGAAAAATCCATTTTTTACTTGAGTCTTCTCCAATCTCTGGATAAAGGACCCAAGGTGCTGATGTGATCATGTGAAAATACATATCCTTTGAGGTCTAATTAAATTTCCTTTTTATTATGGGCATCCCTCGCGACTAAAAATCAAATAATCCGCCTTTTTATCGGTGTTTTTGTGACATATATCACAAAAACAAACCTATTAACCAAAAGTTAAAATAGTTCGAGGTCTAATTTATTAAATAGTCACCCAAATGCACAGTACAAAAAACAACCAGAATAAGACCATTTTCCATGCTGTTCATTTCTCAGAGAAAAATAGAAATCCAAAAAAA
Organism: Vibrio sp. 1641; assembly: GCF_033339995.1. Lineage (NCBI taxonomy): Bacteria > Pseudomonadati > Pseudomonadota > Gammaproteobacteria > Vibrionales > Vibrionaceae > Vibrio > Vibrio sp. 1641. The sequence continues at coordinate 121,066 of NZ_JAWOVP010000003.1, forward strand.
AGCGGCATGCTTTCGCATACCGCTTTTATCAATAATTTAACTGCTGATACTAGTTATTTTGATTTCTTAGAAACCGCCTTTGGACGAGGTTCATCCATCAAACCTTTTATCAAAGATACCGTTGCAACAAGCAAAACAATAGTAAATGGTAAACCAGTCGTCACCGCCATTGCTTGAGCAGCAGCTAGACCACCACCCAACATCAATGCAATCGCAACCAAACCTTCAAACGTACACCAGAACACGCGTTGTGGCGTTGGTGCATCGACCTTACCGCCCGCAGCAATAGTATCAATAACCAGTGATCCTGAGTCAGAAGAGGTAATGAAGAACACCACGACTAAGATAATGCCGACAAAAGATGTTATCTCAGCCAATGGCATAACATCTAACATGGCAAAAAGTTTTAAAGGTAGTTCTGCGTTAAACACCGCCTCGTAGCCATCATTAACGTATTGGCTAATTGCGTTACCGCCAAAAGCCGTCATCCATAACACACAAACTGAAGATGGGATAAGAATAACGCAAATAATAAACTCACGAACTGAACGACCACGAGACACACGTGCGATGAACATACCCACAAATGGTGACCAAGAAATCCACCACGCCCAGTAAAACGCCGTCCAGCCTTGAGAGTAATTCACATCCTCTCGTCCAAATGGCATAGATAAGGCAGGGATATTAGCCACATAGGAAACGATGTTCTCGAAGAAACCAGTTAAAATCGCAATCGTCGGGCCAACAACAATAACAAATAGCAATAGCAGCGCTGCAAGACCCATGTTGATTTCAGATAAGATTTTCACGCCCTTATCGAGTCCAGCCACAACAGAGATTAAAGCGAGCGCAGTAATGCCAATAATCAATATAACCTGCGTGGTATTGGTCATTGGGACATCAAACAGGAAGTTCAAACCCGTTGCGGCTTGAGATGCACCGTAGCCTAGCGATGTTGCTAAACCAAAAACCGTCGCTACCACTGCAAGAATATCGATAATATGACCAGTCCAACCCCATACACGCTCACCAAACAAAGGGTAAAAAATTGAGCGCATGGTGAGTGGCAAACCTTTGTTAAATGAAAAGATAGCCAGTCCAAGAGCCAAGAGCGCGTATATTGACCACGGATGAAGTGCCCAGTGGTAAATCGTCGCAGCCATCCCTAATGCCGAAGCTGCAGTTGCATCGCCCTCTGCACCACCTAGCGGTGCCCAGTCAGTACGTACACCATTCTCAACGCTCACGCCACCAATCGCAGAACTAAAATGGGACATCGGTTCTGATACCCCGAAGAATACGAGACCAATGCCCATACCTGCAGCAAATAGCATTGCCAACCATCCGGCATAGGAGTAATCCGGTGTTGCTTCAGTACCACCGATTCGCACACGGCCCAATGGTGTGAAGATCAATCCGACACAGACAATGACAAAAATATTACCTGAAGCGAGAAAAAACCAGTCTAAATTGTGTAACAAACCCGCTCGTAGGTCTGCAAAAAACGGCTCTACCTGTTCTCGGAATAATAGTGTTATCACAACAAACATGACGATTGCTAAGCCAGAAATTGCAAAAACACGGTTGTGAATATCAAGGCCAAATGGGCCTACCTTTAGCGCAACGTTATCCTGACCAATTTGATAGTCAGTATCTATTGCGTTTACTTTTCCATCGGGGCGTTGAATGCCACCGTTATTATCGGTGCTCACGGATAATCTCCTTAAAAATACGTGACCAAGTTTAAATTACTTTCGTCGGAGTTCGAGTAATGAAACGTCTTCATCACTACCAAGCACATGTTCATAAAACATTGTTCTTATAAGCGGTTACTCAATCCGCCATCATAATCTTAAAGCCCCCTATCTCTCATTGCATTTTATTGTTTTCACCATAAATAACGCCTATTGCCAAACCGAAGATATTGGCATGTTTCGATTAAAGTGATACTGCAGTTGTGCTTGAAACAGCTCCGCAGTTGCCAACGCATCCGTCAGAGCATGGTGAGGTTGATAAGCAGGGAGGCCATATCTTTCACGAGCGTGCCCTAATCGTACAGAACCGGGTTTCTTGCCTTTCAACTTATTGATAAAACCTCTGCATTCACGGCGCTGTATCGCATACTCAATATCTAACGTATCAACAACAGGAAACTGTATCCCCTCTCCGATGCTATTTAGCAAGGCGTTATTAAAGAACTGCCTTTCAATGTTCTTATAGTGAACAAGTACCACTTTGCCTGACAACGCATCCAATATTTCACCCAAAATCTGAGACAGCTGCGGCGCGTTTTTTACCTCTGAGTCAGTGATACCGTGAATAATGACAGACTCGTGGTTTAACTCTCTGTTTGGGTTAACGACCCAATGAGCAGAACCATTACATTGAACACGATCAATAGTGAACGGCACAAGTCCGATCGTGAGAATGACATCCTCTTCCGAGTTCAATCCTGTTGTCTCAAAGTCTACCGAGACAAATGGCACTTGTTCAATTGGTGTTTCCCCATTAACCATCGGTGTCGAATAATAGCGTTTGAGCCTCTGGTCTTTCGCTTCTTTAGCGAGTTGTTTGAACAACATTGACCACTCTGGCGTCTGGGATGTATCCAACAACGGCTGTTCTTTTTCTACATTTTTTGAGAACCACATTATTTGCTACTTCTCTGGTATCGAAACTTAATGAAGTTCTGAGCGTTACTTAGAATTTGAAATGCTGCTTTTAAGTTTCGACGTTCAAATTCAGACATGTTCTCCGGCTCAATATTGTTGTCTGGCTCTTCTCCATTTTCTATATCAAGGGCTTGGTGACGAATTCGAACCATGTAGATTAGCTCCATCGCATCCCTTAAATCCAAACCTCGACCTTTCGGTAAAATGCCAGCATCATTAATGTCATCTAAACGGTCGAAAGAGTTTTGCGATCGCGAACCGATTGCCAGAGAATGCACCCGTATTAAATCGGCCAACGGAGCCGTCCCCCTTCGCTTCAAGTTAATCGAGTTGCGATGACGACCATCTTTCTCCATCACAAAGTCTTTGAAAAAGCCCAGTGGAGGCGTCCTACGTATTGCGTTATACGCCATACAAGCAAGAAAGCGGTTATTTCTTTTCGCTCGTCTCACAATAAAGCTGCTTAATTGCTCCGCCCATTTCACTCGCCCATGCACACCGAGGAGATCAAAAAAGATATTACTATTTAACAATCTCTCAGGGGTTGGATTGTCTATCCAGTTTCCAAAGCATTCTTCCCATTCTGCACGAGTTTTTCGCCATTCTGGGTTGGTAGCCATAATGTCTCCAGTACAATAAGCATAGCCGCATGCCGCTAAACCATCACAAACAAATTTAGCAAACTTTTCAAAGTACTCTCCGTGAATCTCAACGTCATAACTGTTATCGAGAATAAGCGCGTTATCTTGATCCGTTACAATTAGCTGCTCATCCCTCGCCATTGAACCCATTGCGACTAAACAATAAGGAATGGGCGCTGGGCCGAACTCTTGCTCAGCTAATTCAGCGAGGCGTTGTTTGAAACTACTGCCTATAACCGACATGGCTCGACCAATCATGTGCGCGTTGGCATCTTCATTGACCATTCTTACGAAACAGTCTTTTACTTGTTCAGAAACCTGCTTGAGATCCTCGACACTGGTTTGCTGAAAAATAGAGCTCACTAGCAATAGGCTGTTCTGAGATTCATAACGAACGATGTCCGTCATGCCAATAATTCCTATCGGCTTTTTATCTTTTAAAATTGGTAAATGATGCACGTTGTAACGCAACATGGTTAACATGGCCTCAAACACATAGGCGTTATAATCCAATGAAACCACGTCATAACTCATGACCTCACTCACTGGAATATTGGTATCAATACCTTGAGCTAGTACGCGAATGCAAAGATCGCGATCAGTCAAAATTCCAAGCAGCTGTTCGTCATCTTCTTCTGTGAGCTCCTCTGTCGGGCGAATAATGAGCAGAGAGGTGACATTTTCCTCTGCCATTAGTATCGCAGCTTCCTGAATTGAAGCCGTTGCCTCCAGAGTTACTGGCTCTCTTGCTAAGATTTTACGTGCCTTAGCGGTGGTAAAGTCATTGCTTTCGGAGCGGCTAGATATTGCGCTTCGCAAACGCGCGCTATCTTCCAGTTCCATGTAGTCCGCAAAGTTTTCAAACTCATCACAAAGTTCATTGAAGATGTTTTCCGGAATACAGTAAACTAGAGTGTCTTCTATCGCTTTGGCTGGCATCCGTACGCGGTTGTTCATCAACAACCCCATCTGACCAAACAGTCCACCAGCATCAATCCTGTTATAGAGTTCACCTTTACGTCGATAAATCTCTACCGCCCCACTTCTCACCATATACAAGTCGCGGATCGTATCTCCGAAGTTAAGGATTTTTGTTCCTTGCCGAAAGTATGCAACTTCGGCATTGAGAGCAATTTTTCTAAGCTGCTCTTCAGGTAGGTCATCAAAAGGTGGGTACTGGCTAATGAAATTGAGCACTTCTAACTGTTCGGCTTCCATTTTTTATTCCATACGTTGCCTAAACTACAGCGATAAATATCACTCTGAGTGAAATCAAGCAATAAATAAATCTAAGGATAACAGTACCTAACCGATTTCACAGGACCAAGCCTTAACCAAAAATTAGAGCTCTAACCTTTTATATGTAGAGTTCTAGGCTATCACAGCTTATATCTATGCAAGCGAGTTGAGTTGAAATGTACAAAAAAATTCAAAATAAATTCAACCCTACGTCAGGGCAACGTTATGGCGGATAAAAACACATTTCAAGCAATTGTTTTAAATATAAAAAATAAGAATTGAACATACCTTGCTCAACGAATTCTCTATGCACGGCAGAACTAGTTAACCAACCCCCTTTCGTTGAAAGTTGAACTAAAATTAATTAGAGTACAAATCGTTAAACAGTTATAAACACACGAAAAAGGACAGATAACATGGATCCCATACTGGAAGTTAAGGGACTGTATAAAGTGTTTGGAGAAGACCCAGAGAGAGCCTTCTCGCTTATCGACAAAGGCGTCGATAAAGACGGTATTTTTGAACAGACAGGTTTAACAGTCGGCGTAAACGATGTATCTCTCACCATAAATGAAGGGGAAATTTTCGTAATCATGGGCCTTTCTGGCTCCGGGAAATCCACCCTTGTTCGACTTCTTAACCGGCTCATTGAGCCGACTAAAGGTAGTGTTTATCTCAAAGGAAGAGATATCGCCCACATCTCCGAAAATGAACTTCGAGAAGTTCGTCGTAATAATATCTCAATGGTGTTTCAAAGTTTCGCACTCATGCCACACATGACGGTGATTGAAAATGCCGCCTTTGGTTTAGAACTTGCCGGCATCGATGTTAATGAGCGTCAGAAAAGTTCCCTTTCCGCCTTAGAAAGAGTGGGTTTAGACCCTTATGCAGAATCTTTCCCTGACGAATTATCCGGTGGTATGAAACAGCGCGTTGGTTTGGCGAGGGCGTTAGCCTGTGATCCTGACATCCTATTAATGGACGAGGCGTTTTCCGCTTTAGACCCATTGATCCGTTCTGAGATGCAAGATGAGCTTATTCGTCTACAGAACGATGACAAACGCACAATTGTCTTCATTTCTCATGATTTGGATGAAGCAATGCGCATTGGCGACCGTATCGCCATCATGCAAAACGGTGAGGTTGTTCAGGTTGGTACACCTGATGAAATATTACACAGTCCAGCAAATGATTATGTCGAAGCCTTTTTCCGCGGCGTAAACATCGCAAGTGTCTTGACAGCAAAAGATATCGCGCGCAAGAAGCCAGCGGCTGTTTTTAAGAAATCGGAAAATGACGGTCCAGGCTCTGCGATGCAGATTCTGATGGATCACGACCGTGATTACGGTATTGTCGTCGATAAATCTAGCCGATATTCCGGCATCGTATCTCTTGATTCACTACGTTTGGCTCATAAAGAAAACCGTTCGTTAGCCAGTGCTCAATTACCGGATGAAGTTACTCTTCAGCCTGATCAGTCAATTAATGACATTTTGGGTCTGGTTGCTGGTGTTCCTTATGCCGTGCCTGTCGTAGATGAGCAAGGAACTTACTTTGGTGTCGTGACTAAATCACGTCTTCTACAAACACTAGATAAGGATTAACACGATGTCTTCAGAGCAAACTAACAATGATCCCTGGTCAAATACTGCTCCTGCGCAAGATGATCCTTGGTCGCAAGGTACAGAGGCCGCGCCAAGTAATGATTGGCTCAACTCAGAAACTGTAGAGCAAGCACCATTCGATATTATGAACCCATTCCAAGATGCGGTTTTACCCCTCGATAGCTGGGTAGAGTCCGGTTTGAACTGGCTGGTGGAACATGGTCGACCTGTTTTCCAAGCAATACGAGTTCCAATCGACTTTATTCTAACGTCGTTTGAAACTGCTTTGGTGTCTACACCTGCGCCTATAATGGTACTCATTTTATTTTTGCTAGCGTGGCAGTTTTCCAATGTAAAACTTGGTTTTTCTACTCTTGTATCCCTTGTTTTCATCGGCCTAATTGGTGCGTGGTCACAAGCGATGACAACGCTAGCACTGGTGTTAACCGCCGTTTTCTTCTGTTTGCTTATAGGGCTACCAATGGGGATATGGTTGGCAAGGAGCCAAACCGCTGCCAAATTTGTTAGGCCAATATTAGATGCAATGCAAACGACTCCCGCGTTCGTTTACCTTGTGCCAATTGTTATGTTGTTTGGTATTGGTAACGTTCCTGGCGTAGTAGTAACGATCATTTTCGCCCTGCCTCCCGTTGTGCGCCTGACTATTTTGGGTATTCAGCAAGTACCTGAAGAGCTTATCGAAGCTGGCCACTCTTTCGGAGCAAACAAAAAACAGATGCTTTATCGCATCCAGTTACCGTTGGCGTTACCAACTATCATGGCAGGTGTAAACCAAACCTTAATGCTGTCACTTTCTATGGTAGTGATTGCTTCAATGATTGCTGTTGGCGGCTTAGGCCAAATGGTACTTCGTGGTATTGGCCGACTTGATATGGGTCTTGCTGCCGTTGGTGGCTTAGGCATCGTTATTCTTGCGATTTTGTTAGACCGTATCACCCAAGTGTTAGGGGTTAATGCGGGCAACACTAAACTTCGCTGGTATCACACAGGTCCTGTTTCATACCTATTAAAACTGAAAACAAAGACGAACCAAGACGATCTAAAACTTAGGAGAAACATCAATGAATAATTCATGGAAGAAAGCGCTCTCTGTTGGAGCTCTAAGTACTATCGCATTTTCAACTTATGGTGTGGCAAGTGAACTACCGGGTGAAGGTGTCACTGTTCAGCCTGTTCAATCAACCGTTGCAGAAGAAACATTTCAAACGTTGATCGTAAACCGCGCACTTGAAGAGCTTGGTTACGATGTTAAACCGACCAAAGAAGTGGACTACAACGTAGGCTACACCTCTATTGCTAAAGGTGATGCTACTTTCTTAGCGGTTGGTTGGTTCCCTCTTCACGCCGATAAGTACACGATGTCGGGCGGTGATGATAAGTTCTTCCGTAAAGGCCAATACGTAAGTGGTGCTGCGCAAGGTTATTTGATCGATAAGAAAACCGCGGAAAAATATAACATCACTAACATTGGTCAGTTAAAAGATCCAAAATTGGCGAAGCTATTCGATGCAAACGGCGATGGCAAAGCGGACTTAACTGGTTGTAACCCAGGTTGGGGGTGTGAAATGGTTGTTGAGCATCAGTTGGATGCTTTCAAACTTCGTGACACAGTAACACACAACCAAGGTAACTACGCGGCGATTATCGCTGATACGATCTCACGTTACAAAAAAGGCGATCCGATTCTTTACTACACTTGGACACCGTACTGGGTAAGTGGCGTTTTAGTTCCAGGGAAAGATGTTGTGTGGTTAGAAGTGCCATTCTCTTCACTTCCTGGTGAGCGTAAGGACATTGATACGACACTAGAGAACGGTAAGAACTACGGCTTCGAGATGAACTCTATGCGCATCGTTGCCAATAAAGAGTTTACGGAAAAAAACCCTGCTGCTGCGAAGCTATTTGAAATCATCAAACTAAATATCAATGATGTTAGTGCTCAGAATATGATGATGAGCCAAGGTAAGAACAGCTCAGCGGACATCGAGTCTCATGTAAATGGCTGGATCAAAGCGAACCAGAAAAAGTTCGACGCATGGGTCGAAGAAGCGAAGAAAGCCGCAATGTAATCATGCCTTTATCAACCTCTAGAGCCAGTTGGTGTTATCAACTGGCTCTTTTTTTACACAAACGCCCCTCCCCCTTACATAGACATACCAACACTTACACTACTCGACCATAAACCCACATTATAATTCACGTTTATTTCACGCTTGCTTTGCTAAAAACAACACAACATAACAATTAAACTATTCGAATAAATATGAAAAACTTATCAAAGAGCTCTGTGTGGGGGCCTTTGCAGCCAATTGCTGCCTTTTCTTTGTTTTCGCTTCTATTTCTGTCTATCTCAAGAGTTTTGCTAGCTTTTTGGCAGATTGACCGTATTGACTCTCTAAACGACTTAATTTACATCCTAGGTCAAGGTTTGCGCGTAGATATTGCAACGCTTTGCTGGTTATTTATTCTTCCAGCACTGTTTTCAACCTTCATGCCATTAACCGGTAAGATGGGAGAGTGTTGGAAGCGAATATTACGCATATGGATGGTTTTAGGGCTTTGGGTGCTTGTATACATGGAGCTCGCAACAGCGCCATTCATTCAGGAATACGACCTACGTCCAAACCGCCTGTTTGTGGAATACTTAATCTACCCAAAAGAAGTCTTGAGTATGCTCTGGACTGGCTACAAATTAGAACTGTTTATTGGTGCGTTAGGTACAGTTTTAACCATCACTTTAGGTTGGAAGTGGAGTAAGAAACTGACCGATAAGGCGCAGCAGGTCAACTGGAAATGGCGACCACTATTGGCACTTTTCGTTGTTCTTTTTGGGGTTGCAGGTGCTCGCTCATCTTTAGGGCACCGCCCGCTAAATCCTGCTATGGTCGCCTTTTCTAACGATCCACTGCTTAACGACTTAGCACTGAACTCATCTTACTCATTGTTGTTTGCGGTTAATAGCATGAAGTCAGAAAAGAGCGCGGAGCAGTTCTACGGAAAAATGGACACTCAAAAGATGTTGGAATTAGTTCGCACTTCATCAACAAAGTCCGACTTCACCCCTTCATTACTCCCAACCATGAACAGTAACCCCGCGACTTACCAAGGTAAACATAAAAACTTAGTGATTTTGCTACAAGAAAGCTTAGGCGCCCAATTTGTCGGTGCTTTGGGTGGTTTGCCTCTAACACCAAACCTTGATGAACTCATGAAGGAAGGTTGGCAGTTCACACAAATGTACGCCACTGGTACTCGTTCTGTTCGTGGAATTGAAGCCGTAACCACGGGCTTTCCTCCATCTCCATCTCGCGCGGTAGTGAAGCTGAGTAAAAGCCAAACGGGTTTCTTTACCATCGCGGACTTACTGAAAGATCAAGGCTATCACACGCAATTTATTTACGGCGGTGAAGCCAACTTTGACAACATGAAAACTTTCTTTTTTGGTAACGGTTTTGATCAAATAGTAGAAGAAGATGATTATTACAACCCAAGCTTTGTTGGCTCTTGGGGTGTTAGTGATGAAGATCTATATAACAAAGCAAACGAAGAGTTTGAACGCCTTTCAAAAAGCGACAAACCTTTCTTTAGCTTAGTTTTTACGTCAAGTAATCATAGCCCTTATGAGTATCCGAAAGGCAAAATTGAGCCATACGATTCAGAATATATGACGCGTAACAACGCCGTAAAATATTCCGATTACGCTTTGGGCACTTTCTTTGAAAAGGCGAAAAAGTCATCTTATTGGGATGATACCATTTTCATTGTAATTGCAGATCATGATGCGCGTGTTTCTGGCGCTAACCTTGTTCCGGTTAAGCACTTTCACATTCCAGCATTGATCCTTGGTAAAGGCATTCAACCACGTAAAGATGACCGCATAGCAAACAACATAGACATGCCGCCTACACTGTTATCTCTGATTGGGGTAGATGCTAAAACACCGATGATTGGTCGTGATTTAACGAAGCCACTGGCTCGCGAAGATGAACGCGCAATGATGCAATACGACAAAAACTTTGGTTATTTAACGCGCGACAATCTCGTTGTGCTTTCCCCTGGTGAAAAGGTATCGACCCTGACGTACGACTTTAAAGACCAAACCATGAAGCCGCTAGAGGTGGACGAGTCTATTATAGAGCGTGCAAAAGCAAACGCATTATTTGCATCTAAAGCGTATCAAAACAACTGGTATTCTTCCAAACACACTCATTAATACCAATGATTCCGCTGATAAAAAGGAGCTAAACGGCTCCTTTTTCTTATTCTGTCACTCACCTCGGGAATGTTCTACTGACAACTCCTGTCGTTCCTTTACGTTAGATTGCCCCTACTATTTCTAATTGATTAAGGAACAAACCATGCTGACTATCAATTCATTCGTTCTCTACGTTGAGGACATCCACATAAGCCAAGTTTTTTATTCGAAACTGTTCGAACGCAAAGTCACGCAGTTGTCTCCAACCTTTGCCGCTATTCCAATGACCGAAGGCTTAACGTTGACACTCAAGCAAAGAGATAATCTTTCACCCCACAGCGGAATTAGAGGTGGTGGCACCGAGCTGTCTTTATCAGTGCCCAACAGGCATACGTTAGAGCGCATTTACAAGCGCTGGAAAGACCTAGGTGTTGAGTTTGTTCAACCACCAGCGACATCAGTGTATGGGTTAAATTTTATGGCTATCGATCCAGATAAGCATCGCATTCGTGTTTTCATAAATGAATAAAAATGCGTTAAAAATGCTTTTTACCCATTCCCAATGTGACTTCAATAAATTAGACTCAAGGAAACATTAAAAGCGGCGTAGTAATAAGAAGGAATGCCCATGATCTCAAGTATGATCCTTAGCGAATCCCTAATCGAGAGCGGAAGAGATATCCCCCTCAAAGAACTGCTTTATGCAAAGCGCGTGCTGGATAACTACATGGCAGTAGCCAAAGAAAGTAGCCCGCTTGAGCTATTAACTGAGATGAAATCGGCAGCAAAGCAAGTAGAATACTTTACAACGACGAGTAACCCGTGTGAGGCTCGTAATGTCATCAGTCAGATGATTGATAAAATCGACACCGCGGAATCTTTTGCTTCGTTCAAAGCATTAGCAGGTAAGCCATCTCAAGCACTCAATGAACTAATTGAAGATCGAGCTCAGCTGATTAAACACGAACGAGAGCTCCTGCTCGCCTCAGGCTATGACGCCTCACGAATCTAATATACGAGCAGCCTTAAAGTCATAGCTAACAACGAAAAAGGAGCTCTTAAAGAGCTCCTTTTGCTTTTCAAAAATCGGATACAAAAGACTTAAAGGCCGATATCTTCCGTTATTGCTTTGATTTGTTTGAGGTCCATTTTATAGACTTCAATCATTTGATCGACCTGACTTAGTCGTGAATTAGCTTCGTCATGTTTATCACACGCGTCCGACTTCACGTCCCAAGATTTGCCTTCTAAAAATACGTCACACTCTTTCTTGAGTTTCTCAATCTTAGGTAATAATTTCGACCGTTCTTTCTCGAGAGACTCTAATTCTTGCGAAATTTTTAGCTCTTTCTGGAATACTTCGCGGGACCGCTCAAACATAGTCGCTTGCATATCCGCTTGACGACTCAGCTTCTCATTTTCTGACTTCGTCGTGTTGATCTTATCTGCCTGCTGCTTCAATTGAGACTCTAGTGACAAGTTGACCTTCTCGACCTCAGTCAATTGCTTTTGCAACTTCTTAAGTGCTTTCTGGTGCGCTTCGTCTTTCGCGGCAAGTAACTCACTAACTTGGTTTTGTATCTCTTGGTCAAGCGCCTCTTCACGCACTTTTACTTGAGATGCCAACTGGGTTTTATCTTGCGTTAGTGCTTGATACTTTTCTTCTAATACGTGGTAAGTCGATTCCCACTTGTTCGCAGTGACAACCGCTCCAACAAGGCCACCAAATGCCAAGCCTAACACCGCAGCGATTGCGATATAGATATGCGTACGTTTGTCACGCTCTTCAATGACAACTACGTCGTCTTGCTCTTCCATTTTGTTCTGAGAACTCACCGTATACTACTCCAAGGACTCTTTTACTTTGCTAGCGGATCAATTCCGCAAACATAATTGATGCTGTATAAATCAGAAATGCGCCAATTAATGTTATAACGGTCGCTTTTTGGACTTTTTCATTGGTTCGATAACGAAACAGCACAAATGCTACTGCAATCAACACCGCAATGGCTAATAATCTGGTCATACCGCCTCCTTGTCCACTCATGAAAAACTGCCTAGGTCCGTAGACTGTTTCACAAAGGTTCATTGTAACCCATTTATACGTACCATAAGGTCAACTTAGCGTAGATTTTAAAATAAGTGCTCCGATTTTAATCAATTTTGTGTCCTTAATTGAATAACTTATGTCGTAACAATCGAAACACATTTATCGTTCTGAAGTGTTTTGGGGTTCCATTCCCTAACCCAATAAATTTTATTTATGCCGTGACTCGCACAAAAAGATTGGCAAACATACCTTCATGAAAATTGATGAGGTTATTTCATTAAAAATAAATTGACATAGGGTGTTGAAATAGACCAAAAACATGATAGAGTTCACACGTTAATGATGACCAGCATCATTAACTAACCTTTACTCATTTAATTGAGTAATTGTTCCGATGAAGACTGCAGGAGAGTGGTTATTAATCAAATTTTAACATTTGATTAGCATAACTCGCCGAAGAATTAACTATTTCAGGTGCTACCTAGGTAGCGGGGACTGTAGTTGGAGGAACCTCTGGAGAGAACCGTTAAATCGGTCGCCGAAGGAGCAAGTCTTGCACTCACGCAAGGTGAAACTCTCAGGCAAAAGGACAGAGGAGTGGAAAGTTACAACCTAACTATTTTGCTTGGCCTTCCCGCCTACAACCAATAGCTTAGTTCTTTTAGAGATCGTTGATCTCGTCCTTTCCCTCTTCTCCTTATTAGTTGTTTTATTAAGGGGAAATCATGAACAACCTACAATCTTTACTACAAACCATCGATAATTTTGTCTGGGGTCCACCGCTGCTTATTTTGCTAGTGGGTACAGGTGTTTACTTCACTTTTAGCCTTGGCTTGATCCAGTTTAAACACCTCCCAACAGCGCTAGCGATGGTATTCAGTAAAGATAAGTCATCTAATACTCAAGGTGACGTTTCTAGCTTTGCAGCTCTTTGTACTGCACTCTCAGCAACAATTGGTACTGGTAACATTGTTGGTGTTGCCACAGCAATCAAACTCGGTGGACCAGGCGCTCTATTCTGGATGTGGCTCGCTGCCCTTTTCGGAATGGCGACTAAATACGCCGAATGTTTGTTGGCGGTTAAGTACCGAAGAGTCGATGATAAAGGCCAAATGATTGGTGGCCCAATGTATTACTTGCAATACGGTGTTGGCTCAAAAGCTCTCGCGATCATGTTTGCAGTGTTTGCTTTGGGTGTTGCTTGTTTTGGTATCGGTACGTTTCCACAAGTAAACGCGATTCTGGATGCAAGTGAGATATCTCTTGGTGTTAACCGTGAGCTATCTGCCTTTGTACTAACTCTTTTGGTTGCTTTCGTAACTTTGGGTGGCATCAAATCCATTGCTAACGTTGCAGGAAAAGTGGTTCCTACCATGGCTGTATTTTATGTGTTGGCGTGTTTAAGCGTGATCATCATGAATGCAGACCAATTGTTCAATGCCGTCGAATTAGTGCTGGTTTCAGCCTTTACATCAACAGCAGCGACGGGTGGTTTTTTAGGTGCAAGCATCATGCTGGCAATCCAATCAGGTATCGCTCGCGGTGTGTTCTCAAATGAATCTGGTTTGGGTAGCGCGCCTATGGCAGCAGCAGCAGCGAAGACAGACTCTTGTGTTAAACAAGGCCTAATTTCAATGACGGGTACCTTTTTCGATACCATCATTATTTGTACCATGACAGGCCTTGCTCTAATCCTGACTGGTGCATGGCAAAGTGACTTTGCAGGTGCCGCGATGACGACTCATGCTTTTGCGGTGGGTTTAAATGCAGATACATTTGGTCCTATGCTCGTCTCAATCGGTTTGATGTTCTTCGCTTTTACCACCATTCTTGGTTGGAACTACTACGGTGAGCGTTGCGTTGTGTTCCTGTTCGGAACTAAAGCTGTGCTTCCATACAAACTGATTTTCGTCGGCTTGGTGGCATCTGGTGCATTCCTTCACCTCGATATGATTTGGCTACTGGCTGATATCGTAAACGGTCTGATGGCAATTCCTAACCTAATTGGTTTGATCGCACTGCGTCACGTCGTACTGGCAGAAACCAAACTGTTCTTTAGCTCAACATCGCAATCAGGTAAAGTTGAAGCAGTGAAAGCTTAGTGAAACGGCAGGTTTGCGGTCACAAACTGTCAGTCACAGAGAGCAAGACACATTAGAAATGGTAAAACACAAAGCCCGCTATTATTTAGCGGGCTTTATTTATCTTCGGTTAAATGGTTAATCTCTCAACCATTGATGCTCAACGTTTTCTCCACGTTCTTCAAAAAACTTCGCATTTTTTTGCTTGAATTGATCCGCTTTCAACTCTGATAGCGGCCAGTCTAAAAATGCTTCTGTTACAAACGAGTCGCCGACACCAACTTCAATCGATTCCAGATGTTTCCCGATGTAGCGATAAAAGTAGCCTTGCCCAAACGCATCGCACACCATAGGTACATGCCTGACACGTTGATGATTGACAGAGACCGAAGCCCAAGTCGTCGTTTTAGGTTCACAGGTTTGCTCTTTTACAACGTCGACCTCAAATTTATTGTCCATAGTTGTCGAAACAAAAACGACAATAGCGTCATGCAAATACACACGCCTGAGCAATAACTGTTTAGTGTCTTGAGTTCGCGTTTGTTGTATTCCATTAGCAAAAGGCTCGAAGTAGCCCCAGTGCCAAGACCAGATCATGCCGCGTTGCGCAAACTGTACTTGTGGCCACGTATGCCAAGCTACAGCGGCACCTATCCCCACAATAAATACAGCGAGTAGTATCAACAATCGATAAATATTACGCATTAAACGGGTTTTTCAATTAATAACTTCACACCAAGTGCGACTAATACTGCGCCCGTCGCGCCTTCCATCCACTTCATAAAGCTTGCATTCTTTAGTAGATTTTTAGCCGAGTTAAGCGCGCCAGCTAAACCACACTGCCAAACCATCGCAATAGCAAAGTGTACAGATGCCATCATCATTGATTGAAGCAAGGGTGAACCTTCTGGATTCACAAACTGTGGCAAGAAAGCCAAATAGAAGACCGCCGTTTTCGGGTTCAAGACGTTAGAAAGAAAGCCCTCTCTAAAAGAGCGCTTACCATTAAACACTTCGTGAATCTGCTCGGTCACGGTCAATCCATCTTTCGACGACATTAGCGCTTTTAAACTGCTCAAACCAAGCCAGATAAGATAAGCCGCGCCAATCATTTTTACGATTTGGAACAACTCTGCTGATTGCGCAAGAATCGCCGAGATACCAACCGCAGAAAAAAAAGCATGTACGAATAAGCCAAAGCAAATCCCTAGACTGGTTGTACATCCATCTTTTAGGCCCGAGCGGCTAGTGTTACGGATAACAAGTGCAGTATCTAAACCTGGCGTTAACGTTAAAATCGTAATGGCAATAATAAATGCCTCGAAATTCAAAATATCCATATTATCGTGATAATTAATTGTCAATCCTTCATCAATACCGCCAATCCACAAGATTCGCAAGCTTCTTTTTTAAGAGAGCTATACAACTGGGTGAGTTTATGGACAATGGGTTGGAGTTAATTATTAATAAATTAACGTAGGTTGCTTAGTGCAACACCATATGAAGGACCCGTTATCGGGTGTTTAGGGAAAGAACAAAAGAATAAGAGTAGTCACATGAACGCATTTACAAAACTCGTTGAACATTCCAAAAAAGTGGCAAATTTTGAGCATCTATCTGCCATCATAGATTGGGATCAAGCAGCGGTCATGCCACCTGGTGGCGCTGAAGCACGCTCGAATGCCACGGCAGAGCTCGATGTACATATCCATTCTTTAATGACTCAACCGCACTTGGGAGAGCTTTTCGCTCAGGCAGAAGAAGAGACGCTGTCTACAAAAGAAAAATCTATCCTAAGAGAAATGAAGCGTGGGTGGCAGCAAGCTAACTTACTACCAGAATCATTAGTTCAAGCTCAATCTCTTGCTGGCTCCAAATGTGAACATGCATGGCGTACGCAACGTGGAGAAAATGACTGGGCTGGTTTTGAAAAGAACTGGGCTGAAGTCGTAAAGCTATCGCAGGAAGAAGCGCAAATTAGAGCCGAAGCAAATGGCACGACTCCTTATGATGCCATGCTCGATGTTTATGAACCTGGCACAACGTCTGCGTCGTTAGACATTCTTTTTGCTGACGTGAAAACCTGGCTTCCTACTTTGATCGATGAAGCGCTTGAAAAACAACAATCAGACAACATCTTATTGCCAACTGCACACTACCCTGCGGAAAAGCAAAAAGCGCTCGGTTTGGAAGTCATGAAGCTACTTCAATTCGATTTTGAACACGGTCGACTTGATGAGAGTACCCACCCATTTTGTGGCGGTGTACCGACAGATGTGCGTATTACGACACGTTACAATGAAAACGAGTTTGTCCAATCATTGATGGGGATTGTCCACGAAACTGGCCATGCTCGATACGAACAAGGGCTACCAAAAGATTTATCAGGAACACCCGCGGGAGAAGCTCGCTCTATGGGTATTCATGAATCACAATCACTCTTCTTTGAAATGCAAATAGGACGAAGCAGCGCGTTTATCGATCACCTCGCTCGACTGGCTTCTAACCATTTTTCTGGTAGTGAATTCGAAAAAGACAATTTAGCCAAAATTTACACTCGCGTAGAAAAAGGCTTTATTCGCGTAGATGCTGACGAACTAACATATCCTGCTCACGTTATTCTTCGATATGAAATTGAGCGAGATCTCATGAATGGCGTCATCAAACATACAGATGTACCAGAACTCTGGAACGAAAAGATGAAAGCGTACTTGGGGCTGTCAACCGAAGGAAACTTCAAAAATGGCTGTATGCAAGATATCCATTGGACAGACGGAAGTTTTGGCTATTTCCCGTCCTACACGCTCGGTGCGATGTACGCTGCACAATTTATGGCAGCAATGAAACAAACCATCGATGTAGATGCGGTTATTCGTTCTGGCGACTTAGCTCCGATATTCAATTGGCTCTCGGAAAACATCTGGAGTAAAGGTAGCTTATTCACCACTAATGAGTTGGTAAAACAAGCCACGGGTGAAACACTGAATGCTAAACACTTTCAAGCTCACCTAAAAGATCGCTACTTATAAAGCGAAAAGAATAGAAAGTAAAAGCCCAAGGTTCGTATGTTCCTTGGGCTTTTTGTAGGCTCTCTATGTGTTATGCCAAGCTAGGGATGAGCCTAGGCTTGTACAAACAGTCCTCACCCTCTGGTCTAGTTTTAAACCGACGATGAAGCCACATATACTGGCTCGGACTTGCCATGATTGATGTTTCAACTATTTGATTCACGAATGCGGCGGCACGTTGATGATCCTCTTTCGGGAAACCTTCGACGGGCGCACTAATGGTTAGGGTATAGTGTCCGTCTTTTCCTCTTACCATCGTAAAAGGCACAATGGCGCAATCTGTAGAATCAACCAACAAACTTGTGCCTGTCGTAGTACAAGCATTTTTAACGGCAAATAACGGTGCAAATGTCGAGCGTCGGTTACCATAATCGTGGTCCGGTGCATACCAAACCCGCTCACCCGTTTTAAGTGCTTCAAGCATGGCTTTGACGTTTTTACGATCAATCAGTGTACGATTAGAGCGAGAGCGTCCCTTATACTGAAAATAATCAAAGCACGGATTATTGTTTGGGCGATAAACACCGGTTCCAGACTTTTTAATGCCAAAAGCTCGAGCACCTAACTCTAGATTCATTGAGTGTACGGCCAACATTAATGCACCTTTGCCTGACTTCTCTAAAGCCTCTAGATGCTCCATGCCTTTTATCGTGACGTGTTTGTTTACCCGTTTATCTGACCAAAACCATGCCATTGCGGTCTCAAAAAGTGCGATGCCAGTATTGTCGATGTTGTCTTTTAGAATTGCTTCGCGTTGGCATTCTTCCATATGAGGGAAGCAAAGCTCAAGATTGCGTCTGATCGTAACTTGACGTTTTCTCATGAGTCGCATAGCTAAACGACCAATGTTGCGTCCCAAAGCTAGTTGAACTTTAAAAGGAAGGAGGCTAAGTAAGTACATCACGCTAATGATAATTAACGTTCCCCAGTAACGAGGCAAAAGAAATTCGGCCTTGAATGCAGGCTTTTTGTATTTGTTCATGTAAGTATTGTCAGATGTGCCCATCTATAAGTGATAAAAACAATGATAATGGACTGCACTTTTATCATTGATAACGCTAATAACATAAATTAAAGCGCGCGGATTCTATGGTTCTTCGACACACTACACAATAAGAACTTTGCAGAAATATGTAGGGAATGAAAAAGCAGTAAAGATGAGTCGCCACGTTAACATCTATCGGAGTGATTTATCTACTGCCCTTTCCTAAAGTTTGAAGAAACATAACTTTGTATTTTCAATGCGCTAAATAATGCCTGTTTTTCAATCACATAATGCGACCGTGATGAATGCAACAATAAGACATCATATCAATACTCGCCATTAGCGATTGAATTTGCACTAAAAAGCCGCAGCAATTTCTCGCTGCGGCTTCTTATTCACTTAACAAGTAGAGTGGCGTTATTCGTACCCTACTGTTTTGGATAATAAATTTACGATCAACACACCAGCGATGATAAACCCAATACCAACTAGGGCTGGTAAGTCTAGACGCTGTCCGTAAACAAAGTAACCAACCGTCGCAACCAAAACGATCCCAGCACCACTCCATATGGCATAAACAACCCCGACAGGCATTGTTTGCACTGTGACGGAAAGCAAGAAGAAAGCGATGCCGTAACCAATCAAAACGACTGTGCTCGGCATTACTTTCGTAAATTGCTCTGTTTTGGGAATATAAGAAGTGGCAATCACTTCACATACAATCGCTATCGACAGCGCCAACATTGGTGGCATAGAGACAAGCATTTTGAACATAAGGCATTAACGCTCAACAGAAATGTAACCGACAACATGTCCGGATAATTAGGCCGCGCATTATACCCAACTCATCTCACGATGGAATACCACTAATGATGTTTACACACCATCACTTTCGCTTACTTTTTGATGACCAGGTGAAAGGCTGACGTTTTGGTGCTGACGAGAAATTTCAAAGTAGATATGCATATCAATCGGCTCAGGTGTATTGAGTAGCATCTTACCTACTTCACGTTGGAAATGACCATAATTACCTAGCTCATCCGTTAGTTCTAGGAGCTCGTAAGAGGCTTCATCGGCAAACATTCCATACGCATACTGATAATGACTGATATCCTTGCTCTTATCATAACCCAGCTTTTGAAGAGCTTGATCAATCTCTTCCGGCGTATAAATGTCTTTATCACCAAACGAATGCAGTAGCACGCAAGGAACTTCTTGAGCGATGCTCTGAATCTTTGTCTTTCTCTTGAAAATACCGAACATAATGTCCTCCACTGACGATGTTTCCAAATATGCACATTAATGCAAAATGGTGAGCTGATTGTTTTTAGTATGGCTCATTAATTTGAGACTTCCTTACTACGAAGTCACCTTCACATATTAACGTGATCGCATAATTACCAGCAAATAGTACACACTGCGTTTCAAACCTATCTCATCAGAAACTCTGCTTTAGTCACAATTGTGTGACAACCCCGAGTACGGTTTACCATAATGTAAAGAGTAGATTGAAAAGTCGGATTTCGTATCGACATCTAAACTTAATTAAGTTAGCTTTAGAAGTATAGACGTCTAGATTGACTATACTTAGGGAGAGAAAGTCGTGCCAATTAGAATTCCAGATCAATTACCAGCTACCGATGTATTAAGGACAGAAAACATCTTCGTGATGAGTGAAACGCGTGCAGCGAGTCAGGAAATACGTCCTTTAAGAGTGCTGATCCTTAATCTGATGCCAAAAAAAATAGAGACTGAAACTCAGTTTCTGCGTCTACTCTCAAACAGCCCACTACAGGTTAACGTCGAATTACTGCGCATTGATAACCGCCCGAGTAAAAATACGCCAACTGAACATTTAGACACGTTTTATCGCCAATTTGAAATGGTGCGAGATAAAAACTTCGATGGCATGATCATTACTGGGGCTCCATTAGGTTTGGTACAATTTGAAGATGTCATTTATTGGGATCATCTCAAAACCATCATGGAGTGGGCAAAAGATCATGTGACATCCACTCTTTATGTTTGCTGGGCTGCGCAAGCAGGACTAAAGCTACTCTACGATCTACCTAAAAAAACGCGTAAAGAAAAACTTTCAGGCGTGTATCATCACCAAATCCATCATCAATTTCACCCTATCTTACGTGGATTTGATGACACGTTTTTGGCTCCTCACTCGCGTTACGCAGATTTTTCGCCTCACTTTCTAGAAGAGCATACTGACTTAGACATTTTAGCGACATCGGATGTCGCAGGTGTGTACTTGGCCACCACAAAAGACAAACGCAATGTCTTTGTCACAGGACACCCTGAGTATGATTCTCACACCTTACATAATGAATATATCCGAGATTTAAGCGAAGGTATGGAGCCCGCTATTCCTGTCAACTATTACCCAAACAACAACCCAGATAACCCACCAATTGCAAGCTGGAGAAGCCATGGACACCTTCTCTTTTTAAACTGGCTGAACTACTGTGTTTATCAGCAAACACCGTACGACCTCGAGCACTTCAGTGAAGATGCTTTCACTAAAGACGATTAGCTTCAAAATAAGCAAACAAAGCACTCATCATTACCGAAATGTAATATGTGAACCAAGCCGCCATATGGCGGCTTTTTCATAACAGTTTGCAAACCTGATCGCATAGTGTTTTTTCCTCAATAGGTTTTTGCTAAGTAATTCATATCATGCAGAAAGATTCAGGGATGTAGGGATAAAGAATGAAAACAGCAAAGCTCGGTGCACTAATATTATTGTCTCAGTTTGCACTCGTGGGTTGCGTGACGGTGAAAGAAGATGGAAGCCCTGTCGTTAAAGCCGATCCTGTGGCAATGGCAGAATCACGTATCGCACTTGGCTTAGGTTATTTAGACGGCGGTAACATGATTCGCGCGCATGATAACTTACAACAAGCCTTAAACCACGCACCTCAATACTATCGCGCGCAATTATCTATGGCTCACTACTACGAAACGGTTGGTGAAGATATTAAAGCCGAACAGATGTATAAACGCTCTCTACGCCAACACACTAAAAACGGAAATGTGCTCAATAACTACGGTACTTTTCTTTGCAAGCGAGGTGACTTCGAAAAAGCCGATCAGATGTTTAATCGAGCCATTGAGCAGCCTTATTACTACCTTATTCCAGCGAGCTATGAGAATGCAGCTTTTTGTGCGCTAAAATCACAAGATAAAGACAAAGCGAGATACTACTTTACTAGAGCTATCGATCATGACCCCCATAGACCAAAATCGATTTTGCAACTCGCTAAAATAGAAATTGATAGCGGTGATTATACTGAAGCTAGAATTCGATTAATGAGATTCAATCAAATGTATGGCGTGAAGAAGCCCTCTTTGCAACTCATGATTCAACTTGAACGTGCAGCAGGCAATGAAGCTCTCCAGAAAAAGTATCAAAAACAATTGGAGAATTTTTCTTAGTACAAAATAGCGATACAGATGGCGCATTAGCTCACAGCCAATACTGCGCTTGACCAAGAATCCGGTGAATTCAGACTCACGGTGATACATTCATCCTGTACATAAACGTCAAATTCGGTACTATTTGAACGGAATAAGTGACCAAGTCACATTATAAAAAGTGCGCACACAACGAAATTTGTACATCATACTGTTTTTAAGATTGATTTCGGCACATTGATAAATACTAAATATTACTGACATGCACCAGAAGGAAGTTGAAGCCGGATGAAACCTGCCTGCACTCTGTTATTACTCACTTTGCTGAGTTCACCTTTTGTCGTCAGTGCACAAGAAAATATTGAGAAAACATTCACATTTGGCATTGTGTCCAATAAAGCCCAAAGCAAAATCAAAAAAGCGACGCCCCTTACTCAGTATGTAACTGAAAATATGGCTGAATATGGTTACGCAAAAGGGGCGGTAAAGGTATTTAAAAATTATCGTCAGCTCGCGGTTGCGCTTGAAAATGGCACCGTTCAAATTGCAACGGCGACCCCCTTTAATGCGATGACCTTAGAAAAGGAGTCTAATAGCCAAGTTCTTGCTATACGATGGAAAAAAGGCCTGCAAAAATATCATACGGTGTTCTTTACTAATAAAGAGAGTGGCATTGAGTCACTTTCTGACCTGCGCGGAAAAACGCTTGTTTTCGAAAAGCGTACGTCTACCAGCAGCTATTACCTACCTGCGATTACATTGCTGAATCACGGAGAAAAACTGCAATACCTTCCCTCTCCTGATGACAAACCGGCCAAAGACAGTATTGGTTATTTATTCCTTGATGAGCAACTCGCTCAGTCAAATGAAATCAACCTATCTGTATGGGTATATAAACAGAGAGTTGCAGCAGGAGCATTCAGTAACTTCAACTGGAACAATCCCAAAGATTTGCCAGAGAACATGAAAGACAAACTAGCGATTTTTTCTCGTTCTGTTGAAATACCCAGGGATTTGATTCTCGCTTCTCCAAGCATGAGCCTAGAGCAACAGCGTAAAATCACGTCCATACTGCTTGATATGGATACAACTCACGAAGGCTCTCTCGCACTTAAAAAGTTTCAGAACACCAAAAAATTCAGCGCGCTTACTCCAGAAATGCGAGCCTCCTTAAGTACAGTGCGCAAGTCAGTTCACTTGTTACCGAAGGTGGATTGATGTTTCAAAAGCTCTCACTCGAAACCAAATATATTTGCTCGACAATATTCGTTGTCTTGTTTGTTGTGGTGATAAATCTTGCGTTATACATGCACGGTTACGATGCGTATTCAAATAGCTTAACTCAACAAATCACGAACAACTCTCAAGAAAAAACAGAATCTTACGTTAAGCAAAAAGGGTTGGTTTATGCAGAGCTATTATCAAAACAGCTTTTTGATCCACTCTATACAGACAATATCAGTCAAGCGTATGAGCAAATTAAGGCAACATTGAGCCAGCCAGATGTCTCGAAAATACATGTTGTTGACAATGAAGGGCTAATCTTTCACGACGGCACTACTCAGCTAAGGATGTTTGCCCAACCTCATTACCGCTCTCCTTTTATTTTGAAAGCAATAGAAGAATCCAGAACTCTCGTTTCCTTTTCCAAGCATCAGTTGGAGATCGCAGCGCCGATTCAGCAATCAAATATTACTCTTGGGGCGGTATATCTTGAGCTTAACTTGATACATCTACTGGAAGAGAAAGAACAGAACATTGAACAAGTCCAAGCGATTACCTCAAACGATAAACAGAAGATGTTTAACTTGCTGCTAACGATCAGTGGGATATCCGTTCTATTCGGTAGCATCATCGCTTATGCTTTGGGGCGGTCGTTAACTAAGCCACTCAAGCAACTAAAAGATCAATTTTCAGAGTCAAATACCCAAGCGCTGCCAGTCACCGACATACAAAGCAAAGATGAAGTGGGAGAACTTATTTCGGCGTACAACAAAATGTCAAACAAAGTGAACCGATACACCAGCCGAGTTGAGTTCATGGCGTACCACGATATTCTGACTTCCCTGCCAAACCGAGAAAAGTTACTCATTGATATTCAAACGCAAATAACTGACCACAAATCCCCCTCACTCGCGGTTGTGTTTATTGACTTGGATGACTTTAAGCACATTAACGATAACTATGGACATAACATTGGGGATAAATTGCTAGGCCATCTTGCCTCAGAGCTTCAAGGCCGTTTGCCGAGTTATTTTAAGCCGCTTTACCGCCTTTCTACCATCGTAAGTCGAGTAGGTGCGGATGAATTTGTACTGGCCTTTCCGTGCTCGGACAATCATGAAGCTAGAGAAAAAGCGAACGATATTCATCGCCAACTACTCTCTCCCTTTAGTTTGGAAGAGAACGATATTCAAATTACGGCAAGCCTCGGAATTGCTGTGTATCCAGAATTTGGTTCAAACGCTGAGTCTCTTTTACAGCTTTCCTCTCTTGCGGCGCAGGAATCTAAAAGACGCGGTAAAGACATTATGACGATATACGATTCCACGTTTGATGAAACGATTAAACAACGTTTATACATAGAACGAGAACTGCGTCGTTCAGTACGTGACTTGTCTCAATTCGAGCTGTGGTATCAACCACAATTTGATCTAAAAACCTATCGCCTAATTGGGGTCGAAGCATTGGTTAGGTGGAATCATCCCGAGAAAGGTTATATCAGTCCAGAATCGTTTATCCCGATCGCAGAACAAAGTGATTTAATATTGGAGCTTGGAGAACATATCATTGAGACGGCAGTTGCTCAGCGGGCAATTTGGGCAGAACATTTCGGTACTGATTTTCACATCGCATTAAACTTGTCCCCAAGACAAATCTATCGCCAAGATTTAAGTCAATTATTTTCTAAGTATTTACGACGACATGATGTCGCCCCTCAAACCATTCATGTTGAAGTGACAGAGTCACTTTTTATTGATGATACAGAGAAAGCTCAATATGTGCTTAAAAAACTACAAAGTATCGGAGTGGAAGTTTGGCTAGATGACTTTGGTACGGGGTATTCAGCCCTTGCCTACCTACAACATATGGCTTTTGACGGGCTCAAGATTGATCGTTCATTTATCGCTCAAATCCGAAAAAGCGATCAAGACGATTCATTAGTTCGCGCGATTGTATCCATGGCTCACAACCTAAGAATGAAAGTAGTAGCCGAAGGCGTAGAAACTCAAACTCAACTCACACGAATGGAGTCTCTCCACTGTGACGTCGTACAAGGCTTTTTCTTAGGTAGGCCTGTACCTGCCGAGGAATTGATTGCATTTGAATACCAACGAGGGAGTGGCGCTCAAAGCGTCAATCACTTTGCTTAGAACGCCGTTTTGTTAACTATTGCCGCTTAGCGCGTTAGTACTCGTAATGCAATATCGGTCACACTTCCCCCACCTCATTAATATGAATTTTCTCTTAAAATCTAACATCTGAGATAAATAAACTACACTTT
Organism: Vibrio sp. 1641; assembly: GCF_033339995.1. Classification (NCBI taxonomy): domain Bacteria; kingdom Pseudomonadati; phylum Pseudomonadota; class Gammaproteobacteria; order Vibrionales; family Vibrionaceae; genus Vibrio; species Vibrio sp. 1641. The sequence goes on from NZ_JAWOVP010000003.1 coordinate 146,556, forward strand.
TCATATCAACTTCTTGGATATGGAAATGCGCGTGGTAGGAATCTTTTCTTGGAACAACCTGTCGGTAAAACAAAAGCTATTTGGGTTGGTTTTGCTGCCAATTTTATTGTTGCTTGTCCTCGCGGGTAAACATGTACAAAGCCTTTCTATCCAGGCTCAGGAACTACAAAAAGCACAGTTATTCTCTGTCTACATCGACCGCGTATCTTCGCTTTATCACCTACCGAATAACCCTGATGTAATAGATAAGCAACTAAAAACTCAGCAGATATCTCAATTGTTACGCGACACCGCTGCACCAGTATTCGGTGAAAACGCTGAGATACTAAACCAGTTGACAAGCTTTGAGGAAGCAACCCTCTCGATGCTCTCTTCGCAAAATCAAGAAGAAAAGTTAGATGCGGCAGAGTGGCGCGCTGATACGTTCAAAGAAATCCTCATGAGCTTAGACAAAGTCTATTTTAGAAATGTGAGTTATGAAACAAACACTCACCTTTCTTCTTTGATGCAACTTGAATGGTTGATGTTTTGGTCCACTGAAGAGCATAGATTAAGCGAATATTTGATTCGATCTTCAGAGGAAAATAACGAGTATGACCTCACAACACAGGCTTCTATCCAATCTTTAATCCAGAACCAACAACTATTTCTAGAGCGTTTTGTGACGCTAAATGCCAATCAACAACAAGTAGATCTGCTCATTGAGACGTTTACGGGTGAAGTCTTTATCAAAAGCCAAGAGTTTCGTGCTTATTTATTGCAACCAGCTCAACTCAAATCATTAACCCCGGATGAGATTGATGCGGGGTTATCTGCACTCAACAAACGCTTATCGTTATTACAAAGTGTTGACGACAAAATGGAACAACAGCTGAGTGATGATATATCAAAGACAATCAACACGACGACACAGCACCGCTTTACCTTTATCGCAATGATGAGCCTTTTAACGCTGTTGGTCGTAAGTTTAACGCTAAGATTGGTGCGAAAAGTTACTGGAAACTTGAATCTAGTCCTCAAATTTCTCAGTAACGAAAGCAATGAACAAAGTAACACTGAAAATTCACCTCTTGCTCAACTAATAAAGGGTAAAGACGAGCTGAGTAAGTTTGCTCGAGAGGTAAAAAAGCTTAGTGATGAGCGGATGTTGTCCAGACTAAAGCTCACACAAGCTAAAGAAGATGCAGAACAAGCAAAAGATGATGCAATTAAGGCGAGTAAAGCCAAAAGTAGCTTTTTGGCCAACATGTCCCACGAGATCCGCACGCCGCTAAATGGCGTTATTGGCATCTCTGAAGTGTTATCCGATACTTCCCTGACTGCCACACAACGCGATTACGTCGACACGATTGAAACCTCCTCCCAACTGCTTTTGAGTTTAATTAATGACGTTCTAGACTTCTCAAAAATTGAATCTGGGATGTTGCTCATTAGCCCACATTCAACTTGTGTTCGAGAGTCTATCTATGACATTGCTTCTATCATTTCACCGAAAGCAAAGGAAAAAGGCATCGATGTGCAAGTCAACATTAGCCGTAACACGCCTTACCACGTAATGTTGGATGACCATCGTATACGCCAAGTTGTCATGAACTTCATGTCTAACGCGGTAAAATTTACCGAACAAGGCAGTGTAGAGCTATCGGTCATCACCCGCGAAATTAAAAATGGTGAAGCGGTCATCGAGTTTTCCGTTAAAGATTCTGGAATTGGTATTGATGCCCAGCAGCAAAAGAAAATATTTGCTCCATTTGCCCAAGAGGATAACTCTACTACCCGACAATTTGGGGGAACTGGACTTGGGCTTGCCATTAGCACGCAATTAGTTGAGCTAATGGGTGGAGAAATTCAACTTGAATCCGAGAAAGGTAAAGGCAGTCGCTTCTTCTTTGAACTAACTGCTCCTGTTGTGACGCAAGAGTTTAACGCTTATCACGCTCTGAATCACAACGATATATGGATTGTATGCAGCAGTACTCAACTAGAACAAAAACTGCGTAACGAGTTAAGTTTTTTCAACATCAATATAACGCAGTCAGTAGATACCTTAAGTGCGTTGCCAACGTGGATTGATAACGAGCGCGTTATCGTTATTCATGTAGAAGCATCACCAAATGCAGCGGCGATGCATATCGATGAGATAGAAAGCCTTTGTAAACGAAACATTCGTGTCTGCCTCATCAAGCACCTTCATAGCCCACAATTCGACTTTAGAAACAGTATCAGCGCCTTGGTCACTCAGCCACTACTAGGGCAGCGCTTAATTAAAGCACTTGAAAGTTGTGCGGCAAATTTCTCGCACGCACAACAAGAGAGCACTTCAGCGCAACATGTTAAATCTCTGCCGAAAATTTTGGTCGTTGATGACAATACGGTCAATCAAAAAATCGCGGGGCTACACGTCACAAAAGCTGGCTTCGAATTTGATGTCGCTGTAAACGGACAAGAAGCGGTTGAGAAATTTCAACAGAATCAATACAGCCTAATTTTAATGGACTGCATGATGCCCGTAATGGATGGATTTGAAGCCACCCAAATAATTCGTCAAATAGAAGTAAAAGAAAAACGCGCTTTCAGAATTCCGATTATTGCTCTAACGGCAAGTGTGGTCGATGACGATATACAAAAATGCTTTGACGTTGGAATGGATGACTATGTGCCCAAACCATTTAAAGCAGGGTTGCTTAAAGAGAAGTTAGATAAGGCAATTGGGTTACGTGTTTCCAACACGACGCCTGCTGAACCACACCAAGAGAACACCACCCCCGATAAAACTCATGAACTACCTGCAAGTTCTGAGCAACCAGAAGCAACGGTAACGCCTATTCGCTCCGAACGCATCTTGCTTGTCGAAGATAATAGAGTGAACCAGAAAGTGGCTTCTCTATTGCTATCTAAAGCAGGCTATCAATTCGAAGTCGCAGAAAACGGACAAATTGCAGTCGAAATGTTCCAAAAAGATGGAAAGTTTGATGTTATTTTGATGGATTGCATGATGCCCATAATGGATGGGTTTGAAGCTTCTAGGCAAATTAGAGCTTATGAAGCGAGTAAAGGATTAGCTAAGACGCCCATTATCGCATTAACAGCAAGCGTCGTTGATGATGATATTCAACGCTGCTTTGATTCAGGAATGGATGCCTACGTACCAAAGCCTGTGCGCAAAGAAAAACTGTTGTATCAAATTGAACAAGCAATGTAGGTGGATTCTATGAGTAGAAATCATTCTCGCGTTGCTTTTCCTTTGCGTTACATAAAACGCTATCTGTTTATTCTGATTGCCCTTCTTTCATTAAATTGCCAAGCTCTCGCTGCGGAGAGCTACGCCGTTTTCTCATTTAATGACGAATTCTCTCCGCTCACTGTCAATAAAGCGCGAAAGTTGTACAGAGGGAAGACGCAACTTTTACAAGGCCAGCGAATTGAACTCTCTGACTGGCCTGCGACATCAACAGAAAGAGCTGAGTTCTATCGTTATCTTCTCAACAAAAATTTAGCGCAAATGAACGCGCATTGGGCAAGCTTGTCTTTTTCAGGTAAAGCTAGACCGCCAAAAGTGATTGCACGCTCCAGCATTGATGACCTCATAGCATGGATGCAAGAGAAGCCGAATAGAATTGGTTATGCCCCAACATCGAGCGTCCCTAGTAATGCTCATGTTTTATGTGTGGTTAGCTCGGAGAATTGATATGAAAAAATATTTAACCATGTTATCGCTGAGTATCGCGACCTTTCCGAGCTCAGCCACGATTGAACTAACAGAACAACTTTCTTTAAGTGGTTTTGGCTCTACTTCGTGGGTAAAATCCGATAACCCAACTACGTTACTAGTTAACCGCTTTATTGGCGATGAATCTTGTTTCGATTGCGATACCACTTTCGGCATGCAGCTCGATTATTTTCACAAGGCATTTCGGGCATCCGCACAAGTCGTAAAGCGCCCGCAAGACCATTGGAGCTCGCCTCAGCTCGAGTGGGCGTATTTGGCTTATACCTATCAAAACATAGAAATACGAGGAGGACGCTTAAGACTGCCACTGTTTTTGATGTCTGAGTACAACTATGTCGGCCACGCTTTTACCCAAGCCCGCCCACCGAATGAGGTATATGACAGCATTCTAGGTATCACGGCTTATAACGGCCTATCTGCACGCTGGATTCATGACCTCAATGAGCAAGTCGTACTTACCGCCATGCCGTTTGTCGGGTTTAAAGACAATAGTGACGTAACCATCAATGAACGTACTGAATTGGAAATTGAGTCAAACAATACTGCAGGGATGAACTTAACGCTAAGCGGAGAGAGCTATCGTTGGAATTTTTCCTACCTCCACGGCGATTATGATCAAACAACGACGCTCTCTAACATTGAGCAGTCCACTCCCGGTGGCGGAACCACAATCATTGACCGTCTAGTTGAAACAGAAAAAAACAACACGATCGATCTGTTTTCTCTAGGGTTAAGATACGAGCTCGATAACATTGTGATTATGGCAGAAGGACAGACCAGCAATCTTTCCTCATCTTGGTACGCGACAACAAGTTATAATGTAAACAAGCTGACTCCTTATATTGTTTACGGTCAGCAGTTTAATAGTCGGGATAAAAAAAGTGGAGACAGTTTCTTACTCGGGTTGAGATACGACCTAGATTACAACGTTTCCCTGAACGCAGAATGGCAAAGGTTCAACGCCTACAATAATAGCTCTGGCGCGTTTTCATCAGCCCCAAAGGATGACAGTGCGAGCCTTTATACGCTAATGCTCAACTTCGTTTTTTAATGTTTCTTACAGTACCAATTTCCACAACACTGGGGGCTGTTGTATTAAGAAGGCTTTTTGCAACACGTAACTAGACGCTAAACGACTGGAAGGGATAGAATCGATCAGATAGGTAAGTGGCAATCCAAACAGAGACAAAGGTTACTCTATTTCGGTTTGTTTTGATTGCCTTTTAACCGCTTTTCTTTGCGTCGCAGTGCCCGGAAAAACTTTGACTCTTCATGGTACCAACCAAGGACACTAATTGGGAAGCCCACGAGCATCATAATAAAAACATCCGCAGGGAGTTGTTCCCAAATGTCGCTTAAAGAATGCAGCTCTCCAAAAATGAACAAACCGATGACTTTACCAAGCAGTAATGCACAACAAATCATAAAGAAGGACTTTAATATATAGTGCCATTTGCCTTTTTTACGCTCTTCTCTCCAATAGGCATATTTATATTGTCGGTCGTACATTCATCCCCCTAAAGTAAACTTGCCGTAAGTTTAAGTATCTCGATAGCGTAAAGTGCGTTGGCACCTCTTTAATCATAGTGCGTATCTAAAGTGAATGCTTGTCGTGGCAGTAAGAAGGAGAGGTATTATGTAGTAAGAGCTACATAATCTCTGAACGTTATATGTCTTGTATCATTCGGATGATGCCTGATTTTGCTTATCGCTAGTGTTTTCTGAACACCCAAATCGGGCCGATGAGTAGAAACTGTAAATCCTCAAAAAACGACGGTTTTTTACCTTCAATCTTGTGACCGATAAATTGCAATATCCACAATACGCCAAACAAAAGCATAGAAATATGCAGAACGGGCAACATCAATACCTCTAGAGACCAAATAAGTCCAATGCACGCTAATGTGTAGCCGATCATCATCATGAATACGCTCAGAGACAAACGAAAATAGAAAACCCAAGTGGGGATCACCGCTACCCAAACCCAATTAAGTTCGAAGCCTAATAATGAAATCTGGGGAATCGACCAAATAAGTCCAACCACAGAAAGGTAAATACCTGGAACTGCGATTGTGTGAATCTTTTGGTTGATAGGGTTTTGGTGACTCTCCCCGTATTCTTTTAGCCATTCAGATAATGCTCGCATATCATTCACCTTTTCCACCTTCTTATTCTTATATAGCCCGAGGATGAAAAAGGTGCGAATTTTTCCGTAAAGGCTAGGAGCAACGAGCGACAAAACAACAGAGGCCAGTGCGTTGCCGATTACTCACCAAGCAACGCTCGTTGTGCTTTCGGCAGCTTGGCAACGACAAGAGCATAAGAGCGTTCACACAAGTCTTGAATCAACCCATCCTCGACATCACCGTTAAAATAAACCGTTATCCAATGACGCTTATTTAAGTGATAACCCGGGATAATATCCGTAAACTGCGACGTTAAGACTTCTCCATCTTCTGGTTTTACTTTTACGCTGACATACTCCCGACCGTTTCTCTCTGCAATGATGGCAAACATCTTGCCTTTGATTTTGTATACAAGCGCTTCAGGCCCAAATGGGAAATCGCTTTCTGCACACATGAAGGTACTTAAGTATTGTTCTAGTTCTTTGCTTTTCATATCCCCTACCTCCTTCTGCGTTCTCATTCAAATTGTGGCAATAGCAATTTTAACGCCTGGTTAACCTGCGCTTTTTCATTGCCTTCTAAACCATGCAATAACGATTGCTGAACGTCTACATGCTCCAAAATTAGCTTGTCAATTAAGGTTAAGCCTTGCTCTGTTAGTTCAACGGTGACGCTACGTCGGTCTTCTTTACTATGGGTTCTGGTAATAAACCCTTTCTTCTCTAGTTTATCTAAGCGATTAGTCATCGCACCCGAAGTGAGCATCATCGACTCTATTAACGCTGAGGGAGTAAGACAATATGGTGAACCAGCTCGACGCAGTGTCGCTAACACATCAAATTCACCCATTTTCAGATCGTACTTCTTATGTAGCTCGGCGACCCTAGATTCCATGTGTTTTGCAATTCGCATTAGTCGACCCATTATTGCCATCGGTTCAGTGTCGAGGTCTGGCTTCTCCCTAGCCCACTGCTCTACCACTCTATCAATTGCATCCATTATTTCTCTCCAAACATCATATATTTTTTATTTTAACATAAAGATACTTTACAAAAAGCCACCTTGCCGATATCGTTACATTTAATTATCTCTACATAAAGATATTTAACATGAACATTTTACTTGCGATGATTCCTGCCTTTTTTTGGGGGACGACTTACGCTGTTACTCAGTTTACTCTACCGGACTGGCCTCCCGTTTTACTTGGCGCTCTAAGGGCACTGCCTGCGGGTCTTTTGTTGCTGGCAATAAAGCCCTCGTTTCCAAAAAGAAGTGAGTGGAAAGTGCTGCTTGTTTTAGGAACCATCAACATTGCTTGCTTCTTTGGTCTCATTTTTGTCATGGCGTTGACGCTTCCTTCTGCCATCTCTGGTGTTGGTATGGTTTCGGTCCCCGTTTTTGCGATGCTGTTTGGTTGGGCGGTCTACAAACGTCAGCCTAGTGGCATTCAAGCGATAAGCGGCGCAACTTTGATTGCTTTAGCTTGGTTCTTATTTGATCCTAGCTCTATTTCTCTCGAACCCGTGGGCTTACTTGCGATGATCTCCGCCATTATGTGCATCGTGATAGGAAGTAGCGTAACAAAGTCACTAGGTACAAAAATGCACTGGTGGACAGTGCTAACATGGCAGCTCATTTTGGGTGGCGTGATTATGTCTATCGCAACAAGTGTGCTGGCGATAAACAATCCAGAGCCATATGTTACGGTCGTTCAGGACGTATCCATGACGAATATTCTAGGGTTACTGTGGGTAATTATTCTGAACACCGCATTAGGGTATGGCATGTATGTATGGTTATTACAGCGGATGTCGGTCGTAGATTTTACCTTTGGTGGTATTGCAAACCCAGTCGCAGGCATTGTTTCGGGCCTACTGCTATTGGGGGAAACGTTCACTCCTCTGCAATACAGCTTAATGCTAGGAATGATCGTAATGTCATTACTACCTCAGCTCATTACGTCAATCAAAACGAAAAGAGCCGCACTCTCCTCCTAAGTAACGTTAATTCCTAACACTCTAGGAGTAATGAGAGTGTTAGGAATCCTCAAGTGTGAGCCTACCAGCAGAAATCAGCGCTAACCTAGGCAACTGGCACCTTTAAAGCGGGATGTTATGACGTTATGGCTATTAAGCACTTGCAAGGTTAGTCAGGGGCTCTGGTTTAGCGTAAACATAACCTTGAATAAGGTAAATCGCATGCTGAGCCAGGTATTCGACTTGAGCCTGGCTCTCTACACCTTCTGCAATCATCTCACATTCCGCTTTGTTCGCTGCAGACACAATTGAGTCCAGCACTTTCAATTTTTGGTCGTCAGATCCTATTGGATCAATGAACATCTTATCCACTTTTACACACCGGATGCCCAAATCTTGTAGGTAAGAAAAGCCACCATATCCGGTACCAAAATCGTCAATTTTGAACTTGTAGCCTTTATTCGTTAAATACAAAATCTCTTTTTTCGCGGCCTCAGTGTCTTTTACTGGTATTCTCTCGGTCAATTCAAAATGAATTCTATTAGAGATTGGCCAATTTAACTCCGACAGTAACTTCGTTAATACACCTGACTCTAAATGGGAGGAAACAATATTGATACTGACCCACGTATGCTCGGGTAAGTCACTTAAGTCTTGTATGATTTTACGAATAAGCTGATTCGTCATCGGAATAATCAGGCCACTTTCTTCTGCAGCACCAATAAACATATTTGGTGGCACCATTCCATCACGTCGCGACCATCGAATCAGAGCTTCATATCCTACTGTCTTACCATCGCGACTATCGACAATCGCCTGGTAGTAAGGAATAAATTCTGCATTACTAATCCCATTTTCAATTAGACCTGTAATGGATTTTCTCAAGCTTTTACCAGATATGTATGCAAAGGCAGTCACAAGACCTGCAAGCACACTTACAAGACCGCCCCACAAAAGTACTCTTTCCTGAGCATAATTTTTAAGTTTTTCACCGCTGTATATCTTGATGAGCATGTTGGCTTGAGACTCTCCTGAAAAGAAAAACTCTTTTGAGAGTGCGTTTTCTTCTCCTGTAATATTCGCTTTGCCACGGCTTATCGTTAAATCACCAAATATTGGTTCATCATACTTAAACTCTACAAATAGGCAGTCTTTGCAAGGCGTTTTTATTACCTCGTTAACCCAACTGTTATCAAGTACCCAGAAGACTTCAACGTGTTCATTATCATAAATGACCATCCACTCTATTTGGTCATTCTGTTGCGGCAAAATAAGTGATGCGAAAAAGTTTTCATCCATCTGAAATCGTTCACTACTAGATGGGCGAGACACTTCACTACCAACCGTGGAACACGTTTTTCCGCCTTCTGTGGTCATCGCAATAAAACGAATGTAACGGTTATAAAAACGTGGGTCGCGTAAAGTTCTTACATCACTATCACTACAAGTAAAATCTAACTGAGCAATCTGCTTCACTATTGCTCCGTCCAAATAGGCAGACCTTTGATTTAAATAATCTACGTAAGCATCTATTTTCGACGCTTTTACCGAGTTGACGTAAAAGTTGGTTATCGAATGAAAGGCCACTACAAATATGGCGATGGGAACTAAGCCGAGTAAAATGGCATACCTTGTATTCTTTGTTATCAAAGTTCGTCCTGCTAATCTGTCAAGCAACCTAAGTGGGATATGAATACTATCTCATTTTTATAGTCCAAAAAGTGAGGAATGACGCTCAATAAAATTATAGACTCAAGTGGCTTTCAGATGTCGGGATTTAGAATGTGAGCACCAAACCACATTCGAGGAGAACAAAGTAGCGACTAAGTGAAAAGTAAGAACGAGCCCAACTGTTAAGTCATCCGTAATAAAAGTGACAACTTGGATCTTGAGCAATACTTTTTAGATAGGCAGCAGATACGCTAAAAAACAAAAAGGAAACGATTGATGCCAACCGCTTCCTTTATTTGTTATTGCTATTTAAAAGTGCGTGAATTACGCCACTTCAAGAATCACTTTTTCCAACTTATCTAGGCCTTCATTTAGCACGTCAGATTCGATGGTCAGTGGAGGTAACAGACGAATCACGTTCGCTTTTACTCCACAAGAAAGCAGGATAAGGCCGTTTTCTTGCGCTTTAGAAATCACCGCTTTGGTCATCTCTTGCAGTGGTTTGCCTGATTCTGGGTCAGTAAACTCAATCGCCATCATTGCACCAGTAGTGCGGATTTGACCGATAGCAGGTACTGACTGTTGCAGCTTAGTCATTCGTGCATTGACCACTTCACCAATGCCCATCGCTTTAGTGCACAAGTTTTCTTCTTCGATGATTTTCAGCACTTCAAGACCAGCAACACAACCAAGTGGCGAGCCCGCATAAGTGCCACCTAAACCACCGGGTAGTGCAGAGTCCATCACATCCGCTTTCCCAACTACCGCTGAGATTGGGAAACCACCAGCAATGCCTTTCGCCATTGTCATTAGGTCTGGTTCAATGCCTAGGTACTCTGTTGCAAACATTTTACCGGTACGAGCAAAACCCGTTTGGATTTCATCGGCAATCAGCATGATACCGTGCTTATCACACAGCTGACGTAAGCCTTGTGCAAACGCTTCAGGTGCTTTGTAGAAGCCGCCCTCACCTTGTACTGGCTCGAAGATGATCGCCGCAACGCGTGAAGGTTCGATATCGCAAGCAAATAGATCGTCGATTGCTTGTAAGCTTTGCTCAACGCTGATGCCGTGGAACGCATTTGGGTACGGCGCGTGATAGATTTCATTCGGGAAAGGACCAAAGCCTGCTTTATATGGCGCAACTTTACCAGTTAACCCCATAGTCATGTTTGTGCGACCGTGAAAGCCGCCTTTAAACGCTATCACGCCGCTACGGCCTGTATGAGCGCGTGCCACTTTTACGGCATTTTCGACCGCCTCGGCGCCAGTGGTTAGAAAAATCGCTTTCTTCTTAGTCTCACCTGGTGCAAGTTCTGTCAGCTTTTCTGCCAGCTCAACGAATGACGCGTAAGGCGTGACCATTGCACACGTGTGCGAGAAGTTATCCAACTGAGCTTTTACCGCTTCACTAATGCGTTTATGAGAATGCCCCGTGTTAGTTACCGCAATGCCCGCTGCAAAGTCGATGTATTTGTTGCCTTCAATATCCCACACGTAAGCGTTTTCTGCTTTCTCGACGTAAAGTGGGTACAGTGCGCCCATGCCTTGAGCGATAACTTGGCTTCTTCTTTCGTGTAGTTGTTGGTTTGTCATTGTTTTGTCCTTAATTAGTTGCCGCCAAAGCAGAGATATTTCACGTCCATGTATTCATCGATACCTTGTTTTGCTCCTTCGCGTCCGATGCCGGACTGCTTAACACCGCCGAAAGGAGCGACTTCAGTAGAAATCATGCCTTCGTTAATGCCAACCATGCCGTATTCGAGCGCTTCTGCGATTTTCCAAACACGGTGGATGTTTTGGCTGTAGAAGTACGACGCAAGACCGTAAATGGTGTCGTTCGCCATTTCGATCAGCTGTGCGTCGCTGTCAAAACGAATCACTGGCGCAACAGGGCCAAAGATTTCCTCGGAAACAATCTTCATGTCGTGAGTAACGTCTTTGAGAACCACTGGCTGCATAAATAGACCATCGAGCTTTTTAAGTTCTGAAACCGGCTTCGCGCCTTGCTCGATAGCACCATCAATAAGCGTCTGAATGCCTTGCTTCGCTGACTCGCTGATCACTGGACCAATGTTGACCCCCTCTTCCAATCCGTTACCAACTTTGAGCTGCTGAACCGCAGCGTCAAACTTAGCAACGAATTCGTCATACACTTTGCTGTGTACATAGAAACGGTTCGCACAAACACACGTTTGGCCTGCGTTACGGAACTTCGACGCCATCGCACCCGCCACGGCAGCATCAATGTCGGCATCATCGAATACGATAAACGGCGCGTTGCCACCGAGCTCCATTGAGGTACGTTTAATGTCCGCCGCGCTTTGCTGCATCAGCACACTACCAACTTGGGTAGAGCCAGTGAAAGACAACTTGCGAATCAACGGATGCGAAGTGAAGATAGCACCGACCTGACGGGAGTTTTCCCCCAATACCACTTGCAGCACATCGCGTGGGATACCCGCTTGATAGGCAAGCTCAGCGACCGCAAACGCAGACAGCGGCGTAGATTCAGATGGTTTTACGACAAAGCTACAGCCTGCCGCTAAAGCTGGACCTGCTTTGCGCGTGATCATCGCAATTGGGAAGTTCCAAGGTGTAATCGCACAGGCAACACCAATTGGCTGTTTGATGGTCACCAAACGCTTGTCCGCACTTGGGGCAGGAATCGTCTCACCGTAGGTACGTTTCGCTTCTTCAGCAAACCATTCGATAAAGCTCGCGCCGTAAAGCACTTCACCTTGAGCTTCAGCCAGCGGCTTACCTTGCTCTAACGTCATTAAGCGGCCAAGGTCGGCTTTGTTTTCTAACAGGAGTTGGAACCAACGATTGAGCATGCCAGCACGCATTTTTGCTGGCAGTGCCGCCCATTCTTTCTGCGCCACACTGGCGCGTTCAATGCCATTTAAAATGTCGTTTTCGGTTGAGACTGGTGCGTACCCGAGGAGTTCTCCGGTCGCCGGATTAGTCACTGCAATGCCCTGTTGTGGGTTCGCTACCATAAACGAAACAAGGGTTTGGTTTTGTATCTGTTGCATGGTCATTCCTTTTGACAACTCATCATCGCCGCTAAGCTAGCGGCGAGTTTATGTTTAAGCAGGGATCTGCTGCGTAATGCAGTGAATGTTCCCTCCGCCAAGTAAAACCTCTCTCGACGGTATCGCGATGATTTGGTATTCCGGCATCGCGTTTTGCAAAATATCGATCGCCATAGCGTCGGTCTCTTCGTCCAGCATCGGCAAGAACACATGCTCGTTGACGATAAGAAAGTTCGCATAAGAGGCACTTAGGCGTTCGCCAGCTTGTCGACTCATTCCTGAACTGGCGTCGATACCATTGGCTTCGCGCTCGCTGTAATGCAACGGACCAGGTAATGGCAAACGGACAATTTCAATATCGCGTCCTTTCGCATCGTGCTGAGATTTCAGTACTTGTTCCGCTTGACGAGATAACGCGTATTGCGGATCGCTTGGGTCATCGGTCCAACTTAGTACCACTTTACCCGGTGCGATAACGTGCATCAGGTTGTCGATATGGCCGTCTGTTTCGTCATTGAATAAACCATTTGGCAACCAAATGACTTTTTCGATACCGAGATACGCCTTTAACTGCTCTTCAATTTGCGCTTTGCTCAACTGTGGATTTCGCCCCGGACTAAGTAAGCACTCTTCTGTGGTGTAAAGGGTGCTTTCACCATCGGTGTGAATCGCCCCACCTTCAAGTACAAACGGTGCGCGGTAATGATCAATACCGATGATGTCGCACACCGAACCAGCGACAAGATCGTCCTGCTGCCAGTTGTCGTAAAGGCCGTTGTATTCGCCGCCCCACGCGTTGAATTGCCAACTAATCCCACGGCGCTCGCCCGCTTGGTTAACAAGCACGGTCGGCCCGATGTCTCGCATCCACGCATCGTTAAATGGGATTTCCACCAAACGTACATCTGAGTGAAGCATTTGACGCGCTCGGTCAAAGTTGTGCGAGCACACCGCCACACACACTTTGGTCACTTCCGCGATTAAGTTCGCGATTCTGGCGAAGGTTTCTTGCGCGGGTAATGCGTCATCACGCCAATTGTCTTTCCTTTCTGGCCACGCTAGCCAAACTTCACTAACCGGCTGAAACTCAGCCGGAAAATAGAAGCCATCCTGCGCTGGTGTTGTCGATAACTTCATTTTAACGCCTCTTTAAACGGCTAGTTTGCCAACGCTGGTGTAAAGGTCTGGACGACGGTCGCGGAACAAGCCCCACGCGTGACGCGCTTTCGCTGTCGTAGCTAGGTCGATTTCTGCGTAAATGATGGTTTCACCTTGACGCGGTGCTTCGGCAATTTTTGCACCAGTGTGGTCAGTGATAAAAGAAGAGCCGTAGAACGTCGTCTCGATACCATCATCGACTTCAGTGCCCACTCGGTTTGACGCAATCACTGGAACGAGGTTTGCTGCCGAGTGACCTTGCATTGTACGTTGCCAGTGGTCACGTGAATCCAGTGTCGGATCTTGAGGCTCAGAACCGATTGCAGTTGGGTAAAAAATCGCTTCCGCGCCGTTCAGAGCCAAGCTGCGTGCAAGCTCTGGAAACCATTGGTCCCAGCAAATGCCAGCACCGAACTTACCGAACTTGGTTTGCCACACTTTGAAACCGGTATCGCCAGGGCTAAAGTAGTACTTCTCGCTGTAGCCCGGGCCGTCAGGAATGTGTGACTTGCGGTAGTTATCTAGTACCGTACCATCGGCATCAATCATCACTAGCGAGTTAAAAAACGTATTGCCCGCTTTTTCAAAGTAGCTGACAGGAATCACCACGCCGAGCTCTTTAGCCAACGCACTCATCTCTTTAATAAGACGACAATTCTCCGTTTCTTCTGCAAGCTCGAAATACTTCGCTTCTTGTTTTTTGCAGAAGTAAGGTGCAGCGAACAGCTCTTGCGGAAGAATCACGTTCGCACCGTTTTGTGCTGCTTCACGAATCGCCTTTTTTGCTTTGGCTAAGTTATCTTCCAGATCCCAGCTTTTCGTCAGTTGAAGGGCTGCAAATTTCACTACTTTGCTCATTTGATATTCCTTATCTCTTAAATCGCCAGTTTGTCACGTAGGTTGTAGTAAGCCGCGCCCATTGCCGTAAACGGAATTTGGAAGTGGCGGCCCCCCGGGAAGGAGTAATGTTTCAGTGCAGCAAACGCGTCAAAGCGTTCTGCGTGTCCGGTCAGAGCTTCGGCCAGCAACTTACCTGCTAGGTGAGTACACGTTACACCGTGACCGCTGTAGCCTTGTAGGTAGTAAATGTTGTCTGCAAACGAGCCAAATTGCGGCATGCGTGAGTAAGTCAGCAAGAAGTTACCTGTCCAGGTGTAATCAATCTTGATGCCTTTCAATTGTGGGAAGACTTTTTCCATCTTCGGACGGATCAGTGCTTCGATGTTTTCTGGGTCACGTGCTCCGTAAACCACACCACCTCCGAACAACAAACGCTTGTCGGCGGTTAAGCGGAAGTAGTCAAGCAAGTAATTACAGTCCTCAACGCAGTAGTCACTGGTCAGCACTTGTTTTAGCTGCTCATCACTCAAAGGCTGAGTCGCCACCACTTGTGTGCCACACGGAATCGCTTTGTTGCTGATGTTTGGTGCCAAACCACCAAGGTAGGCGTTACCTGCCAGTACCACGTACTTGCTCTTCACGCTGCCTTTCGCCGTTTTCACTACTGGGTTAATACCTTTATCAATCGACACGACCGCCGACTGCTCAAAGATTTGACCACCTAGAGACGTAAACGCAGCAGCTTCACCCAATGCCAGTTTAAGCGGGTGAATGTGACCACCGCGCATATCCAGTAAGCCGCCAGTGTATACTTTAGTGCCTACCGCTTGTTCTACCTCTCCTGCGTCAAGCAGAGTCAGTTGGTCGTTGCCGTAACGCTCCCAGTTCTTCTTATGTTCTTCTAGCCCTTTGAGTTGTTTACTGTTCAGTGCCGTGAACAAGCCGCCTTGCTTGTAATCACAGTTGATGTCGTATTTGTCGATCAGGCCACGGATGATATCGCCGCCTTCAAAAATCATATCGCACAGAGCTTTGGCTTGGTTTTGGTCGTAACGGCTTTCAATCACGTCAACATCTCGGCTGTAGCTGTTAACGATTTGGCCACCGTTACGACCAGTTGCTCCAAAGCCCACTTTTGCGCTTTCTAGCACAACGACTTTAAAACCTTTTTCTGCAAGGTGTAGTGCAGAAGAAAGACCAGAAAATCCCGCACCGACTACACACACATCGCACTCGATGTCGTTTTGCAACTGTGGGTATTCCGGCATGTTTGGCACAGAGTGCGCGTAGAACGAATCCGTATGCTTGTTCATAGAACTATTCCTTTATTTATCGTAATCGTCAGCAGGCTTAAGGATGGAGGCGAATCCAAGTGGTTTTGGTTTCGGTGAATTTTTCAATCGCGTGGAGAGACTTGTCTCGACCATTTCCGCTCATTTTGAATCCGCCAAATGGGACCGTCATATCACCTTCGTTGTAGTTGTTGACCCAAACCGAGCCGGCTTGCAGTCGTTTTGCTACGCGATGAACGCGGTTGATATTGCTGCTCCAAAGTGCAGCACCTAAGCCGTACTTCGAATCGTTAGCGATCTCAATTGCTTGCGCTTCGTCTTTGAATGGAATGACACACAGCACCGGACCAAAAATTTCCTCCTGAGCGACACGCATCTTGTTGTCGACGTTGTCTAAAATGGTTGGGGAAACAAATGCACCTTGCCCATCGACATCGCCGCCACAACGTACGTTTGCACCTTCTGATTCACCTAACGAGATGTATTCCAACACTTTTGATTTATGATCTTGATCGATAAGCGCTCCCATGGATGAACTTGGGTCCATTGGGTCTTTTGGCGTGAACGCTTTCGACGCTTGAATAACTTTTTCTAAGAACTGATCTTTGATGCTTTCGTGAACAAGCAGGCGGGTTGCCGCGACGCACACCTCACCTTGGTTGTAGAAACACCCTGCGGCGGTTTCTGCTGCTGCGCGGTCTAAATCATCACAATCTTCAAACACGATGTTCGCGTTCTTGCCGCCCGCTTCTGCAAACACGCGCTTTAGGTTGCTCTCACCCGATCTGACCATCAGTTGGCCTGCAATGCGCGTCGAGCCTGTGAAGGCGATGCAGTCTACGTCTTGGTGTTTCGCCAGCGCGTCGCCAGCTTCATGACCAAAACCCGTAATGACTTGGAAAACGCCTGTTGGTAAGCCCGCTTGAGAAGCAAGTTGACCTAGGAATATCGCGGTGAGAGAAGATTTTTCTGACGGTTTTAGAATCACGCTGTTACCAGCGGCTAAAGCAGGACCAAGCTTCCAGCACGCAAGCCAAAGGGGGAAGTTCCACGGTACAACCGCAGCAACCACACCAATTGGTTGATGAGAAATAAAAGCGTGTACATCTTTTTCAGTTGGGGCAACTTCGCCGTATACTTTGTCGATTGCTTCTGCGTACCAGCGTAATGCACTCGCCGCACCAGGAATATCGGTAGAGAAGCTGTGAGAGATAGGCTTACCGGTATCAAGCGTTTCTAGCAGAGCCAATTCTTCTTGGTTTTGATCAATCAAGTCAGCAAACTGTTTAAGCACTGCTTTGCGATGAGCTGGGCTGCTCTCGCTCCACTGACCGGATTGAAATGCTTGGCGAGCGTATGAAACTGCGAGATCAACATCTTCATTTTGGCAACGGGCGATTTCGGTGAATATCTCATCTGTTGCTGGGTTAACTACCGGGATGGTTTGCCCTGTTAAAGCGGCACTGTATTCACCGTTAATGTACGCCCTGTTTTCGATGTTTAGATTGTTTTTTAGTTCAATCCATTGCTCTTGGGTTTTCATACGCTCTCCTTGTGATCACACAAGGCAAGCCCCCACTAAAATGTGGTTGGCGTATGCGCACTTATCATTCGACAAGCCTTGTCTGTGTGATTTGTAAATCGATGGGGCTTCGTCGTATCAATAATGTACGACTCGCCCGCTGTTATGACATGAGATTGCCCTTTATATTCCAGAGTGATTTCGCCCTCTAATACGGTGCCAATCTCTTCGCCTTCGTGTTTGATTTCTGCCGCACCAGTGGTTCCATAAGGTGCGTATTCCTCGATCAAGAATCCGATGACTTGATCTTTGTCGCCATTCGTGACCAGTTTCATGGACACCGTCTCGCTTCCGATTTCCACAAGATCTGACGGCTTGATGACTACTTTCACTTCATCGTTCGAAGGTTGTTCAAAAGTGAAAAACTCTGATAACGATAAAGAAAATACATTAACGATTTTTTGTAGTGAGCTGACCGACGGGCTCACTTTGCCATTTTCAATGGATGAGATTGCACTGTGGGTAATACCAGCGCGCTCGGCTAGTTCCCTTTGTGACAATCCATGTTTTTTTCGTAACTGAACAATATTTTTACCAATCTCTTGATTGTCCATTCATACAGCTCCAAACGTTTAACGAGAGGTAGCCATCATAAATTCATTGAACAAAATTTGAGAGAAATGATTGGTTTTTGCTTCCCATTCTGGGTGCCACTGCACGCCAACGAAAAATTTTTGATTAGGAAGACTAAATGCTTCTACCAAGCCATCCGGGGCTTTAGCTTCTACTTGTAATAGAGGAGCAAGCTGATCGACGCCTTGGTTGTGTAGTGTGTTCACTTCAAAGAAGGTGGTGTTTTCCCAATGATTTTGCACCAGCCATTGTTCAAATAAGCTCTGTTTTTGAACTAGCACAGCGTGTGCTGGCGCGTATTTTTGTTCGAAATCTTCAACAGGCGCTTCACGATGGTCATTGAAGCCGGAGTCATGAACGGCTGGGTTTAACGAGCCACCGAGTGCGACATTCATCTCTTGAAAGCCACGGCAAATACCAAGGCACGGAATGTTTTGGTCAACCGCATGACGAATTAACGTGAATGAGAGCTCATCACGAGCTTCATCTTTGTAGCTCTCTTCGTGCGTTGCATTGTATCGATGTGGCGCAACGTTAGAGTGGCTGCCAGGAAAAAGAAAACCATCACATATGTCTAGGATGGTGGTTACGTCATTGCCCGACATGTCGGGAGCCAACATAATCGGTAGCCCTCCAAAATCCTTTATGGCGCGAAGGTAAAAGTCGTTGACCGCTTGTATCTGATAGCCACCCAACTCTTTAGCGCAGCTAACCACACCAATGATGGGTTTGTGTGTATCTGCCATGATATGTCCATGTTCAATTTATTTAACACAAACCCTACAAACCATGTACAAAATTATCAACACAGATGACCATTATTATCGTCACAACGTGATCTGACGCACTTTTTAGGCTTCAAAACTGAATATTTATGCTCATTATATTGAACAAAACAAAACCAACTGTTACAAAATAGTTAACAGAAAGACATAAAAACCAGCCGTTAAACATCAAAAGCACAGTGTAAGTGCATGTTTAAATTAAAAATAACCTGAAAAACAAACAACTCGTTCAGAGTGCTGTAATTTATTTGTTAATTTGGTTATTTCTAATTTCTACTCGTCAGGCTATTTGGAGAAGAAAATGGAATCGTATCTACAGGAAGTACAAAATTTTAAACAAAAATGGCCCGATATTGAATTTATCGATCTCATCTTTACCGATATAAATGCCACCCCAAGAGGAAAACGCATCCCGATAGATGCTCTAGAAAAACTAAATAAAGGTGTTGCCCTCCCCCTTTCGACCATCACCCTAGATACCAAAGGTAACGTCGTTGAAACGGCCGGGTTGGGAGAAGATCTCGGAGAGCCAGATAATCTCTGCTATCCAATCAGCGGCACCTTAATGCCGACGGCAAAAGAACAAGTTGGTCAGCTACTGCTTAGTATGATGGATGAAACCGGGCAGCACCCTAACCCACTGTTCATCCGAAACATTCTCGCTTCTATATTGCAAACACTGCATGCTAAAGACCAATATCCTTGTGTCGCGCTCGAGCTGGAGTTCTATTTAATAGACAAAACCCGCGGCGAAAATGGCGAACCATTAACGGCAATTAACCCCACGAAAAAAACTCGAGAAAAAGATACCGAGGTTTACGACCTTGATGGACTAGATGACTACGCTGATTTCTTGGCCGACCTTAATCGAATTGCATTAGAACAAGGTTTAAACACTTCCGGAGCCCTATCTGAATCGGCACCAGGGCAGTTCGAAATCAACTTCAACCATTCCAAAGATGTACTTCGAGCATGTGATGAAATCATCATCGCAAAACGCTTGATTCGCCAAGTCGCTCATCAGCACGGATTTGACGCCACATTTATGGCGAAACCTTTTAGTGAGCAAGCGGGTAATGGCATGCACATTCACCTCAGCTTGGTTGATACAGATGGTAACAACCACTTTAGCCAGCCAGACGGTCAAGCGAGCGCCTTCTTCTATCAAACCATGGCAGCGATGCTGTCACAAACATCCGATGCCATGGCCCTAATCTGTCCTAACGTTAACTCTTACCGTCGCTTTGTTCCTGGCGCTTACGTCCCAACCAAAGCCGATTGGGGAGAAAACCACCGCGGTGTTGCGTTGCGTGTGCCTATCAGCGATAGCAAAAATCGCCGTATAGAGCATCGTATAGCAGGCGCTGACGTTAACCCATACATTCTCGCTGCAGTAGTACTTTCCGCAGTATTAGCGAGTGAAAGCTACACCAAAGATCAATGTCCACCGACTCTCAGTGATGATGCAATTGAGTTACCTCTGCGTATGTCAGAAGCTCTAGAGCGACTGGAGCACAGTGAGCTGGCTCAATACATCTCAAGAGACTTTATCGATTTGTATCTAGCTTGCAAACAGAGTGAACTCGCAGAATTTGAGCGAGCTATTACTCCATTGGAAATCGACTGGATGTTGCACTCGGCATAAACAAAGGAAATGAACTTTATGACTACGCAGACCAAGGCGCTGGATGCGCCTCTTAAAATCAACTCTCAACACATTATTGTTTCTTTAATCTCGGTTGCGACGTTTGTCTTTTTTACCACAATCGGTTTGAACCATGAGGAAGGCGAAGCCTACGGATGGATGAGTCTTTTACCAACGGCGTTGGTATTGGTCTTTGCGCTGACAACACACCGAACTGTGGAAGCCCTCTTTAGCGGCGCTATTGCCGGTGTTCTTCTGCTTAACCCAACTGAAGCGGTGGAACAGATTGTTGATATTTCCATGAGTGTAATGATGGATGAAACTATTGCTTGGATCATCCTCGTTTGTGGTTTGATGGGCGGCCTAATTGCTATTTTGGAGAAAGGCGGCAGTATCTTAAGCTTCTCCGACATGCTGGTCACGAAAGTAAAAAGCCGTAAGCAATCGATGCTGATGACCTTTGCTTTAGGTATTCTGATCTTTATCGACGATTATTTGAATGCGATTGCAATTTCTTCCTCAATGAAAAAAGTTACGGACGGCTACCAAATCTCGCGTGAAAAGCTCTCATATCTTGTGGATTCAACCGCCGCGCCTATCTGTATCCTCGTACCGATTTCCACTTGGGCAATTTTCTTCAGTTCGTTGCTAGAAGCAAACGGAGTAGCAGAAGCGGGAGATGGTATCAAAGCATACATTGAAGCTATTCCATACATGGCTTACGGCTGGGTAACGCTGGTGATTGTTTTGCTGGTTGCAATGGAAAAGATCCCAGATCTAGGTGCGATGAAAAAGGCAGAAAAGCGTGCGAAGAATGGTCAAGTTCGTCCAGACGGTGCAACAGATGTCGACTTTGGTCCCGATGTATCTGCACATACCAACCCAACCATGGGCCTTGTCAACTTCTTGTTACCAATGATCGTACTTGTTGCCGCAAGTTGGTATTTTGGTATCGATCTACTTGCTGGTGTTTTCGTCGCGTTAATCTTTACTATTAGCTTTTACGGCGCACAAAAACTGATCTCGATGAACGACATGTTCGAAGCTGTTTATGATGGCATTAAAGTTATGCTACTGCCGCTTGCGACCGTTATTGGTGGTTTCATGTTGAAATCGGTCAACGACTCATTGGGCGTCACGCAGTATGTCATTGAGACCGTCAGCCCTTACCTGTCAGCGTCTTACTTCCCTGCGATTATCTTTATGATTACGGGCGCGTTGGTATTTGCAACGGCATCGTCTTGGGGAACGTTTGCAGTAGCGATGCCAATTGTTCTACCTTTGGGCGAACAGCTTGGTGTGCCTCTACACTTAACCGTTGCAGCGCTGCTTTCAGCATCAGCGGCAGGGAGCCACTCTTGTTTCTTTAGTGACTCAACCGTGTTATCTGCACAAGGTTCAGGCTGTACAGCAATGCAACACGCAACCACACAGTTTCCTTATGCGTTGATTGGTATTGTTGCAACCGCGATTTTCTTCTTCATCATCGGTTAGCCCCTTTATCTAATTGCAAAACCCTGCTCAAAAATAGCGGGGTTTTGTTCTATCAAGTCAAATGATCCTCTTAAAACTACTTTACGCGCGTTCAGTATAAAAATACTCAAAGATGTACAGCTGCACTCAATAAGGGTTTGGTAAACCTAATATTTTTGGTTTACGCTTAGCGAAGCGTTTATTGTGCAACAAGGCAGCTTTTGAGTAACTTAAATGCCGCCTTAATACAGTGTTAACGGTTGGAGAGACATGAAAAAGTTAGCCCATGAGATATGGATATTTGACGGAGATCCCGTCCAATTCTTAGGACTCCCATACACCACTCGTATGACTATTGTTAGGCTTTCTGATGGTGGCCTTTGGGTTCATAGTCCAATTCAGTTATCAAATTCGATTAAAGAGCAAATCAACAATCTAGGCCAAGTGAAATACTTAATCGCTCCTAATCATTTACACCACTTGTTCTTATCTGAATGGGTATTTGCCTATCCTAGCGCAGAAGTTTATGGCACAAATGAAGTCATTAAGAAGTGCCGTGATATACACTTTCACGCTTCACTTAACCAAGGCGGTAATGCTTGGAACTCTGAGATTGAACAAGAACTATTTTCTGGCTCTCCATTAATGGAAGAGTGTGTGTTTTATCATCGACTTTCAAAGACCTTAATTGTTACTGACCTCGTCGAGAATTTTTCTGGCCAGAACTTTAACTACTGGCAGCGGTTTGTGGCTAAAGGAGCCGGTATTCTTGCTCCGAATGGAAAAATGCCTTTGGATTGGCGCCTAAGTTTTATGTTTAGCAAACAAGAGGCTCGAAAACACTTAAATAAATTGCTGTCTTGGAAACCTAATATATTGGTTATGGCTCACGGCGAAATCGTCCTTGATAATGCAGACGAGTTCTTACAGCGCTCTTTTAAGTGGCTAGTATGAGACAGCATTGAAAACTCACACAACAGAATAGACAAGAAGCTATTTTAAAACATTAGGCCCTTTTAGCTTAGTCTTAGGGGGGAATTTACAGAACTACACGTTATGTTTAACGATAAGATCCCCTGTTCCTCTTAATTGAGCATTATGCAGCAATTTAAAATTCCGTTAGAATTGCACTTCAAAAACTTCAATGCGAAGAATTCTGGACATTGGTACGGACATAAGTTCAAGAGTTAACATAACGCTATAGCAATCTCTTACTAATAATTTGCTTCGAGACATTGGCATACTCCCGAAACAAACCCTTCTACTCTAAAGGTTTTGTTAATAACAGTTGCCATGCTTGTTAGTTATTCTCGTTGAACTCAGTATCTTGAAGTTGTTTGAATATATAAATTTAAAAAAAGAGACATAAGATGCACAAAAAACTCATCATTCTAAGCTTGCCTATTCTATTAGCTGCATGTGCGGCACCAAAGTATACGGTAGAAACAATCTCGAAAGAAAATCAGAGCAAGGAAATCACCATCGTAAAAGACAACGCCACGCGAGATGTTTTCTTAGATTCGATGCAAGACTGGTGTTTGGATACAGCCCATAAATGCACAGTCGTAAGCGACGGCACGCCTCCTGTTAGCTCTGAGCTAACACTTACTTACGTATCACGCTGGAGCTGGGAT
This sequence comes from Vibrio sp. 1641, assembly GCF_033339995.1. NCBI lineage: Bacteria > Pseudomonadati > Pseudomonadota > Gammaproteobacteria > Vibrionales > Vibrionaceae > Vibrio > Vibrio sp. 1641. The sequence goes on from NZ_JAWOVP010000003.1 coordinate 170,079, forward strand.
TTTAGAACATTTATCGCTGATGCTCAGATCAAAGCCTACAAAAATAACGAAAAAGTAGGACAAGTTGAATTTAAAGCACCAAACAGCGCGAATCCAGATAAATGGGGTAAAGACAACAAACGAATCATTTCGATGATGGATTTGTTATTCGGTAAACAAACCGTGAGTGAGGCTCAATCCAAGATTAAGCTGGGCGAAATGTAATGAGCCGAACAATTGCCCATTTAACAAGCATCATATATTTGTAGAGAAAGATAGGAATGTTTAAGTGACTGAAGTCAAAACCATTGGGCTTTTCTTTATAACCGCCATTGCAGAAATATTAGGCTGCTACTTACCTTATCTCTGGTTAAAGGAAGATAAGTCAGTTTGGCTTTTGGTACCAGCAGCGCTATGCCTTGCTATGTTTGCTTGGCTTCTATCTTTACATCCTACCGCAACTGGCAGAGTTTATGCCGCTTACGGTGGTGTCTATATTTTTGTCGCAATTCTATGGTTGTGGTGTATCGACGGCGTTCGACCAACGCTCTGGGACATAGTGGGGGTTTCTGTCGCTATGCTTGGCATGTCAATCATCATGTTTTCACCCAGAGCATCCTAAACGTAACCGAGGGAAACCCTTACGCTTAGTATTTTGGCTATGTGCTAGATTTATTGATTAATAACATTATGACGTAATTGCTACATAGCCAAAGTATGCTTGGGCTTCACCCCAAAACAGCGCTATTTATAGGAGATACCAATGAACCATGCAGTGAAGGCAAGATTTGATGAGTATCCAAAACATGTGCGTATTCGGATAGAAGAGCTACGAAATATCGTCTTAACTATCGCTTCTGAATTAAAACTGGGGGAAGTTGAAGAATCTCTAAAATGGGGAGAGCCAAGCTACAGTGTGAAAACAGGTAGCCCGGTAAGGATGGATTGGAAACAGAAAACGCCTAGTCGTTATTATCTGTTCTTTAATTGCCAAACTAAGCTCGTCGACACATTCCACGAACTGTATAGTGACTCACTTGAGTTTCAGGGTAATCGAGCAATAATTCTATCTTTATCCGCTCCTTTGCCAGAAGCTTCAATCAAGACCTGTTTAGAATTAGCATTAACCTATCAAAAGCGAAAGAACTTACCTCTTTTAGGTATGTAAGATCGCTTAATAAAACTATTTACGGCCGATTAACCATATTCAACTACTCTACCTTTGTATCCTTTTTAATGCTTACGCAGTAAAGTTTTAGATTAAGTGGTCACGTTAATAGCGCCGTAACCAAACTAGTAATATCGAAATAAAGAAGAGTTTATGAAATCAAAAATTTTGTTCTTACTAATGCTTGGAGCTCATTTCAAAGCTTTTTCAGCGACGAACTATCAAGTAAATGTGGTAGTAACAGAGCCTCAATCAACATTCATTTTTCCGACTTTTGAAATATCCTCTAAAGGAAAAAGCAAAACCAGTTTTGTCGACGGCTGCACGTACTTAGGAACCCTTTCAGAACCGAGCAAAAATAGCATACAGCTTGAAGCTACCATGTCATGCAACCGAGATGGCGCTACGTCAAGGATAGAAATGCCGGTATTTGTACTCAACTCCGAGGGTCAAAGCGCGAGTTATGATCTTGTAGAAAATGGGATCGTGATGTGGAAATATTCTGTAGAAGTTAAGCCGTCACTTAAAAAGTGATATATCAGAAATACTAAAGTAACAATCAGCACTATTAACCGCCGTTTAAGTGTAATAGGTATATTCTTTACGACTTAATGACGTTACTTGTTGCCGCAAGTCTCCAACTCATGTACAAAACAGCCCTAATTTTAATAGGAGCTAAGTGGCATGAATTTAATTGTACGTCAGGTAACTTTAGGTGATGCTGAAGGCATTACAAACGTCCTCAATCCCATCATTATTGAAGGTTTATACACTGTATTAGATACGCCTTTCACACCTGAAGAAGAAAAAGAGTTCATTACTCATTTCCCAGAACAGGGCGTGTTTACAGTCGCTTTATCCGAAAATAGCTCACAAGTCATTGGTTTCCAAAATATCGAGCCCTTTGCACAATATACAAAAGCTTTTGACCATGTTGGCATAATTGGTACATTTGTTAGTGACGGTGCTCGTGGCCAAGGTGTGTCTAAACAGCTTTTCAAATCGACATTCGAAGTAGCCAAACAAAAGGGTTACGAAAAACTATTTGCGTACGTTCGCAGCGATAATGAGCGAGCGTTATCAGCCTATCTCAAACAAGGCTTCGAAATCGTAGGGACCGCGAAGAAGCATGCAAAAGTTCGTGGGAAATACGTAGACGAAGTCCTCATTGAGAAGTTTTTGTAGGTGTTAAGTCGCTAAACACTAAGCACGCATATAAGAACATTTGAACCAAGACTCAATTTCCGTCGTAACAATGTCTTTTCTAAAATAGGTTATTTGAAATGAAACTGACCTCGGAAACTGAGTCAAGAATAATAGAAATGGCATGGGAAGACCGCACCCCATTTGAGGCTATCGAATTTCAATTTGGTTTGAATGAATCCGACGTGATTCAGTTTATGCGTAGCCGGCTCAAATCAAGTAGCTTTAAATTGTGGCGTAAAAGGGTTTCGGGGCGCAATACAAAACACAACAAGCTACGAAACTCAGACATCATTAGAGGTTATTGCCCAACTCAATATAAGCCGCGATAGCGAACTGCACTTGGCATAAATTTTTATTACGAATCGCAACATTTATCGCCCTACCTTTGAATCAACTCCATGATTGGAGGGGAATAGTCACCACTTAAATCAACCTAGGTGTTTCAGGGCGATAATAAATTCCATGGGAGTCATATTCAGACGCCATCAAACTAATGATTCCACAGAAAAGATTAACACCAAACGCCCACTAAAAATAACTCAGATTAAGGCGTCATTTAACCCGTGTATCAATCTTCTTTTACCTTCTGTTTAGGCACTAGAATCACTAACCTTCTATTTTATCTTTGAAGGCACAGGCAAAAAGCTGCATGATTAAAAAGGAAAAATAGCTGATAACGGTTTAACAAGCACTCGGAGCTTGGAGGCAATTTTGAACAAATTACTTATGATATTTGCGTTGGTTTCTTTACCTTGCTTGGCCTCTGATGATGTTGAAGATCCCTGCAAAGTAAAAGGCGGTGGCGTTATGGCTGGTTATCAGTGTGTAGAAAAGAAAATGGAATCTGCAGATAAAGAGCTTAACGAAAGTTACAAGGAAGCAATAGCTAGAATAGGTGAGGAAGAAAAAGCACTAAGGGAAACATGGTCTCAGACCGAACTGGTAGAGCCATTTCGAAAGGCCCAAAGAGCTTGGCTAAAATACAGAGACGCCGAATGTGAGTTTACGGGCCTGTCTTCCACGCCCTCACCCTGGCAAGGTGTCCAGATTGAAGAATGTAAGTTAAGAATGACGTTAGAACGCGTCGAGTACTTCAATGGTGTATACGTAGGCTAAACGGATTACATCTAACAAAGCACTTCAATAAGATTCGCAACTCTTGGCAATTTCAGTTTAAATGTACTCTGTGTTTAAGATGCAAGCGTTCAGGTTGTGCGTAAAGCTAATATGGGTGTGAAATAATTATGGAAAAAGACGATTTAGTTGGGCTAGTAGTTAAGTATTTCGAGAAAATAGATGCCGGTGATCCTAGCTATCTGGATCTATTCTCAGAGGATGTTGATTTTTTCTTTCCAAAATTTGGGCAAGCGAAAGGAAAGAGTGCCTTAGTGGAGTTTGGCAATAGGATTGGTAGCTCGTTGATTAGTATCTGGCACGACATAGACGGCTTTCAAATAACGACTGCTGGAAACAAGGTCATTGTTGAAGGACAGGAAGGCGGCGTAATGAGTGATGGTACCTCTTGGCCGGACAACAAAGTTTCCATAGGGCGTTTTTGTAGTGTATTTGAGTTTGAAGGAAAAATGATAAGTCGTATGTTTGTGTACGTAGACCCTGACTTCCCGAGTCGAGATTTTGAGAGAATTTCCGTGCTGTCAGGCGAGAGCAACGTGCGACAAACTGTTCAAGCCTGAATACTACCGCTACCGCATAGCATCTTTGTTATGCGGTAGTATTCGTAGTTAAGGTGTGTTGAGGGCTTTGATATCGCTTTACTCACACCTTATCAGTGCGTTAGCCACATTCCCTTACTGATAGAAATGCTACTTTCTTCAATCGTCCTGTATTATGATAATGAAAAAGATTGCATTAATTTTAAGATTAAAATGAACCAAAAATTTTTTCTAAAACTACTCCCTGTCCCTTTTCTTCTAACCGGTTGCCAGTCTACGCAAAGCCAGCTACAGCCTATACCTGAAAACGTATTATCAAACCTATCGACTCAATGGGCAGTGGTAGAGGCCTGTTTTCATTCCGATGCTTATAGCTTAGAGCAATCGGTAAACTATCGAGAGGCCATTAACTATTCTTTTTCTACTTGGCTAGTCGATCAGTCCGATATCGATCAGTCTGTAAATGAAGCTCGTATAGCGTTATCAGAATATCAGTCTCAGAATGATGGTTTAGGAACAACATGTAAGGATTGGCACCTACCCCTAGAATCTGGATTGCGAGAAGTTAACAATCATAAGAATCAAGTGGCGATAGACCAGCGGCGAGCACATGAAATACATAAAGCAAACGCTTCTAAACCTGTGACGTATTCAACACCAGCATCTACTTCGACTAGTAATGTTGTTCACTGTTACAAATTGGAAGACGTTAGCTTGAATAAGAACATTCAAACGTTTAATGGAATGATATGCCCTATAGGCTGGCTTAAATATTATGGCTATTAATGTATTTGATTAATACAGTACTTAAGAATGAACTCTAAGTTTAATTTTTAGTTCAAGATTGGGTTTCTTGTTTACAATGTTATGTTTCCAGTTGGATTACCGTATTCGAATAGATTGACGAAGTTAATCAATATATGTGTATTGATGCTTACTTTTTATCGAGTTATCTTTGTTTGATAGCCATTAAAACGAGTAAGGAAACAAAGTGACTGTGTTAACAAAAGGCATACACCACGTAGGTTTAACCGTATCTAACCTAGAAGCAAGCGCGAAGTTTTTCACTGAACAATTAGGTTGGAGTGAAGTAAAAAGAAATCCAGACTACCCGGCAATATTTGTGAGTGATGGGCATATCATGCTTACACTATGGGCGGCTAAGGCTGATGCCGCCACTCCATTTGACAGAAAAACGAATATTGGTTTGCATCACTTAGCTTTACTCGTAGAGACTGAGAAGCAACTCTATGAGTTGCGTGATCAATTTATGGCGTCGGGAATCGAAATTGAGTTTGGTCCCGAGCTTGTTAAAACAGGACCCGCAAAACATTTAATGTGTTACGACCCAAGTGGTATTAGGGTTGAGTTTTTCTGGGCGGGCTCATAAAACAAACATAACAAAGTTTTATAATAGGGATTTGGTACACATGGCATTGTTAGTTTGCACCGCCTTTGGTATTTAAGGTGCTTAGCAGAAGCTTGTGTATCGAATGCCCCTCCCCTCCTACTACACATTTTGCGACTTACGAGTAAGTCCAAAAGGATAAATGTTATGTATAAAATCGGCGTTGTTTTATTTGATGATTTCACGGATGTCGATTTCTTTCTTATGTATGACTTGCTGGGGCGCACAACCGACAGTTGGACAGTAAGTATACTTGGAACTAAATCTGAACATCATTCCCACCTCGGTATGAAAGTTAAAACAGACGGACACCTTTCTGAGGTGACGAATCAAGATGTCGTTCTTATTACAAGCGGCAAACGGGGTATTCCAGCCGCTTTAAAAGATGCTGAATTTATGTCAGCGTTGAATCTTGATCCAAATAGGCAGCTAATAGGTTCGATTTGTGCGGGATCATTCATCCTCCATGAACTCGGTTTACTAAAAGGCAAGCGATTAACAACAAACCCAGATGCAAAGGATGTTCTACAAAGTATGGGAGGAGATGTTCAGGATCTGCCTCTCGTGATAGACGGTAATGTAGCGACGGCCGGTGGCTGCCTTTCACTGATGTATCTAATTGGTTGGTTAACAGAGCGGCTATTTGACTCAAACAAACGAAAAGCTATACAAAATCAATTGATACCTGCTGGGCAATTAGAGCTGTTTGAAGAACTTATTGCCACAACTATTCAATCAGCAGAGTTAGCAAGCTCGGATAACAAGGCGTTAAATAATCATTCATAACATGTGGTGTTTTACATTACGTTAGTTTTAGTGTTTAGGGTAAGTCACACATCAGTCTTGAGCGACTTACCCTTGAACATAACGCCACTTGGGGAAATTAACTTACAGGGAGTAAATCAATTGGTAAAAATGTACGGTTCTGAAGAGACAAGAGCGTTTTGCTGTAATTGTAAAGAAGTAACGCTACATCGGTACGAAAGCTTCTCTAAAGCGCAGGAAAAGACCGAGAAAAAAGCTAAAGGTTTCTTCTCAGGTCTATTTGCAGCAATAATTAGCTCATTAATGGAAGGCGAAGCGACTGGTGACTACAAATGTACAATATGCGGCACCAATCTTCACACGCCAGATAATTTAGATTAATAGTCAGTGTCTCTAATGCCACGGCTAGTGGCACGCAACATGATTTATAGACGGCTCTAGTGGGTTTGAAGTGTATGCACCTTATGCATTGCATTTAGGGTTTTGAGGTTGTGTTGCGGATCAGGTAGTGCGCTTTTATCTTTAACAAGGGGCTAACGCAGAGCAAAAACAAGGGACAAGAAAAGAAGTAGTTTTACTTGAGTATCAATGAATTACAGACACAAAAAAGCCCACCAAAAGGTGGGCTTTTTTAAAATTTGGTGGGTCCGGGCGAACTCGAATCGCCGACCCCTACCATGTCAAGGTAGTACTCTAACCAACTGAGCTACGGACCCAAATTTTTACGTTCCTAACCATTCAATTCAGAATGGTGCGTCCGAGTGGACTCGAACCACCGACCCCCGCCATGTCAAGGCGATACTCTAACCAGCTGAGCTACGGACGCATTTCTCTGGAACGACGAGGATATTAGCTATAAGCGAACGACGGTGCAAGCACAAATTTACCAACTTTGAACCGTTTGGCGAAAATGTAAACTCAACACGCGTTTTCAGATGATTTTATCGACAAGGACTGAGCCTGCAGGGTTTAAAAGTGTGATCTATATAACTTTTATTATCTCACTTAATTGTCGTAAGGCACTTCACTGAGCATCCAAATCTGTAAGGTTTGCGATACCTTAGGGCAAGTGCCGAACAAAATCTGATATTTAGGTTTAAATGGTTCGCCGATATAGGTTGTACGGATCAACTCTCCTGTTTTGACGTCTACTTGAGTGCTCACCCTGCCTTTGAAGTTTTGAAATATGACAAACTGCTCACTGTGGTAAACCATTTGCTCTCGGTAAAACAAGAAATGATCTTGGGGTGTCTCTGTCAATTCACACTCCAGTGGTTTCAAATTAGGTATCGCACTAGCATTCGATGCGATGAACAACGCCGATAAAATCCATCCGTATCGCATATGGCTGCCCTATTCTGCCCTCTTTTTCAAAGTATAGGCCCTGCCTTGATGACTGATACAAAAAAGGCTTTGATCATCTCTAATCAAAGCCCCTCGTTTCTGCTGGTTAATTGTCGTGTTTAGTCGTCCGCCTCAAACACAACGTTATAATTTTCGGTGTATGTACAATTCGGCTGACGGCTACAAGTAAAGAAACGTCTCCCTTTGAACTCACCTTGGCTTGCGGTTTTAATGATCATCGGACTGCCGCATTTTTTACAAAAACGCACTTCTTTATCGGGCTCAATCAAATCAATGTGTGCCGCAAGCAAACGACGTAATCGCCCAACTTGATAACTGTGCTTTATCGAGGCGCCAATTAAAGGCAGGTTGGCCGTCTTACAAACATGAATCAATAACTTTTGTCTTTCTATCTTACCCTTGTTTAGCTCCTGCCCATTATCCAATTCAACGATAACGCGCGGCTCTAGTGTCCTTGGGTCACAAATAACGTAATCAAAATAGCTTCGAGATATACGATTGTTCGCGACAAAAAACTGCTTCTTATTTTTGATTTCTTTTGGCGTAACCAAACTGGACATGTTTACTTTCGCGAATACTACGGCATGCTCCCCTACCGCCGCTCTTAACGCATTATAGAACGCACCCTCTTGACCTCTGAGCAGGGGGCCTTTCGAGCGATAAGGATAATCACGCGTGTCATCGTGCTTAATCACGTACTTTTGAATAACAAAGAAGAATAAAACCAGAAGAACAACAATGATAAAAATGTTGGTCATAAATAAAGTGCATCCAAAACAACTCGTTGCTCAAAGCGTAAATGGAAATGTTATACAGAGCAACAAAACCTCGCAATTTTGAGGCTCCACGACGATAGCGAGAAACAGAAAATTTTGCTCACCATAAAAACGAGCCAATCACACACTTGGATTGGCTCGTTTAAATTTTGTTAATACATTATGTATGCTAAGAATCAACTATTAGCGTCTGGCTGATTCTCTGGCATCGCATCAATAAAAGCTGGCAGTTGATTGCATGACTGCACAACAGCGTTAATGGTTGGATAAAGAGAGGTATCTACACCAAAGCGTTGTGCGTTATAAAATTGTGGTACCAGACAAATATCGACAATAGATGGCGAGCTTGTCAGGCTAAACTTGCAATCACCATTTAGTTTACGATGCTTCTGAAGTTTCTCTTCTAATGCTGTAAAACCTTTGTGGATCCAGTGATGAATCCAAGCGACTTTGCGCTCTGACTCGCAAGCTAACTCCCCCTCTAAATACTGTAGAACTCTCAAGTTATTCAGGGGATGAATTTCCATTGCAATATCCTGAGCCAAAGCTAGCGCTTGGTATCGAAGCGGCGTTTGCTCGGGGATCACGGTGACATCCGGGTAGTGTTCTTCTAAGTATTGAATGATCGCCAGTGACTGGGTTAACTGAACCTCCCCATCCACCAGCAAAGGAACCAGTTCAGAAGCGTTTAACTCATGGTACTCGTCACTGTGTTGTTCGCCACCATTGCGCACCAAGTGTACCGATTTTGAATCATACGATAACTCTTTAAGATTCAAACAAATACGCACACGATACGCCGCTGAAGACCGCCAATATCCGTACAAAACCATGCTATCGCTCATATCGTCTCCCAACCAGCACTGTTAGTGCTTGAGATATTGGCTAACTTGTTGGTCAATCGAACCGAATATGTTGTTGCCATCCGCATCGAACATTTCCAATCTAATTGAATCTCCAAACGACATGAAGTTAGTCGACGGCTTACCATCACGAATGGTTTCAATCATGCGAACTTCCGCGATACATGAATAACCAACGCCACCTTCTTCAATAGAAGTGCCATGTTCCGTTCCCTGCTTGTTGGATACCGTACCTGAGCCTATAATCGCCCCAGCAGATAGCGGGCGCGTTTTAGTCGCGTGAACAATTAAGTCTGCGAAATCAAACGTCATATCGATACCTGCATTCGGGCGACCAAACGGCTTGTGGTTGTAGGTCGAGACCAATGGTAAATGCACTTTGTTTTCGTACCACGCATCGCCTAGTTCGTCAGGTGTTACTGCCACAGGAGAAAACGCAGAAGAAGGTTTAGATTGGAAAAAACCAAACCCTTTAGCTAATTCTGCGGGAATTAGCCCACGCAGTGAGACATCATTCACCAGCATGATCAAACGAATCGACTCCTGAGCCTCTGCAACACTCGCGCTCATTGGTACGTCACCAGTTACCACAGCCACTTCACCTTCGAAATCAATACCCCATTCATCACTCGCAAACTCGATGTTGTCACAAGGACCAATAAAGGCATCAGAGCCTCCTTGGTACATCAACGGATCCGTCCAAAAACTCTCTGGCATTTCAGCGCCGCGAGCTTTTCGAACCAACTCAACGTGGTTTACGTAAGCACTGCCATCAGCCCACTGATAAGCGCGAGGAAGCGGCGACTCGCAGTAGTGCGCTTCAAACTCTTCATACCCTGCAACCGTGCCATTGTTCAGTGCAACGTATAGCTCTTCCAGTTGCGGTGCTAGCGTATCCCAGTTATCGAGCGCCACCTGCATCGTCGGAGCTAAGTTCATGGGGTGGAAAATTTCTGTCGCAGGTACGCAGCGCGTTAAGTCTTTGCTCACGACCATCAACAAACCGTCACGAGTGCCATTTTTCTTGGTTGCTAATTTCATCCTTGCCTCTTACTTCTCTTGCCAGCTATAGACGTATTCTTTGTTTTCTACTTTTTCCAGCTCATCCGAAAACTGAAGTGCGTGACGCGTATCAATCATGACCGCAACTTCGTCGGTGAAAGTCTTCTTGTGCTCTCGCCCTGCTTTGAATGCTTTCGGGTGAGGACCATGCGTAAATCCTGCTGGATGGAATGTCACCATACCCGCTTCAATGTTGTCACGACTAAAGAAGTCACCTGCATGGTAGAACAAGACTTCGTCATAATCGTCATTGTTGTGGTAGAACGGTACTTTGAGCGCTCCAGGATCACTTTCAATTGGGCGAGGAACGAACGTACACACCACAAATCCTGCTCCTACAAATGTAGTATGTGCAGAAGGCGGTAAATGGTAACGATGTGACATAAGTGGACGAATATCACGCCAGTTCACTTTTACTACCGCCAAATCACCATGCCAGCCAACCGCATCCAACGGGTTGAATGGGTAAGTGATAACACTGACTTTATCGTGGCGTTTCACCTGAACCTGTGTTTGATTCTCAGAATATTGAGCACGGAACTGATCGTTGATCGACGGCGTTTCTAAAACCGCTGGATCAAACACCGCGTGGTTTCCAACCATGCCTTTTTCGGGCAATGTATAGGCCGCATCGGTGTTTTCAATCATCAGAATGAACATCGGCTCGCTTGGTTCTAAACGCCAGCTCGTTGAGCGCGGGATCATGACATAATCCCCTTCGCTCACTTTCAAATGACCATAATCACAGTAGAGATCTGCCGTACCTTGGTGGATGAATAGCAGTTCGTCGCCATCTGCATTTCTCACCAAGAAGTCCATTTTTTCATCCATACGCCAAACACGAACTTTACAATTCGCGTTGTGTAATAGATGCGGGACTGCCCACGGGGTAATATGGCTGGCTTTCTCAACTAGATTAAAATCGAACGCTCGTGGACGTAGCTCGCCCTCCCACTCAGACCACCCCGTTGGGGCATGTTGATGATGAAAATGTGTTGCGGGGCCGAAGAAGCCACTTCGACCTGCCTCACGTTCATAAATTGCCTCTTCCGGGAAGTCAGCATGCGCTTGTTTAGAGCACACTCCCTCCCGGTGAGGGAATGTGATCCATTTATGCATCGCTCAATACTCCTCGGCGAATTTGGTCTTCTTCTATCGATTCAAACAACGCTTTGAAGTTACCCTCGCCAAAGCCTTCATTGCCTTTACGTTGGATGATTTCGAAGAACACAGGGCCGATAACGGTTTGAGTAAAGATTTGTAGCAAGATGCCATCTTTCGTTGGCGCACCATCAATAAGAATCTGCAAATCACGAAGCTTGCTTACGTCTTCACCGTGGCCTTCAACACGCTCATCGACTTTCTCGTAATAAGTATCTGGCGTTGGCATAAAGTCCATGCCTCGCTCACGCAAGGTTTTGACCGTTTCGTAGATGTCGTCAGTGGTCAATGCGATGTGTTGAATACCTTCGCCATTGTATTCACGGATAAACTCTTCAATCTGTGATTTATCATCTGACGACTCATTGATAGGAATTCGGATTTTGCCGCAAGGTGCGGTCATCGCACGGCTGACAAGACCAGTCAGCTTACCTTCGATATCGAAATAACGAATTTCGCGGAAGTTACCAATGCGCTCATAGAAACCTGACCAGACATCCATGTTGCCTTGCTTAACGTTGTGCGTTAAGTGGTCGATTTCGTAAAGACCAACATTCGCTTTTGATAAACGTTCATCAGCATCATCATAAAAACGAAAATCGACATCATAAATACTCTGCTTTCCATAACGGTCGACAAAATAAAGCAAGCTTTCACCGATGCCATAAATAGCAGGAATGCTTAGCTCCATCGGCCCAATTTCCGTTTTATATTCTTTACCGCCATTCTCTAACGCATGCGCCAGAGCAACGGTGGCGTCTTTCACACGAAATGCCATGCCACAAACCGACGGACCGTGAACTTTGGCGAATCCCTCAGCTTGGCTATGCGGCTGCGCATTCACAATAAAGCTAATGTCACCTTGTCGATATAACCACGCTTCTTTTGAGCGATGCTTTGCAATCTCCGCAAAACCTAACGATATAAACAGATCTTTAAGCTGTTGAATGCCTTTGTTGTCAGCAGCGGTATATTCAACAAACTCAAATCCGTCTGTTCCTAGTGGGTTATATGCATCAACCATGACTTTCTCCTTGTCTCAGTAGCTTTTGTTTGGACTTATTTTTCTAACTTGGCGCAGGTCTTGAGAAATTGGAATACGTGGGGAGAAATCTTTATCTTGGCGATTTTTACGCATAATTGTAAAATATATGTTACACGCAGAGAGCGCATCGAACCCACTTTCGTAAACATCAAACAAACTGCTTATTTTCAATATATTAGATTGATATTTTCGGCTTTACGCCACCACACAAAATGTAAACAAGTTGTTACTTTGGCATTTTATCTTGGCAACGTAGCTCAAAAAGCAAAAGGGGATGGAAAGTCTATTGCACCCTATCTCTATCCGATTTATTCATTTGATCCTGCAAAACATCAAAAGTAATGTTTCGTGACGCTTCATACAGTTCGAAAGGCTCATCGGTCAGAATCGTGTCATGGATACCCCTTTATTGATTCACCTCAGTTTTATTCAAAAGTAACTGTGCCATAAGTGGTGCTCTGTTCCCTATCGAGCCGAGCCACAAGGCTTCACGCTCGATCAGAAAAAGAGACATCTAATGACACACATCAATCAAGAACGCTTAGTTGAACACTTTTGCCAACTAGTACGTATCAACAGCGAATCAAAAAACGAAAAACAAATTGCAGAAACACTGGCAGAACAACTAGGCGAGCTAGGCTTTACCGTACGCAAACTTCCAGTACCTGAGCACATTTCTAACGGTTTTAACGTGTACGCCCGTTTAGACGGCAAAAAAGACGGCTCTATTCTAATGAGCTGTCATATGGATACGGTCACTCCAGGTATTGGCATTGAGCCAATCATCGAAGACGGCGTTATCCATTCAAAAGGCAATACGATTCTTGGTGGCGATGATAAATCTGGTATTGCTGCCATCATGGAAGCCGTTCGTTGTATTCAAGCGGAAAACCGTGAGCACAAAACGTTAGAACTTGCTTTCACCGTGTATGAAGAAGGCGGTTTATTCGGTTCACAATACTTCGATATGTCACACGTCACTTCAACGGAAGCAATCGTGTTAGACACAGGTGGCCCTATTGGCACCATTGTGACCGCAGCCCCAGGCCAGCAAAAGATCATGGCAAAAATCAAAGGCCGACCAGCACACGCAGGGCTTGCGCCAGAAGAAGGCATCAGTGCGATCATGGTGGCGGCTGATGCTATCAACCAAATGAAGCTACTTCGCATCGACGAAGAAACGACAGCCAACATCGGTGTAGTGAATGGCGGTCAGGCCACAAACATTGTTATGCCTGAATTAAAAATCGTGGCAGAAGCACGCTCCCTGAATGGCGATAAACTAGATGCTCAGGTCAATCATATGATCTCAACATTAGAGTCTGTCTGTGAAAAGCACGGTGCAGAAGTCGAAATTGAATCTAGCCGAGCCTACGACGCTTTTGTTATTGAAGAAAACCACCCACACGTAAACGCTATAAAAGCAGCGTTTTCAGAGTTGGGAATTGACGCCTTCACAAAAGGCACTGGCGGCGGTAGCGATGCCAACAACTTTAACAAGAAAGGTCTCACAACGGTCAACCTTTCAACTGGCATGGCAAAAGTACACACGACAGAAGAGTTTATCGCGGTAAGTGATATGGTCAAAATCACTGAGTTCGTGAAACATTTCCTAGTCAGTTAACGTCGTGCCTTTTGAAGAGCAGACTGACTATCTTCCCCTTCTAGCCTGTGCTTGAAGGGGATTTTAATTTGTATCGAAGCAAAATTACTTCCCGTCATGCCAACTTGATATCAGATCTTCAAAGAAATTCCCCTAGCTCACTTTTTGAGACCAGACAGCTCAACACCCGACACCCTGTTACAGTAATGTTAAAACTCGATTGTGCAGACAATTTATACAATATACATTTTTGGCATCTTTCAGGATGAAAAGAGTGAGACAAGGATGAAATTACCTAAGTTGCTTTTATTAGCGTCGATGATGAGTCCAATACTGGCGACATCAAGCTATGCCGCGCCGTATCCCGCAGGAATGACCCTCGATGAGACACAAGAAATTACGCTAAACAATGGAGCTGAAGTTACTTCTATTGATCCAGCCAAGCAAGCCGCAGAGCCCGCTTTTAATCTCGGTCGAGACCTGTTTGAAGGTCTGGTCATTCAAGATAAGCAAGGTAAAACCATTCCTGGTGTTGCTGAGTCTTGGTCAGTCAATGACAACAATACGGTTTATACCTTCCACTTACGTGATGCAAAATGGTCAAATGGCGAAACGGTCACTGCACAAGATTTTGTCTACAGCTGGCAACGCTTACTGAATCCAAGCACTGCTTCACCCTACGCTTGGTTTGCGGCCATTCCAAATATCGAAAACTCGCAAGCCATTATGAAAGGCGACGCCGCACCCGAGTCTTTGGGCGTGAAGGCGCTGGATGAAAAAACGTTCCAGGTAACACTCGAAGAGCCTATTCCCTTCTTTACGAAACTACTAAGTCATCCAGTGCTTGCCCCCGTTCACAAAGCGACCATTGAAAAACATGGCAACCGCTGGACCCAGCCTGAGCATATCGTTACAAATGGTGCGTTTACTGTCTCTGAATGGAAAGTTAACGAAAAACTGGTGATGGTTAAAAATCCACATTATTGGGACGCAAGCAATGTAGTGCTGGAAAAAGTCACTTGGCTACCAATTGGTGATGCAAACGTAGTGCTAAACCGCTACCTAGCTGGTGAGATAGACCAAGCGGTTTCCATTCCTGCCGCCCAGAAGAAAAAGTTAATTCAACAACGCCCACAAGAAGTGGCAAGCACCAGTGCGTCTCTTGGCTCCACATTCTATTACCTCAACACTCAACAAGGGCCAACAAAAGACGTGCGGGTTCGTAAAGCCCTCTCATATGCCATTGACCGTCAACTGTTAACGAGTGCTATTTTGAGAAACGGTGGGGTTCCAATGTATACCCTTGTGCCACCTCAAACAGATGGTTTTAAATCTCACACTCCTGAGTTCGCAACTTGGAACCGCCATAAACGTATCGAAAAAGCGCAGCAATTACTGTCAGAAGCTGGATACGATAAAAGCAATCCGCTTAAGTTAACGTTTACCGTACCAACTTTCTCGATGGACGTAAAAATGGCAACCACCATGGCAGGCATGTGGAAAAGCCGATTGGGTGCGCAAGTCACGATAAAACAGCTAGAACCGAAAGTGTTCTACGCACTTAAAGAGCCGACCGACATTACTCGCGGCGGCTGGACGGCCGACTACAATGAAGCCTCTACATGGTTGGATATCTTCGTTTCTAGTGGCGAGTACAACGATTCTCGTTATAACAACCCGCAATACGACGAGTTAATGGCTCGCTCAAAGACCATGAGCAACCCATCAGAACTGTATTTACAAGCAGAAAGCATGCTGATTGAAGACATGGCCATTATTCCTATTTATCGTCCGGGTAACGATCAATACCTCATCAAGCCTTACGTGGGCGGCTACGAACTGACAAACCCTGAGTCGTCGTACTACCGCAAGAATGTCTATGTAAAAGCCCAATAAAAGCATGTTTTCGGTCTGAGTCGGCAAGTTCAATGTTTACTTGCCGTTCCTCATATCTCTCGGTGGAGAAGGCAACCTGAGCTCAGACCATTTTTTATTCATAACCGTTCGAAGTGATTTCGGATGACCAAAGGATGATGGATCATGATTTGGTACATTGTTAAGCGATTAGCTATCGCTATCCCCACGCTTCTATTCATCGCACTCGTATCATTTTGGCTGATGCACATTGCACCAGGGGGGCCATTTGATATGGAACGGCCTATGCCAGAGGTGGTACGTGCGAATATCGAAGCAAAATTCCATTTGGACCAGCCCTTCCTTACTCAGTTTTGGATTTACATTGGTAATTTCATACAAGGAGATCTCGGTCCGAGCTTCGTTTATCAAGACTTCAGTGTTACACAGCTCGTCGCACAATCATGGCCAGTTTCAGCAGTATTAGGCGTACTCTCCTTTTGTATTTCCGTTCCACTTGGCATGTTGCTTGGCACCATTGCGGCATTGAACCGAAATAGCCGCCTAGATTACGGCCTGATGACACTTTCGATGACTGGAGTTGTGGTTCCGGCTTTCGTGCTTGCTCCAGTTTTAGTCATGATCTTCGCTATTCAGCTCGGCTGGTTCCCTGCTGGTGGTTGGGAAGGAGGAAAGCTGGCTTTTCTTGTTCTTCCCGTGCTCAGCCTAGCGATTGGCTCCATTGCGAGTATTGCACGCGTCATGCGTGGCGCAATGATTGAAACGCTCAACCAACCATACATTCGAACGGCAAAAGCCAAAGGTTTGTCCACAACCTACATTTTATTCCATCACGCTTTGCGACCATCCCTGATTCCCGTCGTTGCGATGCTCGGCCCTGCGTTTGTGTCTGTCGTGACAGGCTCGGTGATTATCGACATTTTCTTTGGTACAGGTGGCATGGGACAACACTTTGTATCTGGGGCTCTCAACCGCGACTACGGCCTAGTAATGGGCATTACTCTGATTGTCGCTTCACTCACTATCTTCTTTAACCTTGTGGTCGACTTGCTATATACGATTATCGACCCCCGTATACGCGTTTAGGAGTCCGGCATGTTAACGATCAAAAAACTGGATACACAAGCTCTTCAAGATCAAGTCGTCGACAATATTGAAGCCGTCGAAGGTCGCAGTCTTTGGCAGGATGCATGGACTCGATTTCGTAAAAACAGAGCCGCGATGACATCAGTGTATGTTTTGGCTTTCATTACCTTATGCATCACTTTCGGCCCCTCTCTTGCCGCTTTTGGCCATGATGAAATTGACTGGGAAGTGCTCATCGATCCATACGAGCTAGGGAAACCTTCACTGAGCAGTGGCCATTACTTTGGTACCGATGATCTCGGGCAAGATGTCTTCGCTCGCACGATGCAAGGTGGCAGGCTCTCTATTTTGGTGGGTTTTGTTGGCGCCTTAGTCGCCGTTGTTATTGGTACGATTTGGGGAAGTATTTCCGGCTATCTTGGCGGCGTTGTCGATAGCGTAATGATGCGCATTATTGAGGTGCTCGATTCGGTGCCATTTATGTTTATGGTTATCCTGTTTGTTACCCTTTTTGGCAACAACATCTACCTGATTTTTATCGTGATCGGAATGGTATCTTGGCTGGGCATTGCCCGTGTTGTACGTGGTGTCACCTTCGGTCTAAAAAAGCGAGAGTTCATCGAAGCCGCACACTCTATTGGGGTTTCTAAATTGACAATTGTCCGACGCCATGTTCTGCCTAATGTGCTTGGGATCGTGATGGTTTATTCCTCCTTAATGGTACCAGGATTCATTATGTTCGAATCGTTTTTAAGCTTCTTAGGGCTTGGTGTTCAACCACCAGACACGAGCTGGGGGATCCTGATTTCCGAAGGCGCAAAAACAATTGACGTTGCATTGTGGATGCTGCTTTTTCCCTCTCTGTTTTTAGTTGCCACCCTCTTTTGTTTTAACTTCATCGGCGATGGCTTGCGTGATGCTCTTGACCCGAAAGACCGATAAGGACAAACCCATGCTATCTATTGAAAACATGAACGTGCGCTTCGATACACCAGATGGGCAAGTGCAAGCGGTCAGTAATCTCTCCTACTCGATTAAAGCGGGCGAAACTCTTGGGATTGTTGGGGAATCAGGTTCGGGAAAAAGCCAGTCTGTTTTCGCATTAATGGGGTTAACCGCGGACAACGGCGCCGTGTCTGGCAGCGCGATGTTCCACGGTGATGATTTACTCGCGATGTCTAAAAAGCAGCTCAACCGCATCCGTGCAGAGAAAATCGGAATGATCTTTCAAGATCCGATGACGTCACTCAATCCATTCATGAAAATTGGCAAACAGCTTTGTGAAGTTCTCATGATTCATAAAGGAATGAGCCGAAAACAAGCAAAAATTGAATCGATTCACATGTTAGATGCGGTGCGTATTCCCTCTCCCGAAACTCGGATGAATCAATACCCTCACGAGCTATCTGGCGGAATGCGTCAGCGAATCATGATAGCGATGGCCTTGTTGTGTAAGCCCGAGTTGTTAATTGCAGACGAACCAACCACCGCATTAGATGTAACCGTTCAGGCTCAAATTTTGACGCTATTACGAGACTTACAACAAGAGTTCAACACGGCTATTTTACTGATCACTCACGACATGGGCGTCGTCGCCGAGATGTGTGATCGCGTATTGGTCATGTATGGTGGTCAAAAAATGGAGCAATCAGATACCGAGACATTGTTCGCTCAACCTGCGCACCCCTATACTCAAGGCCTGCTAAAGGCTATTCCTTCTATCACTGAAGATATGCCACGTTTACCAACCATCTCAGGTAACCCACCAAGTGCGTTGATTAACCATCAAGGGTGTCCGTTTAGAGAGCGGTGCGAGCATCGAGAGACGCGTTGCCAATACGAAACCCCACGGTTTTCTCCATTAAACACGAGCCAGTCCATTGCCTGTCACGTTAAAGCACCCAGTGTTATCATTCCCATTCAAATAAAAGCTTAAGGAGGCGTTATGAATAAAAAAGAAGTCCTCATGTCTGCTCGTGATTTAAACGTCCACTTTCCTGTTTCACGTCATCTTATTCCAAGTCGACGTAAAATCGTGAAAGCGGTCAATGGTATCGACTTAGATGTTTACCGAGGTGAGACACTTGGCATTGTGGGGGAATCAGGCTGCGGAAAATCAACGCTTGCACGCGCCTTACTTCGCTTAATTGAACCTACACATGGCGAGTTGACTTGGAAAGGTCAAGACATGCTCGGGTTTAGTAAAAAAGAGCTTTCCTCTCGACGCAGAGAATTTCAGATGGTGTTTCAAGACCCATCCGCTTGTTTGAATCCGAGGTTAACCATCTCAGAATGCATCGCCGAACCACTGCTCACCCACGAGCCAAAGCTTAAACGGGCAGAGGTAGAAAAGCGTGTCATCGCTATGATGGATAAAGTGGGTCTCTTGGCGAGCCAGCGAAACCGCTATCCACATGAATTTTCCGGAGGTCAATGCCAGCGTGTGGGCATTGCCAGAGCATTAATTCTCAATCCAGATTTGGTCGTGTGTGATGAACCCGTTAGTGCACTAGATGTCTCCATACAAGCTCAGGTCATCAATCTTCTAGATGATCTTAAACAAGAAATGGGGTTAACACTGGTGATGATTGCGCATGACTTAAGCGTGGTGCGCCATATCAGCGACCGCGTTATGGTGATGTATCTTGGTAAACCTATGGAAGTAGGACGTTACGATCAAGTATTTGATGATGCTCAACACCCCTACACCAAAGCACTGTTATCTGCTGTCCCGATAGCTAATCCGCAATTAGCACGTGACCGTGAAATACAACTATTGCCCGGCGATCTTCCTTCTCCACTTAACCCACCGAGCGGTTGCGTTTTTCGTACTCGATGCCCAGAAGCCACAGAAGTATGCGGGCAACAGAACCCAATAAAAACAGGCTCGGAGCAGCATCATATCTATTGCTCAAATATGACTTTAGGAACCATTTAATGAACAATACTAACTCAGTAAACCAACGCCTTACGTTATTACGTGAGGCAATGTCCTTTCACAACGTGTCTGCATATATCGTGACCAACAATGACCCACATAACAGTGAATACTCAGCGGATCATTGGTTAGCGCGAAGCTGGATTTCAGGTTTTACCGGTTCTGCAGGCGATATCGTCATTACCCAACAAGGTGGTGGCCTGTGGACTGATGGTCGTTACTATATTCAAGCTGAAGAACAGTTACACGGCACAGGACTTGAACTGTTTAAAGCCAAACAACCAGAAACGCCGACAATTGCCAAATGGCTGGCTACCACGCTCCCAGAAAACAGTATTGTCGCGGTTGACGGGCGCGCCATCAGTTACGCTTTTTATCAAGGCCTCAAACAAGCCTTTGAAGCGAAAAACATTAAGATCATTCTCGACCTAGATTTGCTCACACCGATTTGGCTTGAAAGACCACCTCGCCCAAGTGCACCCGTATTCGAGCACCCCACCGCTTTTGCTGGTGTTGACACAGAAAATAAGTTAGCGAGAATCCGTTCTTGGTTAACCGAGAACCAAGTAGGTAGCTTATTAGTGTCAACGCTAGATGATGTCATGTGGACAATGAATATTCGAGGTGGTGATACGAATTACTGCCCAGCTTCTGAAGCCTATCTAGTTGTAGAGCAATCACTTGCGACACTGTTTATTGATAAAGCCAAACTGCCTCAGGACGTTGAAAGAGCGCTGACCGAGCAGAGTGTACACATTCGCCATTACAACTACGTAAGTCAGTATTTGAATCAGCAATGTGAGGGATTATCGCTCGCTTTTAACCCGACCCACACAGACAGCTTATTGGTGAGTTCGATTGAAGGGAATGTGAATCTAAAGCCAATGGCTTGCCCTGTAACGGCAATGAAGGCCATAAAAAATGCGACCGAGCTAACTAGCCTAGAACAGGCATTAACAGATGATGGTGTGGCAATCGTAAGGTTTATGAACTGGCTCGAAGAGCAAGTTCCAAGCGGACTCGTTACAGAATTGTCTGCTGAGGCACAACTGAATCACTATCGCCGTCAAACCCGACATTATGTGAGTGACAGTTTCCGCACTATCGCAGGCTTCGCGGCTCACGGGGCAAAAATGCATTATGCCGCCGATGAAGAAAGCAATGCGGCAGTCAATGAAAGCAACTTCTTTCTCGTCGATTCTGGTGGCCAATACCTTGGCGGGACAACAGACATCACCCGTACTTTCCACTTCGGGTCACCGACCATTAAGCAGCGCAAAGATTATACCTTGGTGCTCAAAGCGGTCATCCGACTGACTCAGACTCGATTCATGAAAGGCTCTACGGGTGCCAATCTTGATATCATGGCGCGTGGCGTCTTATGGCAACATGGTATTGATTACAAGTGCGGCACTGGACACGGCGTGGGCATTTGCTTGAATGTTCACGAAGGCCCACAAAATTTCTCGCAAAGCCACCACGAGGTTGAACTAAAACCGGGTATGGTCATTACCAATGAACCAGGCGTTTATCGCGAAGGTGAGTACGGGGTAAGAATAGAGAACATTCTTAAAGTTGTAGAAGTAGAACAAAATGAGTTCGGCACGTTTTACGGTTTTGAGACCATCACTCTTGCTCCAATTGCGACCAACGCCCTTGATTTATCAATGCTAGATCAAGCAGAGCTAGACTGGCTCAATCATTACCATTCACGAGTCTATCAAGCACTTAGCCCTTTTCTTGATACGCAAGATAAAAACTGGCTTCAACGCACAACCCAACTTATTGAGAAATAGGATATCAGCAAGCTTTATAACGTTTTCATTTTCATCTCAAACTCCTTGTTTGCCAGCCTTCGGGCTGGTTTTTTTATAGAGATAACGGCGTGAAAAACAAAAACGCCCCGCAATGTTAGCGAGGCGATCAATTAAATTAAAATGATGCAGTTAAAATGCCCTACTGACGACACTTCTGAGCATCAAAATCAACGACGATGGCGGCATTCTCAAAGTCACCAGAGACTTTAACGTAGCCCCAGTAGTTACTCTGATTTGACAACGTAATACACTCTCCATTACCAATATTATCTGACCACCCGTGAAGATTAGTACCATCCGGCCAACCAGAGTTACTGTATTCAAGCTTTAGGTTGCCCGTACCGTTTCCCGTCGTTATCGCCAGATTTGAGCTCTCATTCACCGCTGGCACGCTCAGCCAAATGGTTTGTTGATTTCCCAAGCAAACGGGCTCTCCTGCTGTTAGGCGCCCACCGCTTACTTTACTTTGCACCGCGCAGTCTTGTGGCAATGTGTCATTACCGCCCAACGTTGAGATAACAACACTATGAGTGGCGGTTGCCGTCAAGCCTTCACTGTCTGTCACACTTAGACTGACCGAATACTCCCCTTCACTCCCATATTGGTGCGTCGGCTTGGTTTGTGTACTTGTCGAGCCATCACCGAAGTCCCATAAGACGCTGACGATCTTCCCGTTTGGGTCTGTACTGTTTTCACTGCTAAATGTAATGCTTTCACCGACTTTCCCCTTACTGTTTGCGGTTATGACTGCATTAGGTGCACCATTTGAGACAAGGGCTTGCTGCCACTGCTCAAACTCACTTTGATACAAATTCGCCCATTGGGTGATCGTGGCCTTGTAATTGCTCCAATTCCCTTGGCGCGTTTCCACCAGCATTTGGTTTACGTCATCTTTATGATTTTCAAACATAAAACGTACAGCTAAGTACCCCCAACGATAAATTCGATCGACATCAAACCCATCATAAGTAGTCTCGAAAATCTCACTTAAGGTATATGTCGAGCCGTTTAGAATCGTCTCAAGTGCTGCTTGGTTGTCATTTTCTTGAGCGACATACTCTGCAATGCCTTCACTCCACCACACTATTTTTTCAGTTGGATGACTAAACCCTCCATAGAGATCAAATCGACCATCTAAGTAATGCACGTATTCGTGCTCTAAGTTCCAGACAAAGTGATCCGCGTTCGCATAAGAGGCTTCATAAGCAATAAAGTTGGGAATATTCCCCGGCTGGGAAGGATCGCCCTCCAAGTACATACCGCCATTGTCAGTACTAATATCGAAAATTGGCCCTGCGTACTTACCATAATCGGTGCTTGAATCGAAGATATTGACTTGGAGCTGAGTATTGTGGTCATTTTTTACTGGCTGTTCACCAGTTTCTAAAGACTGATGAAAGTAACCCTCTTCGTAACCCATTTTAGAACATGCGGCCGCGTGTTGCTCTTGCGTCATATTCTGGGACAATATTCGAATTGTCGGACTACAGGTATAAGTTTGCGATAGCACCAAGCCTTTTAGCTCAGTTTCGAAATTACAAATTCCGAACTCACTACAATCTGCGTAATATGAGGCGGTGTCCGCCGCCGCAAGCCAAACCGAGTCACCCCGACCATACATTTCATACTGTTCAAAGATTCGACTCAGCTGACTCTTCACCACAGAACTCGCGTTACCCGCATACTTGGTCAAACGCCCGAGCTCTCGCCCCGCATTCGCGGCCATAAACTCATCTTCAGCACCGATTGATGACGCCCTTAGAGCGAAATCGCCTAAAGCTTTGGCAAGGTCCGTTTGGTTGCCAATTATTTGCACAAATTGCTCGTTCCACTGCCCACCAAACAAAATAGTAAAAACACCGTTAACCGCATTGCGCATATACCAGTGCTGGGCGTATTGATCATTCCAACGAGTAAGCCACTGGGTCACTTGCGGTAAGTACGCGTGCTGCAAGCCCGCACTATCCATAGTGATGATGACCTCACTAAGCACTTTGCCGTGACGATCGCTGTTCTCGTAGAAGTTTGCGTTGTTAACAAATGCATCCACTGATTCTTTCACCGCTGGTGTGACCCATTCAATAAATGAGATGTTGTCATTGTAAAACTCGGCGTAATAACCCGCGCGTAAGTATAAGAACAACGTTTCTAGTTCATCGCTCCCGCCACCCATATAACCCTTCGCCAAGGTCGTAGTGTGCTTAGCGATGTTGTACATATGATCGGAACTAAATACCGACTCTTGAATCCGACTTTCAGCAGAGAATAGCTGGTTCACACACGTCGCGCCCTGACTTAAAATTTCGCCGATCAATTGGTTACTGCTTTCGGTAACCAATGCTTCCAAATCACAAGCAGTGCTCGACTCATCAAGGCTTTCAAGTGACTGTACTCGAGTTGCCTTGGAGAGCTGAATAGGGAGAGTTGCGGTTGGTTGGTATTCAACTTGATTGGATTCAACACCGTGTGTATGAGCCGAATGTGCATGTTGCTCTGTAACTTGAGAAACTGGCTCGCTTAACGCAAATACGCCAGTACTGGTTAATGTTGTCGCAATCGCGACACTCAAAATCTTCAGTTCCATCTAATTTCTTCTATATTGAGTTTTCCTTAAATGCATTACGTCTTTTGCATCGCCACTGCCCTTATTACTGCAAGAGCATCTCCATATAATCTACTCGCAAGATAAGAAGAAACATTTTGTTAACAACCAGACGTGGCGGTATCAGTTTTTGGTACCAGAAGGAACACGGAGTGAGCTTTAAAAATTCGTATTTGTCAAAAAATAGAGATGGGCTAGAGAAGAAACGTGTAGTTATACGAGTATACCCAGCACGTTAAATGGCTAGGTATACTCCAAAGTGGGTCGATAAAAATTCGCGAATCAAAGCCCCTAAAGAAGGAATCGGACAATGGGATAATACTTTTGTAGGCTCTAGGCTGCTTTGTGGTCGAAGAGTGCGGTAATTTGCTCTTTTAACGCGTGCAAAAATTCGGTATTTGGTGTGTTTTCAAGGTACATTTCATACTCTTTAGAGTTATAAAAGTACTCATGTGCAGATGCGTTAAGGATCTTACTAAAAGATAGTGTTTCCAACTCGTCTTCAAGGGAACGACTGCTCAATTCACCATATCCTAAATCGCTATCCTCAGCGAATTGGGACTCAATGTTGCTGACATATAAAGCACAATCCTTAATACAGAACTCGACATTACTTATACGTTGCTCGATGTCTTTGAGCTGATCACTGTTCCATTTAGACTTCTCTTGCTCAAGCTTATCAATAAGCCCACTTTCACGAAGCCTTGAATTGTTATCTTTAATTCTTAGTAGCTCATCAAGCACTTTATTAAACTCAGTTTCAGCTCTAAGTCTTAAGATTTCCAAATCCTTGGAGAACAGCTTTGCTTTAAGTTCACTCGCTTGGTACAAGCCAGAGATAGCAGCATTTCTTTTAACTCCAAACATAAAAACCCACCCAAAAGATACTTATTAAAAAGTAGCACACAAAAAGCCAGATAGAAGACGCAAGGTTTTCGTCATTAGGCTACATTCTACGAACGACACTCGATTGTAGCGCAATAAACAGAATTTTCATCACCATGAAACACATACTATTTGAATGAAAATCACACAGTTACTTTGATAAAAGTATTTATTTCAGAAAGAGTAAGACGTAAGTATGTGATGATGTATATTGACGCTTCAAAACAAAAAACGCCCACACTCTACTACCCAAGTCAAACACTAATGTCAGAAACTGGACAAATCACTCACTATTTACAGTAATAAGAAGTCACTGTTTCATTGAAAATCAAAGTGTCAACATAAAGATGGGAAGTAACCGAATAATAGACGGCATCGCTGATGAAACGTTAGAATGCCACTACTTTAATAATCTTCCATAATATTTATGACCGACGCTGATATTGAGCTACAACACCTTTGGTTAGAAGTCCAAGCCGAACGCTGGCAAAACCTGCCACGCTTTTTATTCAGTTACTACTGCTACAAGCACAACCTTATCAGTAAAACCAACAAAGTTTGTTGGGAGACGGCACGTGCAAACCTGCCCGCTTCAACGTCAATAAAAGAGCGAAAAAACGCGGTGGTTGAACCGTTAGTTTCTGAGGAAACCGTCGCTGGGTTATTGAAAGCCATCAGCAAAGATGGGGAAATGACATTCGACGTGATGGGAACCACACTTGATACGTTTTTGCATTATGTTGTGATTAGCAAGGAAGAAAAAGCGCGACTTAAATCAAACATGCCAGCTAGTTGGTATCAGCGATCAAACAAGTCGCCTTTGGCACGTTTCGAGCAAGCTGGCATTAAGCTACCAGAGTGATATGTCAGTCATCGCTGATGATAAACACAAAAGACAAGCGCCTACAATGAGGCGCAGTTGGTCAAAAATTGAGGTGCCCCTAAACAAAAGTGCATAGTGAGCAACAAAGAAAAAGTTTGGCTATTCTTGAATGCCTCGAATGCGTACATTACGCCTACGTAGAACTTCTAAAGTCACGAGCAAACACACCGACATAAAAATCAGCAACGTAGCGACCGCCAATATAGTCGGACTGATTTGCTCTCGAATTCCTGACCACATCTGCCTAGGAACGGTTTTTTGTTCTGCCCCAGTCAGGAATAACGCCACCACAACCTCGTCGAACGAAGTGCCAAAAGCAAACAAGCCGCCAGAAATCATCCCCGGACGAATCAGAGGAAAGGTAATGTGTCTGAAAGTATAAACAGGGTTTGCTCCTAAGCTAGCCGCCGCTTTTACCAAGCTATGGTCAAAGCCGCTTAACGTCGCAGTAACGGTAATGACGACAAAAGGCGTACCTAAAGCAGCGTGTGCCAAAATGACGCCTAGATAAGTTTGTGACAAGCCAAGACGTGTGTAGAAAAAGTACATCGCAGCAGCAGAGATAATGACTGGTACGATCATGGGTGAGATCAACAGCGCCATAATCGTATTGCGAAAAGGCAAATTACTACTGGCTAAACCCAACGCCGCCAGAGTTCCTAGCCCTGTTGCAACGAGTGTCGCCATAAAAGCAATGAACGTGCTGTTTTTCAGCGCCAACAGCCACTGTTCACTAGTAAACATTTCTTGATACCAGCGAGTAGAATACGCTGCCGAGTCAAGGTTTAACATCCCCTCGGTAAAAGTAAAGTAAGGCGTTGCATTAAACGATAACGGGATGATGGTCAGAATTGGAGCGATTAAAAAGAACAGCACCACCCCACAAAAAGCTAAGTAACCTGCGTAAGCAACTCGCTCTACTTTTGATGCATAGTTTGGTAATGCCATGGTTATCCCCCTACCTTAAGGTTGTTAATGCCAACCACACGGTTGAACATATAAAACAGAACCAGTACAACGAACAAAAGCAGTCCACCCAATGCGCCAGCCATCCCCCAGTTCAGTGATGTCTGCATATGATAGGCAATCATATTGGAGATCATCTGTCCGCTTCTTCCACCAACCAAAGCGGGCGTAATGTAGAAGCCAATAGAAAGAATGAAAGTAAGCAAGGCCCCCGCACCTATCCCCGGTAACGTAAGCGGCATATAAACTTTGATGAACGCAATGAAAGGCGTCGCGCCTAGAGAACGAGCGGCACGGAAATAAGTTGGGCTAATTCCTTTCATTACGCTATACAGAGGCAGGATCATAAAAGGCAACAGAATGTGCACCATAGACACCACCGTTCCGAAGGTATTGTGAATCATCTGAATTCGCTCAGAAGTAAAACCCGACCAAATAAGGAGATCATTAATGACCCCTTGGTTTTGCAGCAGAACAATCCAAGACGTGGTTCTGACTAACAATGATGTCCAAAATGGCAGCAGCACAATAATTAAAAGTAAGTTCGCGCGCTTATCAGGTAAATTGGCAAGCAGGTAAGCAACGGGGTACGCCATCACCAAACAAATTAAGGTGATTGAAATAGACATCCAAAAAGTTTTAAAGAAAAGGTCGACGTATATTTGGCGTTTTTCTGGTTGGGGCTCAATGTCTCCAAACTCATTCACTTGCAAGTCTAGCGCTGCAAGATAGTGACTGAATGTTAATGCGCCACTAAGATTCTTAAACGCCGCCCAATATTTAGGATTAGTCCATCGCTTATCCAGCTTAGCCAACTGTGTCACCGAGCTCGGCAGCGACGTCAAACGAGACAACTTTCTGCCGGTTTTCATGAGTAAACTGCGCATACCAGACTCTTCAATATTCATCCGGTTGGCTATTTTCGGCAGCTCTTTGCTTTGATAAAGCGCAAGTACTTCAACAGAGAATGCCTCAATGACTTCTTGATGAGGCTGACCTTGATAATCCCAACTTTCTAAGGCTTGAATAGTTTGTGGTAGTGACAGGGATATTTCTCGGTTATCCACGCTTCGATAAAGCATGTCGATGATAGGAAAAGCAAACGTAAGCAGAATAAAACACACCAATGGCGTTGTGAGCATAATGGAGCGAAGCTTTTTTCGGCGCTCGGCCTTTTGCAACTGCGCTTTCAAATTGGTTTCTTGCTCATGAACTTGGCGTTCGATTTCCAATACAGAATCTAATGCGGTTAGCTCTCGACTCATGCTGCTACCTCGCTACTTTGAGTTTGTGTCCCATCAAGAGCATGGCAATCGTCACTTTGCCAACCAATACGACAAATTGAGCCAGGCGTTAACTGCAAGTGTTTACGATTATCGTTAGGTACTTTAACGATGAAGTGACCAACGCTCTCTACTTCGACGACCAGACGATAATGATCACCGTGATAAATCAATTCTCGTAGGACGCCCGAGACTTGGTTCTCACAAGACGCTTTCTCTGGTTGAATAACAATCTTTTCTGGTCGAATGGAAAGTGTTGTTCTCTGCCCTTGCTCAGAGACTCTGACAGGTTTCGCAGTAAATAACTCTTTCCCAACGAGCACTTGGCAATACTTTCCGTTCCACTCTTTAACTAAACCTGAGAGTTGGTTGTTTTCTCCGATAAACTGCGCAACAAACGTATTACTCGGAGATTCATAAAGCTCGGTTGGTGTCGCGAGTTGTTGCACTTCGCCGTGATTAAAAACCGCAATACGGTCGGACATAGTGAGAGCTTCGTCTTGATCGTGCGTCACATACAAAATGGTAATGCCAAGCTTTTCATGCAAATGTTTAATTTCCATCTGCATTTGCTCACGCAGCTGCTTATCTAACGCGCCTAGTGGTTCATCCATCAACACGAGTTTAGGCTCAAACACTAATGCTCGCGCTAACGCAACACGCTGTTGTTGACCACCTGATAACTGCTTCGGGTATCGAGTCGCAACATGCTCAAGCTCGACCATTTCTAATACACTCTGAACTTTGCTTTGAATCGTGTCACTGTCGAGTTTTCGCACCTTTAAAGGAAACGCAAGATTCTCAGCAATGGTCATATGTGGAAACAACGCATAGTTTTGAAACACCATACCAATATCGCGCTTGTGCGGCGCGAGATGATTGACAGGAACGCCATCGATATAAATGTCTCCACCGGTCGCAGTTTCAAAGCCTGCTAGCATCATCAAGCAAGTGGTCTTGCCCGATCCTGACGGCCCCAACATAGTAACGAACTCTCCAGGAGTAATATCTAAGTTGAAGTCTTTCACCACCAAATTCGTGCCATCGTAGGTTTTCTTAACGTGTTGAAAGCTGACATAGTCCTTGTTTTCCGTGCTCATGACTTCCCTCTTCTCATTTTTTGAATATTACGAATGAGTAGAGCGTCAGTTAACGCTCTACTAAACAGCACAATTACAGATTGTATTTGGATAGGTCTAAGCGGGTTTCTAACGCATGTTCAACCATTTGAATGACTTGTTGACGCTCTTCACCTTGTAAGAGTTGGCGTGGCGCACGAACTTGTTCAGAGCCACGTCCGCAGACTTGCTCGGCCAATTTTATGCACTGAACCAGCTTAGGAATGGTGTCTAAACGCAGTAGGGGTAAGAACCAACGGTAGATCTCTAACGCTTCAGCATAACGACCTTGGCTTGCCAGTTTATAAATCGCAACGGACTCTTCTGGGAATGCGTTGGTTAAACCAGAAATCCAGCCGGTCGCACCTAGCATCAATGATTCAAGAGCGATGTCATCAACACCACTGAACACGGTAAAGCGGTCATCAAATTTATTGTAAAGCTCGGTGATACGACGAGTATCAGTGGTCGACTCTTTGATAGCTACAATACTTTCAAACTCAGCCAGTTTCGCCATGATATCGAGGTTTACATCGACACCATAAGCAACCGGGTTGTTGTAAATCATGATTGGCATTTCTGGCGTTGCTTCTGCTAGCGTGCGGTAATATTCGAACGTTTCGCTCTCAGACGTGCGGTAAACCATGGCAGGCATCACCATACAACCATCGATACCAATTTTGTACGCATCCTGCATGTAATCAACAGCTGCTGTGGTAATAGACTCTGCTGTACCAGCAATCAAAGGCACACGGCCATTTACGACTTCTTTTGCCGCTTGCAAAACCTGGCGTTTCTCCTCCGGGTACAACGCGCAGTTCTCACCGACAGTACCCAAGCAGATAATGCCATTCACACCATCTTTAATCTGGTTGTCTATAACGGTTTGCGTTGCGTCTAAGTCAATTGACTGATCTTGACGAAATTGCGTACTGACCGCCGGATAAACACCTT
This sequence comes from Vibrio sp. 1641, assembly GCF_033339995.1. Lineage (NCBI taxonomy): Bacteria > Pseudomonadati > Pseudomonadota > Gammaproteobacteria > Vibrionales > Vibrionaceae > Vibrio > Vibrio sp. 1641. The sequence goes on from NZ_JAWOVP010000003.1 coordinate 200,560, forward strand.
TCCAATCAATTTTCATGAACTACTTTCCTTATATGTATATTGTATGCAATTTAAATGAACGAGCAAAAATGCTCAGACATGGCTATCTATGCCATTTTCTAACAACACCGCCTTTACAGCGGCCAAATCAGCCAAAGCACTGCCAACTGATTTGTATAAAGTAATGACCTCATCGTTTTGACGTCCTGAGATTTGTTGGGCGCAAAGCTGCGGTAATTCCCCTTTGATATCGTCTGACGTGAACACGCCCTCTTGAATTGGAATGAGAAGATCGCCCGCTTCGGCTAATACATTAATACGGCTATCAACATACACCTGTGCTCGTTGCACTGCTTCGGAGTCGCATTCACGCTTGTCCAAGTCATGATTACCGACCAAATCAATATGGGTGCCCTGCTGCACGTCTGCGCCATTAAACAAAGGCTCTGCTGATGCAGTAATACAGCTGATGATGTCAACATGTTTGATAACGTGGTCCACTTTTTCTACGACTGAAACACGGAACCGACGCTCATCAGGAAGCGACTGATACTCTGAAGATGACACAATGGCATCTACCGTCGCCTCGGCTTTATCTGAGTTACGCCCCCAAATATAAACCTGCTTAAGTGGGCGAACCGCAGCGTATGCCCACGCAAAATAAGGCGCAAGATTGCCCGTTCCGAAGATCAACAGACGATCAGCATCGGGACGCGCTAAATAGTCCGCTGCCAACGCAGAAGCTGCGGCGGTGCGCCAAAACGTTAAAACTTTACCGTCCACGAGTGCGAGCGGCTCACCATCGTTTCGTCTAAAAACAAGCAGCTTAGATGCAAGCGTATCTTTGCCTTGCTCAGGGTTATGCGGGAAATACGTAAAGGCTTTCACCGCAATCAACTCCTGGTTCCAAGCTGGAAGTAGCGCAAACGCCTCGTATTCTCCCTCTTCTAAGGGCATGACTCGGCGTTGAGGTATTGTTGCTGGCCGCGAGTACATTTCACGCATCGTTTCAATAAGAGACTTCATTGTTAAACATTGCGCGACTTGCTGTGCTTCGATGACTTTCATTATTTCTCCGAAAACATAAATACAGTTGAGGAAAAGTACGGAACCTCGCTTATGGATGAAAACTCGGCCCCATACAAAAATTAACGCCTAGTTAAGCAGCCAGGTGTTGAACTCTTCATTGAGTTCATCCGCGTAGTCTGACCACCATTCATCGTTAATCAGGAAGGCGGTTTGGAAGTTTTGAGGTGCGGTAGGAAGGTTCGCTAAAATGTCTGGGTTCACCTCCGCCGAAGACGACTTACGCGTAGGCCCATAGGCAACGTACTTAGCTTGATCAGCTAATGGTTTTGTTCCTGAAGAAAAAGCAATGAAGTCCAATGCAAGCTTTGTGTTCTCACTCCCTTTAGGTATCGCCCATCCATTCATGTAACCCATTTGACGGTCCCATATAATCCGAAATGGTTGACCTTCATCTTTACGGGCATTGTGGATTCGGCCGTTAAACGCCGAGGCGATCACCACTTCTTTGTCTGCAAGCATTTGAGGTGGCTGGGCACCTGTTGTCCACCACAGCACTTCTGATTTGATCGTATCCAACTTAGCAAACGCACGCTCACGCCCGGCTTCGGTTTCGAGCAGGCTGTAGACCTCTTCTGGCTTTACACCATCAGCCAATAGTGCCCACTCAAGATTACCCTGAGGTTGTTTTTGCAATGCACGTCGACCTGGAAAAGTTTTTAGGTCAAAAAGATCGGTCAACTTGCTAGGCAAAGCCTTACCTTTAAACGCGTCTTCGTTCACCGCTAATACTGTGGACACAACGATGGTATTGATTGCGCATTCGTGAATCGCACCATCAATGAAATCCTCTTGTGCTGGTGTTCCATCTGCGCCCGGAGGCAAAATACTTGGGCTCACTGGTTCTAGTAACCCTTCGGCGCAACCACGAACAATGTCCGGCTTGTCGAGAGAAACCAAATCCCAGCGCACGTTGTTCGCTTCCACCTGCGCTTTAATTTCGGCTAATCCGCCGCTGAAATCCTCGGATACGATCTCGACACCTGTTTTTTTAATGAAAGGCTTGTGATATGCCTCCACTTGGCTCTTGGTGAATGCACCACCCCAAGATACGACCGTCAATTTGTCTTCAGCATAAGCAGAGGTCCCCAACAGCATTCCTGAAATCAACAGCGCCAATGGTGCTTTGGTCATTCGTGACATGTTTTACTCCTTTTGGTTGTTTTTCTGGAGGCATCCGAGTACGGCTGTTGGATACCATTTTTGTTAAAATTAAGTTAACATTAGCATTTAATATATTTTATACAATATTTAATATTAAATTTTTTCAGGCGAATCGTTGTAATGAAAAAGGTGATAGATCAATCGATGTAGGCTTTCCTTCGATAAGCTCTAAAAGGAGATCTGCCGTAATCGCCGCTTGAGTTAATCCAAGGTGTTGGTGGCCAAATGCCAGTAATACATTTCCATCCCAAATGCTATCAATAACCGGTAACGAGTCGACTGTTGAAGGCCGATTACCCATCCACTTTTCTCCTTGCTTGAGTGGATTTAACCCCGATTCAAACATCTCATCGCCTAACTGAAAAAGCATTTCTGAACGTTTCATATTGGGTGGTGATTCTACATCGGCATACTCAACAGTGCCTGCCAAGCGTAGCCCACCTGACATCGGAGTCATGATGAATTTTCTATCGGCAGAGCTAATAGGAAATGGCAGTACATCACGCTTGTCATCCACCATTAGGTGATAACCACGCTCGGCTTGAATAGGCACTTTGACTCCGGTTAGCTGCCGTATCAAAGGCTTAGAATGTACACCAGCGGCAACAATGATTCGGTCAAATGAATGTGTTTGAGACTCAACCAACACATCACCATTTTTCTCCAACGCAGATACACCTTTTTGTAAAATCTTACCGCCAAGAGCTTCAAAAGCTTCACTTAGCTCAACACAGATCTGATAAGGGTCTAGCGTATGTCCTGTATCGGGAAAAAAGACGCCGACACGAACCTTATGGCTGAGATCAGGTATCCGCTTTCGAATCGCCTCTTGCGTCCAAACTTGATACGCCACACCGTTTTTAGCCAGTGAGTTAAGCGTACTTTGGTAGTCTTTAAACAGTTTCTCGTTTTCAAAAGTGAGCAATGAACCATTCATTTTTATTAGATGCGCTTTTCCGATTGAATCAAGCACGCCACGCCAACTTGCCACTGACCGCTCGTTAAGAGTTTTAATCGCGTTTTTTGCCTGCTCCGCGGCTGATGGCTTTGTTTGTAATAGAAAACGAATCATCCACCCGATAGTGCTTGGAATATCTTGCCAACGGATCGAAACCGGACTTTTGGGATCTAGCAGCATTTTAGGTAATTGTGGAAGCAGCGCTGGCGTTGCAAGAGGGAAGATTTGCTCAGTCGCGATATGACCTGCATTTCCCTTAGAGCATCCATTCCCCACGCCATTGGGATCAAAAATCGTGACTTGATAACCTTGCTGCTGCAACTTCAATCCAATTGATAAGCCAATAATCCCCGCACCTATCACGGCGATCCTTTCCTTTTTTGTTTCATCCTTGACCAACATAAATATGCTCCGAGTCACACTTGAAAACGTAGATTGTATACAATATATTTTACATTACGTTAACATCGCTATTGTTTAATTCAACCATTTTTTCAGCAAGGAGCGAAAAATGAGACAAGGAACTTTTTTCTGTATTGATGCCCACACCTGCGGCAACCCAGTTAGGCTGGTCGCAGGCGGTGTGCCTCCACTCGAAGGCAATACCATGAGCGAAAAGCGCCAATACTTTCTTGAGCATTATGATTGGATTCGTCAGGCACTCATGTTTGAGCCTCGCGGACACTCAATGATGTCGGGGTCAGTTGTCTTGCCTCCTTGCAGCGATAACGCAGACGCTTCAATTCTGTTTATTGAAACCAGTGGCTGCTTACCAATGTGTGGCCACGGCACCATTGGAACCGTCACTACCGCTATCGAGAATCGCCTTATCACTCCCAAAAAAGAAGGCCGTTTGATACTTGATGTCCCAGCAGGACAAATCGAAGTGCACTACCAAACAAAAGGTGACAAGGTCACGTCGGTGAAGATATTTAACGTACCAGCTTACCTTGCCCACCAAGACGTAACCGTGGACATAGAGGGCTTAGGTGAGCTCACTGTCGATGTTGCTTATGGCGGAAACTATTACGTAATCGTCGATCCTCAAGAAAACTACGCCGGACTTGAACACTACTCTCCAGATGAAATTTTGATGCTTTCACCAAAAGTTCGCGAAGCGGTATCTCGAGCGGTTGAGTGCGTACATCCAGAAGATCCAACAGTGTGCGGTGTTTCTCACGTGCTATGGACCGGAGAGCCCACTCAAGAAAACGCCACCGCTCGAAATGCTGTGTTTTACGGCGACAAAGCGTTGGATCGTTCGCCATGTGGTACGGGAACAAGTGCACGTATGGCGCAATGGCATGCAAGAGGCAAGCTCAATCAAGGGGAAGACTTTGTTCACGAAAGTATCATCGGCAGCCTATTTCAAGGACGTATAGAAGGCATTACCGAAGTGAATGGCAAAGCCGCTATTTTGCCAAGCATTGAAGGATGGGCACAAGTATACGGTCACAACACGATATGGGTAGACGATGAAGACCCATATGCGTACGGATTTGAAGTGAAGTAATAAGGATAGTAAGGAAGAATGATGAACCCACAAGAACCAACCACTTTTTACGCAGTCAACGCCTTTACTGGTGAGCCTCTACCTATAGCGTTTCCGGTACATGGAGAGCAAGAAGTTAATCAAGCCGCCTCAGCCGCCCAAAGCGTTGCGCGTGAGTTTCGCCAACTAAGCAATGCAAAGCGAGCGAGCTTACTTTGCTCTATCGCCTCTGAATTGGAAGTGAAGAGTGAAGAAATCGTTGCTCGTGCTCATTTAGAAACTGCCCTTCCCGAAGCACGTTTAAGCGGTGAAATAGGACGTACCGCGAGCCAATTAAGACTATTTGCCGAGGTTGTGAGATCGGGTAATCACCATCAAGCAATTTTCGATACGCCAAACCCAAACCGTCAACCACTGCCAAAACCAGATATTCGCCGTCAACAAATCGCAATTGGCCCTGTCGCCGTGTTTGGTGCGTCTAATTTTCCGCTCGCATTTTCTACGGCAGGTGGTGATACGGCTTCGGCACTGGCAGCTGGCTGTCCTGTGATTGTAAAAGGCCATACCGCCCACCCTGGCACCAGTCAACTTGTTGCCGAGTGTATTGAGGCTGCACTTGAGAAAGAGTGCTTACCGCAAGCCATCTTCACGCTATTGCAAGGCAACAAACGTGCACTTGGCCAAGCACTCGTTACCCATCCAAAAATTAAAGGGGTTGGGTTTACAGGCTCCGTCGGTGGTGGCCGCGCGCTGTTCAATCTAGCTCAGCAAAGACCAGAGCCAATCCCCTTCTATGGTGAACTAGGGGCGATTAACCCAACATTTATTCTCCCTTCAGCCATACGGGCAAACGCATCATTGGCTGAAGAATTTGTGGCTTCTATGACTTTGGGCTGTGGACAATTTTGTACAAAACCAGGCGTTGTATTTGTCTTGAATAGCCCAGAAACGCAAGCCTTTATCGAAATCGCTCAAGGGTTAATTCGACAACAATCAACGGCCACTTTGCTAACGCAAGGTATCCGAGAAACGTATGAATCCGAAGTGGATAAGCGAGCTTCCGAAACAGGCATTAACGTCACTCGTTCTGAACAAGCAGAAGCGACCAATGTCTCACCAGCACTGTTCGTGACGGACAGTAAAAACTGGCGTGAAAACCCGCAATGGGAGGAAGAAATATTTGGTCCTCAATCGTTAATCGTAATCTGTGAAGATTTCGATGACATGTTGAAACTGAGTGATTCACTGACTGGATCGCTCACCGCAACCCTTCACGCTACCGCTGAAGACGAAGAACAAGCCAAGCAACTGCTTCCAAGTTTGGAAGAAATCGCCGGACGCCTTGTATTCAACGGTTGGCCAACTGGCGTCGAGGTTGGTTACGCTATGGTTCATGGTGGACCATATCCGGCTTCAACCAATTCTGCCTCAACATCTGTCGGTGCGGAGGCTATTCATCGTTGGTTGCGTCCGGTCGCTTATCAAGCTTTGCCAGAATCTTTATTGCCGGATTCATTAAAAGCGTCGAACCCACTGGGTATCCAACGCGCCATAGATGGCAGTGTGTCCCAATAAGATCAACAAATGGCTCAAAAAGGCATCAACTGATGCCTTTTATTTCACTCTACTTCTCAAAACCTTCTTTCCTAGTTGGTTTGTGCCAGAAAAACAATAAACTACTAAAGTAAAATGGATTGGATACAATATTAATTTCACGGGAGACTTCAATGTCACAGAAACCTGTTTTTAAAACGCGCACTCAGCTCGTTGAGGAAGCAATTCGAACTCAGATCTTGAAGGGCGAGTTAAAAACTGGTCAACCTTTACGTCAAGATGCGTTAGCAAAAGAGTTTAATGTTAGCCGAATTCCTGTGCGTGAAGCGTTAGTTCAATTGGAAGCACAAGGACTCGTTAGCTTTGAACCTCACAAAGGTGCGACGGTCACTGAGCTATCTCCAGAGAAAATCAATGAGCTATTTGAACTGCGCGCTGTCGTGGAATGCCACATTTTAGAGCGCGCGATTCAAAATATGACAGACGCTGACCTTGAACGCGCGCGCGAAGTTCGCGAACGTTTCGAGTCAGTAGTGAACAGTGGCGACGAAGTAGAAGAATGGAGCAACTACAACTACGAGTTCCACAAAGCCCTATATGCGCCAGCCAACATGCCTGAAACTATGGACGTCATTTACAACCTGAACACAAAGTGTGACCGATACATACGCATGCAGCTATTGTTTACTACAGGCATTAAAAAGGCAGAAGAAGAGCACTTAAGCTTGTTTGAAATGTGCCAAAATCGTGATATCGAAGGCGCCAAGTACCTGCTGAAAAAACACATTCTAGAAGCAGGCACAGCGATTCGAAACCTGCTGCTTGAAAGGCAAAATATCAGCCTGTAAACGGAATAACGAATAAGGTGATATTCAAGGATGAATGTTGGACCAAAATTTTTACTCGCAGCGCTACGACAAAAGATTAAAGAAGAAGGGCTTTGCTACAATTCCTTGTCAGAAAAAAGTGGCATCCCTTTATCTAGTATTAAACGCCACCTACATAATCCAGCTTTAGGTTTGGATAAAGTACTTATTTATCTGAACTACCTGAATACCGATCTCATCGAACTCGCAACCTTAGCCAACGAGCTTCAGCACCAAAACGAGCAAATGCTAACAGATGAAGAGAGCGCCCTTTTCGTTGAGCATCCTTACTTACTTGATTTTATTTATATGCTGACTTCTCGTGATATTAAACCGCAAGAGATAGCCCAAACTTACGGACTTTCTGATACAAGCTTACGATTCTATTTGCGTATCGCGGAAATTCTAGGATATGTCGAAAACTTCGGAGACGGCTTGTTTTACCGTTCTGGTCGTCGATTTATTATGGAAGAAGGTACGGCATTAGACACCTTATTCAAAGAGCGATTTCAACAAGATTCGCTTTCTCATGATATCAACCCAGGCGTATGTATAGGTCGCATTAGGCTCACCGAAGAGCAGAAAGTGCAAATAGAGAACGAGCTTTGTAATAAATTAGCGAAACTTAACGCAGTTAACACTTCCAACAATGAAGGTGAACTAATAAATATATTAATGCGCTGCACTCCCGGTGCTCAGATATTTTTCGCTGATGATTTACCTAACATTGACGGAAGCCTATTAAAGCACGTCGCTCAACTCACTAAATTAAGTTAAAGCATCAGACAAATAAATCAAACAAACCCCAGATAACATCATATATCCCTACCAAACTATTGATTCAAAGCGTTTCCTGAATCTAATTCTGATTTTTATTTAGCAAGCATCGCTTAGTCAACTAAGAACTTGTCTTAATTTCACACTTATTAATTGTCTTGTTAGCTCTTTTGAAATAGACAGAAAACTTAAGTAATGACTAATTTAGCTTAAGTATAAAAGACAACTTTTTTACGTTATTTACCTCACACTATTTAACTATAAATTTGCAGACGAACAAATTAAATTAATACATTCACCTAGCTAATAAAAACAAAAGCAAAACACATAATTATAATTCTATTATTTATAAGGACATAGAAAAGTGAAATTTAAGTATTCTTTAGCAACGGCAGTCACTCTCGCATTATTACAAGGCTGTGGCGGTGGCGGCGGTGATGGTTCATCACCTACTCCGTCAACTAGCAGCGCAACTGGACCAACATGGAAAGCCGGTGATTTTAGCCAACCGTCGAAAACGTTTATCAACCAATGTGAAACGCCCCGCGTCGGACTAGACCCATATGACAACTATGCCGCCTATCCAGATAAATTGGGCTCTACATTGCACGAAAAACTCTTTTTAAGAGCTTTTACTAACGAAACGTACCTATGGTATGACGAGGTTCCTGATAATAATCCAGCAAACTACAAAACTGTTACTGATTACTTCAATACGCTGGTCACCTCTGCTACTACCGCGACGGGTAAACCCAAAGATCGCTTCCATTTTACCGTCCCTTATGAAGATGAGATGAAATCATCGCAATCCGGTTTAGTTGCTGGATTTGGTTTCAACTGGGCATTCTTACGTGGCGTACAACCTCGAGACGTTCGTATTTCCTACAATGAAGAAGCCTCTCCAGCTGATAGAAGCGGCATTGCTCGTGGTGATAAGCTTCTGAAAATCAATAATATTGATGTGGTTAACACCGGTAGTCAGTCCGACATTGATTTTATTAATAAAACGCTCTTTAACCCTGACATCAATCAAGATTACACCTTCACATTTGAGAGTGTCGACGGTCTAGTGAAAACCGTGACGCTTACCGCCTCTGATGTCATGACCTCTCCAGTTAAAAATGCCAAAGTGATTACACACAATGGTATGCGGATCGGCTATCTGCAATACAACTCCTTTGAACCAAGCGCTCAAGCCCCGCTTATTGAGGCGTTCAGTACGCTCTCAGCAGAGAATGTTGACGAGATCGTCGTTGATTTACGTTACAACGGCGGTGGCTTAGTCCTTCAGTCCTCGCAAGTAGGCTACATGCTAAGCGGTGCTGGTCAGAACCGAGTCTTCAGTGAGTTGATTCACAATGACAAAGTGATGCGTACCATTAAAGATGGGGATAACATCTATCGCTTTACAAATCTAGCAATAGACTGGGCAGCACAGAAATATTCGGACCAAGTGCTTCCGACACTGAACAAAAAGCGCGTATATGTGCTGACTTCAGGAGGCACGGCTTCCTCAAGTGAACTGCTAATCAACGCTTTGCGCGGTATTGATGTGGAGGTTATCCAAATAGGCTCAACAACCACAGGTAAACCGTATGGGTTCTCACCAGAACAAAACTGCGGCACTATGTACTACACTATTCAGTTCAAGTCGGCGAACGAGAAAAAATTTGGCGACTTCGCTGATGGTTTTATTCCTACTCCAAAGAGCCAAATCAATACCGAGCTAGGCTTAAACAATAGAGTGGAAGGTTGCTGGGTCAATGACGACCTAACAAAACCATTAGGCGATCCATCTGAAGGTATGCTTTCTGCGGCACTAAACTACATGGAAACTGGAACCTGTCCGCCAGTCTCCTCTTCAAGTTTCAACGCCATGCCGCGTAACATTTCATCTCCGGAGTTAAGCGATCTTCGCTCTCCGCTACGAACAGAGGCAATTCATGTTGAGATCAACTAACTTTTTACGAATGCTGATTCGGGTTGCGCTTTTCTTAGGCACTTCGATTTCTTTGATAGGATGCCAAGCTATGTCACAAGAACCCGTTGAAGCATTGAGTAAAAAGAACTCTCCGGAAACAGTCATAGAGATTCAAAACGCGATCGCAGAAATCCAAGGGACACCAGCACCTAGAATCGCAAATAACGTATTTGAATCTTCACCGCATTTGTTGATTGAAAAAGGACGAGTAAAAGGGAACAACAATCAACTGTTGGATGGCAGCTATACGGATCTTCCAGACCAATATACGTTGCAGATAAGAGGTGAAACCTGTGGCTTGTACTACGCCAAAACAGATACTTTTGTCTCTCTCAGTTCACTAGATTGTGAGCCCATCATTAAGTTTTAGATCCCCCAAAAAGAGAAGCCCGCTGATATCAGCGGGCTTCCTACTTTATTGTTCAGTGTGAAATGGTCAACGTTACTTTAGTTCAATCCATGCTTTGCGCTGTTGCTTATCCATGTATGACCAAGCTACAAAGCGGCTCACTTTCTGTCCTTGGCTCATTTCAACCACACGAATGGCTTTCACACCCAATTTTTCAAGCTGCTTGCGCATCGGGCGAACGTTGTCTTTTTTGGATATGAGTGTTGTAAACCACAAGACCTGCGCGGCAAAAGCTTGGCTTTCATTCGCCATTTTTCGGATAAACGCCGCTTCTCCACCTTCACACCACAATTCAGCGTTTTGACCGCCAAAATTCAACTCAGGCTTACTTGTCTTTACTTGTGTGGTTTGAGGTTTTAGTCCTTTCTTACGCTGGTTTGCTTTTAGATTATCGATTTTACGCTGGCTGCCCATAGCGGCATCTTCCGCCGAACGGTGGAATGGCGGATTACATGTCGTCACATCATAACGATCATTCGGTTGAATGATACCTAGATAAATATTGGCATCATTGTGTTGCTGTACCAGTGCAATTTTTCCCGTCAAAACACGATTGTGCTCTACGATCGTTTGAGCCGATTGGATGGATTTTGGATCGACATCGCTGCCCGTATAGTGCCAACCGTATTTTGTTACACCAACAATCGGATAAATACAGTTTGCTCCCACGCCAATGTCCAACGCTTTCACTTTTTGGTGCGCGTACTGACCTTTTACTTCACCATCAAGTAGTTCTGCCACTCGGTGAATGTAATCAGCTCGGCCCGGAATCGGTGGGCAAAGGTAGGTGTCGGGAATGTCCCAGAACTCGATACCATAATACGCAGCAAGCAACGCTTTATTGAGCATTTTAACAGCGTTAGGATCAGAGAAGTTTATGGAGTCTTCCCCTTTCGGATTTTTGATAACGAATGGCTTTAACTGAGGTTCACTTTCCACGAGTTTTTTAAAATCGTAACGACCTCGATGAACATTACGCTCATGCAAACCATTCTTCGCTATTTTTATGAACTCGACTTCGCTCTTTCCTGCAGGCTGCGGGGATTTGCGCGCAACTTTGTCTTTAACACGCTTCGGCTTGGCTTTATTCGCGTCTTTATTCTGAGCCGCCTTTGAAGTCTTTGGCTTTGCTTGCTTCGCGTTGTGATTATTGTTCTTCATTCAAATTCGCTTTTAAATCGAGGTAAATCATAAACAAACGAGCATCAAATTCGAGTTGGTGATACTCAGGCTCCATGTAGCAACATAGCTGATAGAACGCCTTGTCGTGGTTTTTCTCACGAGTATGCGCCAACTCATGTACCACCAGCATTCTTAATAGTGGCTCGGGCGCATCCTTAAATACATTGGCAATGCGAATCTCGTTTTTCGACTTCAGCTTACCGCCATGGTTTCTACTGATTACACTGTGCAAACCAAGCGCGTTGTTTACCGCGTGAATTTTCTTATCGTAGACAACTTTACTGATTGGCGCGGCTTTCTTCATGTAGCGGTTTTTGATTGCCATGGCGTACTCATAGAGCGCCCTTTCGCTTTTGATTTGGTGCCTATCGGGATAACGCTTTTCGAACCAAGGAACAAACTTGCCACTCGCTATCAATGAGCTCACCTGCTCTACGATGTTTTGTGGGTAGCCTTGAATGTATCGAAGTGACGGATGCATAGAATTAACGTCTGTTATGACAAAATAAAGGCGCTCAATATACCTGAGATAAAGGACAGTTTCACCTTAGCTTTCGCCTTTCATTTATGGTGAAAGGTCGTTAAACTTCGCCTCCCAATGATAATGGAGAGAAACTCAATGAAACGTGTCGTCCTTTACGTCAAAGACAAATGCCCTCACTGCAAAGATGCTCAACGTTATCTGGATTCGAAAAATATTAACTATCGTTTGTGCAATGCTAAGATGCAACGCGGTCGCAAAGAACTTGATGCGCTTGGTGCTCGTTCAGTGCCAGTTTTAAAAATTGGTGATCGGGTAATGATTGGCTGGAACCCAAAGAACTTCGAGAAGATGTACAAAGGCGACTAGTGCTCGGACGATGAATCTGCGCTGCGTTTAAACGTAGCGCTTGATAAAGTCGATAAACGTTCGATCTGCTATTGATAAATACCCCTGCTTGCGCCAAGCAAGTGCCAGATCTAGCGTCACTGGTGGTTCAAACGGTAAGCCAACAACGCCCGACTCATGTTGAGTCACCAATTCCAGTAACGCGGTAATCGCAAACTCTTGTTTTACAATACTCAAAATCAAAGGCAGTAAGTTGGTCTCGAATGATGACTTCATGGTAAACCCATGCTCCTCACTCACCTGATCCAAAAATTCGCGGTGAAAATAGCCATGCTGAAACATAACCAAATCGTGTTCAAAGAACTCATCAAAAGTAAGAGCGTGTCGCTGGGCTAACTCATGCTCAGGTGAAACAACTGCGACCATTTGGCTAGTAAACAAATGGTCAGTTTCTAGGTCATCAGGCACGTTATCACAACTGATCACACCGATATCGAGTTGACCATTGAGCAGCATACGACGAATCGATTGAGTCCCAGCTTCGACCAAGGTCAATTTTAACTCCGGGAATTGGCTTTTAAACGCCATCACAATTCGTGGAAAGAAATAACTGCCCATCATTGATGGCGTTCCGAGTCGTACTTCTCCTTTCGCTAAACCTTTCAACTCATCAATCGCGAGCTGCGCGTCGTGCAACTGTTGAATCACCCGCTTGGCATGTACATGTAGCGTTTCGCCCTCTTTCGTTAAGCTGATTTTTTTATCATCACGGCGAAATAGGGTAACGCCCAAAGACTGCTCAAACTTTTTGATAGAAATACTTAATGCGGGCTGGGCAATATGCAGGGCTTTCGCCGCATGGGTAATGTTTCCATGTTCAGCGACCGCCAGAAAATGTTTAAGTTGTTTCGATTCCATTAGATCAAAAATATATGGTGTCCATATTTTTAATATATTTTTTTAATTTACAACGAACTGATAGATTGATCACAGTCTCTCCATTTGCTCACATTAGGCAGGATTCATGGTCAGTTTTGGCACACCGGAATACAAACGCATTACGCTCTCGCTAGCGCTTGGTTCCTTCTTGGTTTTTTCAAATTTATACCTACTACAGCCAATGCTGCCCACTTTTGCCCAAATTTTCACGATCTCAGAAACGCAAGTGAACTGGTTATTTGCGGCCTCAACACTCGCTCTCTCTTTTAGCCTCGTCCCGATGGCTGTGTTGTCAGAATCAGTGGGACGAAAGCCAGTCATGATGGCTGGTCTGTTTTCGATTCCTACCCTTTCCGCTTTGATGCTGTTTGGTGACTCATTTCTGTTTTTGGTGGTATGTCGAGCACTGATCGGTGTCGCGCTCGCAGCTTTTGCTGCGGTCGCCGTGGCTTACATGGCAGAAGAGCTCGACAAGCACGCTTTCTCGATGGCAATTGGAACGTACATTGCGGCTAACTCATTAGGCGGTATTGCAGGGCGTATTAGCGGCGGCTTATTGGCGGACAATTTCAGTGTTGATGTCGCCATTGAAGTTATGATGGTGTTCACTCTTCTTGGTGTCATTGGCGTTCACTATTTATTGCCAACACAGCGCAACTTCACCCCGTCATCAAGCAGCTTACGCCATCAAAATCGTGCGCTTATTGGTCATTTTAAAAACCAACACGTGTGGTTCGCGATGCTGATAGGAGGACTCAACTTTGCTTTGTTCGTCAACCTTTATTCCGTCATGGGTTTCCGTCTGGTGAGTGAACCTCACAATGTGCCTGTCGGGTTGGCCTCACTGATCTTTATTTGTTACTTGGGAGGGACTTTCTCCTCTCGTTGCGCAGGCCACTGGAGTAAACGTTATTCATCAATCTTCGGTATGTTCTTAGGCGCGATAGTGAGCATGGCGGGGATGTGGATTGCGGCGGTTGAAAGCTTGACTGCAATGCTATTTGGGTTGTTGCTGATAAGTTTTGGTGCCTTCTTTACTCATACCCTCGCCTACGGTTGGGTCGGTCAGAACGCCACTCGCGCCAAAGCCACCGCAACAGCGCTCTACTTAGTACACTACTACGTAGGCGGTAGTTTGGGAGGATTCTTACTTCTTTATTGTTGGCAGCATGGAGGTTGGTCGAGTGTTCTTATGGGGGGAAGCGCAGTCTACCTAGCGATGTTTGCTGCGATTGCGTATTTGAAACACATTGCCGAAAGAAAGCATACTGACCAAACACCTGACGCTGCGAGTTTAAAGAGTAGCTAAGGTACGCTCATTTGCGTAATACCTCTCTGGTTACTTGGATAACCAACTCTGCTATGCTTGCGCTACTTTAATAAAAACCAGAAAGTCGTATGTCAACGCGTTCAACACAAAACACAGATATCGAAGCGATCACTCAACAGGTCGATCAATGGCTCAACGATGTAGTAATCGGTCTCAACCTTTGTCCGTTTGCTGCCAAGCCGCAACGTAATAAACAAATCAAAATCTTTGTTAGTGAAGCGACTCAAGAAGAAACGCTTCTTGAAGATATTTTATTGCAACTGATTGAGCTGAGTAACACAGAGCCCGAACAACTTGAGACCACGTTGGTTGTGGTTCCCAACATGCTACAAGATTTCTGGGACTACAACTTTTGCATAGATTGGGTTGAAGGATTAATTAAGCAGCAAAACTGGGAAGGTATTTTCCAAGTAGCGACTTTCCATCCTGATTACTGTTTTGGCGGCGCAAGGCCTGAAGACGACGAAAACCTGACCAATCGTTCTCCTTACCCGATCTTCCATTTGATTCGCGAAGAGAGTATGGAAAAGGTACTAAAACACTATCCTGATCCTGAATCCATTCCCGATACAAACATCGCTCGTGTTTCCTCCCTTTCAGAGGAAGAACGTAAAAAGCTGTTCCCTTACCTATTTCGTTAAGCACCACCATTCCCAAAGGCAGATTTATCACCAGTTAGATGCAATGCCCTTGGGGTTCAAAGTGCGGTTTGGTATCATTGCCGCTTCAATCGATTCAATGGAAATTAGAATGCAACTGTCAAAGCTAACCCAAGAGATTTTTGATCACTTATACCGTGATATCACCGAGTTCCGTAGTACGTTCGACTTACCAGTCGCAGACGCTGCAAGCCTTGATACGCAAGCAGACACACTACACACCTCTTTGGCGATCGAAGAGCTAACAGAGCTAGCAGAAGCAGATTGTAAAACTGAGCAAGCAGATGCCATCGTAGACAGCGTGTATGTATTAATGGGCCGTCTCGTTCATCTTGGCCACAGCAAAGTAGAAGACAATCTGGCGATCAGCTACTTAATTGATCTTCTATTAAACGTTGCGGTAAACCGTGGTATCGAGTTTATTCCTTGCTGGGATGAAGTACATTCAAGCAACATGAGCAAAGTATGCCGTAACGAGCAAGAGTACTCAGAAACAGAAGCATTCTACGCAGAACAAGGCATCAAGTTGATGGCGGTGCAGAAAGGTGAATACATCATCGCGAAATGCGCCGAAGATTTCGTATCGGAAGGTAAAACCATTCGTAAAGGCAAAGTACTCAAATCTGTTTACTACCGCCCAGCAGATCTAAAACCGCTAACTCAGTAAGCGTTGAGTTTGGCTTTCTCGATTAAAAAAACGACCTCAAGTAGGTCGTTTTTTTATTGTCCCGAAATACTAATCAAAGATTAAATAAGGTTGCTCATCTACGATGACCTTTTTGACTTGAGTATTGAACACTTCCCCGAGCGCTTCTTCCGTTAGCACAGTATCGGCACTTCCTGATGAGTGCAGCACACCGTTGTTAAGCAGCAATACTTTATCTGCGTGCTTTAATGTGCGATTGAGATCGTGATTAGCAACCAATACTCCAATTCCCTGCGCCGCCATAGCGTTAATCAATTGATAGAGCAGACCCTCTTGCGCAATATCTAACGGTGCTGCTGGCTCATCCAAAATTAAAAACTGCGAAAAAGGATTAATGGTACGCCACACCTGCAAACATACACCTGCTAATCGGACACGCTGCCACTCACCACCGGATAATGTTTGAATACTGCGATGAAGCTTATCTTGCAGTTGTACCAGCTCCACCACCATATTGACGGCATCACGCACTTTGATATCCGCAATCTCAGCACCACTTGGCAGAGATAAAGCGAGATACTGGAACACATCAACATTAAACGCTGGGCGCGATTGCTGACACAAATAACCTCGAACATGAGCTTGCTCTGACAACGGTAAAGTAAGCAAGTTTTTGTTGCCAACGTACACTTCACCACTCATACCGTCTCGGTGACTTAACGTACCAGAAATCGCAGCCAATAAAGTACTCTTACCGGAACCATTAGGCCCAACGATATGTACGATTTCGCCAGCTTTGCATTCAAAAGAAAGAGGCAATAATCGACTACCAACCGACATATGTTTAACGTGCATCATGACTCTTCACCAGCATCCAGATGAAAATAGGTGCGCCAATCGATGTTGTCATGACACCTAAAGGTAACTCTGCGGAGTCCAATAACAGTCTTGCGCCGATGTCAGCAAATACAAGCAACGCAGCACCAGATATTGCAGAAAGTGGCAATAAATAACGGTTTTCCGTACCAAAAGCCAAACGCAACAAGTGCGGCACCACCAAACCAACAAAACTGATGATGCCACCCAAAGCGACTGAACTACCCACCAAAACAGAAATGGCGAGGATCAATTTCCAACGCATTTGATGCACATCGACACCCAATTGGGTCGCATGAATCTCACCCAGCATCAATTTATCAAGCGACTTGCCTTTACAACATAACCAGATAAGCACCGGTAACATCACCAAAGTAACGGTATGTTGATACCAACTTGCACCGCCAATACTGCCCATTAACCAATACATCAGTTGGCGTAAACTGAGATCATCACTAAAGTAAAATGCCCACGTCACAATCGCGCTCGATAAAATACCCAATGCGACCCCAACCAAAAGCAATCGAGCCGTCGTCAGGTGCATTGCCCTTGCTATCGCCACCAAAACAAACGTGAATACCATCGAGCCAGCAATCGCTGCCAACATAAAAACAATCGGGGTAGGAAGAACAGGTGACGCGAACATGATTAAGACCATTGCTAAGCTTGCACCACCAGATATACCAAGCACGCCAGGTTCAGCCAACACGTTCCCAAGCAACACTTGTAACGTCGCGCCAGATACCGCTAACGCAGCACCAATAATTGCCGCAGACACTAGCCTCGGTAAACGCAAGTCCACCAATAACTTCTGTTCAAATGCAGATAAGGATTGAAAAGGAGAAAGGAAAATTTCTCCGACCATCAAGTGAATGGCAGAGAGTACAGCGAGCACGATCGACATAACCATCAGGTTACGTTGCCAGCGTCGTTCCTTGTTCAGGATAAGTTGTTGAAAATCCATAGCGGCCGATAAAAACAAACGAGGCTTAACCTTACAGTTAAGCCTCGGTAAATTGCAATTAACTTCTCAAAGCAATGTTGGATTAATCGTAAACCAACTCACCCTCTTCAAAACGGGTTTTCACTTCACAAACCATCAGAGCTGCACGTTGACCTATTGCGACGTGGCGGTTCGGGAAGACAATCGCTTCGTTTTCATTCTTCGCCATTAATGGTTTGTCGCCATCATGACCAAACACTTCGCCGTGAACAAATGAGGTGAAGTTTTCAACATTGTCGTCGAACATAAAGTCAAAGTCTTCGTTCAAACGAACGATTGTGCGACTTACGCGATACTTAATGCATGGTTTTGGTAGGTGTTCTGGCTTCGTTTCCGCAATCAAATTACGTAAAGACAAATCAAACGCGGTCAGTTTATCGAGGTCATTTTCACCGATACGAGCCACACGGCCAAGCTCCATCGTCAGAGCCTGCGCACCAAAGTTCTCGGCACTGTACCAGCTAAACGTACTCGATGGGGAGTTTGACAGGAGCACAGCTTCAATGTGTGCACTGTCCAAGAAATCGATCAATGCTTTGCTGCGCACAGGATGGCGAGTCTTAGGACTTACTGCAAACGTATAGTGCTTGGAGCCTCTAATCGCGCAGTGTAAATCAAGGTGCCAGCGTGTTGTCGGGTCGGTATCCTGATAAAAATCTCGAACAAGCAGCTTAAGTGTATCGGCGATAACAAGCTCTTTTGTCTGTTTGTGTTCTTTTTCGTCAAACAGACGGTTGAGGTTTTCTTCGAGGAATCGCGTGTGCGCCAGAGTGGATTCTGGGTGAGCGATAATGAACAGACAACGGGTATCGACCGTCTGGAACCCAGATTCTATGTCTTGAATAATGGAATCCACCAGCTCCATCGGTGCGGTTTCATCTCCGTGAACCCCACAAGAGATGATGATGTTCTTCGTATCCTGAGTATAATTCGCAGGAATTACTTCTAATACACCACGCTGATAGAGTTTAAGTTTTACACCGCTAGAAAGCACCTGCTCCGCTGGTGCAACATCAATATGAACATCTAACGTGTCAGTTAAAAACGATTGGCGAAAGAGAGACTTCGTCATGCGTTACTCCTTAATAGCACGGCGGATATGTTAATAAATTGTACAAAGGATTTTTGTTGCTGCGATCTCACTTATGAGTAGAAATCACTATTTCCCTCGAAAATCCGATGCCTTTTCGCGCCAGGCACTCAAATCAAGCATTGAGGCGTTTAATTTTCAAACAATTACAAAGTGTTAGGGCTGTGAACTTTACCACAGCCCTGATTAAGATCATTATGATTTGATCAAATTTTTGTAGCTATAAAGCAGATTATGCATCAACACTGCGAAAAACTTAGCCGCGCTGTGCGAGCAAACGCTCAAACTCATCCACTTTTTCACGCACTAGCTCAACACTCTGCTGCCAAAACGTTGGCTGGGTTAAATCCATCGACAGATGCTTTTCGACGACATCTTCCGCCATCATGCAGCCTGTATCGCGCAGCAAATTGATGTAATCGGTGTAAAACGCTTCGCCTTTGGTTTCTCGCTGTGCATAGATACCCTTGCTAAACAAGAAACCAAATAGGTATGGGTAGTTATAAAAGCTCACGCTATCAATAGAAAAGTGCAGCTTGCTTGCCCAGAAGTACGGATCCGGTTCGCTCATTACGTCGCCATACCATTCTTTCCAAGTTTCTGACATCAACTCACAGAATTCATCTGCGGTTAACTCTCCATCCTGGCGGCGTTCATAAAACGATTTTTCAAACTCGTAGCGAACCGGAATGTTGATCATTAAAGCTAGCGCAGATGACAACTCTTCCCACAACATCTCGAGCTTTTCATCAACGCTCTCAGCTTTCGAAATCAAATGATCACGAACGATGTTTTCTGCAAAGATAGAGGCGGTTTCTGCTAACGTCATTGGGTAGTAAGTTTGGCAAAGTGGCAAATCACGAATAACCCAGTTATGGAACGCATGGCCAAGTTCATGTGCCAGAGTCATAAGGTCTGACCGGCTGCCACTCCAAGTCATAAATACAAGTGGTGTTCGCGTTGCTGGCAGTTTGGTGCAGTATGCGCCAAGACGCTTGTTAGCATTTGGCGCGGCATCAATCCAACCATTTTGTACCATCAAACGGACAAATTCCGACATCTCAGGGTTTACTGTTTCAAATGCTTCACAAATAACCTCAATCGCTTCATCAAAGTCGTAAACCTTCGCTTCACCGCTCAAAGCAGGCATAGCCGCCAGATGATTCCAAGGTTTCATCTCATCCAGACCATGTACTTGCGCCATCAATAAACCCGCTTTCTGACCAATAGCTCGACTGTCTTTGGCTACGGTCATCATCGCATTTAAAGTTTCAGCTTGGATTCGGCTACCATGCAAACTCGGCTCTAGGAAGTGAACTTCACGCTTCGTAGAACGCTTTTTATTTTCAGTTAAGCGCCATCCTGCTAACGCATTCAAAATCGCAGCGAATGATTCTTGGTGCGTTTGCATTGCATCTTGTACGCCTCGCCACGCGGCTTCTTGACGCTCGAATTCAGAACCATAAAGAATGCTTGCCGCTTGAGAAAACCCAAGCTCTTCACTATTACCATCTGTGTACTCAAGCTTCACTTTCAATGAGCCAGTCAGGTTATCGTATAGGTTACCCCAAGCCGATTTGCCATCCACACTCATCGCAGCCAGTAACTGTTCTTCTGCGTTGCTAAGACGAGTATCCGCCAACTTTCTAGAATTCAAGATAGAAAAAGCTTGCCCACTGATATCAGGATTCTCATGGTCTAACACGCGCAAGATAAACTCTTCGTCGGCATGCGTTAGTGTCAAATCAAAGGGACTGAACGCTTGGGAAAGCTCCGAAAAGATGCGGGTCATTTTACCAAGTAACGATTTCGCTTCGGCGTTTGTTGCATCAACAGAAGCATAACAACTCGCAAAATTTGCAACTGTGCCCGCTAAACGACTCGCGGCTTCATTGGTTAAAATCGCATTTTGCATGATCTCTACGTTGCCACAATCTGCTGATTGTTTATTCAAAAGATCAATACATTGTTCCACAAGAGCAATATCGTCTTGAATTCGTGGGTCAGAAAGGTCGTTATAAACGATGGACAAATCCCAACTCGGCGTTGTCATTTCTATATTTCCTTTTTATGTAACTGAGTCAATTTTCGCTTCCTGCACCTAGCAGATGGGCTTCCACTGACATCTTCCGTGACTATGCCCGTAAGCAATATCGTTCTGGGCATTTTAATATTTATAAATTAACGAGTTAAAAGAGGTACGCCAATCGAACGCACCGAGGCGTAAATTTGCTCATCTATGGTAATTGTTACATGCGTGACAGAAGCGTTTCCTATCGACAACGTCGAATACCACTTTGGGTTACGCCAATCTAACTCCAATACATGAGCAAGAATCATACGAATGACGCCACCATGCGTGACGATAAGTAGATTGTCATTGATATCGTTGATGATTTGAGACCAAACGCGACATATGCGCTCAGAAAATGTGCTTAAGCTCTCAGCATTCGGCAACGTATGTTGTGCTGGCGATTGCCAAAAAGCATCTAGCTTTTTCCACTGCTCAGTGAGCAGATCAAAAGGCATACCATCAAAATCACCAAATGCCATCTCTTGTAAAGATTCATCCGTCATTACTGGTAATAATTGCTGTTCAGCAATGATGTTTGCCAGTTCTTGACAGCGTGAAAGTGGAGAAGAAATTATTCCACCCACACCTCGTCCACTCTCAGCCCAAGCCCGAGCAATACTCTCTTGATCAGCAGGCGTAACTTTTACATCTGTTTGGCCATGGAGTCCTGGTGGAGCGTCTACTTTTCCATGACGCACAAGATAGATATTGAGTGTTTTCATTTTGTTCCATCCTACTCTTTAAGAACCAACGGCAAACCAGCAGCAACAAAGGTAACGCGATGGCAAACACTGGCTAGTTTTTGATTCATCCGTCCTGCATTATCCACAAAATAACGACTAACCGCCCCCAAAGGCACAATGCCCATTCCAACCTCATTAGAGACGAATATTAACGTCGCATCTGAGCCACGTACCATCTTTATAAGCTTTTCAATTTCTGCTTCTAGCTTCTCATGGGAACATTCATCACCTAACTCAAATATCCAATTGTTGAGCCACAAGGTTAAACAGTCGACCAATACAACATCGGTGGTAGCGAAATTTGTCAGTAACTCAGATAAATGAAGGGGGCATTCATGCTCTTGCCACTCGCCCCCGCGTTGCTTTTGATGATGCGCTATTCGCTCTCGCATTTCTTGGTCAAATGGCAGCGCGGTTGCAACATAGTGTAATGATCGATGAGAAGCGACCGATAATTGCTTAGCTGTTTTTTCTGCCAAATGCGACTTCCCAGAGCGCGCGCCACCGAGTATCAATTGCTTCATGAGGAGTGATACAACCCAATCATAGTGAGATAAATAAGCAGTTCCGACAACTGTTGCGCTGCGCCAAGGCAATCCCCCGTAAAGCCGCCAATTCTCTTGGTTAACCAACGTTTGAACATCAAACGAAATACCACGAGAACAAGCGATATCAAGATCGCATCCGCGAAACCAAGCACAAGCAATGTTACGCCACCAGTAAACAACAAAATGGAGACTTCTAGAGAAGACTGGCGACTTGCTAGCGGTTTACTTTTCGACGTATCACTGTCACTGACATAAGGCATGTCATAAATAAGCGTCGCTGCTAGTGCTCGGCTTGCGGTGTAAGCGACGACAATGACCAACCAAAAGTGCGGCAAGTTAGCCAGTTCACTCCAAAAAACATACTTAGCCAATAACGCCATAATGAGAGTGGCGGCACCATAAGTGCCAATACGACTGTCTTTCATAATAGAGAGGCGTCGCTCTACGGTCATGCCACCGCCAATGCCATCCGCCATATCGGTCAAGCCGTCTTCGTGAAAAGCCCCAGTTAACAATAAGCTAAACACCATCGTTAATACTATGGCAACCGACTCTGGGAAAAAAATTGAGGTGAGCGAGAATACCAAAGCGCAAAGTGCTCCAAGCACGAGACCAACTAACGCAAAGTAACGGCCTGCCTGATTCATGCGTTCTTCACTGTAAGGCAACGCTTGGGGCACGGGTAAGCGGCTAAAAAAACTGGCAGCTAATAGAAATAACTCCCACTGGTATCTTAACGATGACGGCGTGACTTTCTCAGAATTATCAGGGACTGACACTATACTGTAACTCCTGCACTCTCGAAGCTCGCCATTTTGTTGTAAAACTGGGCGGCAGCTTTTAACAAGGGTAAGGCAAGAGCGGCTCCTGTTCCCTCCCCTAGCCGTAAACCAAGGTCGAGCAGAGGTTCTGCTTTAAGATGTTCCAATACAAATTTATGTCCATTTTCTTCAGAGCGATGGGCAAACAACATGTATTCACGCGTTTCTTCGTCTAACAACGTCGCAATATAAGCCGCTACCGATACGATAAACCCATCCACTAAAACTGGAGTTTTAAGCCGCTTGGCTTCTAAAAAAGCGCCCACCATTTGTACGATTTCAAAGCCCCCAACCTGTGCGAGAATCGCTTTGGTATCAAGACCTCGACATCGGTTTACCCCCTGTGCTACCAGTTTATATTTGCGGCTCAACTGCTGTTGATTGATTCCGGTGCCAACGCCAACACAATAATCAATATCTAATGAGCTCAGCGCCGATAACAGTGCTGAGGCCGAACTGGTATTACCGATGCCCATCTCGCCGAACATTAAGAGGTTTGAACCATGCAAAATGGTATGCTCAGCAATCTTCGCACCATATTCTAAACCTAACGCCACGTGTTCTGGGGACATCGCTGATTGTTTAGAAAAATTAGCCGTACCGTTACCCAACCGTTGTTCAACCAAGTTGGGATGGGATTTAAATTCTGGAACCAGCACATCAATAGGAGCCAACATGCCGCAATCTATTACTTTGAGTTGAATGCCATTAATGTCGCAAAAACAGTTGATGGCTGCGCCGCCAGCGAGAAAGTTAGCCACCATTTGCTGAGTGACTTCGCTTGGCGCAATGCTCACGCCCTCCTCTGCAACGCCGTGATCTCCAGCAAATACCAGCATGCTTGGTTTGCAGATAGCGATGGAATCAACTGGCTGAGGTTTATTCTGACTTTGAATAAGAGCTAACTGCAGTGCCACCTTTTCCAATAAGCCTAAAGAACCGACGGGTTTGGTTTTGTTATCTATGCGTGCTTGTATCTCCGCAGCAAAAGAGTCATCCATTTTTTACGTTCCTTTGATGTTGTCTGGGTGAGAGGTGTTCTGTTGTTCAAGAGGTCTTGTTCAGCGACAGTTTTTGCGCGCCCACTATTGTATACACTTGCATCCAATTGGGGCAGCGCTAATCAAGTTTATCTCAGGATAGTCTGCCGAGTTCGCAGAGCGTCTCACCTTTCTTGCACGAGATTATAAGTAACTCGTTGAAATCCGCTACAATAGCTTAGACTATGTTCCCATATAGGAGAAAAGATATGGATAACAACACCTGCGCAATCATCGCCGGTGCAACTGGCTTAGTAGGCTCAAAAGTCATTGCAAACCTCATAAATCAATCAGGTGTTGGAACATTATATTATCTTTCTCGCCGCCCACTCGATGGCGTCCTAGATGTGGACAACAAGCTTATTCCTCTCATTGATGCAGACCTTTCTATCCACCAATGGGATGAGAACCAACCAACACCAACCATCGGCTTTATCTGTTTAGGCACGACCCTTAAGCAAGCAGGGAGTAAGGATAATTTGCGTAGAGTAGATGTTGATCTGGTGTGCAAAGTCGCGCAACAAATGAAAACAATCGGAGTCAAACGCCTTGCGGTTGTTTCTAGCCTCGGTGCAAATAGTAAATCGCCATCCCATTACTTAGCTTGTAAAGGACAAATGGAACAACGAATCGAAGCTATGGATTTTGAGGAAATCGTATTTGTTCGCCCAGGCCCGCTTGTTGGTCAACGTCAAAACCCAAGAATGGACGAGAAGTTAGTACAAACTCTGTTTAAGGTAATTCGCCCACTTATGCTTGGCAAACTGTCCAACTTTTTACCTATTCGAGCAGAAGATGTCGCCAAAGCGATGATTTATCAACTTTTCAGTTATCAAGAAGACTCGGTGGTTTACTTACAAAGGAAAGAAATGCGTGACTTACTGCATCACTACGAATAACCATTTTGTACAATTAACGTGCTAATTCACACTCTCACGCGACTTAGATCTCGTTTTTATATTCATTTTAGATCTAGCTAATACCCGTTTGTCATTTTTAAAGTTATATCACGAGCGTTATCTTACGCTCCATAAATAAATCCGTATAAAACCCCGTATAAAAAACAACCGCCACTTCGGCTGGTTGATAAGGTCAAATTATGAATTTTGCAGTGATAGCCTCTCTAGCCGTCTTTGTTGGCATATTGTTCTTTCTATTTAATCAACAACAAAAGAAACACACTCTTTCACGTCTCGTTTTGATCGGTCTTGTTACCGGTTCTCTTTTTGGTCTTGCTTTGCAACTCATTCACGGTGAAGGCAACAGCGCAATTGCTCAAACACTTGAATGGGTAGGCATTGTAGGCAGTGGCTACGTTGGTCTACTGAAAATGGTCATCATGCCACTAGTGTTGGTATCGATGATCTCTGCAGTTGTTAAGTTGGAGAAAGGTGGATCTTTAGGTAAAATTTCTGGCCTGACCATCTCTGTTCTTCTAGTAACGACTGCAATTGCTGCACTTATCGGTATTTTGGTGACAACGACATTTGGCCTGTCAGCAGAAGGGTTAACTGAAGGTGCGCGTGAAACCGCTCGTATCGCCGTTTTAGAAAGCCGTGCCGGTACAGTAAGTGACTTAACTATTCCTCAAATGCTAGTTAGCTTCATTCCAACCAACCCATTTGCTGATCTAACAGGTGCTCGCTCGACCTCAATTATCGCTGTTGTGATTTTCGGCGTGTTAACTGGTATCGCCGCTCGTAAAGTGATGATGGAAAAAGCAGAGTTGGAATCACCGATTCGTACTTTCGTAGAAGCTGCTCAATCTATCGTTATGCGACTAGTGAAGATGATCATGGCCCTAACGCCATACGGCATCGCAGCACTGATGGCAAAAGTGGTAGCGACATCAAGCGCAGGCGACATCCTAAACCTACTTGGCTTTATTGTGGCGTCTTATGTTGCTATCGCACTGATGTTTGTTGTTCATGGCGTATTAGTCTCTTTTGTCGGCGTTAGCCCTGCGGAATACTTTAAGAAAATCTGGCCTGTACTGACCTTCGCGTTTACATCTCGTAGCTCAGCAGCAACAATTCCACTAAACGTAGAAGCGCAAATCACGAAGCTTAACGTACCACCAGCGATTGCAAACCTATCAGCATCGTTTGGTGCCACTATCGGCCAAAACGGCTGTGCGGGTATCTATCCTGCAATGCTTGCAGTGATGGTAGCTCCGACAATGGGCATCAACCCACTTGATCTACACTTTATCCTGTCATTGATTGCGATTATCACCATCAGCTCATTTGGTATTGCAGGTGTCGGCGGCGGTGCGACGTTTGCAGCCTTGATTGTTCTTCCTGCAATGGGCTTACCTGTGACCATCGCGGCACTGCTTATCTCTATTGAACCACTGATTGACATGGCACGTACCGCACTAAACGTTTCAGGCTCAATGACTGCGGGTACAATTGCTAGCCGAGTGCTGAAGTCACCAGAAAGTGAAGCAACATTGGAAGAAACACGAGCATAGAACTCAAATTCCTTCCAAAGCGATAAAACGTAAAATATCAAGCCGATGGTTCGCCATCGGCTTTTTTCATTTTCAAAAATTCAACTTGCATCTTTCGTTGCTAGTCAAGGCGTTGAATGGTCTAATACTGTCATCGGTTTTGTAAACGGTAAGCAGAATGCACCAAGATAATCAGCCCACTTTTTTCTTCTTTGATTATGAGACATGGGGAACCAACCCCGCGAAAGATCGCCCAAGCCAGTTTGCTGGTGTTCGTACAGATGAAAACTTTAATATCATCGGCGAGCCTTTAGTCATGTACTGTCAACCACCGGCTGATTATCTTCCGTCTCCTGAAGCTGCGCTTATTACTGGTATTACTCCGCAAAAAACGGTTCAAGAAGGCCTTTCTGAGCCAGAGTTTATCGCTAAGATTCACACTGAACTCGCGAGACCAAATACCACCAGTTTAGGCTACAACAGCATTCGCTTTGATGACGAAGTGACCCGTTATACTTGTTATCGCAACTTCATCGATCCATACGCATGGAGTTGGCAAAACGGTAACTCGCGTTGGGATTTACTCGATGTACTACGCGCGTGCCATGCCCTTCGCCCAGAAGGCGTAGAATGGCCAGAAAACGAAGATGGCTTCACTAGCTTTAAATTAGAACATTTGTCCGTGGCTAACGGCATAGAACATAGTAACGCGCACGATGCCATGGCAGATGTGGTTGCGACTATCGAAATGGCAAAGAAAGTAAAAGCAGCGCAACCAAAATTGTTTGATTACTTTTTTTCTATGCGCCAAAAGCGCAAGCTCAATGATTTAGTCGACATCGTCAACATGACACCGTTGATGCACGTTTCAGGCATGCTAGGGCGCGAATGCCAGTACACTAGCTGGATTGTGCCTGTTGCTTGGCATCCAACCAATAATAACGCCGTTATCACCATCGATTTAGCGAAAGACCCTCAACCTATTCTTGAGCTATCCGCAGAAGAGCTGCACGAAAGACTCTACACTAAGCGCGAAGATCTTGGTGAATTGCTACCAGTGCCAGTTAAACTAGTTCATTTGAACAAATGCCCTATTCTCGCCCCTGCAAAAACGTTAACGGCTGAAAATGCGGAGTCTATTGGCATTGATCGCCAGCAATGTCTCGCTAATCTCGCTTTGTTGCGCCAACATCCTGAAATTAGAGAAAAGCTGATTAGCCTCTTTTCAGTCGAGCGTAAATTCGATAAAAGTGATGACGTCGATACACAGCTTTACGACGGGTTCTTTTCTCCGGCTGATCGCGCAGCTATGGATATCATTCGAGAAACCGACCCGAATAATCTTGCTGCATTAGACATTGAATTTGATGACAAGCGTATTAAACCTCTATTGTTCCGCTATCGTGCGCGTAACTTCCCAGGCACATTAGACGAGCAAGAACAAAGACGCTGGGCACTACACTGTCGAGAAGTGTTTGAAAGCCAAATTGAAGAGTACATGCTGAATTTAGAAAACTTAGTTCACGAACATGAAAGTGACGAAAAGAAGATTGCGATATTAAAATCCGTGTACCGTTATGTTGAGAGCTTAGCTTCCTAACTCCTCCTAATACAAGCGCACCTTATGGTGTGCTTGTTGTTTATATACTGTCAAAATGATTAAAGAACGATTCTTACAACTGATCCAACTGCTCATTTCAATCTTCCTCATCATGGGAGCACTTGGCATCGGAATTACCATTCAAAAGTTCACTGGCGTTTCCGTTCCAGGAAGTGTCATCGGTATGCTCGTACTGTTTTTCTCCATGACTCTTGGGCTTGTAAAAGTCGACTGGGTCAAACCGGGCGCCACGCTATTTATCCGCTATATGATCTTATTGTTCGTTCCTATTAGCGTGGGATTAATGCAACATTTCGATATGCTACTCGCTAATGCCCTCCCTATCATTGCTAGCGCAGTTGGAGGCTCACTCATTGTACTAGTCAGCCTCGCTTGGCTGCTGGACTACTTGCTAAAGGAGAAGCACTGATATGTGGTTAGTTGTTACCATTGCGGTTTTTCTTGTCGCGCGCCAAATTGCAATCAAAGTGAATAATCCTCTAGCAAATCCTTTGCTGATCAGTATTGCAGTGCTCATTCCTTTGCTTACTTACTTAAATGTACCGTTTGAAACGTATTATGCGGATAACGAAGGGATCAGTTTTTTACTTCAACCAGCCGTAGTTGCTCTGGCTTACCCGTTATATGAACAACTACCACAAATTAAAGCAAACTGGCGAATCATCACTTTCGCTTGCACAGTAGGCAGTGTGATGTCGATGATGACAACCACCTTGATCGCAGTCGCTTTCAAAGCGGATATCAATTTAATCGCGAGTCTAGTGGGTAAATCCGTCACTACGCCAATAGCAATGGAAATTTCGAGTCACCTCGGTGGTGAAGCTGCCGTTGCGGCGATCTTGGTTCTGATTGTCGGTTTATTGGGCGCAATTTTGGCATACCCAATTTACAATTTGATTGGAATTAAACACCCGATTGCACGTGGTCTTACAATGGGTACAGTCTCTCATGCCTTAGGCACCGCTACTTGTGCAGAGAAACAGCCCATAGATGCCGCGTTCTCATCACTCGCATTGGTTTTATGTGGGATCATAACTTCTATTTTGGCTCCAAGCTTTTTTGCTTTGGCTGTCTGGCTATATCAATAGTTAAGCGCTCTCGGTCTGCCCTCCTTCCGGCAGACCGTAGCCTTTCCGCTTCTTCCTTACCCTTTTCAAAACCCTATCTTATCTAGCAACCTCACCCAGTAATATCGTGAAGGGACTTGATCGAGATGTACATTCATAGCATTAGCATTCTAGCTGCTACCACTCGCTCTAGATTACGTAGGTATAAAGTAGCATAGCGGTAAAAGTCGCGTTGGTAACATACTCCTGCTCCTTGGTCATATGAATATATACTGATATGGTTAATTGTGAGACGGAGATAACGCTTCACACCTGTGCAATCGAATACATGTGTGAGCTCACTCTAATTATGTAACAGAATTATCAATTGCATTATTTATCGTGATCTAACGCACGGAACATTTCTATCTTTCACATAGAATAACTGTCCATGCAATAACAAGGATTCAACATGAAAAGTCGCATTGAACAGGCGCTAGCAGGCGCTCCAGAAGCACTTTCCAAACAACTTGCTCCTATCATCCAAGCTGATGATTTTGATGCTACGCTTTCAGTTCAACAATTTGAGCAGTTGCTTTCAGCTACCGGTCTATCAGACAAAGAGCTTCGTGTTGCGCTACTTCCTTTTGCCGCAGCGTACTCCTATGCTCCCCTTTCTGACTTTTATGTCGGCGCTATCGTTCGTGGTCTTTCAGGTCGCCTTTACTTCGGTGCCAACATGGAATTCTTTGGTGTACAGTTGGGTCAAACGGTTCACGCAGAGCAGTCTGCGATTAGCCATGCTTGGATGAAAGGCGAACGTGGTGTTAAGGATATCACTATCAACTTCAGCCCATGTGGTCACTGCCGCCAGTTCATGAATGAGTTATCTACCGCAAACGAGCTTAAAATCCAGCTCCCAGAACGCGAAGAAAAGTCACTTCATGAATACCTGCCTGAAGCCTTTGGACCAAACGATCTCGGTATCGAGTCCGGCTTAATGGCAGAAGTTAAACACCAATTCTCATGTGATGATGAAGACGCACTCATCCAAAGTGCAGTTGAAGCGATGAACATGAGCCACTCTCCATACACCAACAACTTGAGTGGTTTAGCATTAGAGATGACTAGCGGCCGTGTATTCCAAGGCGCTTATGCAGAAAATGCAGCGTTTAATCCTAGCTTGCCACCGCTACAAGTTGCGCTAATCCAAGTTTTACTTGCGGGTGAAACCTTTGACAGCATCAAAGCCGCTGCATTGGTAGAAAACTCTGAAGGTAAGATCAGTCACTTAGCCGATACGCAATCAACGTTGGAAGCGTTGAATCCAGATATTCCGCTTAGTTTTGTCAACCTTATTTAGGACGGCACACAAATTCAACAAAAAGCTCTACAACATGTAGAGCTTTTTTATTACCTAAAAACCAAAAGCAAACGTTTGCTTTGTCATAAAACTTCAGTATGATCTCCTGCAATTTCTGTCTCATCACTCTATTTTGTAAGGGAACACTATGTTTGGCACTGCAACTAGCGCAAATGCTACCCGTGTATTACTTTTAGGCTCTGGCGAACTCGGTAAAGAAGTCGCCATTGAATGCCAGAGACTTGGTTTAGAAGTGATTGCTTGTGATCGCTATGCCAATGCTCCAGCGATGCAAGTCGCTCACCGTAGTTATGTTATCGACATGTTAGATGGGAACGCCTTAGAAGAAGTTATTACGAAGGAACAACCTACTTACGTCGTACCAGAAATTGAAGCCATCGCAACCGGCAAACTGGTAGAGCTTGAAGAGAAAGGACTGAATGTTGTTCCAACCGCTAAGGCAACCAGGCTAACAATGAATCGTGAAGGTATCCGACGTTTGGCAGCAGAAGAACTGGAATTGACGACTTCACCTTATCGTTTTGCAGATAACTTTGAAGACTTCAAAGCCGCGGTTGAGCATGTGGGTATTCCGTGCGTGGTGAAGCCTGTGATGAGCTCTTCAGGTAAAGGGCAAAGTGTTATCAAGACCGAAGACGACGTTACAAAAGCATGGGATTACGCTCAGGAAGGCGGGCGTACGGGTGCAGGTCGCGTTATCGTGGAAGGTTTTATCGACTTCGATTACGAAATCACTTTATTGACCATCAGAGCCGTTGACGGTGTGCATTTCTGTGCTCCAATTGGTCATCGTCAGGAAGATGGCGACTACCGCGAATCATGGCAACCGCAAACTATGTCAGAAAACGCAGTAAAAGCAGCTGAATACACGGCTGAGAAAGTGGTAAACGCGCTCGGTGGCTACGGCATCTTTGGTGTAGAGCTATTTGTTAAAGGCGATAAAGTCATTTTC
Organism: Vibrio sp. 1641; assembly: GCF_033339995.1. Lineage (NCBI taxonomy): Bacteria > Pseudomonadati > Pseudomonadota > Gammaproteobacteria > Vibrionales > Vibrionaceae > Vibrio > Vibrio sp. 1641. The sequence continues at coordinate 232,061 of NZ_JAWOVP010000003.1, forward strand.
AATGAGGTCTCTCCTCGCCCTCACGATACGGGCATGGTTACAATGATTTCACAGGAAATGTCTGAGTTTGCTCTCCACGTGCGCGCGTTTACCGGAATGCCAATTAATAATATTGTGCAATATGGCCCATCTGCGTCTGCTGTTATTCTTGGACAAGGAACTTCCACAAACATTCGCTTTGAAAACCTAAGCAAAGCTTTAGCTCAACCTCAAACACAAGTTCGTCTATTCGGTAAGCCAGAAATCGATGGCCGCCGCCGTTTAGGTGTTGTCCTTACGCGACGAAAAACCACCGAAGAAGCCGTTCAAGATGCTGTTGAAAGTGCTTCAAAAGTGAATATCATTTATTAAATACGAACCACTCATACAAAAATAGCGCAGCTCAAATTGCTGCGCTATTTCGTGTTCCAAACCGAAGAGAGCCTATTCACTCTCGATTAAGTACACTTCTTCAGAGAAGCGACTTAAGCCTTTTTTCGCAATTTTAGGATGATTCTCGTCAGCTTCATCTACGTTCAAACAAGTAACTTTGTAACCTGAAAATAACTGCTCTATCTCTTCGACCGGCACGCTAAATGGAGGCCCTGCCATCTCTTCTTGAGGATAGTTGAGTGTAACAAGCAAAATACGACCGCCTGGGTTCAGCAGTTGCTTGAGACGCTCTACATACTCCTCTCGCATATCTTGCGGTAAAGCAACCAACGCGGCGCGATCATAAATGATATCGGCTTGAGATACTGGTGCAGTGAAAAAGTCCCCAGTATAAATAGAGAGCTCATCAAATTGATAAAGCTCGTGCATGCCATTAAGAGGCGTTACCGTTGGCGTGTAAAAATGTTCAGCAAAAAAGGCACGCACAGCAATATGGCTTAGCTCAACACCTTCAACCGAATCATGCTTCATCGCTAGCCAAATCAAGTCTTCTGACTTTCCACATAAAGGAACTAACACTTTATCTTCACGCTTTGGATTAGTGTGTTTCCAATATACTGGTAATAGCGGGTTTACATCTTCCAAGTGAAATCCGATCTGATTGCTGGCCCATTTGTTATGCCAAAATTCTTGGTCTCTCATTTTACTTTCTACTTGTCGGCTGTTTTCATTTTGAGAGGTAAGACTAACGTTTTTTTTCAATTTGTCTATGCCGTTCATCTTTGGTTAATACTGCGGTGATAGGATGTAATCGGTCTCATAGGAGACGCGCCTTTATCTGATAATCAGAATAAAGAAAAGAGAAATGGTGATCTAACGCACGATTCTACTTCAAGATAAAACTGAAACCTTGGAATCTTTCGTAATGGCCCCATTTATAAGTTAGTACCTGATTTGCCGAACTTAGCGACCTTTATGTTCCCTATTTTCTAAGTACAAGCAAGTTAAGGAGAGTGAATGAGCTTATTTCTTCGTACTACAGCATTGATGCTTTTGGTACTTAGCCGTGCACCGGCATTTGCCGCACTTCCAATTACCCCTGCGCCTAGTGGCGAACAAAATCGTTCAACCAGCCAAAACGAAGTTTGTTCGAAACTTTTTAAACACAGCCTTAGCGGTTTATACGGCATTCAGTCAATCGACACCACGCCAACTCAGCCATATTCTGACTTCGACATTCTTTACAGCAAAGCACACCAAGCACAATTTGAACTTGAAACTATCTGTAAAAGTACCGCACTTCTTAATGACGCTCAGCCATACTTCGCAGGTGTAAAATCCAAACAACGAGCAGAAGAAAAGATAGCTTTAGAGTTAGATGGGAAAGTTGAACGTATTACTGACCTAGCACGTGCAACGATTGTAGCTGAAGACGTCGCGAGCTTAGTCTCCATTTATGAAACGTTAGAGCGTGAAACAACGATTGTGAAAGTAAAAAATCGATTCAAAAAACCTGGCCCTTCAGGATATAGAGACTTGAACTTGCTCGTTCGTTTACCAAAAACAAACCTAGTAGCCGAAGTTCAACTGCACTTGAAAGCAATCGCAGATGTAAAAAGCGGTCCCGAACACGACCTATACGAAAAAATCCAGAAACTAGAACGTCAAGCGATGTTGGAAAAACGTGAGCTAAGCGAAATAGAGCTTGCCTCTATTCGCAACATGCGTACACAGTCTAAGAACTTGTACCAACAAGCATGGCAACCATACTTAACAACGCATCTAGAAGCGGCGTAACCGATATCATTAAGCGTCTCTCATAAACAGAAAAACCACCGCATTGCGGTGGTTTTCATTTGTATGCACACGAATTTTACGCAAAAAAAGACCACGCCTTAGCGTGATCCATTTATTCGGCTTACTGTACTTTCTTCAGGTTTTCTACACGAGCTTTTAACTTCTGACCCGGGCGAAAAGTCACTACACGTCGAGCAGTAATTGGAATATCTTCACCAGTTTTCGGGTTACGACCAGGTCGTTCATTCTTGTCACGAAGATCAAAGTTACCAAAACCTGACAGTTTTACCTGTTCGCCACTTTCCAGTGCCTTACGAATCTCTTCAAAGAACACTTCCACCGTTTCCTTGGCGTCCCGCTTACTAAATCCTAATTTATCAAACAGGTTTTCTGCCAGTTCGGCTTTTGTGAGCGCCATAAAACTTTCCTCAAAGCTATGTTAAACAATGCTACGTTAGTGTAGCGCCAGAGCAGTTTTACCCTACCAATTCAACAACATATCGGGGTTACATCAGGAAGTGTATGACAAGCTTATGATTTTCGCCAACTTTTTTCTTGGCGAACAAAAGGAATAGCACTACGTAAATTATTGTTAAACGCCAGAAATTTGATATTTTTGTTTTTGTTTCATCTTTATCAGGAAAAACATCCAGATTATAAAACTAAAAGTAGTTTAAATATCAACATTAAACACTATTTAATAAAAATATCAGATATTGGTTATTTAACAGACACTTGACATAGAACTTGTCGTAAATTCAGTGATTTGTATGTAACTCGATACGTAACAATTAGATTAAAAGGTATGACCACCTGTACTTTGCAACTGTGCTTTGAAAGCTTGATTAAACCCACGCTTCTCGCTGTTTAACGATGACGCCATATATAAAGATTGATAATGTGGAAGTTCGTGTATTTCCTCATTAGCTTCTTACACTGCTTCTAGGCGACCATGATTAATCAAATCATAAATATTCTTTTCCCTGTTTTTGCTCTTGTCGGAGTTGGCTATTTGGTCGGTCGTTACATCAAGCCTGACTTTCGCCCAATAAACCGCATTAATATTGAGGTGTTTACGCCAGCACTGGTATTTTCGTCACTCGTTAGCATGCCGCTCGATTCAAATCAGGGGCCGCTTCTTTTGGCGGCAATTGTTGCGGTTTTAATTCCCGCACTACTCATGATCCCGGTATGTCGATGGACGTCACTCTCGTTTAAAACCTGGGCGCCACCACATATGTTTCGCAATAGCGGAAATCTAGCTATTCCTTTGTTTACCTATACGTTTGGAGAAATTGCGCTGTCGTCAGCAGTGCTTTTATTTGTCGTGTCAGCATGCTTGCATATCAGCTTAGGCGTAATGCTGCTTAGTCATGGCAACCCTTTTAAGCAAATAGTCAAGATGCCAATCTTTTTAGCAGCGTCGTTGGCTCTGTTTCTCAACGTGTCAAATGTGGGTGCATGGGCGCCTTTATACGAAGCCACTGCTCTACTTGGGCAAGCGGCCGTACCCGTGATGCTTTTATCTCTGGGGGCACAAATGTGTCATTTACGGTTGGACGGTTTAAAGATTGGTGTGTTGTGTACCGTGCAGTCACTGGCAACTGGTGCTGTCGCTTTTGCACTTATTTATTGGTTAATTCCCCTTCCAACGATGCAATTGCAAATGATGGTGCTCTTCACAATGCTGCCGCCAGCCGTCATGAATTACCTATTTGCGGAAAGGCTGAATATAGAACCCATGAAAGTGGCGTCAATGGTACTATTTGGCAACTTTTTCAGCATTCTTACGCTACCTCTTCTGCTTAGCTATACCCTCTCACTCGCTGCCTAACCGCCAACAAGCTATCGTTAGTGTGTATTAGCTGAAAAACAATACGTTCCTAATCTCGGGTAAGGGCCATCCCTAGTTTGGTCTAGTATTTTAAAGTAATGAGGGATGGTGCGAGCAGTAAGGAACTTGAACAACGATAAGGTAATCCTAAAAATAAAAAACCCTGCCAAACTGGCAGGGTTTTCATTTCTTAAGAAGATACGTTACGCGAGATTAGTCACGCAGAGACGCACCAAACTTCTCAGAAACGTGAGCAACGATAGCGTCAACCGCACCAGCGATATCTGCATCTTCAAGCGTACGCTCAAGTGACTGTAGAGTCAGAGCGATTGCTAGGCTCTTCTTACCATCTTCAACGCCTTTACCTACGTAAACGTCGAACAGTTTCGCATCTTTAAGGAACTCGCCACCTTGCTCTAGACAAGCGTTAACAATGTCACCAGATGCAACAGCTTCATCCACTACTACCGCGATATCACGACGGTTTGAAGGGAATTTAGAAAGTGCTACCGCTTCTGGGATCACTTTGCTGTTAATTGCAGACCATTCGATTTCGAATACGATAGTACGACCATTTAGACCGAACTTACGCTCAAGCTCAGGGTGAACGGTACCGATCACGCCCACTTCTTTGCCATCTACGATGATTGCCGCAGATTGACCTGGGTGAAGTGCTGGGTTAGCTTTTTTGCTTTCAGGTGACAGTGCAGCGAAAGAGTACGCTTTTTCGTTCGCAGATAGCTCTAGAATCGCTTCTAGATCGCCCTTAAGGTCGAAGAAATCAACCGTGTTAGTTTCGATATCCCAATGTTCTTCACCGCGAGTACCAGCAATAACACCTGCAAGCATAGGCTCTTGGCGCATGCCGTTTTCTGCAGTTTCACATGGGATGAAACGTAGGCCGTATTCGAATAGACGAACGCGTGGCTGTTGACGCTTCTGGTTGTGAACAACCGTGTTCAGCAGACCTTGGATAAGACCAAGACGCATTGCTGACATGTCTGCAGAAATTGGGTTTGGAAGCACTAGAGGCTCAACACCAGGTACAACTAGCTTTTGTTGCTCAGGCTCAACGAAGCTGTATGTAATTGCTTCGTGGTAACCACGGTCAACAAGAAGATCACGAACGCGTTTCAGTGGAAGATCCGCTTCAACGTGGTTGTGCATCTTAAGTGCTGCTGCTGGGTGTTGGTTAGGAATGTTGTCATAACCGTAGATACGGCCAACTTCTTCAATCAGGTCTTGCTCGATAGCGATATCGAAACGCCATGTTGGCGCTACTGCCATCCAACCTTCTTCTGAAGCTTCAACAGTCAAACCTAGACGCTCTAGGATTTCTACTACGTCGCTATCTGCAATGTGGTGACCTAGCAGGTTGTCTAGCTTAGTACGACGTAGAGCAACTTTGTTTGGCTTAGGTAAGTCTGCTTCAGACTCTACTGCAACAACAGGTGCTACTTCACCGCCACAAATTTCAACAAGAAGCTGTGTTGCACGCTCCATTGCGCTCACTTGTAGTGCGTAATCCACACCACGCTCAAAACGCATTGAAGAGTCAGTGTGCAGACCGTAGCTGCGTGCGCGACCACGGATGTGGTCAGGTGCAAAGAATGCACACTCTAGTAGAACGTCTTTAGTCTCAGTTGTTACACCAGACTCTTCACCACCAAAGATACCTGCGATTGCAAGTGCTTTGTTATGGTCAGCAACTACTAGTGTATCTGCGTTTAGTTCTGCTTCGTTGCCGTCAAGAAGCGTTAGCTTCTCACCTTGCTCAGCCATACGAACTACGATGCCACCTTCGATCTTCGCTAGATCGAATGCGTGCATTGGTTGGCCTTGCTCTAGAAGAACGTAGTTAGTGATGTCTACTACAGGGTCGATAGAGCGAATACCACAACGACGCAGTTTCTCTTGCATCCATAGTGGTGTTTCAGCTTGAACGTTTACGTTCTTAATAACACGACCTAGGTAACGAGGACACGCAGCAGGAGCTTTCACTTCGATAGACACTTTATCGTCGATTGAAGGGGCAACTGCTTCTACTAATGGCTCTGTCACGTCAGCACGGTTTAGTACGCCAACTTCACGAGCTAGACCACGAATGCTGAAACAGTCAGCGCGGTTTGCCGTTAGGTCTACGTCTACTGTTACGTCGTCTAGACCTAGGAATTCACGGAAATCGGTACCGACTACTGCGTCTTCTGCTAGTTCCATGATACCGTCTGACTCAACGTCGATACCTAGTTCAGTGAATGAACAAAGCATGCCGTGAGATGGCTGGCCACGTAGTTTCGCTTTTTTGATTTTGAAATCACCTGGAAGAACAGCACCAACTGTTGCTACTGCTACTTTCAGACCTTGGCGACAGTTAGGTGCGCCACAAACAATGTCTAGAAGCTCTTCTTCACCCACGTCAACTTTAGTTACGCGCAGTTTGTCTGCATCTGGGTGTTGACCACATTCAACAACGTGACCGACTTTAACGCCAGTAAAAGAACCTGCAACAGGAAGAACGTCGTCTACCTCTAGACCGGCCATTGTAATTTGGTGAGTTAGCTCGTCAGTAGTAACCGCAGGGTTTACCCACTCACGAAGCCATGATTCGCTGAATTTCATGTTGATGAGCCCTCTGGATTACTTGAACTGTTTTAGGAAACGAAGATCGTTCTCGAAGAACGCACGTAGGTCGTTCACGCCGTAACGAAGCATTGTTAGACGCTCAACACCCATACCGAATGCGAAACCAGAGTATTTTTCAGGATCGATACCTACGCTACGTAGCACGTTCGGGTGAACCATACCGCAGCCTAGCACTTCTAACCATTTACCGTTTTTGCCTTTCACGTCTACTTCAGCTGAAGGCTCAGTGAATGGGAAGTAAGATGGACGGAAACGTACTTCTACTTCTTCTTCGAAGAAGTTACATAGGAAATCGTGCAGGATGCCTTTCAGCTGAGCAAAGTTTACGTTCTCATCAACCAGCATGCCTTCCACTTGGTGGAACATTGGCGTGTGCGTTTGGTCGTAGTCGTTACGGTATACACGGCCTGGTGCAATAAAACGGAATGGTGGTTTACCATTTTCCATCGTACGGATCTGTACGCCTGACGTATGAGTACGAAGCATCAAGTCTGGGTTGAAGAAGAAAGTATCGTGGTCAGTACGCGCTGGGTGATCAGCTGCGATGTTTAGCGCATCGAAGTTGTGGAATGCATCTTCGATCTCTGGGCCAGCCTCGGTGTTAAAACCAAGTTCGCCAAAGAACTTCTCAATACGCTCTACAGTACGAGTTACTGGGTGTAAACCACCGTTTTCAATACGACGACCTGGTAGTGTTACGTCGATTGTTTCTGCTGCTAGTTTCGCTTCAAGCTCAGCACGTTGTAGTGCATCTTTACGAGCTGCGATAGCTTGCTGAACGACGCCTTTCGCTTTGTTGATCTCTTGACCAGCTTCACGGCGTTCTTCTGGTGGTAGTTTGCCTAGGCTTTGAAGTTGAGCAGTTAGCTCACCTTTTTTACCCAGATACTGAACACGCACTTCATCAAGTGCGACTAGCGATTCGGCAGCTTCAATTGCAGTGCTCGCGCTAGCAATGATCTCTTCTAGATGTTGCATCGTTTCCTCATCTACCTGTAGGTAGTGTCCATAAGGGAGTGATTGGTTTTTTGATAGCTGTACATAGTAGCCAAACCGGGCACCAATGCCAAATTGAATTACGAAAAGAAGAGGTTATTGAATAAAAAGAGCACAAAAACGTCAAAAATGTCATCTTTAGTTAATCTGCCGTTTAGTTGCGCCCTTTTGTTTTAGAAATAGTATTGAATAGATAGCTCGATAAAATCGTCATCTCTAGCGAAGTAGAGCAAATCATTTGGTGTTTCATTTTTAAACAACCAAGCATCAATTTGCCACTTAACGTGATTCGATATTCGGCTCGATGCTTCTAACTTAGCATTGTAAACATCATCGTTATCTAAATCCTTCGTGATTCCCGTCAATACTTCCGTTCCGTCCTCATCATTGAGCGCCCAACGAATACCTGCAAACACATCATTTTGACCGATAGTTTGTGCGTTGTTCCCACGACTGTCATAGAGGTACTCACCAATAACCCCCACATCCCAAACCGTGTCAAATGCACCGACGAAGGTATACTCAAAACCCGTCACAAGACCGACATGATTATCAGCACTATCTCGATAAATACTTTCCAGTTTCCATAACCAATCGCCAACGATTCCTTGCACATCCAGACCGACATGACTCATCAGAGCGTAGTAAGGCTTTAATTCTCCGTACTCAAAACGAAAGTAAGGATCCCGGTTTGTTCCATATAAATAGCTTAGGCCTACGTCCCAATCGCCAAGCATTTTCGAATATCGAAAAGCCACATCTACGTGCTTCTCTTCTCTGCTTGATTCATAGATAGCATCATCAGAGACAACGGGTTCGGTTCGCAAGCGGCCATCTGTACCCGCAAACGTTCGCTCCCTAAAGTAAGGTAACAACATTGCGTGGACGGTGCCCCAGTCTTTGAAAGAGGTAAAATGTAACATCGGCTGACCGAGTTTATCTTCACCATCGACAGCTTCAATGGCATCTGTTTGGTTTACTACATCAACTAAATGGGCTGATTCAGTCACTCCCCAAAAGACCTTACTAATCCCAACTCGAAGCTCATATTCATCCCAATAAGTCAGATAAAGTGCCTCTCGTATGTCGCCATGACTTCGCTCATCGTCTAGACCATCCAGACGATAGAAAGGTGTGAAAGTAAAGTTTGCATCACCATTTTGCATCTCCCAGTAAAATTCTGGCTGCAAAACCAATGACGTTTGCGCTTTGCTCTGACCCTGAGAGCCCGTTTCAAAAAACTGACGATGCTCAATATTGACTTGTCCTGCGAGCTCGACGGCAGTCAGAGGCATCGAGTAAAAAAAGGCTGCTGCACTAAGCAACAACCCAGCATTTAATCGCTTCATTTTTCCTCCACTACCTCACTCGCTTCAACACATTCTTATGAAAGTCATTGTCTTGTAATCCAGTGTTAAAACGCATTTCGCTAGTCGTTAGCTCAGTACTTTTTCCTGTTTGATGGTTTGTCATCGCCATAGTGTGCGCTCGCCAATATTGGTTGAGATATTGCTTGTAATCGGAAAAAGAAAGCGTTTTTAACAAAGAGCCTTTGCGGTCGTAAAACTCAACTTTAAGTGGACGATAATGCGCTTTATCTAACCACACCGTTTGCTTGGTATAACCTGAGTTCTTATCGGTCGGAATTTGCTCTACGACGAAAACATCTTGCCCGTTTATGCTGTCATCTTTTAGGTAGTTGAAACGGTATTTTTCAATCTCAAAGGAACTGAGATCCTCATACGCGAATTCACTGCCCATAAAAGGACCTGATTTGTTACGCGACGAAATACGTTTCACACGTTTCAGTGCAGGAAGGTAAAGCCATTGGTCATCGGCACCCACCGTATGAGAATGGTTGAGAAACGCCGTGCCTTTTACATCTCTCGGTTCATCAAATATCGTGAGCCCTTTGTCACCATCGCCATCAACTTCGAGTGATTGTAAGCGCATTAAACGTGTGCTGCTTTCTCCTTGCGCGTTTCGCAGAATCATTTGCATCGTAGCAACAGAATCCCCCCACCCTTCATCACGGGCTTTGCGCTCTTGGGCAATTTCTAGTCCTTTGGCTTCATCCGCCAACACCGCATGACTCATAATAAGCGAGACAGAAAGTACTGATACTTTTAAGGCATTTTTTACTAAATTCATGTTCGATCCTTTAATTCGTTATGACTGAGTAACAGTCTTGGTTTGAGAGCCAGTTGATTTAAGCTTATTTCGGCGCTCCACCTCGTCGTAAACGCCTTTGTCAAACAACATCAGTAGAGTCGGTAGGAAGATGAAATCCACAACAAGGGCAATAAAGATGACAATGGCACTCAGCTGTCCCATATCGGCATTTAAACGGAAGCTCGACATCGCCAGAACAGAGAAACCAGCAACAAGCACGACCGTCGTAATCCAAAGTGCGCGCCCCACGGTACGAAAGGCGTAGCGAACCGCTTGCTCCGCACTGTGGCCATCTTTACGAGCGTGTTGATATTTAGAAAGAAAGTGAACGGCGTCATCGACAACAACACCAAGCGTTAATGTCACAACGACAGACAATCCCAAGTTAATCTCGCCAGAAACCAGCGCCCAAATACCAAAACCAATAAGCGCAGGAGCAATATTCGGGACAAGACTAATTAAGCCAAGCTTGAACGAACGCAAGGCAAAGATCAGTAATGCAGAGATTAAGACAAGAGTAATGGGCAAGGTTGACAGCATGCTGGCCATATTCGTTTCACCAATATGCGCAAACATCAATGAAGGACTAGACGCAACAACATCATATTGAGGCGCGTTTTCGTTAAACCATTGGTAAATGCGATTTTCCAAATCAACAAGCTCGACGCTGCCCAAGTTCTCCACGGTGAGAACCATCTTGATCGACGACTTATCTACATTGATTTGGTTGTTCAAATCTAAACCATACGGTAGTGACATTTCATAAAGCAGCAGATATTGAGCCGCTAATTCTCTGTCTTGAGGGAGCGAGTAATAAGCCTGATCATCTCCATGCATGTTCTTGTTTAGGCGCTTATAAACATCGCTCAAGGTCGCAACATGGTCCGTTTCTGGCTGCAACCTTAGCCAGTCAGTAAATTTACCCACGTAATTGAGAAAATTAGGATCGGCAATGCCCTGCGATTCGTTGGTTTTTATCGCGATACTGATGTTCGCCATGCCACTGATTCGCTCTTCCATAAAATCAGCCGCTCGGCGAAATTCATTGCTATGGCCAAAGTACTCGACGGATTCATCATTGACTTTGTTCAGCGGAATCAAGCTCGCACTCGCGACAATAACAAGCACCGACAACGGCAATAACGCATGTCGCTTTGACACCACGAAATCTCCTAAATGATCCATAAAGTGCTTTCTTTCATCAGAAGTATCCGACTTAACCGTAACCGGAAGGATATTAAGCAAGGCGGGAAGTAACGTGATGGAAAGGAAACAAGCAACCATGACGCCAAGGGCTGATAGGTTGCCGAAATCTCTCAGGATTGGAGAATCCGACATATTCATCATTAAAAAGCCGATCGCGGTGGTAATGGAGGTAATCAAGATAGGCATGAAATTGAGCGCAATACTTCGCTCAATAGAGTGGGCTTTACTAAAGCCGTTTTGCATAGACTGACGCATTGTCGCGATGATGTGTACACAGTCTGCGACGGCAAGCGTCATCACCAAGGTAGGCACATTAACAGTCGCCGTGCTTAAGAACATACCAGCCCATCCTGACAAGCCCATTGTAACCATAACCGAGCCGATAATAACGATGAGCGTCGCGATGACGCTAAGCAATGAGCGCAACATGATGGTCAGAAACACCAATATCACTAGTAACATAGTAGGCACTAATGTTGCGCTATCATCTTGGGCTGCGGTCATAAACGCGTAGTTCATTGCAATAATACCAGCCTTGTGGAATTCGGTGTCTGGGTACACTTGCTGATAACGCTCAATCATTCCGTTTATGTAAGCAACCACCTCTTGTACTTCAGCAGTTTTATCTATTTCAGGGAGTTGGACCGTAATGTTTACGACCGTGACATCTCCTTTTTCAGAAATCAGTGAACTTTTCAAAACCGGCTCACTCAACGCAATACTTTTGACTTTCTCTATTCGTTGAGGTGTCAATTCATATTCGCTATACAGTAAGTCTTCGACAAGAAGATCATCTTCAAACGCTTCGGTATGCTGGTAGTTGGCGAGGGAATCAACGCGGGTGGAGTATGGAACTTGCCACGCCTCGTCAGTGATCTGCTGAATAAGAGATAATGTGCTAGGAGTAAAAACAGTGCCGCTCTTTGGCGCTATAACCAAAGCAAGACTGTCAGATTTTGCAAAGGTGGTTTGAATTTCATCAAACGCAAGTAACTGCTCATTTGTTCCATCAAAGAAGATGTCGTAATCTCCTCTAAAGTAAAGATTTTTTCCTCCAATAGTTGCTATGACAATCAATAAAACGGTAGCAAGCATCACCAATACACTGTAATTCGTTGGTAGCTTACCCCACCCTGAACGGGCGTATTGTTGAACGTTGTGATGTGGCATCACACTCTCCTTTTGTGACGTTTCGTCAAATTTAAAAACTAAAAAAACAGCAAATGCTGTAAATAACCAGACAAACTCGACATGCAAACTTTAGATCGAATGAATTTGGCTACATAAGTCAGTTTTTAGTAACTTCCTATGCTTCTCGTGATCATTGGCTGAACGCCAACCCTCGAGATTTAATGACGATTCGTCACAATAGTGCGATAAAAAAGCCAACCATAACGTCAGATTGGCCTTTCCAGTTTATTAGCGATTCACTGACTCTAAATAAGCAAGCTCTTCACTAAATAACTCCTGCTCCACTCGACGCCAGGTTTTACGGTAGTCCCATTCTGTAGATAAAGGCGACCAACCTAAACCATCAAGTAACATATTCGCGTTGTGCAGTACTGAGAATGGGTCTTGAATTCGCTGAATACATCGACTGTTCGATGCATTTTGCGCCAAAGCGTTTGAACCGAATGCAATAGACCAGTTGGCGAATACAATAGCATCAGAACCAATTGCGGGAGAAAACTTAAGATCACCACATTCTACCGCATTGTTCACCAGCGCATCAGCACCATCTATTACTTGTTCTTCCAAGTTATTCAGTTCATTCACACGTTTAGGCGAAGCCTTCTCTAAAACCCAAGGCGTCTTTGCAACAATCGCACAAGTTGATAGTACTGGCTCCATACGAGCGTAAATACGATAACCTACATGCATCGCAATGATTTTTTCTCTGGTATTGCCATTAAATTTGGCGGTACGTTCGAAAAATATTGCTTCGCTTTTCAGCGAATGAATACAAAGCGCAAGAATCACATCTTCTTTGCTGCAAAAATGATTGTAGATCGTCCCTTTAGAATAAGGGCTTGACGCTGTAAGCTTGTCCATCGTTAAGTTGGCAAAGCCTTGCTCTTGAACTAAAGACTTAGCCAATTGAATAAGCTCTATCTCACGATCAGCAATCGCCTGTTGCTTTTTTGTTAGCCCTGAAGACACACGACATCCGTCTTGCTTGCTATATTTTTTACAGCGAAAGTTAAACATAATCCTTTGATCCGTATACCAACACACTCCCAATAATTGTAACACGATTCTTTAATACAGGAACGCAACTAAAGTTGACGAACCGTCATAAATGACACTTCGTCATAATAGATCAAAAAACAAACATTTCAAGTATGAATTTATAATTAGAAGATAAATAGCTACCAATTATGCATACCCAAGTAGCTACAGGATGCTTGGTTCAACGAGAATGGTTTCTTTGTAGAAGAAGCGAGAGAGGCTTTGGGAGGAACAACGAAGGAAATCAGCATGTTAAAAATAACGAAAGTAGATGCTGAACAGGTATTATTCGAAATAAGCCCAACACACTTTAAGTCTGAATTAAGAGCAAACACCGCTGAATGCCCTACTTACAAAGTATTTGCTGTCTTAGGCTTTTTCTTTTGCAACGCCCTTTCAGAAACTCTCTTCAAAAAAGGCTCAAAATCTATATAGATAGGCTTGGCTTATCACCTGCAGCTGCGATGGCATAACGAATATCATCAATAAATCGCCCCTCTGTCTCAATAATGCCGTCAGAGAATGTGACTGGCTGATGTGGCCCAGCAAGTAGAACAATATTAGTAAAATCAGAGACATTAAAGTTCTCTGCTACAACATTTTTGGAATGAAAATCAATGACGGTCTTTGCAACTTGATCTTCCAGTAACAAAAGCTGTTCTTCAGTAATTTTCATACGCGCCAAAGCAACGCGAACACACTTATCGTGGGTAGTCGTCTGCTCTTTTATGATTTCGGTATATTTGTCGTTGAGCTTGGAGTTCTCTGCATAGCTATAATATAAAGGCCCGTGCAGCGTTATATTTTTATCTTCATCAACGTAAACGAGATCCAACAACTCTAATGCTTTTAAGTAATCAGACATGCTCTGCTCAGACAAGTCATACTTTTTCTTTAAAATAGAATAACCGTCTTTACCTCGAAGCATTCTCAATTCACGATAAAAGTCGTAAAGGTGAGGGAATTGAAAGAATACCTCATCCTGCGTACGACTAAAGTAATCCTCGTCTTCACCTTGCAATTGATTTGCGAGCTTTTGTAGTTCATCTAACGTGCAATCAACCGCTCTACAATATTCCAGCAACTTATCTAAAGCGAGATTCGTGCTTGTAAGATGTCTCTTAAAGGTAGATAGTGGCATACCCATTTTCTCAGATAGCTCTCGATATGTTAGCCCTTTTGTTTTAATCGCTTGGCGTAATGCGGCTAGCAAGTATTCGGGAGTCAGATCTCTCATCTACAATTCCTTTTGGCAATGTTACAGCTGTATAGTATTTGTAACAATTTAGAACCGCTTGGCAAGGTATAAGTTCATATTTTTATAAGAAAAACATGAATTAATATACTGAAAGGAGAATTCACACAACAAATGAAAAATTCAATATGAATTCAATTTCATTATAGGTATAAAATAATATGCAAAATAAAAGTAAAGCAATCACTCTAAATTATCGTGATTAATTTTAATAGTAACGTAAAGTTGAGAATATAAATCCATTAGCTCTGCAAAAATCTAGAATAATTAACCTAAAAGGAACAGAACGGTAAATGCATAATAATTCACCGCTCTCTATTAGCATTTTTGCAATGCTATTCAAGTAGACTAGTCCGCTAGTTTCACTGCAGTACCAAATGCCAAAATTTCCGAAGAACCATCTACGATTGAGCTTGTGGTAAATCGAATCCCTACAATTGCATCGGCACCTTTAGATTCAGCGTCCGCCACCATGCGCTGTATAGCAATATCACGCGCGTCGGTCATCATTTCCGTGTAACCACGAATTTCGCCGCCAACAATGCTCTTGATACCCGCCATGAGGTCACGGCCAATATGCTTTGATTGAACAACATTACCAGTTACAACCCCTCTGATTTCAGAGATCTGCTTGCCAGGAATGCTTTCGGTCGTTGTGTAGATCATTTTTAATCCCTTATAAACGTAAAAATTTATACCCAAGCTACCTTATAACTAACATAAGATGCTAACCAATAAATTGAGAAGACTGATAAACAATACTCTAAATAGCCAAGCTAAAAGTCATTTGGGTATAAATTTTAGCAATAAAAAAGGAGAGCTAATGCTCTCCTTCTCTTAATCCTAAACTGTTAATTAAAGAGCAGCTTTCGCTTTTTCAACTAGAACTGCAAATGCAGCTTTGTCGAATACTGCGATGTCCGCAAGGATCTTACGGTCGATCTCGATAGATGCTTTCTTAAGACCGTTGATGAAACGGCTGTAAGATAGACCATTTTGACGAGATGCCGCATTGATACGTGCAATCCATAGTTGACGGAATTGACGTTTCTTAGCGCGACGGTCACGGTAAGCGTATTGACCAGCTTTAGTAACTGCTTGGAAAGCTACGCGGTAAACACGTGAACGCGCACCGTAGTAACCTTTAGCTTGTTTTAGAACTTTCTTATGACGTGCACGAGCTTGTACACCACGTTTTACGCGAGGCATTATGCTTCTCCTAAACTAAACGATTGATAACTAAAAAGAATTAAGCGTATGGCAACATACGGATTACTGCAGCCACTTCACATTTTGGAAGGATTGCATTCGGACGTAGTTGACGCTTGTTCTTAGTAGTACGCTTAGTCAGGATGTGACGTTTTGTAGCGTGCTTGTACTTAATACCACCAGCAGTTTTCTTAAAACGCTTAGCAGCACCTTTGTTGGTTTTCATCTTAGGCATGATGAATAACTCCGCATTGAGTAGGTTTAATAAACAACGTAATTAGGGCGAACAAAACCCAGCCGTTATGCCTTTATCGAAAGGAAAGCGGCTAGGTTTTAATTACTTGATGAGCCGTTAATTACTTCTTTTTAGGGGCTAGCACCATGATCATCTGGCGACCTTCAATCTTCTTAGGGAAAGATTCAACTACAGCAATTTCTGCAGTATCTTCCTTAAGACGATTTAGAACGTCAACACCGATGTCTTGGTGTGCCATCTCTCGGCCACGGAAGCGAATTGTTACTTTCACTTTGTTGCCTTCTTCAAGGAAACGCGTCAGGTTGCGTAGTTTTACCTGATAGTCTCCAATATCAGTTCCAGGACGGAATTTTACTTCCTTGATCTGGACCTGCTTTTGCTTCTTCTTCTGCTCTTTAGCAGTTTTGCTCTTCTCGAAGAGGAACTTACCATAGTCCATCACACGACAAACAGGTGGCTCGGCGTTAGGACTGATCTCAACGAGATCCATACCAGCTTCTTCAGCAGCTGCAATGGCTTCTTGAATCGATACAACACCAACTGATTCACCGTCAGCGCCTGTTAGTCGAACTTCACGAATACCACGAATTTCACCGTTGATACGGTGCGGGTTTTGTTTTACCGGCTGTTGGCCACGTCTTCCGCCTTTAATAGCTTATTCCTCCAGATTGAGCTTACGGCTAGAGATCTCGTCTTGGATGTATGCAATAAAATCATCCACTTTAAATTTACCAAGATCTTTACCTTTACGAGTACGCACTGCAATTTCGCCAGCTTCCATTTCTTGGTCACCAACAACAAGCATATACGGTACACGCTTCAAAGTATGTTCGCGGATTTTAAAGCCAATCTTCTCATTTCTCAAGTCCGCTTTAGCTCTAATTCCACTTTTTTGTAGTTTTTGTACTATTTCTTGAACATAACCTGACTGTTTATCAGTAATGTTCATAAGAACTGCTTGTTCTGGCGCCAACCAAGTTGGGAAGAAACCAGCATATTCTTCGATAAGGATACCGATGAAGCGCTCTAGTGAACCTAGAATCGCACGGTGAATCATTACCGGTACAAGACGTTCATTGTTTTCACCTACATAAGTTGCACCTAAGCGACCTGGTAGGTTGAAGTCTAGCTGGACAGTACCACACTGCCACGCACGGTCTAGACAATCGTATAGTGTGAATTCAATCTTAGGACCGTAGAACGCACCCTCGCCTTCTTGAATTTCGTATGGAATATCCATCGATTCAAGAGACTGCTTCAATGCTTCTTCAGATTGATCCCAGATTTCATCTGAACCTACACGTTTCTCTGGACGAGTAGACAGTTTCACTACGATGTTGTCGAAACCAAATGTTTGGTACGTATCGTACACCATCTTGATACAGTTTGTTACTTCTTCTTGAATTTGGCTCTCAGTACAGAAAATGTGAGCGTCATCCTGAGTAAAGCCACGTACACGCATAATACCGTGTAGTGCACCAGATGGTTCGTTACGGTGACATGAGCCAAACTCAGCCATACGTAGCGGTAGGTCGCGGTACGATTTTAGACCTTGGTTGAAGATCTGTACGTGACCTGGACAGTTCATTGGCTTAATCGCGTATTCACGGTTCTCAGAAGAAGTTGTGAACATTGCATCAGCGTATTTGTCCCAGTGCCCAGAGCGTTCCCAAAGAACACGGTCCATCATAAGTGGACCTTTCACTTCTTGGTAACCGTACTCATCTAGCTTAGCGCGGATGAATACTTCTAGATCACGGAAGATAGACCAACCATTGTGATGCCAGAACACCATACCCGGTGCTTCTTGCTGCATGTGGAATAGGTCTAGTTGCTTACCAATCTTACGGTGATCACGCTTCGCCGCTTCTTCTAGGCGAGTTAGGTGCGCTTTCAGTGCTTTCTTGTCGTGGAAAGCCGTACCGTAGATACGTTGAAGCATTTTGTTGTCGCTGTTACCACGCCAGTAAGCACCTGCAACATTCAGCAAAGTGAAGTGTTGACAGAAGCTCATGTTAGGAACGTGAGGACCACGACACATGTCGATGTATTCTTCATGGTGGTAAAGGCCTGGACGATCATCACGAGATACGTTTTCGTCTAGGATTTCCACTTTGTATGGTTCGCCACGTGATTCAAACGTATCACGCGCTTCCTGCCAGCTTACTTTTTTCTTAACCACTTCGTACTTGGTTTTCGCTAGCTCTTTCATACGCTTTTCAATCTTTTCAAGATCTTCTTGCGTTAGAGATTCGTCTAAGTCGATATCGTAGTAGAAGCCATTGTCGATGGTTGGACCGATCGCCATTTTAGCTTGAGGGTAAAGCTGCTTAAGAGCGTGACCAAGAAGGTGAGCACAAGAGTGACGAACGATTTCTAGACCGTCTACTTCATCTTTAACTGTGATGATTTCAAGGCTTGCGTCTTCTTCAATTAGATCACACGCATCAACGCGGTTACCGTTTACACGACCAGCGATAGTTGCTTTTGCAAGACCAGGACCGATCGATTGCGCAACTTCCATAGTAGAAACTGGGTTGTCAAATTGACGCTGACTGCCGTCAGGAAGAGTAATAATAGGCATGCTATGTCCTTTACAGTGGTGTTGCACACCAAGCAACACATGTTATTCAAATTAGAAGCTATTTGTTGAAAATAGTTGAGAGTCAATAAAGGCCTCTCGGTAACACGAATACCGGACCGTTATCGAAAATGGGATTGTACCTAGCTCACATTTAGAATGCAAAGCGCGATTTTGTTTTGTCATAAGAACTTAACCGCAGACCCGTCACGACAATCTGATCATGCTTTTTTAAGAGACCGCATAGCTGATGAATGGAATTGCCCCTCAATGAACTTACACAACAAATTACAATATCCCCTATTACGTGTGAACCGATACAAAGCCTAACACGCTGGGCGAGAGCTCAACGTGCGATTTAGGTATATAGTTGTTTTATAGAGTAGTTTGTATGTAGGTATTCATCATGGTCTATTTCAAATCGCGCTTTATGGTGCTTCTAAGCACCTCGATATGTTCTTTGCAAGCCTTCGCATCAAATGACTTATATGGCCCGCTGCGTTCTTACGCACAATCCCCAATGCAAGTGGTTAGTCACACCAACATACTACGTTCAGGACACAGTCTGCCCTCTGGTTTTGTCGAAGCCTATGGTTCGGGAACCGTGGCAAGTGTTTGGGCTCATACTGATGAATACGCACTGGATTATTACCACAATCAAATCGAATTAGGCAGCAAATGGCAAGTCAGCAACCGTTGGCAGTGGGAGCTCAACTATCGATGGGTCTTTGCCGCTGACAACCATTTAGATGGACTGACGAAAAGCTTCCATAAACTTTTCGGTATCGGACAAAATGGGCGGGATAAAGTAGACAGAGATCGTTTTTACATTTCAATGCCGCAATATGATGTGCTTGAAGATGATTTCGAAGGACAAACACTGGCCAATAACCTATCTACTTACTTACAGTATCAAGTGTTCCAAAATGAACATCACGGCCTATCGATTGGCGGCAGTTTGTATTTTAACGATGTGGCTCACGGCACTTTTCAAGGTAGCAGTTTCGAGCAAGGCTTCCAATTAAACTACAGCTACTTAAGTGATGCTCATGCATTTTATTCGATGATTGGCATGACTTTTCGATCGGATGACCGTGCCTTGCTCGATCTGCCCTATCGACATAATACGATTGCCATTGCGGGTGGGTACCGTTATGCCTTAGAAGATAACCATCACCTGATGTTGGAATATCATTGGTATCAAGGCTCAACAGAAGGGCCCACAGAGTTTGCTGATGCCTCTAATGAACTGGTATTGGGCTATCGATATCTAATGGAAAATTCAGCGCTTGAGTTTTTAGCCGTAGAGAACGCAAGAAACATGGATAACAGTACCGATATCGCTTTCACAATAGGATATCGGTACATATTTTCATCAAGTTGATGAGAGCTATAGATTTAGCGTTGGTGTAACTGCGGCAGCGACTTGAGCATCGGTTGCATTGATCGGCAACGTAAACGAGCGATATTGGTCACCAGCCAAGCTGAGCGAACGGTCAATCTCTGCCAAACAATGCATGACCTGCCCTTCCAGAATAAAAGAGAGCTCAATTTCTTTTGATGAGATAAAGCCGCTGTTACGGAACTCTAGCTCTTGATAAATACCAGAGCGAGAGGCAAACGAGCCACCGCGCAAAAAGCCTTTTTCAACATCGGCTTTAACCATAGTGAAGCCAGCTTGCTCGATCGCTTGAATAACCCGAGATGCTACTGGTAGTGGTTTCACTTCAATATAGTCACGGTCACGCGGGTCAATCGCAAAATCAATATCTAACGTCGTCTCGACCCAAACATGACATTGATTCTTAAGTGCGCTAACCGCAGTAATTGGTGTTTCGTCATGCAGTTTTAGCTCAAACGGAACCTGCTTTTCTTCATTAGGTTGAATCACAAAAGGGTCAACTGCTTTCAATTGATCAATAGTGAAGGTTTGGTAACTTACGCTATCATCCACTTCGACTTTCATTTCCGTGTTCAATTTAATCGTAATAGCATCAATTTGTTGTTCGACGTCTCCGCCTTTGATATGAACATGCCCTTTCAGCGTCGCTCCTTGAAACACGCTCATTTCGTCCAAAATGGTATCTACTTTTGCAGAGCCGATCCCCAGTGATGCTTTCAATTTTTTAAACATACTTTTCCTTTTTTAGCGATTTTTCTTCTAATAATCGTTTGTTTACACAATTGTTTTCTGCTGTGCAAGCAATAGACCACAAGAAAATGTTTGAATTCAATCATCAATCCAAATAATGCTCAGCAGCAAGAGTCATTCAGCTCTGCAATAGGGTTGCTCGGTCACTAAGCGGTACATTCGTCGAGAAATGTTTGCAATTTGTACCTAAATTAAGCAGTATTTGTATAGTCAAATAAAGGGAGATCATTATGTCTGCACCACTCTACATTCAAATTAAACAATTTATCCTGGATAAAATTGATGCTGGAGAGTGGGTAGTTGGTCATCGCATCGCCACCGAGATTGAGCTTACCGAGCAATTTGGTGTCAGTAGAATGACAGTGAACAAAGCAATTCGGGATTTAGTAAATGAGGGCCGATTACAACGTCGCCCACGCTTAGGCACGTTCGTGTGTGATCCTGGTGAAAAGTCAGAATCTCCCCTGCTAGACATTCGAAACATTGCCGAAGAAGTCAGCGATAGAGGGCGAAAGTATGGCAGTAAAGTGCTCAAACAGATTGCCATAAAAGCAGATGACAACATTGCGACAAAACTCGGCGTTATGCTAGGCACGACAGTGTTTTACAGTGAAATTATTCACTATGAAGACCAAACGCCGATTCAATTGGAGCTCCGCTGGGTGAATAGCCAATATGCCCCGAGTTATTTAAATCAAGACTTCACACAAATCACTCCAAATCAATACCTGTCAGATAATTGCCCACTCAGCGCGATAGAACATACTGTAGAGGCAATTGTGCCTGAAAGCCGTATTAAGCAAGACTTAAAAATGCAAGCCAATGAACCTTGCCTTCTCTTGAATCGCAGAACGTGGAGCCAAGATAAGTTAGTCAGTACCGCCCTACTTTATCACCCTGGTAACAAATATAAGCTGAGCTCAAAAGTGCTCATTTAAGGACAAGGTTTGTCCTCTAGATCTACGTTTTGATCACATTTTAGCAACATCAATCTTGTCAGTGTTCTTATTTTGCTCTATTTATTTGTATATACATTTAATGATACAAATAAACACAGGGACACAAACATGGATTTGCTGATTGAAAACGCACGTCTAGTTACCATGCAATCGGGAGAATGCGGATACCTTCCAACGCCTCCAGCGCGCATTGGTATTCAATCTGGAAAAATCGTTGCGATCAGTACTTGTGCCATTGGTGAAGACGCACCGCAAACCGAGTCTCTGCTGTCTGCCCAACATTACGCTCAGAGTATCGACCTTCAAGGCAAGTTAGTTCTGCCAGGTTTGATCGACTGCCACACTCATCTTATTTACGCGGGCAATCGTGCCAACGAATTTGAAATGCGCTTAAACGGCGTGCCATATCAAGAAATTTCCAAACAAGGCGGTGGGATACTTTCAACGGTGCATGCGACGCGTTCAGCAACCGAAGCGCAATTAGTTGAGTTAGCGTTGCCACGTTTAGACGGGCTACTCGCGAGCGGCGTCACTTCTGTCGAAGTGAAATCAGGCTACGGATTGACACTGAATGATGAAGTAAAAATGCTCCGTGCAGCCAAAATGCTTGAACAAGAGCGCAAAGTTAAAATCACCACTACACTTCTCGCCGCTCACGCCATTCCGCCAGAGTTCCAAGGTCGTGCAGATGATTATATTGAGCACATTTGTCAGGACATAATCCCTGTTGTCGCAAAGGAAGAATTAGCTACGAGTGTCGATGTTTTTTGTGAATCGATTGGTTTCAATCTTGAACAAACAGAAAAAGTGTTTGTAGCTGCAAAACGTCACGGCTTAAAGGTTAAAGGGCATACTGAGCAGCTTTCTAATCTCGGTGGTACAGCCCTCACTGCGCAATACAACGGTCTGTCAGCGGATCACATCGAGTTTTTAGATGAGCAAGGTGTTAAAGCACTTGCTCGATCAAACACTGTCGCCACTCTATTGCCTGGCGCTTTTTATTTTCTAAGAGAAACTCAGTTACCACCGATTGAGTTGTTGAGAGAGCATAACGTGCCGATGGCAATTGCTACGGACGTCAACCCAGGTACATCACCATTTTCTGATCTCACACTCATGCTGAATATGGCGTGCACACTATTTCGCCTTACACCGCAAGAAGCACTGCGTGGTGTAACGCAACATGCAGCCAAAGCTCTGGGTTATCAAAACTCACGTGGCGAAATCAAAGTAGGGTTTGATGCGGACTTCTCTATCTGGGATATCGAAAGCCCTGCGGATTTAAGCTATCAAGTCGGAGCAAAACGTCTGGTAGGTCGTATAGTAAATGGTGAATACATTTCACACGGAGGCCAATAATATGTCTCAATTCGACCTACACTCTCCCCTATTTCATTGGCAAGGCCGTCATGATGCCGAGGACGGCAAGCTTGGTCAGCGAATTCATCACGTTGTTCAACGCCAAAAAGCAGATGAGTTGAGTGCCGTTGCGCATGGCGTCTCATTACTCGGTTTTGCTACCGACGCTGGCGTTGCGAGAAACAAAGGACGCATTGGCGCGAAAAAAGCGCCTGACTTAATCCGACGAGCACTCGCTAATTTAGCATGGCACCAAGACGCCCCACTATATGACTTAGGTACTGTGGTGTGTGAAGACGACTTACTGGAAGAGAGCCAAGCTCTATGTGCAGCAACCATTTCAAGCGCACTGCCCCATACGCCAGTCATCGTGCTGGGTGGTGGGCATGAGATTGCGTGGGCCTCGTTTTCCGGCTTAGCGGAATATTTTAAAGCGCACCATCCAGAGAAGAAGCCTAAAATCGGCATTATCAATTTCGATGCGCATTTCGATTTGCGCGCATTCGAGAGTAACCTCGCCGACATAAGACCGAGCTCTGGTACACCCTTCAACCAAATTCACCATTTTTGTCAACGTAACGATTGGGACTTTCATTACGCTTGTATTGGTGTAAGCCGCAGTAGCAACACTAAAGCGCTATTTGAAAAAGCAGATGCGTTAAATGTTTGGTATGTAGAGGACAATCAGCTCTGCTACTTAAACCACAGTTATCACTTAACTCAGCTTCAGCATTTTATTGACGACTGTGACTACCTCTATTTGACTATTGATCTGGATGTATTCCCTGCTGCAACCGCACCTGGAGTCAGCGCACCAGCAGCTCGGGGAGTGAGTTACGACACAATTGCCCCCTTTTTAGATCGAATTCTTCATTACAAAAATAAGTTAATGCTGGCTGATATCGCCGAATACAACCCAAATTATGACTTCGATAGTCAAACAGCACGATTAGCTGCCCGTTTGTGTTGGGATATCGCCAACGCAATGGCGGAAAAACAGCACAAACCATAATGCATCCCAGATGCCACTGATTATTACGACCAAGCAAGTACTTGGTCATCACGAGAAACTAAAGGAGTCTGAAATGACACAGCGCCAGGGACAAGATCCACGACTTGATACAAGCAGAACAATTCGTGCACCTCACGGAGATAAACTGCGCGCAAAATCTTGGCTAACCGAAGCCCCTCTTCGTATGCTGATGAACAACCTTGATCCTGATGTTGCAGAACATCCACATTCACTGGTTGTATATGGCGGCATTGGCCGAGCAGCGCGAAACTGGGAATGTTACGACAAGATTGTTGAAGTACTTGAAAGACTCGAAGATGACCAAACGCTTTTAGTTCAATCAGGCAAGCCTGTTGGTGTTTTCCCTACCCATAAAAATGCTCCACGCGTGCTTATCGCAAACTCAAACCTTGTTCCGCATTGGGCAAACTGGGAACACTTCAACGAGCTCGATAAACAAGGCTTGATGATGTACGGCCAAATGACCGCTGGCAGCTGGATATACATTGGCTCGCAAGGTATCGTACAAGGCACATACGAAACGTTCGTATCTGTTGCAAAAAAACACTTTGACGGTGAAGCAAAGGGCCGTTGGATTCTAACAGGTGGTCTCGGTGGCATGGGTGGTGCTCAACCTCTCGCTGGTACAATGGCGGGCTTCTCCATGATTGCAGTAGAGTGTGATGAATCACGTATCGATTACCGCCTACGTACAGGCTATGTCGATAAGAAAGCGACTTCTTTAGATGAAGCGCTAGCTATCATTAAAGAGTCAGACACACCAGTATCGGTTGGTCTACTAGGTAATGCAGCAGACGTTTTCTCTGAGCTAGTAGAACGTAATATCACGCCTGATGTCGTAACAGACCAAACGTCTGCACACGACCCGCTCAATGGCTATTTACCACAAGGCTGGAGCATGTCTCACGCAGCAGAAATGCGTTTGCAAGATGAAGCAATGGTCGTAAAAGCAGCGAAAAAATCCATGGCTGTGCAAGTTCAAGCGATGTTAGAGCTGCAAAATCGCGGCGCCGCAACACTCGACTACGGTAACAACATCCGCCAGATGGCCTTGGAAGAAGGCGTAGAAAACGCATTTGATTTCCCTGGCTTCGTTCCAGCCTACATTCGTCCTCTATTCTGTGAAGGTATCGGTCCTTTCCGTTGGGCTGCTCTCTCTGGCGATCCTGAGGACATTTATAAAACCGACCAAAAAGTAAAAGAGCTAATTCCAGATAATCCGCACTTACATAACTGGCTAGATATGGCTCGCGAACGCATCCAGTTCCAAGGTTTACCTGCGCGTATTTGCTGGGTTGGTCTTAAAGATCGTGAGCGTCTTGGTCAAGCATTCAACGAAATGGTAAAAAATGGCGAACTTAAAGCGCCCGTTGTCATTGGTCGAGATCACTTAGATTCTGGCTCTGTAGCAAGCCCGAACCGTGAAACCGAAGGTATGATGGACGGTTCTGACGCCGTATCAGACTGGCCATTATTAAACGCGCTACTCAACACGGCGGGCGGCGCAACTTGGGTTTCACTGCACCACGGTGGTGGCGTAGGTATGGGCTTCTCGCAACACTCAGGTATGGTTATCTGCTGTGACGGCAGTGAAGATGCCTCACAACGTATTGCCCGCGTGCTGCATAACGACCCAGCAACAGGCGTGATGCGTCATGCTGATGCGGGATACGATATCGCTAAACAATGTGCAGCAGAGCAAGGGCTAGATTTGCCAATGCTCAACGAAGAACTGAAGAAGCTCAAGTAAGGATGAAAGAGATGTTAAATTTAACGCTAAAGCCAGGTCATATTAGCTTAAACGAACTACGCCAAGTGAGCCGTTCACCAGTCAACCTTACTTTGGATCCTGAAGCCATTCCGGCCATTGAAGAAAGCACACAGGTCGTAGACCGAGTCATCGCGGAAGATCGAACGGTTTACGGAATTAACACTGGTTTTGGGCTATTGGCTAACACACGAATAGCACCAGAAGATTTAGAAACACTGCAACGCAGTATCGTTCTTTCTCATGCGGCAGGTATCGGTGAGTTTATGTCAGATGAAACGGTTCGTCTGATGATGGTATTAAAAATCAATAGTCTGTCTCGTGGCTTTTCTGGGATTCGCCTAAAAGTCATCAATATGCTGACCGACCTAGTCAACGCACAAGTTTACCCTTGCGTACCTAAAAAGGGCTCTGTTGGCGCATCAGGTGACTTAGCTCCTCTAGCCCATATGAGCACAGTATTACTGGGAGAAGGGCAAGCTCGCCACAACGGTAATATCATTTCCGGGCAAGAAGCATTAAAAATCGCAGGTCTAGAGCCTATCACTCTGGCGCCAAAAGAAGGCTTAGCGCTACTAAATGGGACTCAGGCATCCACAGCGTTCGCATTGGAAGGCCTGTTTATCGCGGAAGACCTTTTCGCGTCAGCAACCGTTTGTGGTGCAATGTCTGTTGAAGCCGCTCTCGGCAGCCGACGTCCATTCGATCCGCGCATTCACCGTGTACGTGGTCATCGCAGCCAAATGGACGCAGCACTCGCATACCGTCATTTGTTAGACACATCGAGTGAAATAGGTGATTCGCACACTAACTGTGAAAAAGTACAAGACCCGTATTCTTTGCGCTGTCAGCCTCAAGTGATGGGTGCGTGTTTACAGCAAATCCGCAATGCGGCGGAAGTATTACAAGTAGAAGCGAACTCCGTATCAGATAATCCGTTGGTGTTTGCTGAAGATGGTGACATCATCTCTGGCGGTAACTTCCACGCGGAGCCTGTTGCAATGGCAGCCGACAACCTAGCACTTGCGATTGCCGAGATCGGCAGCTTGTCTGAACGTCGTATGGCATTACTTATCGATAGCGCGCTATCAAAACTGCCACCGTTCTTAGTCGACAATGGTGGTGTGAACTCTGGTTTCATGATCGCTCAGGTGACCTCTGCTGCGTTAGCAAGTGAAAACAAAACGCTCGCTCACCCAGCGTCAGTAGACAGCTTGCCAACATCTGCAAACCAAGAAGATCACGTCTCAATGGCAACATTCGCGGCTCGCAGATTGAAAGAAATGGGCGAAAACACTCGCGGTATTCTGGCTGTCGAATACCTCTCAGCAGCACAAGGCCTAGACTTTAGAGCGCCAAACAAGTCCTCTGAGCGTATTGAGATTGCGAAACAAATGTTGCGTGAAAAAGTATCGTTCTACGATAAAGATCGCTACTTTGCTCCAGACATTGAACAGGCAAATACTCTGCTTAAGCTGGCTATTCACAACACGCTCATGCCAGAGAGCTTGTTACCAAGTGTTCAATAACCAAGCATAACTGGCATTTCATCGAATAAACAGATAATGACTTGAAGGCTCTACGTTCAGCGTGGAGCCTTTTTACATACGATTAAACATGTTGATGGCACTATTTATGAACGCCTGTCTACTTTGATGGCTATACTTTAAAAGATAGGCGAGCGAAAAGGTCGTTGTTTATTGTTTTCACAAATAAAAGCGTTGCTAAAGTATGCGTTTTTAACGGTTTATCCGCCGAAATAGTGTCTTATTGTTAGGATACGGTGAAGTTTTCACTGGATGGACCATTGCTACGCAGATATTCGCATATAATCCCACACAGTTTTGGTTACTACGTAAAAATTATGTTTCTAACACCTTATTTTTCAAACACTAATCACCAGTTTCAGTTCACTCGCGAACAAGCAAGCCACTTTGCAAAACGTGTCGCAGGTGACTACAACCCAATTCATGATGAAGACAACAAACGCTTTTGTGTCCCTGGAGATTTACTTTTCGCTGTGCTTCTTAGTAAAGAAGGCGTTAGCCAAAAGATGCGTTTTAACTTCTCTGGCATGGTAAACGATGGTGTAGCACTTCATATTGAAAATAAGTGTGACAAAGAAAGCGCTGTTGTTGACGAGGCAGGTAAAGAATACTTACACATGTCCCGTGAAGGTGAAACTAACCACGATCCGGCATTTATTGAGCATGTAGTGACAAATTACGTGCAATTTTCTGGTATGAACTTCCCTCACATCATGGTTCCTCTTATGGAAGAGAAGCAAATGATGATTAACTGCCAGCGTCCATTAGTTATTTATGAAAGCATGGAAGTCGAATTTTCACGCTTAGACCTTACGCATCCAGAGGTGGATTTCACTGGCGCAACATTCGACGTAGAAGGAAAACGAGGTGTAGTCACCTTAAACTTTGCGTTCAAAGAAGACGGTGAAGTCGTTGGTAAAGGTATTAAGCGCATGGTTGCAAGTGGCTTGAAGCCATATGACCAAGAAGCGGTTGACGACCTTGTACGCCGCTTTAATGAACGTAAGGATGCATTCCTAGCAAAGTTCGTTAAGGCAGCCTAGTCGACTGCCCTATCAGAAGCGCACAAAAAACGTGTTTACTAAAAGAAAGCCCAACGTCGACCGTTGGGCTTTCTTTTTATGTCTCATCCAAACAAAACTAAACGCAATGTTTAGAGCCAACGACGAACATGGTTTTTATAATCCACATACTCTTCACCAAACAATCGCTCTAAAACGCGTTCCTCAGGCTTGATTTGAAACCGATTCATATAACTGACAAATATCACGCCACAAAGCACCACACTCAAGTGCTGCCACCACAAACCAGTTGCTATGATTAGAAGCAATAATGCCGTGTACATAGGGTTGCGTGAAAAGGCAAACACACCAGTTCTTACAACAGAAGATGCCGCTTCAGGTTTTACTGGGTTCACTGTGGTTTTTACTTTGCGAAATTCATACACGCCAGCAATGCCCATGTAGCCAGACAACAAAGTTAATACACCTACTACAAATTCAACAAAGGGAACTCGAATGTTCATGCTCGGCGTCAAAACTTTAAGTCCGTACATCAAAGGTATGACTAGCAAAAACACCACAACAGGTGGGACTTTGAGTTCAAGTTTTCTCAAGATTCATATCCTTTGAAAGGGTCTAAATACGGTTTCTAAAAAGCCCAGTAAAACTGGGCTTGATTTAGTCCGATTACAACAAAGTTAACAGCGCCTGAACGGGATGCTTGGGCTTCGTTCCTTCAAAGCGTTTAACTTGGCTGCGGCAAGAATAGCCTGTAATCAAACATCTCTCGTTATCCAACTTATCTAAGCTCGGCTTCCAGCTTAAATTGTAAATGTCTTTCGACATCGACAACTTATCAACCTCATGACCAAACGTACCCGCCATACCACAACAACCAACAGGTACCGTATTCAAAACTGCACCAAAGTGAGCAAAAATAGCGCCCCACTCTTTTTCCGCATTTGGCATTTTGGTTTTCTCAGTACAGTGAGCAAACAGATACCAAGGTTCCTGCGCCTTATGCTCTCCGCTTTCAAACGCTTCTAGTCTTGGGTAAAGCCATTCGTGGGCTGTTAGTACATCGAAATTACCTCGCTTACTGCCAAGCACTTCAGCGTATTCATCTCGATAACACAGCACCAAAGCAGGATCGACGCCAACTAATGGGATATCCAAATCCGCTACCATCGCCAAGAACTTCGCTGTGTCGGCTGCTGTGTCCTTAAACTGACGTAAAAACCCTTTAATGTGTTGTGCTTTACCATTCGGCTTAAACGGCAGAAGCACCGGATTCATACCCAGCTTTTTCAATAACTTAACGAAGTCTTCAACGACATCAGCGTCGTAGTAACTAGTGAATGGGTCTTGAACAATTAAAACATGCTTGCTCTTTTCAGACGAAGACAAACCACTGAGCGCTTGCAGATCATAAGGCGTTGTCAGCGACTCTACTCGTTGTTTCAAGGTGGGTACTGATAACAACGGCGCATCGACATACCCGACCGTAGATGCCGTTAAACTTTTCACCCACGACTGCTTCAAAACACCATTTACGACACCTGGCGCTTTCGCCATCATCGGCAGCATAGTCTCAATGTTGGCAACCAGATAGTCTTTTGCAGGACGTTGGTAACGAGAGTGATAGATGTTTAAAAAGCGCGAGCGAAAGCTCGGAACATCGACTTTAATCGGACACTGACTCGCACACGCTTTACACGCCAAACAACCATTCATCGCTTCATACACTTCGTGAGAGAAGTCATACTCGTGACGACGATTGATAGAATGACGTACGCGGTCAATCATGGTTTTGATTGATGTTTTGTTTTCTAGTGTTTGCTTTTCTAAGTCAAGAATATCAATGCCTTGCTCAGTAAGCTGACGCAACCACTCGCGAACCAAACCCGCACGACCTTTCGGTGAATGACGACGATCGGCTGTTACTTTCATCGATGGACACATTGGCGAGCTGGTATCGTAGTTAAAACACAAACCGTTACCGTTACATTCCATCGCTTGTTTAAAGCTGTCACGTACTTGAACGTCAATCTGACGGTCATAGTAACCACGTTTGGTATCGGTAACTTTGACAAGCTCTGCATCACTATCCAGCGGTGTACAGATTTTGCCCGGGTTCATTTTGTTGTGTGGATCGAATGCCGCTTTCACACGTCTCAGTTCAGTAAACAACTCATCACCGAAAAACTCAGGGCCATATTCTGAACGGAAACCTTTGCCGTGTTCACCCCACATCAAACCGCCGTATTTCGCCACCAGCTTAACCACTTCATCAGAAACTTCGTGCATCAATGCTTCTTGGTGCGGGTCACACAAATCCAACGCAGGACGTACGTGAAGCACCCCAGCATCGACGTGACCAAACATGCCGTAATTCAGAGACTTGCTGTCTAACAGTTCTCGAAACTCCACAATGAAGTCCGCCAGGTTTTCTGGTGGCACACAAGTATCTTCAGCGAATGCGACCGGTTTAGCACGACCTTTTGCTGCGCCTAACAAACCCACCGCTTTTTTACGCATGTTGTAAATACGCCCAATGCTCGCTACATCGTTACAAACTTGGTAGCCGATAATGCCCGCTTCTTCTGTTTCCAACATGGTATCGAGCTTGGCGGTCAATGCTGCAACCTGAGCAGCAACTTCCTCTTCGTCCTGACCTGCGTATTCCACCATATTGATGCCAAGCATCTCTTTATTTGGAACATCGGTAAGTAAATCGCTCACGGTGTGCCAAACGATATCTTGCTTCGCGAGATTAAGCACTTTTGAGTCAACGGTTTCTACAGACAACGCCTTCGCTTCTACCATAAACGGTGCATTACGCAGTGCCGAATCAAAGCTGTTGTATTTAACGTTAACCAAAGTACGCGCTTTCGGAATTGGCGTCAGGTTAAGCTTCGCTTCGGTAATGAATGCCAATGAACCTTCAGCGCCGCACAGTACTCGTGTGATATCGAAACGGTCACCGTCTTCATTCAAGGCATTTTTTAAATCGTAGCCCGTTAAAAATCGGTTAAGAGGAGGAAACTTATCTACGATCTGCTGGCGTTTTTCACGACATACGGATTCCGTTACACGTAGCGCCTTGGCAGCAAACTCGCCTTCTTTTGGGTAACCATGAGACAAGTCCGACTCTAAAATTGAACCATCAGCAAACACCGCTTGTAGCGACAAAACATGATCGGATGTTTTTCCGTATTTCAGAGAACCTTGACCAGAAGCATCGGTGTTGACCATGCCGCCAATCGTTGCACGGTTACTGGTAGATAAGTCTGGAGAGAAGAAGTAGCCATAAGGGCGAACAGCGTCATTTAACTGGTCTTTCACTACACCAGTTTGTACACGAACCCAGCCTTCTTTCTCATTAATCTCAAGCACTTTGTTCATGTGACGAGACATATCCACCACAATACCTTTGGTTAGCGACTGACCATTGGTCCCTGTGCCGCCACCACGAGGTGAAAAGGTAATTCGTTCGTACTTTTCTTTATTGCTCAGTTTCCCGAGGAGAGAAACATCTTCTGTCGTTTTGGGATGAACGACAGACTGAGGAAGTTGCTGGTAAACACTGTTGTCAGTGGCAACCGCTAGTCGGCTTGAATATTGGCTTTCGATATCGCCAGTGAATCCGGCGTGCTCAAGCTCTTTCAGAAAACTAAGAACAAGAGGATCGACATCAGTTTGCGAGTGTAATCTTGGTAACATTTGCTTCCTGCCCCTACGACGCTGATCCGATCAGCTGCGGGTTGTGTAATTATTTGCTCACTTCTCATACAAATTGGCGCTAAGCGAAAAAAAACACCACAAAAGAGTTAGTGAAGTAATACTCTTTGAATTTCGTCACTTTACAACATTTAAAAAGACGAGCAAATCAGAATCTCGATACAATAATTAAACTTATGCTTTATTTTTTCACGCTTGATGCCTTACATTGGGGAACGAATCGCGTTTCTAGATGAGTTTTCAGAATGAAAAAAAATAAAATTGTGACCACTGAAGATATCCTTCTCAAACTTTGCCAGTCTGTTTCTGGCGTACTTACTTCGGCGACATCTTCTCAAGTAAATTATTCAGCAATGGTGCAAAAAATCCACAAGACTAGCCTCAAACCAGATTTTGGCTGTTTTGTTCTGTTTGATGGCGGATTTACCGGGCTAGTTGTGATTAATTTTACGGCAAAAGCCGCACTGGAGATCTACACCAACTACATGCGTAATATGGGCATGCCAGAAGAAGAGCTGGCAATATCTCATACTTCTGACGAGGTAGGCGATGTTCTGGGTGAACTCATGAATCAACTGGTCGGAGACTTCACTAATAAAATTCGTAAAGACCTGCAAACGAACATCACACAAAACCAACCAAAAATGCTGGCGCTGAATAAGCAAGTTATCTTACAAGTTGATACCAACCTTGACCGCCCTCAAGCGCGCAGAGTGACGTTCTCCACCGAAAACAACAATATTTTCTATCTCGAGCTAGCAATGGATAAAACTGAGTTCATCCAACTGGAAGAGTTTGAAGTTGCTGAAGACGAAAACCCAGACGACATTTTAGAGGCAACACGTAAACAGTTGGCTGAGAAAGAATCTAAATCGTCGGGTTCAAACGATGATGCCGATGACTTGCTCAACCAGCTCGGGTTGTAATTCTAACGAATCTTAATGAAGAATGGCTTCTTAGACACAAGTACGACTTCATACTGATTACGACGAACTAAAACGCCAGCCTCGCTTAATGCGAGGCTTCTTTTTATGTGCAGAAATTATCTTCAGTCCCACCTTGTATTTCGTTTTTATGTCAAAAAAGGTAATATGTCTGACTTCATAAATTTTCTGCTTTCGTTACTGGTTGTCGATGGATAAACAAAAAGCTCTGAAAAAAATCGCCAAGTGCTTAGAACTGGGCAATTCCGCTAATGTTAATGAGGCTGCCAATGCTATCAAAATGGCACATCGCCTCATGCTTAAATATGGTCTCGATAAAGACGATATTGAGTTCATCAGAATGGGAAAAACACAATCTTCTCATCTGCTACCAGCGAACATCAGTTCTACCATATTGCGAGTGATTCGCGGCATTAACACAAAATTCGGTGTCGAAGCAGTATTGTTGAATCACAAAGGGCTCAAACGTGTCGAATTTATCGGTGAAGCAGATCGCGCTATTTTTGCTGCATTTGCTTTCGATATTGTTTATCGCGAGATGAACGAAAGTACCGGACAATTCCGAAACAGCTTTGCTGGCACAGGCACCTCTTCTCAGGAAGTGACTCGCCGTGTGAACTCATTTGTATCTGGCTGGGTGGAAGGCGCGATTGAAAAATTGCCAATTATTTCTCCAGATGAAGAGTCGGCCAATAAAATTAATGACTATATTGATAAAGAATTCCAAAACATTGACCGCGAAACGTTCAAGAAGCAATTGAAAGAAGCGATGAAAAACCTAACTGAAGACTACGAAGTGGGCTTAAAGAAAGGTAGAAAGGTTTCAGTTAACCGTGGAGTGGGCGGCGAACAAGCACGCAAAATGTTGGGCGATTCATCGAAATAGCCAGGATAGTAAAGGATTCACATAAGCAGCAATGACTTCGATGTCGATGGGGCTTACTTTGAGAGCTTTGGCAGTATTGATAGGAATTTTCTTACAGAAACTCTTATCAATCTTACTTTCTCATAACAAATATTAATGCTTGTTTATTCATAATTCGCATCCCATTATGAGGCATGGTTTCGCCTCAGTTTTATACGGAGATTTTCCCTTGAAAAAGATGCCTATTGCACTAGCTCTAGTGCTAGCTCTTACTGGCTGTCAAGCCACTCAACGCCAAAATGCAACAACGGGTGAATACGAAACTAACTCCACCACGCAAGGCGCGCTTATTGGTGCGATCGCTGGCGCAGCAATCGGCCTAGCAACGGGTGATGATGCTAAAGAACGTCGTCAGCATGCACTCATTGGTGCAGCCGCAGGCGGAGCGACTGGCGCTGGCGTTGGTTACTACTTTGACCAACAAGAAGCGGAATTACGTCGCGCTTTGCTAAACTCTGGCGTACAAGTTCAGCGTGTTGGTGAAAATCAGCTTTTACTGCGTATGGAAAACGGTATCGGCTTCTCTTCAAGCTCTTACCAGCTTGATGCTAGTATCCATAATACTCTACGCGGTGTTGCTCGCATCCTAGTTGAGTACCCAGATACCAGTCTCGTTATTGACGGTTACACGGATAGCACAGGCAGTGAGTCATACAACCAAACGTTGTCAGAGCGCCGTGCAGAGTCCGTACGTCAATTCCTAGTATCTCAAAACGTTGCACCTGGTCGTGCAATTGCACGCGGCTACGGCGAACGTAACCCAATTTGCTCAAACCAAACTTCTGAAGGTCGTGCGTGCAACCGTCGTGTTGAAATCCAGATCTTGCCACTGAAGTAATTTGGTTGCACCATAACGGTAATAATAAAAAATTACCGGAGCAGGCCTAACCATTATCGTTAGGCCTGACATATTAATGTCTGTCAAAACGTCTGCCCTACTCTGCTTATTTAGCCTCAGCTTTTCTGGCTACTC
The DNA here is from genome assembly GCF_033339995.1 of Vibrio sp. 1641. Lineage (NCBI taxonomy): Bacteria > Pseudomonadati > Pseudomonadota > Gammaproteobacteria > Vibrionales > Vibrionaceae > Vibrio > Vibrio sp. 1641. The sequence continues at coordinate 267,013 of NZ_JAWOVP010000003.1, forward strand.
ACTTGCCTCTCAAGCTCCAAATGACCCCATCGAACAATACGAGTACGCACAACAATTATTGGCATCAAACGAAGCTGAAGCCTCACCAGAAACGCGCTACTGGCTAGAGCAATCCGCCAACCAAGGTTACCTCCCTGCGCAAAAACAGCTCGCGAACGACTTTGCTAAAGGGATAAATGGCGAAAAAAATGAAACACAAGCGTTATATTGGCTAACCTCTATCGCACTCAATGACCCAACCGATCGTGGCTTTCTTCTCGCCGATTTTATTCAGCGCAATCCAGGTAAGGTCACAACTTCTCAATTGACTGAAGCCTTGTATCAAATGGCTTCTCAGCATAATCCAGCAGCAGAACAAGCTTATAATCAACTGTTAGAGCTGCGCTTCAACCAACTACGAGCTAAACAAGTCTCGCAAATAAAGTCGCTCGATAAAAAAGCAGAGCAAACACAAGAAGAGAAAAGCACAGTTGCAACCCCCAAAGTAAAACACTCGCAGTTTCTATGGCTGATTTGGCTAGCGGCGATCCTCATCATCAGCGGCTTAAGTTTCCTCGCGATCAAAAAACTTAAGCAGAATAGAAAAGCGCGTGAAGCCAAAGAGGAAAGCCAAAATCAACGAATGGCGGAAAAAATAAAAGAGCTAGAGTTTACGAACAAGCAACTGAAGCGTCAGTTAGAGAAAGTATTCAGAGAATTTAAGAAATCCAAAACTCAGGCAGAAAACCATAAGCTAAGCGTCGCGTGTGCTATGTTTGGCTACACACCACAAACCATCCCTGATTTACAGGCAATCAAGCTACGCTATAGACAATTATCAAAGCTTTATCATCCTGACACAAGGGGCAGTGAAGAAGAAATGAAGCGACTCAATCATGCCTTTAAGCTCGTCTCACAAAATGTTACAAAACAGTAAAAATAGGTCAGGATACTTTGGCTGCCATGCTTTTATTCCCATATAATCAAGCACCGCAATCGATCTCCCTCTCAAAGAAATTAACAGACATTTAACTTAAGTCGCGCTTTTATGCCATAATGCCCGGCGCAAAATAACACCTAACGACTCAAATTAATCTAGGTGGGGAGAAAATCAATGTTCACTGAAGAAGGCACCTGTGATTGGTGTAAAAAACCTAGTCTTGTAACTCGTCACGATTATTTAGATGGCAAGCACCATTACTCATGTAAAGCTTGTTACGACATGGCAAAAATCGACGTGCGCCTATTTAACCAAGGCGAATTGCAAATGCGCGAACGCTTGCAACGAGCGAGCTAAGCAAGACGGAATCAATGGAACTGATTTTCAAAGGCGCCTTTTAAGGCGCTTTTTTGATCGGCCAAGCCTATTTCCAATTTCTATCTCGTATTCCCTCCTATCCTACATAGCACGTCGCATCGGTTATCAGCCCTCTCTTACTGTATACAAACCACTGTCCATGAAACAACACCTGTATATACAGTAGTAAACCCCTGTATGTCTCTCGTCCAACTTTCTACTCACCTCACATTTTTAAATTGATGTTAGACATATCAGAAATGAAAAATAAACAAATAAATTCAATTACTTAAAATAAAATCCTTTTATTTCCTTCTCAAAAAACCGCAAATAACTTTTGAGAAACTTGTTGATCAGGTCGCCAAAACAAACTACTGTACAGGCATACAGCATGTATAAAGGAACAGTAAGATGCAGTTACAAAGTCAATCTCATACATACTCTCGCTACAACGTATTGGCACAAGCAACTAAGCCCATGGCCGTTTCGGATCGGCTTCTATCTAAGCTGGCTGTTTTATCGCAGCAGAAACAATGGATTTTGTTTACAGCAGACTGCCCTCGTCCAGACTTTGAACAACTCACTGCTTCTAATATTTGCTGTAAAAACGTTATTCAAATGAAGCCCTCTCAACAGCTTTCAGAAGTCGAGATCGTGATCAAAGCCATCCGATCAGGTAATGCCAGTGCTGTTGTCGCATCAAATAAAATTGCACTTATGAATCAATCGATGTTGCGCGACATGGCGCAACGCTATCAGTGTGAAGTCTTTTTCGTCGAAGGCAGAGTTAATAAGTACCACTAATAAGTTCGACGTTATCTATCCTGCATCTCGCCTCCTTTTTAAGGGGGCTTTTTTTTGTATTAAAGAAAAAAGGCAAACGTTTGCTTTTTCTCTGGCGAGTTAAAATAGTTCTGGTATGATGCCCACATTCGATTTATTCAGCGCCCACATTTTGCTGAATATCTTCTCTTTCTGACGTTTGATTAAGATGATAGGAATGTCGCAATGAGCCTTGCTAATCAAGTACTTGCCGTCAATGACGACCTGCCAATTCGCACCCATAAACCCGTTCATAGTGGAAAAGTTCGTTCAGTTTACTGGTTAACTGAAGAAGACAGCGCCCGACTGATCAAAGAAAAAGGATACAATGTCGCGCCAGATGCGCCTTTGGCTATCATGGTGATTAGCGACCGAATCTCTGCGTTCGATTGTATTTGGCATGCTGAAGGTGGTCTTAATGGTGTCCCGGGTAAAGGGGCTGCGCTTAATGCGATTTCTAATCACTGGTTCAAACTGTTCAAAGAAAATGGCTTAGCAGATAGCCATATTCTAGACATTCCTCACCCATTTGTTTGGATTGTACAAAAAGCCAAACCGGTAAAAATCGAAGCCATCTGCCGCAAATACATCACGGGTTCGATGTGGCGCGCTTACGCAAATGGCGAGCGCGAGTTTTGTGGAATCCAACTTCCTGAAGGGTTAGGAAAAGACAAAGCACTGCCAGAGTTGCTAATGACCCCATCCACAAAAGGCATTCTAAAAGGCATTCCCGGTGTGCCAGAAGCGGATGACGTAAATATTACTCGTCAAAACATCGTAGACAACTACGAAGCATTTAACTTCTCAAGCGCTGACGATATCGCACTCTACGAAAAATTGCTGAAAGAAGGCTTTAACGTTATCAGCCAAGCGTTAGAAGAAATCGACCAAATCTTTGTCGATACCAAATTCGAATTTGGTTATGTTCATGATGCTGCTGGCAATGAAAAGCTGATTTACATGGATGAAGTGGGTACACCAGACTCGTCTCGTATATGGGATGCTAAGGAGTACCAAGCAGGTCACATCGTAGAGAACTCAAAAGAAGGTTTCCGCCAGTTCCTACTTAACCACTTCCCTGACCCAGATATCTTGCTAAACAAAGAACGTATGCCTGAGCGCGAAGCTCTCGCTCGTGATAATGCTTTGCCCGTCGAATCTTTGATGGCGATTTCGAGCACTTACATTGGTATTGCCGAGAAGATTACAGGCAAGCCGATTCATTTGAGTGAGAATCCGAAAGCGGAAATCATCGAGGTTCTGAGCAAAGAATACGGATTGATTGACTAGCACTGTCGCTAGATTGCTAAACGCTTTCCAATAAAAAGTCCGCACTAGCCTGCGGACTTTTTTCGTATTAGGCTCACCTTAGCCGATATTTAACGTAGTGCCATCGGTTGTGGAGGCTGACTTGGTCGTCACCTGATATGTTTTGTCTTTAATCGTTGATACGAAATACCAGGTCGACTCTGCCTTATCGGGCGTAAAAGTAACGCGCATAAAGCCACGCTGTTTGATGTCTGCCCACTGTAATTCTGACACTAAGTGAGGCAACGTGTATTCCATTTGAGTGATCGCAACAGGGTCTAACGCGAGGTAGGCTTCTAACCCAGGGGAACTCACAGAGCTAGTCGCAAACTCTACCCCGATAGGATGCTTAGATACGTCTTTAAGCTCACTTGCCCATGCATTGTGCGTATCTCCTGCCAAACAGACAAAGTTACCACTGCTGGCTTTGGCCAGTTGATAAACGTTCTCTCGCTCAACGTAGTAACCATCCCATGCATCTAGGTTATATGGCAAAGCAATGGTATCTAAACTTGGGTCAGAGAGATAACCCGTAATCGCAGAGTTTACCGCTAATAACGCCTCTGTTTTTTGTTCTTCAGTGGCAGTAAACAATTGAAACATCGCGGTCATAACCGAACTTGGCAACTCCATACGAGACATTAACACTTGTTGCCCTAGCACATTCCAAGTTGCGTCGTGCGTACTGAACGCATCCATCAGCCAAGCGAGTTGGTCACCGCCTAACAGCTCTCGGTCTTGACTGCGCGACTGGGCAACTAAACCGCCAATAGCTTCCATCGTTGGTGAGCTGAGCGAGAAATAATCCAACGGTTTATCACGCCCCACAAGTCGCGTGTCGAGCATCATCAAATTGACTAAACTTCCAAACGAAAACTGACGGTAAATCAGCATGTTTGAGAAAGTGTTTTCACGAACGGGCAACCATTCTGTCCACGCGGCAGCCGCAGCTGCACGACGATCATTAAAGCGGCCTTCCTCTTCTTGATGGTTTTCCGCACCATTTTTCCAACTATCATTTGCAAGCTCATGGTCATCCCAGACTGCAATCATTGGTAGGCTCGCATGTAACGCTTGCAGATCAGCATCTTGGCGATATTGCGCATACCGTTTTCGGTAATCATCTAAGGTAATGCATTCAGTGCCTTTGCTTGGCTCTCGCCCTAGTGCCTCAGCATCTTCACTAGCGTAGCCACCAGCCCCATACTCATAAATGTAATCACCGAGATGAAGTACCACATCAAACGGTTCTTGCTCATGTTGATTTAAGATCTCTCGATACACATGGAAATAACCAGCAGGATAGTTTGCGCAAGAAACAACGGCCATGGATGCCTTTTCTACACCACCCTCTGGTAATGTTTGAGTTTGCCCGACTTCGCTAGTGACATCTCCAACCATGAATCGATAGTAGTAGCGAGAATTTGCGTTGAGGTTTTGAACATCAACTTTTACCGTGAAATCTCGGCTCGTGTCTGTGGCAAAAGTGCCACTTTGCACGATATCAGTAAAATTTTCGTTAGATGAAACTTGCCAGCTTACATCTGCGTAGCTCGCTGAGGTTGTAACACGAGTCCAAATGATTACTTGTGTTTGAGTAGGATCTCCACTCGCCACCCCGTGCTCAAAGGTAACCGCAACAGATTCACTAGCATCGCTACCACAACCCACCAGCCCGGTAACAATCGCCGTTGAAGAGGCAGCTTTCATAAAGTCTCGACGAGACAAAGACATATTGACTTCCTTTCTTATTGTGTTTGTTTTTATGCCCAAATGACGTGGTGACTCAATCATCCTTGTATGCCAATAAGGGACGTTAATTCGAACTTACAGTACCAACCACTTAGTCGGTAATTTGTCCTAAAAACACAAAGTTAGAAGCTAGTTATGACAATTGCATTTCCAAACGTTACATTTTTGTTAATTTAAGTGCAAATACTCTATATTCATCACACTTCCTAAGACCTGTGACAAAAACCTCAAAATAAAAAAGCGACCTACTTTGAGGTCGCTTTTCATTGCACTATTGTTAAGTAGTACATCGATGAAGTGGAAATACTCAGCCTAAAACTTGATGTTAAGAACATCTTGTTCTGACGTGTCCACTTTCAACTGACTGCGAGATTCTATGTACTCGATTTGCTGAACATCGAGCGAATATGGCATAACGACTCGCAATTCATTGATCCCTTCATGTTTAGCTAACTGGGTTAAGCGGACCAAATTGGATTCATCACTTTTACGAGAAGACATCGATTTTAATGCGGCATCCCACAACCGATCTTCAGGCTTGCTCAATTCCGCAATGTTCTGTTTCCACATCAAACCGAAAATAGGCGCGATGGTGGCAAATGCCTCTAAAAAGGTCCATTTTTTACTACCTGTCGCTCCTAAAAAGCTAGTGTAGTCGAATTCAATGCACGTCTTTCCTTGTTGATCCATTCTATGCCCCCGACACTCGAAAATGAGATATACCAAATATCGTTCAACTGTTTTGATATAGCAATGGGATATAAAACATTCGTCTTTTATGCCCTAATTTACATACAAAAGGAAATATTAAAACCAGCTTTGTAACAACTGATGTACAGCTTCGCCATATATAAGCATTCAATTGATTAATATTTCAATTAAGAAACTAAAAACAACACGCAAGTAACGCTATCAATATGAAATCATTATAGATTCACCAAGAAAATATCAATTCTTGTCACAACGTCATCCGCCGACCTACTTTACATCAATCACTCGACTGGCCTTTTTATACTGTATCTTCCAACCAGCCCAACGTGGCAGCTCCCAACGCTTCGGGTCCCCCTTACGGTTTCCCTCTCGATAAACGACCTGTACCAGCTTGCGAGACGCGTAATACTCAACATCCAGTTGGAGTTCTGGCAGCGAAAGTTCTAAAGGGTACTGCTCCGTGAAATCGTCGTATTCCCATTCTGGAACACCGTTAAATGTTAAGTCTTCCGGTTCAAATAACGCCATATCATCGACATTTTCAACGCCTAATGTTTCCAACTGATCCTTTAACCAGCTAGAAAATGTCAAGGAGGCCAAGTCGTTAACCTCTTCTCCTTCGACATTAAGGCCCAATGCGTTGTAGAGTTTCCAGTGTTGGATTTGCTGTTTTCTTTGAGAAGCAAAACCTGGTAACAGTGTCTCGTCTTCTATCATTTCGACAATAGACTGAACAGCAACATCACCTTTTAACGCTTGATGTTCAGTACAGATTGTTCGTCCGGCGTAGACCAGGTGCATTGTTGCTCTTGGCGTCTCTTCTTCATAATTCGTCTCACCTTGTTGCCACTCCCCAAATTCAAGTTCGCGTAATAATGTCAGCGGGATAGGCATCATAACCGATGCGAGGTTCAGTGTTTGCTTAACGCCTCGTCCTGGCACGCTATGGCTATCTAGCACGATGGCCGCTTCTTCTTTATCAGGAAAGCGGCTGTTACGCCCAACCAGCATCTCGACTACGCCATTTCCTAGGGCATCTCTTCGACGAGCTCGTCGGACAAACACAAGCTCAGGGTGCAATGAGGCGATGGAGAAAAAGAGCGCTTCACGTTTATATCGAGAGGCAACGTCAAGTTCCGGTAATTCAAATACTTCTCGCATTTGTTTCGCTAAACCTTGTGCCTCTTCGAGTGCGCTGGCATCAATGACAATGCCCGGAAGTCGCTCCCCCCGAACCAAACGGATCAACAAAGAGGCATCACATCCGCATGGCTCCTCTTGAGATAGAAGCTCAGCAACTTCACCACTTTGTCGCTGATAGAGCTGCGCAGGCACAGATAAGGCGGCAGCCAAATCAATCATTGCTTCCTTCTCTGGCTTCGCTTGAATTCTGGTAACGAGATCGGCAAACAGTGCATCAATGGGTAGTGGATATACTTTTCTCCCGTGCTGCGTGACATTGCCATCCTCATCAATCGCTTCCATGGATAACAACGTCGAATGAGATGCCTCTAGCGACTTTTCTGGAATTGAGTCGAGAAAATCGAGTGTTGAGAGACGGTACCCACAACAAGCCGCTGCCAGCATGGGCTCGACGAGCTCTTCTCTGTGTAATTCTGGAGGCGTCACTAATTCTAAAGGCGCGTGCTCACCATATAGACGAATACAAGCCCCTTCGGTAACGCGACCTGCTCGCCCCATTCGCTGCGCGGCACTGGCCTTAGAAATGTTGGTTAACGTCAGTGCTGTACGTCCATTTCGTTGTACAGTTCTGCGCTCTAAGCCGCTATCGATTACCACCCGGATATTAGGAATGGTCAGAGAGGTTTCTGCGACATTGGTTGCCAATACGACTTTCCGTTGCTTTTGTACCGTCAACGCACGATGTCGTTCTTCATCACTGACCGAGGCATGAAGTTTAACCACCATGACATCGCCACAACTTTGTAGCATCTGAGCACATTGGGTGATCTCTTTGCGTCCAGGCATGAAAACAAGAATATCGCCATCTTCATCTTCCAGTGCTTCTTTTACCGCTCCGACAACCTCCTGTTCACATCCCTTTTTGTTCGGTAAATAGCGGCTGTCTGTAGAACGATGTGTCACCGTGACTGGAAAGCAACGTCCCTCCGAACTCAGGCGCTTAGCATTCAGGTAACGAGCAAGCTTTTCGCCTTCTAAGGTAGCGGAAGTGACGATCAATCGATGTTGATTTTCTTGCTTCAAAATGGCGGTTAATAGATCAATATCCCAGCGTCGCTCGTGAAATTCGTCCACTATCACGACATCAAAGTCTGCTAGCTTGTTTTCCGAAAACCAACGCAGTGCAACCCCCGGAGTCACAAATACAACTTCGGTTTTTTCATCAAAGTAGGCATGAAGCTTGATCGCGTAACCGACTTTGCGACCTATTGGCTCTCCAGATTGCTCCGCAAGAAATTCAGCCAGCGAGGTACAAGCAATTCGACGTGGTTCAATAACCAGAACGCGTCCGTGTTTTGCCGCCCACATGGGCAAGCGGGTAGATTTACCCGACCCGGTTTCGGCTTCCACCACAAGATGGTTAAGGCTTACATGATGGTCAAACTCGGCTTGCAGGCTGTCGATAGGTAGTTGAAACATAGAAATTGGATTTGATTTGATGATGCAAAACATTATACCCAAGTAAAAAAATCCTGCTTTAGGTATCTCTAAACAACCAATATTGCCGATATTTTCGTCGGTATCTGAATTTTTTTGCGACATTACATTGATGTGCATCAACGCATGTTTACAACTAAATAGTGAACCCGTTAAAATTTGGTGCGCATCCTTCAACCCTACATAAGGCACCCAATGAACAACGATAAACGCCCACTATATATTCCATATGCGGGTCCGGCTCTTTTAGCAACCCCTCTTTTGAACAAAGGCAGTGCATTCTCTGCTGAAGAACGTAGTTCATTCAACTTAGAAGGTCTGCTTCCAGAGTCGACCGAAACTATCCAAGAGCAGGTGGAACGTGCCTACCAGCAATACAAAAGTTTCGAAAGCGATATGGATAAACACATTTATCTGCGTAATATCCAAGACACCAACGAAACATTGTATTACCGCCTAGTGCAAAATCACATTTCTGAGATGATGCCTATCATCTACACGCCGACTGTTGGCGCAGCATGTGAAAACTTCTCTAACATTTACCGTCGTGGTCGCGGTCTGTTCATTTCATACCCGAACCGTGACCGTATTGACGACTTGCTGAACAACGCAGCAAACCACAACGTTAAAGTGATTGTTGTGACAGATGGCGAACGTATCCTTGGCTTGGGTGACCAAGGTATCGGCGGCATGGGTATTCCAATCGGTAAACTGTCACTATATACCGCATGTGGTGGTATCAGCCCTGCTTACACGCTACCAATCGTTCTTGATGTGGGTACCAATAACCCGCAACGCTTAGCTGATCCGATGTACATGGGTTGGCGTCATCCTCGTATTACGGGTGCAGAATACGATGCATTTGTAGAAGAGTTTATCCAAGCGGTACAGCGCCGTTGGCCTGATGCTTTGATCCAGTTCGAAGACTTTGCTCAGAAAAATGCGATGCCTCTTCTAGAGCGTTACAAAGACCGCGTGTGTTGCTTCAATGATGATATTCAGGGTACTGCAGCTGTTACTGTTGGTTCCCTACTTGCAGCTTGTAAAGCAGCAGGAACTCAGCTTTCTAAACAACGTATTACCTTCCTAGGGGCAGGGTCTGCTGGTTGTGGTATCGCAGAAGCGATCATCGCACAAATGGTATCGGAAGGAATTTCTGACGAGCAAGCTCGCTCACAAGTTTACATGGTTGACCGTTGGGGTCTGTTACAAGAAGGCATGCCTAACCTTCTTGATTTCCAACAACGCTTGGTGCAAAAGCATACCAATACGAAAGAGTGGGAAAATGAAGGAAATGGCTTCTCACTACTCGATGTTATGCGTAACGCCAAGCCAACGGTACTAATTGGTGTTTCTGGTGCTCCTGGCCTATTTAGCCAAGAAGTCATCGAAGAAATGCATAAACACTGTAAGCGTCCGATTGTCTTCCCACTGTCGAACCCAACAAGCCGCGTGGAAGCGACACCGAACGACATCATTCGTTGGACAAATGGTGAAGCACTGGTTGCAACAGGTAGCCCATTTGAGCCAGTGGTTCATGAAGGTCGCACTTACCCTATTGCACAATGTAACAACAGCTACATCTTCCCAGGCATTGGCCTTGGTGTACTTGCTGTCAATGCAAAACGTGTCACTGACGAGATGCTAATGGAATCAAGTCGCGCGCTAGCAACATGTTCTCCTCTAGCAATCAACGGTCGTGGTGCACTACTTCCACCACTGGAAGAAATCCACTTAGTATCGAAAAAAATCGCATTTGCCGTTGGTAAAAAGGCAATTGAACAAGGTGTCGCATTAGAAATTACTGATGAAGCATTGAACGTGGCGATTGAACAGTCGTTCTGGCAACCTGTTTACCGCCGCTACAAACGCACTGCGTTCTAAGCTTGAGACAATTCGTTTAATAATTAGCCCCTACCATGTAGGGGCTTTTATTTTTTTATCATCCTAACCAGATTTTGGCATAAATGGGCTTCTCTCTTTTTGTTTCTATCAGATATGATGAGAACTACATTTTTAGTTAAGGATATAAAACGTTTTGTTGTTTTCTCGCATAAGATCAAAGTGGAAGCTGAAATTTTCCTGGAAGCGATTTGCTTTGATTTTGTCGATCTCTGCACTTAGTCTGCTTGTTTCTGTTATTGCCATCGACCGGTGGGTGGTTTTACAAGCCAAAGAGAGCATTTTCACTGAATACGAGCAAATCCCTCAACATGAGGTTGCCGTAGTTCTTGGTACCAGTAAATACATCGGAAAGATCCTCAACACTTACTACACTCATCGCATTAATGCGGCGATTGAGCTTTACAACCAAGGCAAAGTAAAACAGTTTTTATTGAGTGGTGATAACGCCCACCGTTCATACAACGAACCGTGGACAATGAAACGCGACTTACTTAAAGCAGGCGTGCCTGAAGAAGTGATTCACCTTGATTATGCTGGCTTTCGTACCTTAGATTCGATTGTACGAGCAAAAAAAATTTTTGCTTCGGAGCGATTTCTGATTGTGACTCAGCGCTTTCACTGTGAACGCGCACTGTTCATCGCTGATGCTTACAGCATTGATGCGCAGTGTCTCGCGGTAGCAGGGCCGACGGCCAACAAGCAAAAAACATCGATGCGTGTTCGAGAACTGCTAGCCCGTGTGAAAGCGTTTTTAGACCTGTATATTATCAATACGCAGCCTAAGTTTCTTGGCCCTCAAGAACCTATCGTCGCAGTAAAAGAGCCAAATAAAGCAGCTAACGAGCCTCTTCAAGTCCCCGTCGAATAGAGGAATAACGTGGCTCACAAGCCTAGTAACATTTCTATAAAACAAATGGGTAGTTTTCTACCCATTTCCAATTCTCAACATCACACTTTCTAATTTGCTCTACGATTCAGGCAAAACTCTTTTTCGCATTCAAAGTAACATTTCATCAATAAATAACTACAAGTCAGTTACTTTGCCATAAAAAAACCGACAAAAGGCAATGCAAAAGGAGCACTACCCATGACCGCACTCGCTGTGACATTGAAGAATTGGTTCTTCACTCGCAACAGCATGATTTTGAACGCGAATATCCTATTGTTCATTATCTTGTTTAATACCTTACCCTTTGAACCACAAGTAGTAACCGGCCTGAGCATCTTAGTTTTTGTTGCTATTTTGTGGCTAACCGAAGCGATTCACGTCAGCATTACTGCGCTGCTCATACCACTACTTGCGGTATTTTTGGGTGTGTTCAACACTCAAGCCGCACTGAATAACTTTTCCAACTCCATCATTTTTCTATTTTTGGGTGGTTTTGCACTAGCTGCGGCTCTACATAAACAAAAGCTAGATCAAGCTATTGCAGATAAAGTACTATTGCTGGCAAGAGGAAAAATGTCTGTCGCTGTATTCATGCTATTTGGTGTGAGTGCTGGCCTGTCAATGTGGATTTCAAACACCGCCACCGCCGCGATGATGTTACCGCTTGTGCTGGGTGTGATGACAAAGCTAGACGCCAAGAAAAACCACAACACCTTTTTGTTTGTTCTACTCGGCATCGCTTACAGTGCTTCAATTGGTGGTATTGCAACACTGGTTGGTAGCCCACCAAACGCAATTGCAGCCGCTGAAGTTGGCCTTAGCTTCACTGAATGGATGAAGTTTGGTGTACCTATTTCCCTAGTATTAATGCCACTCGCTATCCTCGTATTGTACACGATGACTAAACCTGACCTTAGCCACAAGTTTGACCTTGACCATCAACCAGTCGAATGGACAAACGGCAAAATGATTACGTTGGCGATTTTCTTACTGACCGTGACGTTGTGGATATTCAGTAAGCCTATTAACGCTATGCTGGGTGACTTCGCGAAGTTCGATACTCTTGTAGCTATTGGCGCCATCCTTCTACTTGGTGCTTCTCGCGCCGTCGAGTGGAAAGATATCGAGAAAACAACCGACTGGGGTGTGTTAATCCTATTTGGTGGTGGTATCTGTCTGAGTAACGTCCTAAAAGCAACCGGAACAAGCGTATTTTTGGCTCATAGCTTGTCAGGCTTCCTTGAGCAAGCCGGTATTCTCTTAACGATTCTTGCAGTGGTTGCTTTTGTTGTCTTCTTAACTGAGTTTGCGAGTAACACCGCCAGTGCTGCGCTACTTGTCCCTGTATTTGCGACCATTGCAGAAGCCTTAGGCATGTCTCCGGTTATTCTCTCTGCACTGATTGCCGTCGCTGCATCTTGTGCATTTATGTTACCTGTTGCAACACCTCCAAACGCGATTGTGTTCGGTACGGGTCATATCAAGCAAAAAGAAATGATGCGAATTGGTTTCGTATTAAACATTGCCTGTATTGCTGCACTAACGCTTTTCGCTTGGTTGTTCTGGTAAAAATAGCAAGTTCGATTAGCACTACACTGCTGCTCACGGTAATCGTATCGATAACCCAAACTTCCCCCCTAAGTGGTGTTCAGCAGTTTCCCTCTTGGTGGCCAGTTGGCCACCTTTTTTCTTTCCTTTCAGTGAACGGCTATCAGGCTTGCTTCTTTTCGCAAGCAAGTAAACCATAATGAGCTTCCACTCGGTTGCGACCATTGCGCTTCGCCTGATACAACACTTCGTCAGCTCTCGCCATGGTTTCTGAGACGCGTTCATTCTGCATTTGGGCAACGCCAATACTGCAAGTTAATGATTCACCGTGCACCCACAAATGATCCTCCACATTTTTGCGAATCATTTCTGCCTTCTCTAACGCTTGTTCAATATTGGTATCAGGGCAAAATACGACAAACTCTTCGCCGCCCCAACGAACGAGTCGATCGTCTGAGTAAATAGAAGTCGCTACCACCATGACAAATTCGCGCAATATGTCATCCCCCATTTGGTGCCCAAATTTGTCGTTCACCTTTTTAAACTTATCCAAGTCCAAATAGAGAATACTGAAGGTGTTATGCCCCCAGCGAACCTGACGAGATTGTTGTTCCAGCCAGTGTTGCACAGCATATCGGTTCATCGCGCCCGTCAAAGCATCTCGATGCGCTAGCTCTGCAAACTCATAGTTTTGAGCTCGCAAAGTATCATTCACCTTTTCCAAATGACGGTGACGCTTTTGCGCTTTTTCATAAGCCACTCTATTTTTTCGTAACTCATGCAGTGAAAACGCCAGTCCAAGCGCCATCCAAGAGAGTAATAATGCATACAACAATGTTTCTTGCGCAAGGTAAGCGCCTTCAAACTCAATTTTATCAATCACAATTCTATGTTTACCAAGTGCCGCACCAGACCCAGTTGCAATATCAATACGTGTGATGTTTGAAAATTCAGGTGCAGAGTGCTCAATCGCGACTCCGTTATCCGCTAACCACCAGGTCATCACCTGAAGATTTTTAATCGGAATTTCGACAATATCGCTCGAACCCGACGGAGAAAACTGCATGCCATTATATTTAATGGTGTACTCGTCGTCCGGCTTGGAATACTCAGAATTATAATTGCGAAGATACAAACGTAGGTCGTGGCTAGGGTTAGCCCCTATTCCTGCCTCTTCATATCGCACCTTCAATCGAATCGTATGGTAGTTGGAAAGGTCAATACCCTGCGTTGGCGTTGCTGAATCGGTATAAACCGAGATTCCGCAATAAGGCCAAGCATACGAGCTCTGCTTTAGTTCACAGCTAAGAACTAGGCTTTGCCGATCGTATGTGATATCTGCCTCACTCACACCTCCTTCACTGGCATCTTTAGTTGCATAGATATTGAAATGCTCAGATGTAATGGTCAGCTTTCGCGTATCGCCAAGCACACTATAAAGGGCAACCAAACTGATAGTGCAAATAGAAAGAGCAAAGATAAAGTTATGGATCCACTTCATGGGCAAGTGACCTACTGAGATTATACAATACGTGGGGTTCAATAATTTCAAAAAATGAAATCAAGGTGATTTATCAAGAAATAAAATCGCTTTTTCATTCAATTCTTAGTTTCGACACATAGTAACGGATTTTGAACCGTTATCACGTTTTAAAATTTCTAAAAAGTGCAGCCCAACTTCTATTTGCGAAGCATTTCACAGCCATAATTTTTAGAAAATAAAACACGATGCATAATAATTTAGTGCAAGACATTTACTTTAAAGCTCCTGTCAACCCTGCATCTCTTCTCCACTTCAGTATATACTGTGCAAAAACACAATAATGAGTAATGTCATGTCATTAATTGCAACTGGCACGCTAAACAAAATGCGTGCTTCTCTGGACGGTGCCGTCAACTACCGTCTTCCTGTCGGTGAGGAAGAGATCGACTTAACTCCGTTTCTGGGTAAAACGCTCACACTGACTCACACTGGCAATATTTTTTGTTGCTCATGTGGAAAGAAAACGAAAAAGAGTTATTCGCAAGGCCACTGTTTTGTATGCATGAAAAAGCTAGCAAGCTGCGACATGTGTATCATGAAGCCAGAGACCTGCCACTACGATCAAGGGACTTGTCGCGAACCACAATGGGGTGAAGAGAATTGCATGGTGGATCACTTTGTCTACCTGTCCAACACATCCAGCTTAAAAGTTGGTATCACTCGTCATACTCAAATCCCGACTCGTTGGATTGACCAAGGCGCGACTCAGGGCTTGCCAATTTTTAAAGTAAAAACTCGCCATATCTCCGGTTTAATTGAAGTTGAACTGGCGAAACATATCGCAGACAAGACCAATTGGCGCACACTGCTTAAAGGTGACGGTGAACCTATGGCATTGCAGGACCGTTTTGCTGAGCTATTGCCTTTAGTCGAAGAGAAAATTGCCGAGATAAAACAGCAATTCGGCGAAGATGCCATTGAAGTACTGAACGAAAGCATTACCGACCTTAGCTACCCGGTACAACAGCACCCAACGAAGATCACTTCGCATAACTTCGATAAAAACCCGGTTGTTACTGGCACTTTGCAAGGCATTAAAGGTCAATACCTCATCTTTGATACCGGCGTTATTAATGTAAGAAAATTCACTTCCTATGAAGTTGAAGTTAGTGAGTAATCGCTTGTAGAACGCGTTGATTCAAATAAAAACGAAAAAAGCTCGAGTTTGACTCGAGCTTTTGTTTTTCTATTAGGAAGAAATCGTTAGTTATGCGTCAAGGATGCTTTCTAGCACATCGAATAACATATCGACTTCTTCTATTGTGTTGTAATGCATACAACCAATTCGCACTACACCACCCGATTCTTCTAAACCAAGTTGACGAACTAAGCCCAACGCATAAAAGTGACCATTCCATACACAAATGTTATGTTCACCCAGTGTTTTCGCGATGAACTCTGGAGAATATCGGTCAAACGTTAGCGCAAAAGTTGGCGTGCGGAGTTGGCTATCTTCCTTTGCGATACCGAATAGATTGACACCATCTAATGCATTCAAACGCTGTAAGAAACGCTCACTCAAGCGCTGCTCATGTTGTTCATACAGTTGGTAGCTTTGCTCCAATCGTTGGCGAAGAGGTAAACCGACTTCACCAAATTGAGCCAGGTACTCAACCGCAGAAACGACACCAGCAAGACCTTCAAAACTTTGCGTTCCTGTTTCAAATCGACCAGGGCCTATATTAGTGGCAGGCTCGACTTTGTAAGGGCGAATACTGTGGAGCCACTGATCGGCTATGTAAGCAATACCAACGTGCGGTCCGAAAAACTTGTAAGCTGAGCAAGCTAAAAAGTCACAACCTAACGCTTGAACATCAACCAAATGATGAGGCGCATAATGGACGGCATCCACATAAACTTGTGCCCCAACATTGTGCGCCATGCTGACTACTTGCTGTACATCCACAATAGAACCCGTCGTGTTCGATGCATAAGTCACAGCGACAAGGCGCGTTTTATCAGAAAGAAGGCGGCTTAAATGCTCCATATCAAGCGTACAATCTTCTTCGTTGATACGAACTTGATGAACCGTAACGCCTTTATCTTCTGCCGCTTGCTGCCAGCTGGATACATTTGAATAGTGATCCAAAGCGGAGACAATGATCTCATCTCCTGCTTGCCAATCTCGACTAATCGCGCGACTAAGCTGAAAGGTTAGTGAGGTCATATTGGCACCGAAGACAATATTGCCAGATGAAGGGGCATTAAGTAGAGCCTGAGCCGACTCACGCGCATTTTGCATTACGTCAACGGTCACTTGGCTAGAAAAATAATGCCCGCCTAAGTTAGCGTTGAAACGACCTAAATACCCAACCATGCTGTCTAGTACTGGTTGAGGCACTTGTGAGCCACCTGGACCATCAAAAAACGTCACGGGCTTGTCGTTGTGGTATTGAGCCAACGCCGGAAATTGCTCTCTGATCTGATTAAGATTGAAGTTCATTACGCTTATCCGTAGCAGTAAGTACAAATACATCCATATGGCCCGCTTCGTCATCAATAACAGAGCGGATTGGGCACGCGTTATGCCACAGCTTGCTATCAGCCAAGATTGCGACCTCTCCGGTTTCTAGCACTTTACGGAAAAATGGGGCTTGGTTATGGCTGCTGTACAGCATGATGTCGCCACCGATGATGTTATGGCGTCCCACACCAACCATTGCAATATGATCAAAACCGTCTTGGTGCACACCTTCAGGTGCTACTTGGGTTTCTTCTTCCAGTGCCCTGATACGGATTTGGTGAATTTCTATTTCTTGACCGTTTGGCAGATGATTCGCATTGACAAACAATTCACACATTTCTCGAAATCCATCGCTGGTAAGAATATCCTTCTCAATTGGCTCGAATTGTCTTACTACATCACCTTGAAATCGGTTGATATCAGAGGATTGAACAAAGCTATTTTTATTTAAGTCGATGACTTTGCCGTTATCAAAGCCAACCACAGAATAACGTCGTAGTCGATACTGACCATCTGCATGTTCGGTACGAGGCAGTTCTTCAAACGATGGGGAAAGCTGCTCAATTGCTGCCATGCTGAGCTGTGTTAAATGTAGAGTATTCTCACGTGAATGTAACATCATTTGCTCCTTTAATGAGGCACATTAATTAACATTTAATTTACACACTAGGTTACGCAAATATTCTGCAATTACCAGCTTTTAACGTTGATAGCTTCAACAAAACGACGAAAACAACATAACAAACCAAACCAAACCACAAAAACAGAGCCATGTTTCAGTTTTACGCTTTGACAATATTTGAAACTAGACTTCTCTACTACGAATAGAATTTTATGCTAGAAGTCAACGTTCTCAATCAATATTTAGTGGGTTCTAATCTATAACCAATTATTCGATCACAATCGTTGTTTATGCTTTTAAAGCACTAAGAATTTCCATACAATCGAGGGAAATGTTACGCCCTTTTTGGAGCCATAATGAGCGACGTAAAACACTGTAAATTATTAATTCTTGGTTCTGGTCCTGCAGGATACACAGCTGCCGTCTACGCAGCGCGTGCAAACTTAAACCCTGTGCTTGTGACGGGAATGCAACAAGGTGGTCAGCTAACCACCACAACTGAAGTTGAAAACTGGCCAGGCGATGCTGAGGGACTGACAGGTCCAGCATTGATGGATCGCATGAAAGAACACGCCGAGCGTTTTGAAACTGAAATCGTATTTGATCACATCAATGAAGTAGAGCTATCACAACGCCCATTTCGTTTAAAAGGCGACTCAGGTGAGTACACTTGTGATGCTTTAATCATATCTACCGGCGCATCAGCAAAATACCTTGGCCTTGAGTCTGAAGAAGCATTTAAAGGTCGCGGCGTTTCTGCTTGTGCAACCTGTGACGGTTTCTTCTACCGTAATCAGAAAGTTGCAGTTGTGGGCGGTGGTAACACGGCTGTTGAAGAAGCGCTATACCTATCTAACATTGCGTCAGAAGTTCACCTGATCCACCGCCGCGATTCATTCCGCGCAGAGAAGATCCTTGTGAAACGTCTGATGGATAAAGTTGAAAGCGGTAATATCGTTCTTCATACCGATCGCACTCTCGATGAAGTACTGGGTGACGATATGGGCGTAACGGGCGTCCGCATTAAAGACGTGAACAGCGGTGCGACAGAAGATATCGATGTAATGGGTGCATTCATCGCAATTGGTCACCAGCCAAACACACAAATCTTTGAAGGCCAAGTAGACATGAAAGATGGCTACATCATCGTTCAATCAGGTCTTGAAGGCAACGCAACACAAACTAGTATCGAAGGTGTATTTGCAGCTGGCGACGTAATGGACCACAACTACCGTCAAGCGATCACCTCTGCAGGTACAGGTTGTATGGCTGCATTAGATGCTGAACGTTTCTTAGACTCACTTGGTGACAAATAACTTTTCACATTTGTGTCATATCCTTAAAGCCCAGCGGTATTCCCGCTGGGTTTTCTTTTGTATACTACCGCCTCATTAAAACAATTATCATTAAGCCTTCACGATGGATAAGAAAAAGCAAAGCAGCTTGAATAAGTGGCTGAAGCAACAAAGTAAGTTAGCCAAGCGCTGGCTTATGATTGCGATAGGCCTAGGCGTACTTTCAAGCGTGTTTTTATTGGCTCAAGCAGCCCTGCTCGCCTCCATTCTGCACCAGTTAATCATTGACCAAGTCGACAAAGCCGAGCTCATTTGGCATTTTGTTGGGCTCGGTGGCACGGTTATCGGTCGAGCTGCTTGTACCTGGGGTCGAGAGCTTGCCGGTTACCGTTGCGGGGAGCAAATTCGAGTTTATATTCGCCAACTCATTTTAGATAAAGTTCATAAACTTGGGCCAGCTTACATCAAAGGCAAACCTGCTGGCACTTGGGCAACGCTCATCTTAGAGCAGGTAGAAGATATGCAAGATTTCTTCTCACGCTACTTGCCTCAAATGTCATTATCGGTACTAGTGCCTTTCATCATTTTGGTTGTCGTATTCCCAGTAAACTGGGCAGCAGGCTTGATCTTCCTGGTCACTGCACCACTAGTGCCTATTTTCATGGCACTGGTTGGGATGAAAGCCGCAGAAGCAAACCGTAAAAACTTTAAAGCGATGCAGCGTTTGTCGGGTCACTTTTATGACCGCTTGCAAGCAATGACAACCATTCGCTTATTCGATAGAACAAAATCTGAAACTGAGACGCTAAAGGGTGCTTCAGAAGTCTTTCGTACTCGTACCATGGACGTTCTGAAAATCGCGTTTCTGTCTTCTGCGGTGTTAGAGTTTTTCACTTCTATTTCTATCGCAATTACCGCTGTCTACTTTGGCTTTAGTTATATCGGGGAGTTGGACTTCGGCTACTACGGCACAGGTGTTACGCTGTTTGCTGGTTTGTTCATTCTGATTCTTGCTCCAGAGTTTTATCAGCCATTACGTGATTTGGGCACGTTCTATCATGCGAAACAGCAAGCGGTTGGCGCAGCAGAAAGCATTGTCGAGTTTCTGGATTTGGAAGTCGATCAAATCAAAGATGGTACCCAAGCGTTAGATAAAAACAGCCCTATCCATATTGAAGCGAACCAGTTAACCATTTTTAGTCCGGAAGGTAAGCAGCTCGCAGGTCCCCTATCCTTCTCTCTTGAAGCCAACAAAAGTACGGCTTTAGTTGGACCAAGTGGCGCAGGTAAAACAAGCTTGGTAAACACCATCCTCGGTTTCATGCCTTATCAAGGTAGCTTGAAGATTAATGGTTGTGAATTGTCGCAACTGGATCTAGCCACATGGCGAGAGGCAGTAAGCTGGATTGGTCAAAACCCGATGCTATTACACGGTAGCATTCGAGATAACATCACACTAGGTAAGCACAATATTCAGGATGCAGACGTACATTCTGTGTTGAATGACTCTCACGCTGCTGAATTTGTTGAAATGCATGGGTTGGATTATCCGATATCTGATCGTTCTGGTGGTTTATCTGTCGGCCAAGCGCAGCGTTTAGCACTGGCTCGCGCCATGCTACAAAATGGTCGTTTTTGGTTATTAGATGAACCAACCGCAAGCTTAGATGCTCGCAGTGAAAAACTCGTGATGGAAGGCATTAACAAGTATGCGCATGCCACAACGAATCTGATGATTACTCACCAACTTGCGCCTTTACAAAACGTATCGCAAATTCTTGTTATGCAGGACGGTCAGATTGTTCAACGTGGTGATTACGCCACACTGTCGACAGAAGATGGCTTATTTAAAGACATGTTGGAAGCGAACCTCGCACAACGTGAAACAGACAAGGGGAACTTAGATGCGTGATTTACTCCCTTATCTTAAACTCTATAAGAAACACTGGTTTGGTCTTTCGCTAGGTATGCTACTGGCATTTCTGACCTTAGCGGCGTCTATTGGCTTATTAACGCTATCAGGTTGGTTTATTTCAGCCGCAGCGGTGGCAGGCTTGACGGTTGCTCGTGAGACCTTCAACTACATGTTACCAGGTGCCGGGGTACGCGGCGCTGCAATGGCTCGAACCGCAGGTCGATGGGGAGAACGTGTCGTTAGCCACAATGCAACGTTCAAGCTGCTTACCGATCTACGTATCTTCTTCTTTAAGAAACTTGCACCACTGATTCCGGGTCGTGTTTCTACGATGCGTGATGCCGATCTGCTCAACCGTCTAGTAGCGGACGTAGATGCGATGGATCACGTATACCTTCGACTTATCAGCCCTGTCGTGATTGGTATTTTTGGCATATTGAGTTTAACGGCTGTCCTGGCGTTCTTTGATTGGCATCTCGCCCTACTGCTTGGCTCGATTCTTACCGTCATGTTGTTTGTATGGCCAGTGCTGTTCTATAAACTGGGTAAAAATAATGGCGAGAATCTCACTCATCATAAAGCGCAATTGCGAGTGGCGACACTGGACTGGCTTCAAGGCTACAGCGAACTGAGTATCTTTGGAGCAGAAGAACGTTATCGTAATCTCATTCTAGAGAAGCAGAAGCAGTTGCTGTCTAACCAATTTGTGAACGCGAATTTAACGGGCATGGCTTCAGGCCTGCTTATGCTGGTGAACGGCATTACACTGGTTGTGATGCTTTGGTTTGCTGCAGACGGCGTAGGTGGTCGTGCTCCTGATCCTTGGATTGCGCTGTTTGCGTTTGCAACCATGGCGAGCTTTGAGATTCTGATGCCTATCGCGAGCGCATTCCAGTATCTCGGTCAAACGTTGACTTCTGCTCGTCGTTTAAATGAAGTAATTTTGGCTGAACCTGACGTTGTCTTCCCTGAGCAGTCGAAACATAAAGACACAACGTTAGACATTGAATTCGACAACATAGATTTTACTTACCCTGACGGTCAGCAAAAGGTGCTGAAAGACTTGTCACTCTCACTACCGTTGGGCACTAAAACTGCAATTGTAGGTCAAACAGGTTCAGGTAAATCAACACTGATTCAGCTTCTTTGCCGCTACTGGGATGTTAACCAAGGTGAAGTTCGAATCGGTGGTACAAAACTGCAAGATTGGAGCGAGTCGGACCTGCGAGCAGCAATGACTGTGGTCAGTCAACGCGTAGATATACTAAACGGGACACTACGTGACAACTTACTCATGGCCTTTCCGGATGCAAGTGATGAGCAACTGTCTACTATTTTACGAAAAGTCGAGCTTGGCGGACTTCTTGAAGAGCCAGGTTTAGACGCTTGGTTAGGCGACGGCGGTCGTCAGTTATCTGGTGGTGAGAAACGCCGAATCGGTATTGCTCGAGCATTGCTACGTGATGCCCCAATCCTACTCTTAGATGAGCCGACTGAAGGCCTCGATAAGCGTACGGAACAAAAAGTGATGGCGCTTTTCAATGAACACTTTGCTAATAAGACAGTAGTATTCATTACACACCGACTGATAGAGTTAGAAAGTATGGATAGCATCTGTTTGATGGAACAAGGTGAGATCATCGAACAAGGCGACCATCCAACGCTACTCGCTCAAAAAGGTCGTTACTACCAGCTATTACAATCTCTATAATTCGATTTTCAGTGACGAGAAGGGCTCATCAAACGATGAGCCCTTTTGTTATTCCTGTATTATTAGTTACCTAATTAAGCACGTATACAGTGCTGATTTACCGACCAGATTTTTTGAGATAAGCCGCCATTTCATCTTCCGGAACCATGCCCCCACCTGTTGCCCAAACAAGATGTGTTGCTTTTTTGAGTTTTTCTTCGTCAAATTTCATTCGAGACTGATAAGCATGGTTATTCGAGACGTGCACTGCCCCAATCATACCGGCTAATGCAGAAGGCTCTAGATTAATACCTTCCAGTTCACTTAACTCACCCAAGTGGTGATACATACGAGCGTCATCAATGGTGTAAAAACCATCAAGTAGCCTTTCCATCGCTCTTCCGACAAATCCCGAGGCACGACCTACTGCCAAACCATCAGCGGCGGTAATGTTATCGATACCCAAATCTTGCACCGAAATATCGTCATGCAAGCCTGTATGTACGCCCAACAGCATGCACGGTGAGTGCGTTGGCTCTGCGAAAATACAGTGGACATGCTCGCCAAATGCTACCTTCAAGCCAAATGCCACCCCACCAGGTCCACCGCCAACACCACAAGGAAGATAAACAAACAATGGATGATGCTCATCAACCACGATTCCCAAGTCATCAAATTGCTGCTTAAGACGCTCACCCGCAACAGAGTAACCTAGAAACAGCGTCCGTGAGTTTTCATCATCGATAAAGAAACAGTTGGGATCTTTTTCTGCCTCTTTACGACCTTGCTCGACAGCAATACCATAATCTTCTTGGTGCTCTACGACATTAACACCATGCGACCGGAGCTTATTTTTCTTCCATTCCCGCGCATCCGCAGACATGTGGACTGAAACTGAAAAACCCAGCTTCGCACTCATGATGCCGATGGACATACCAAGATTGCCGGTTGAGCCAACCGCAATACTGTACTGCTTAAAAAACTGCCGAAACTCATTGCTGAACAATTTTCTGTAATCATCGTTTTCACAGAGCAAGCCGGCTTCAAACGCCAACTTTTCTGCATGAGTGAGCACTTCATAAATACCACCTCTCGCTTTGATCGAACCAGAAATTGGCAAATGACTGTCTTTTTTGAGCATTAAATGGCCCAATATTGGTGTGTCGTATTGCTGCTCCAAACGCACTTTCATATTGGGAATATCCACCACTGGGGACTCAATAATGCCACGCGACGTTTCCGTTTCGGGAAACGCCTTCATCAAATAAGGCGCAAATCGTGTTAGCCGTTCACTCGCAACTTGAATATCTTGTTCACCTAACCCGACATGAGGTAAGCCTTCCTCCAAGGAAGTGATATGGGGGTTAAACCAACAAACCTCTTCAAGATCAATAAGTGCTGCCAAGAGTGGGAACTGCTTAGTCAGCGCTTCAATATTTGCCTTGGTCATTTTACCTTCCTGGAATGATGTGAGTTGAGATAAACAAAAGCGCCGCAATAGCGACGCTTTGGAGAACAACTATCAGTTTGAGCTTACGCGTAGTTTTTCTCAAACTCTTGCATGAAGTCTACTAACGCTTGAACGCCTTCAAGCGGCATTGCGTTATAAATGGATGCTCGCATACCACCAACTGCTCGGTGACCTTTTAGCGCTTTCAGCCCTTTAGAGTCTGCTAGCTCAAGGAAGGTTGCATCCAGTTCAGGCTTAGCAAGTTGAAATGGCACGTTCATCAAAGAACGGTTTGCTGAGTGCACGCCATTACGGTAGAAATCAGACTGATCGATGTAATCATACAGTAGCGCGGCTTTAGCGCGGTTCACTTGCTCAATCGCTTTTACTCCGCCCTGTGCCTTCAGCCATTTGAAAACAAGACCAGACAGGTACCATGCAAAGGTTGGTGGCGTGTTGAACATTGATTCTTTTTCTGCCAAAACAGTGTAATCCAAAATACTTGGTAGTACCTGCTTCGCCATACCTAATAAATCATCGCGCACGATAGCAATAGCAATGCCGGAAGGACCAATATTTTTCTGAGCGCCCGCGTAAATCACACCGTATTTCGACACATCAATTTCACGAGAAAGAATTGTCGAAGACATGTCAGCAACAATCGGTTTGTCGGTGATAGGAAGATCGTTAATCTCAATACCATCAATGGTCTCATTTGGACAGAAGTGAACGTAAGCCGCTTCTGGAGCAATTTTCCATTCACTTGCAGGTAGAACCGAGACTTTCCCGTTGATTTCTGTTTTTGCATCAAACACGTCTGGTTCGCAGTATTTTTTCGCTTCAGCTACCGCGCTTTCAGCCCAATAACCACCATCGATGTAAGTTGCCGTATCGGCATCACCAAGTAAGTTTAGAGGAACAGCAGCAAACTGAGCACGAGCACCACCTTGGCAGAACAGTACTTTATAGTTGTCCGGAATATTCAGAAGATCACGTAAATCCTGCTCGGCTTCTTCTGCAACTTTGATGAACTCTTTGCTTCGGTGGCTGATTTCCATGACCGAAGTACCAAGGCCTTGCCAATCGATTAGTTCCTGTTGTGCTTGCTGCATAACTGCTTTAGGCAGGCCTGCTGGCCCTGCACTGAAGTTAAATACGTTGTCCGTATTTTGTTCCATGATGCTCATTGCTCCTGCTATGTAAATATTACGAAATTAATATCACGTTTTCGCAGTGATAAAAACAAGAAAAGAGGTCTTACGACCTCTTTTTAAAGACTAAGCGTTGAATTGGAACAAATTCGCAACAACACGAATTACTGTTGTTGCATCAAAGCAGGCATAAGTAGAGCCACCAATGGGAACTCATGCCCATTTTCGAACTTCAATTTGCCTTCACCAATTTCTGCTTTTAATTGATAACCGCCCTCTACTTTTTCGATCAACTCCATAATAAGGAGCTCATCAATCCCTTCTTGAATAAATGGGTAATGCGTTACTAATTCATCAGAGAAGTAAGTGCTAAGTTCACCAGTAGTGGCCGTCACCAACTTCATTGGATCTTGAGAAATATGCTCAGTACCTTCAGGGATGGATAGTTGCCACTCATTGTGGAACTTGCCGTCACCGAACGCGAGTGAAAGCTCGTTCACGGATAAATCAAAACCTTTGCTAAACAGCGTATCGACATGCGGCAATAAATTCGCAATTTCCTGTTCATCTAGCATAGGAGAGCTTTGATAGATAGACATAATTTGATCAAAAGACTGGCTATCCACATCTGCAATTGAGAAATCCAACTTAAAGTTATCGACATCCGTCCCATCAGTTAAACGTAGTTTCTTAGCATCTAGGTTTAATTGACTGTTCAGCTTATCACCAGACTCACTCATCGTAGTGTTACCACGGTAGCTCGCATTTTCAATCAAAAAGACAGGCGTCAAGTTCGCATCAACCACATCCAGCTTCTCTAGAGAGAAAGATTGCTCGCCTAACCAGTAGCCTTTTGCTTGCTTTCCTTTACCTTGCCCTGTCAATGCATTCAGATGAAGCTCTTCACCGTTTTCAAAATCCACTTGAACAGAAGGAACGGAAACTTGGTAATTGAGATCACCCAATACCGTCACATCACCTGTTACTTTTGCAGGGCTTGTAGAAACAGAAACACCTTGCGCTTCGTTACGATAATGCCAGCTGTCTAGGTCGAGGATAAATGCTGTATTGCCATTTAGTTGAGTCTGGCTATGCATCGTGAGAGGCAAAAAGTCATTGTCCACCAATTTTGAATCTGCTGTTAGGCTTGTTAGACCGTGGCTAACATCACTGGTTACGTCAAACGTCGTTGGCATACCATCACGCTCTAGCTGAGTTTTAAGCTCAGGATCAACAACTGAATAACGAGTCAGCACGACTGAAGACAAGTAGCCACGCTGATACTCGACTACTTCACCTTTAATCATTTCATCATTCATATTGGTAATACCATCTTCAATGATGGACTGACCAATTTGTCCGACAGCCAATGGCCAACACAGTGCTAATGAGATAGCACCACCAATGGCGCCGATTTTTTTAAGATTTTGCATAACGTCACTTATTAGATATTTTCGGTCAGTCTACCCCAAACCACCTGCGGAGAAAACATTGAGACAAATCAGACTATTGATGCTTATTCTAGTCCATTAATCAGGAATCATACTTGGCTCCCACTCATCATGTCCTTTTATTGTTAAAGTTTGCGTGGCGAAGTTTTAACCGGAGCTAAAACATCTGTGAATCGTTATGCTGTGTTGTGTCTCGACAACAACCCAATCAGTGCTGAACAGTTTCGATTGGAGCTGTCTGCCTTCTCAAGTAAGTTTGATATTTTTTCTGTCGAATCGATAGAAGAGGCTCAAAGCGCTTTAGAGTATCTAGAAGAAAGAGAACAGACTGTTGCTTTAGTTATAGCGAGCCATCACGCTCATTTTAACGGCGTGGATTTTCTTATTGGTTTAGACCGGATGCCACATACCGAGCAAGCAAGAAAAATTCTTATTAGCTGCTCGTCTGATATAGAGGCAATTCTCACTGCCGTTAATGAGGGCAGGCTCGACCACTGCCTCACTAAACCTTTGCCAGATCACGTCTTATTTAACACAGTGCAAAAAGAGCTGACCCAATTTATCTTGCGAAATGGCAAAGAAGACCTGCTAAGTTACAGTCAGATATTGGATCATCACAGCTTGTTGCGAGCGCACATCAATAACCAGATGAGCCATTATCAAGCCGGATTCTTACACGACTACCACTCGATGTCTGATGCCGAGTTAGCCGAGCAAGTGATCTCCGCTCTCCAGCAATTTTTCAAAGATAATGACGAAACAAGAGCGTGCCGTACATACTCACCTGAACACTTATTAACCGTGGAAGGCGAGCCAAATTGCTTTTTGTGGTTTATCACCGAAGGTGAAGTGGCTCTGTACAAGCGCGATGAGCAAGGCATGCAGCGAGAGGTTGTACGCCATAACAAAGGGAATATTGTCGGAGGCATGTCGTTTGTTACTGGGGAATGTTCTTTCTCGACAGCTCTAACACTAACCAAAACAGAAGTTATCAAACTCGATCGCAACGTATTCAATAAAGTGATGCAAAGCGACTCAAACTTACTGCCTCTTTTTACAAACTTGCTTTTACGCCACTTCAACCGCCGATTGCAAAGAAGCATCAACACCAAACTGCAACTTCAAAAAACGCTCGAATCTTTAGAATCAGCCCACCAGCAGCTCATTGAAAGAGAAAAAATGGCGATGCTTGGTCAATTGGTTGCGGGAGTGGCCCACGAACTAAACAATCCAGTAGCCGCGATATTAAGAGGCGTAGAGAATTTAACGCATACACTAGAACGATTACTTAACGATGCGCCCAGTTCCGATATACAAACCAAAGGCATTGAATTACTGAACAAAGCGCAAACCTCAAAACCCGCTTCAACCGCCGAGCTCAGATCACGCGTAAAAGCGCTTAGCCATACTCTTCCAGACCGAGCGTTGGCAAAGAAAGTGGTGAGCCTTGGTTTAGAATCCGATCACGAGCTACTTACCCAACTAACGAGAAAGCAGCAAGCGTCTTATCATGCTCTCAATACACTAGAGCAATACCACAAAGCAGGTTCTACACTTCGCTCAATTAATGTCTGTGCAGCACGAATTGCTGATATGGTAAAAAGCCTGAAAGGATATGCTCGGTCAGATGATGAGACCCTGCACTATGCCGATATTCATGAGGGCATTGAAGACACCTTGGTGATTTTCGAGAACAAATTAAAAATGCACCAAGTTTCAACCGACTATGCAAACTTGCCTTCCATCCTTTGTCAACCGATCGCACTCCAACAGGTGTGGACGAACTTGGTCTCTAACGCCATTGACGCATTTCCTGAGAAAGGTGTGTTAAACATACAAACACGCCTTGTAGAAAAAGAGCACACACATTATGCCGTTATCTCATTTGAAGATAATGGATGTGGCATTCCTGAATCGCAAAGAGACGCCATTTTCGAGCTGAACTTCACCACAAAAAAAGAAGGTAATTTTGGCTTAGGCATCGGGCTGTCCATCTGCCAGCAAATCGTAACAGCACACAGAGGGTGGATTGACGTCGAATCAGAGATCGGCCAGTTCACTCGAATGACCGTCTGGTTACCAGTCATCGAAGAAGGAGATGAAACATGACCAAGTATCTAATTTTATGTGTCGATGACGAACGAGAAGTCTTGGATAGCGTGCTCCAAGATCTTGCTCCCTTCGAGGAGAACTTTGTCGTCGAAGGAGCGGAATCGGTGACTGAAGCTCGGCAAGTGATTGAGGAGATGGCGGAAGAAGAAGTTCAGCTTGCGCTCATTTTATGTGACCACATTATGCCGGAACAAACTGGGATCAGCTTCTTAATCGAACTCAGTCAAAATGGTGGCACAAAAGCAGCGCGCAAAGTTTTACTCACAGGACAAGCTGGTTTGGAAGACACCGTAGAAGCCGTAAATAACGCGAGTCTCGATTATTACATTGCCAAACCTTGGAAAGGTGAAGCATTGAGAAAAGCAATCGTGTCTCAGCTTACCGCGTTTGTGATTGAGAATGATGATAACCTGCTATCCTGGACTCAAATCCTTGATTCTGAGGCAATCCTCAACGCCATGGCAGAAAGAAGAGCAAGCTTTGGCGAGTAATAAAGTGTTTGGTTCTAACTTGAACTCAACGATGCTCATTGCACCACCTAACTTCGCATAGTCGAATGAGGTTAGAAAAACATCGTTACTTGTCCGAGTGAAATTCTCGGACACTACGTATATGGCGTAGTTTTTGCTTAAACCAAGGAACTATTAAGTTAATTGACAAAACATCGACACATTTTTGTTGGTCGTGGACCTTCCTTTTTATTATGATGTCGGACAAATCAGATTACGGTTCAAGTGGTTGCTTGAATCCATGGAAATAATGAACAAGGTTTATCGTTAGTTATGCGTAAAACACTATTAGCCGCTGCCTTACTAGTGGCATCAAGCCATGCCCTAGCTGCAAACGATCGCAATGCGCCAGCAACTATGAGCAACTTTAGCTACGACTATTTCGAAGCACGTATTGGCGCAAGTCCTGTGACATTTGGTGCTGGATTCAGCAAATCAATTCACCCGAACGCGCATGTTATTGCTCGTATTGACTCTGAGTTTGAAAGTGATTTTGACTCAGCTGCTGGCTTTGGCTTCCATTCTCCGCTGAACAACTGGGCAGATCT
The DNA here is from genome assembly GCF_033339995.1 of Vibrio sp. 1641. NCBI lineage: Bacteria > Pseudomonadati > Pseudomonadota > Gammaproteobacteria > Vibrionales > Vibrionaceae > Vibrio > Vibrio sp. 1641. The sequence continues at coordinate 296,614 of NZ_JAWOVP010000003.1, forward strand.
TACTGGTGAAATGCTAATGCGCATTGTGCAACCTTCGAATGAGAGCAGCACAGATGTTGGTATGGAGCTTAACTTAGGTGTTCGCCAATGGTTGGGCCCTCAATTAGAAGTAGGCGGCAAAGTCGGCTACGTTTCTATCGATAACGATGACAATTGGACTGGCTCTGCCTACGCTCGATTCCACTCAACAGAGCTTTTCTCTTTGGGTGCTGAAGCACGTATCAACGATTTTTACGGTGATCAGGTAATGTTCACTACGCGTTTTAAGTTTTAAGATTTGTGCTGTAAGAAAAGAGCAAATTAAAAAAACAAAAACCGAGGTCTCTGCCTCGGTTTTTTTGTCTAATTTAATGACTAACTCAATGAAGTGGTAAAAAACTTCAACGTCCTTTTTCCGCTTTTCACACTTGCCTTTACGACCCGCTAACTCCATCGAAACGAGTCAATCATTGTGCGATCAGCTTCGCTTAGTCACACAGTGCCAATAACTGTTTTTTACGCGGCTCTTGGATCAGTTTCCAATGTACGCCATCAGTTGCACCAGCAAATTTCCACAGTAGCTTTACATCAACATCATTACCGTAAGCCGTTTTAACTTTGTTGAAGACTTTTACAGGTCCAAGTTCTAAAAAGGTTTCTACGTCATCAACACCGGCTTTCTTGACCATACGTTCAAGGGTTAGTTGCATGTTGGGTAAGTCTCTTAAGCGTCTACTGGCAGAGGACTTTTGATATTTCCGTTCCTTAATTGAGTATTCAATTGATTTCTGTACCAGTTCATCAAGCCCTACATATCCGGATTCGAATAAATCGGTTACATCATAATAATTTACGGTTGCCGTCGTCTGTTTTTTGACGTGCTTATACTTCTCACAGCTCAGTTGAGTAAACACTTCATCTAGCCCATTACCACCACGTAAGTAGCAGCAATCATTGCTGACAAGCGCAAACATAGCATCATCGGTGAATAAACCAATACCACCGAACATAGAACGTTTTTGGTACTCACTGAAGGTGCGTACATATTTAAAAAAAGCTTGGTCTGTCATGTCCATTGACCTCTTTAATCTGAATAAATTACCCCGATTAGCGATGTCACCAGATAAACAGCAGCTTATAGCGAATTATAAATGTCGATTTGTTGGCGATATTTTTGTGAGTTGTGCTCACCAACTTGCTTAATCATACTTAACGTTGAAAAATAAGTTAGGACATAGGTCACATATAAAAAAGTATAAATTCTGCATACGTGATTAGTTTCACACTTATTGTTTGTGTGGTGATATTTTTTTGACGCATAGCATGCCTAAAACACGCCATCATTATGATCTCGCTGGCAATTACGGGCACATAATACGCATTTAATTGATAAAGAATACGCTGTAAGGGTACACTGTACGAAAGATCTCAAGTACAGCGTCACAATGGAACATTTATCATTTTTTTGGCTGCCAAATAATAAAGATAAGCTTATAAACGCACTGGAATCCGAGTTTGCTCAGCTGGTAGAACAGTCCATCGCCACGGGTAAGATTTCGTTACCTCCTATTCCTGATGTCGTGCTTAAAATTCAGCAGTTATGTGTCGAAGAACACACCACGATTGCCGATGTTGCTAACTGTTTATTGGAAGATCCCGGATTAGCAGCGGTCGTTTTACGAGTCGCTAACTCTGTGATTTTCAATCGCAGAAATATCACATGCAACGACTTAACTACAGCGGTATCTCGTCTCGGAATACTTCGTGTACGTGATATTGTTACCGCACAAGCGATCGAGCAACTTAAACACTCAGTTAATCTCACTAAAGAATGCAATGCCATCTTGGTGAAGAGTGCGGCGATATCTCGTGAGCTCGGTGCCGTCATGGTGATGTTGGTTCAATCGTTTCGTAGCCACGAGCCAGGCACTTATGGTCATCTAGAGCAAGAAAAGGCGTTATTGGTCGGTCTATTAGCCGATATAGGGTTATTTTGCCTAATTAATGAGTACCACTTGTACTTAGATAGGGGCAATTACTTAGACCCAGATATTGCATTGCAGATCTTCCAAACACGTTGTTCTGCCACAAGTAAACTGGTACTTGAGCGTTGGGGGTTTGACAACGACTTCAGAGAAGTATCCTCAAACGAAAAATTCGAATTAACGCGACCAGAAGTGAGTTATCTCGACATCGCTAGAATTGCGCATCATTTATTGATGTTCCGCAATCACGATGAACGCATTGACGAACATGAAGTTGAATTCAACTTAACTGGTGCAGAAGTCTTGTATGAACTTAGTAACATGAGTGATACTGACTTCAATGATCAAATCCGTGCTGTACTGAATGCTAGCGGTTTGTAATTTATCGTTTTCTGATAATACCTTATCCGTGATAAAACGATTCGCTCAAGGCTGAGCTGTGTGTGGTGAAATGTCTCTAATTTCAACCGATAGATAATTTGATTTATGCGTGTTGATGTTATCTCAAAAAGGAATCATTGAGCTTTATGTTCTCAGGGATGCTATTTATTTTCGCTCCGCTTGTGGTGGGGTATCTAATTCCTATATCTCGATCTTCGTTATTGGAGAAGATCAATCAGTCAACGTCCTACCTTATTTACGTCATTTTGTCGTTGATGGGTCTTAGTTTGGCGGCGCTCGATAATTTAAGCAGCAACTTACAAAGTATTCTCCTCTATGCGAGTACGTTTTTTTTGTGTCTAAGTGCCTGCAACCTGTTGGCTTTGCCTGTTATTGATAAAATTGTTCCACTCCAGACCAATCAAAATCAAAAGAAGCTACCGTTATCTTCGATGGCTTTAGAGTCTGTTAAGCTTATCGTGGTCGTTGGCGGCGGGTTAGTGGTTGGCCTGCTGTTACCCATTGATTTGAGTTGGGTAGATACAGCAAGCGAATGGATACTCTTTCTACTTCTATTTTTTATTGGTATTCAGCTGCGCAATAGTGGACTTACTCTGCGTCAAATCCTATTAAATAAACAAGGAATGGCTATTGCGGCTGTTGTCATCGCAACATGTATGCTTGGTGGCGTTCTTGCAGCGGTGCTTTTGGATCTTCCTCTTTATCAAGCACTCGCAATGGCTTCAGGTTTTGGCTGGTATTCACTCGCAGGTATTTTAATGGGTGACGCTTTTGGTCCGGTATTTGGTGGCGCGTCGTTCTTGATTGAATTGATGAGAGAGCTAGTCGCACTGGTTGCCATTCCTCTCTTTATTCGTAGCTATCCGTGCACCGCAATTGGTTATGCCGGTGCAACAGCAATGGACTTCACCCTACCCGTTATTCAAACCACCGGTGGTGTGCGTTGTGTTCCTGTTGCTATCGTTAGCGGCTTTATTTTGAGTTTATTGGTACCAGTTATGATGCTTTTCTTTGTATCACTTGCTAGCTAGATCTCAGGTTTTCGCTTTAACATCCATTACAATACGGCAAAAATTTAAATACCCAGTTAACGTCAAAGTGGTCAATATTTTTTGGCAAGCCCCCTCTTTCTTTTCGTCATTCAGCTCAACGATTTGTCACGACCAAATAGAAAGAAGGGAGAAACATCAACTGATGTGCATTGCGTTAATAAAGGGATAACAACCAGAAGGAAGAAGAATGAAACGCTTTGTCGTTGCAGCGCTCCTCGCTACAAGCTCAACTTTTACGCTTGCCGCAGATCAACAATGTCTTGCTAGCAAATACGATGGCTACGTCGATGCCTCACTACAGTGGTATCAAGATCTTGTTGATTTGACGGTTACCCAATATCCAGATCTGAAAGAAGTTAGCCAATGGTTCTTGGATGGACGTAAACATCACTTTGAATTAAACCGCGAAGCGGTTCACTACTTTCTAGAGAACGACCCTAGCCGCGTTGCGACGGAACAGCCAATCGAAGCATGGTTAAAACTAGAGCAACATGACGTTAAGCAGTTAGCGACCCGAAGCGATAAGTTAGGTGAAGTTGCAAAACAGACATTTAGCGACCGTCAATCAACTAACCACCCAAAAAACTACGAGCTTCGTTCAGCATTCGCTGATCTGCTTAGTCATCCCCAACAAATTGATACCGCACTTAATAAGTACAATCAGTCAATAGAAAAGATTGAAAAGCAGAAATGTGACTAAGATTGCTCGCATTAGTCGTTGATTAGCATTCGAAAACACTAGAATGTTTTAACGTACTCAATCTAGAATTTTTTAATGTGAATATCGTAACCTTCACCTAAAATTTTCATTTCTACAACTTGGGTTTCAACAATTAAAACGGGACTTTGCGCCCGTTTTAGTTTAGATTGTGCCGCTCGCATTACCAAAATAACTACAAAGATTCTTTGCTATGGTTAAGGAACAAAAAACCGCTGATGTTAGCTTTGAGAGCTTGCTAAAGATCTTCACTGTCCCAGAAGGTCCGGACTCAACGTTAACTAAAATTGACGAGAGCCTCTCGCGAAATCTAAATCAATTTCTTCGTGAACACATCGTGGCAGAAGAAAAGCCTTTACGCGAAATCGAAAAAGACTTTTCTTCTGCTCAGATTCCTGAGCAGCCAGAGTTCGTGTCAGATCATACAGAGCACTTACTCGACACTTTGGTGTCGCACTCAGTTCACACATCTTCACCAAGCTTCATTGGTCATATGACATCGGCACTGCCTTATTTCTTGATGCCACTGTCAAAGATCATGATCGCCTTAAACCAAAACCTGGTAAAAATAGAGACTTCCAAAGCCTTTACGCCACTTGAGCGTCAAGTTTTGGGTATGCTGCATCGCTTGATATATGGTCAGAATGATACGTTTTACAATCAGTGGATGCACAGTGCAAACCACTCATTAGGCGCATTTTGTTCCGGCGGCACCATTGCCAATATCACTGCGCTTTGGGTAGCACGTAACAAAGCGTTAAGAGCCAATGGCTCATTTAAAGGCGTGGAAAAGGAAGGCCTTTTTAAAGCCATGAAGCACTATGGCTATGATGGCTTAGCGGTGCTAGTGTCTGAGCGTGGTCACTACTCCCTTAAGAAAGCAGCCGATGTATTAGGGCTAGGCCAAGAGGGCTTGGTTGCGGTTAAAACCGATGCCAACAACCGTATTATTATCGACGACCTTAAAGCGAAAATTGTTGAGCTCGAAAAACAAAACATCAAGCCTATTGCTGTTATTGGTGTGGCTGGCACAACAGAGACAGGTAATGTTGATCCATTGCCTGAAATCGCTGAAGTCTGCCAATCTCACGGCTGTCACTTCCATGTGGATGCCGCATGGGGTGGCGCAACACTTATGTCTAACCATCACCGTCATCTTCTTAAAGGTGTGGAAATGGCAGACTCAGTAACTATTGATGCGCATAAGCAGCTCTACATCCCGATGGGCGCTGGTATGGTTCTGTTCAAAGACCCTGACGCAATGAAATCCATAGAGCATCACGCTCAATATATATTGCGCAAAGGTTCAAAAGACCTAGGCAGCCATACATTAGAAGGTTCACGTTCGGGTATGGCGATGTTGGTCTACGCCGCAATGCACATCATAAGTCGCCCAGGTTACGAGCTTCTGATTGACCAAAGCATTGAAAAAGCTCGATACTTTGCGGATTTAATCAAACAGCAAGATGATTTCGAGTTAGTTTCTGAACCAGAGCTTTGTCTGCTCACATACCGTTATTTGCCGCCATTCATCCGTGAAGCATTAGCACAAGCAGAAGGCTCACAAAAAGAACAACTGAATGAGCTGATCAATGAGTTAACACAGTTTATTCAAAAGCGTCAGCGCGAAACGGGCAAATCGTTCGTTTCACGTACAAGACTGAACCCAGACCAATGGCAACGCATGAATACGATAGTGTTTAGAGTGGTTTTGGCAAATCCACTGACCACAAAAGAAATTTTGAGCTCAGTGCTTGATGAACAACGCGAAATCGCCAAGCAAGCACCAAATTTGATGAAAAGAATTCAACAGCTGGTTGTCGATATTCAATCGTCTTAACAGCCAGATCGAGTTACATCAATTTGAAATTTTTTTTCGTTTTGATGTAACTCAAACATCATTATCGTGCGACTAGCGCAACAAAACTTCGTTTACACATCCAATTCTGTAGTTTTTACAACATTTTGTTTGAGGCCTGTCAAATTCTCACTAAATAGTACCCGTTATTGGTTTAGACTGATTGAAGATCAGGTTTATACTGATTCTATGGCGCTGGTTGTTTTCGTTAACGCCCCACTCTACTCCGGAATCTTCGTGTTTCCTTTCGTTAGCAGAGCCAGCGAGTTGTTCTCTATACCCTCGTGAACACTATGAATACATTAGAAAAAATTCAAAAAAACCTGGAGAATTTCAGTAAGTCAGAGCGCAAAGTTGCGGAAGTAATTATGGCGTCTCCACAAACTGCAATTCATTCAAGCATTGCAACGCTGGCTAAAATGGCCGACGTTAGTGAGCCCACTGTAAACCGCTTCTGTCGTCGTCTGGACACCAAGGGCTTTCCAGATTTTAAGCTTCACTTGGCACAGAGCCTAGCCAACGGCACCCCTTACGTTAACCGTAATGTGGAAGAAGACGATGGCCCAGACGCGTACACCCATAAGATTTTCGAATCGACGATGGCGTGTTTAGATGTCGCGAAAAATAGCCTAGATCCAATGCAAGTGAACCGTGCGGTCGATTTGCTAACGCAAGCGAAGCGCATTTCATTCTTTGGCCTTGGTGCATCATCTTCTGTTGCCCGAGACGCACAAAACAAGTTTATTCGCTTTAATATTCCAATTACTTGTTTTGAAGATATTGTTATGCAGCGCATGAGTTGTATCAACTGCAGTGATAATGATGTTGTGGTTCTTATTTCTCATACCGGTCGAACAAAGAGTCAGGTAGAAATAGCGAACCTTGCTCGTGAAAATGGCGCAACGGTTATTGCGATTACAGCGAAGGATTCTCCTCTAGAAAAGGCAAGCTCGCTGGCCATTACGCTCGATATTCCAGAAGATACCGACGTTTACATGCCAATGGCAAGCCGAGTTGTACAAATGACAGTGATTGATGTGCTAGCAACTGGCTTCACTCTTCGCCGTGGTACAGGTTTCCGTGAGAACCTAAAACGCGTAAAAGATGCGTTGAAAGACAGTCGCTATGACAAATTAAGCCAGTACTAAGCACTAAAGCTTAGTCAATACTTTATCTAGGGGAGCTCAAGGCTCCCCTTTTGTTTTAATGCTGCTAAGGGAGCAATCACCCTAAGTCGTTGACACTCGATAAGTCCGTTCTTGATTCCAGTACTTCAACAGAACTGACATGTTGTGCACTCTCTGCTACACACTCTCCGCTACAATCACAGACTTGCTGCAATATGTGTATCAAACGTTCCTGATTAAGAGGTAAAGGATTCCCTTTGATTGCCATTGATTTAAGCGCATCATTCGCCACTTGCTCAAAAGAGGTTTGGCATACTCCAAATTGAGCCAGTAGCGGTAACGCTAACTTATCTAGCACCATATTTACCCAAAGAATTCCATCGTGTTCGTTAGCATTTACTCGCTCAGTGACTAATTGGGCCAGCTTGCGATAACGACTTATCACATCATTCCTACCCGCGAGTTTAGCGGCGTTAATGTTCTCCTGCATCACGTGCGGAGCTAGGCGAGCCGTAATAACGCTATGGGGGGCGTCTAACTTGCCTCCTAACGCCGATGCTAACCCATGAGCGGCACCTAATTTGGCATTAGTAATCGCCATACCACCAAGCAATGCAGCGAACGATAAATCAGAGCGCGCCTTATGATTATCTTGCTTACAAGCGGCAATCACTGAACGGCTTAAACGGCGTAGCCCCTCTTCGCAGACCATATCAGTAAGAGGGTTTGGCTCACCACACACATACGCTTCCATTAAATGAGTGAACGCATCCATTGCGCCACGTCCAGATGTGTATTGGTCGGTCCCGTAAGTAAGTGTCGGGTCTACAATGGCAACGTCTGCGAGCATATCAGGGCTTCGAAGACTCACTTTCACTTTATCTTGTCCAGATTTCAGCACAGCATTTCTGGTCACTTCTGAACCGGTGCTTGCTGTCGTAGGAATTGCAATAAAATGAAGAGGCTTTGCTTTTAAAGGGACGCTTCTTCCTACCACTTCTACGTAATCGTAAACATTGCCTTGATTGGGAATAATGGCAGCTAAGGCTTTGCCCATATCGATGACGCTGCCACCACCTATCGCAACTACCATATCAGGTTGGAATTTTCTACCGAGCACTGCGGTCTCTTCTACCATCGTGATGTATGGTTCACCAACGATAGCTACGTGCTGGTAACGCATATTTTGAGCTTTAAGATATTGGATAATGGGGGCGGCTCGTTGGGTATCCTGCCCAGTAACCAGCAAAACACTGTAGCCAAATTGGTTAATAACGGATAATGAAGATTGAAGTGCACCTTCACCAAATATAATCCTTGTTGCAGTCATAAACTGAAACATACACACCCTCCCAAAAGAATATACCCAAATAACCTCTCGCCCTCTGATTTAACACTTATGTAAGAGTTGAAGTTATTTGCGTATAGCCAAAATAGATTGCTATTTTTTTAAACAAAAAAAATTGACCAATTCCACCTTGCCATCATTAACCCTTTAGAATGTATGTTTTTTATGCGTCACTTCACATACTTCAGAGTCGTAAAATAAGCACGTGCGTTTAGTTTTTATTCGATAGATTTCACCTATAGAACCAAGAGGTAATTGCCGCTTTATTTCCGTATCTGGATCGGGCATAGTTACTCCAACAAAAGAAAGCGCACTCAGCCGCTATGTTTTGTACGCTTTCAAAAAAGAATAGATTTAGGAGAAATAAGATTATGTTCGTTGTTATCTTTGGTCGCCCTGCATGTCCTTTCTGTGTTCGTGCAAAAGAGCACGCAGAAACGCTAAAAGCAAAACGTGATGACTTCAACTACCGTTACGTTGATATTCACGCTGAAGGTATTTCTAAAGCAGATCTTGAGAAAACAGTTGGTAAACCAGTTGAAACCGTTCCTCAGATCTTTATCGACCAAGAGCACATCGGTGGCTGCGACGAGTTCGAAGCATACGCGAAAGAGCACCTAGGTCTATTTGACGAGTAATAAAGACTGTTTTCAAAAAAGCCGCTTCATGCGGCTTTTTTATTATTTTTCAGCTGGTTATTACGTTAAGTCAACTAATGGTAAAACCTAAAAAAATTCACTTATCTTTTTGCTATATTTAGTTACAATTCACAGTTCTTAATCTTTTTTGGCACACACTCTACCGAGCCACACAGTGAACATAGACGTCGTATACCTTCTCGAGCAAAACCCTATCCTTCTAATCTTCGTCGTATTAGCCATTGGCCTTGCCATCGGAAAAATTCGATTTGGCAAATTACAATTAGGCAACTCTATTGGCGTTCTTATTACCTCTTTGGTAATGGGCCACCTTGGTTTCTCATTTAATGCAGAAGCTTTAACCATTGGCTTTATGCTGTTTATCTACTGCGTTGGCATTGAAGCTGGACCAAACTTTTTTGGTATATTCTTCAGAGATGGTAAGCATTATTTTATTTTAAGCATGACTGTTCTCGTGTCTGCGGTCAGCTTAACGTATGGCTTGAGTCACTATTTCGGCCTCGATTTTGGCTTATCCGCCGGTATGATGGCAGGCGCATTGACCGCAACGCCAGTACTGGTTGGTGCACAAGATGCTCTTAACTCTGGCCTTGCGACTATACCGCGGAATATGGAATTTTCTCTGGTATTAGAAAATCTATCCGTAGGCTACGCGATGGCTTATCTGGTCGGCTTAATTAGCATGATCATGTTTGCTAAATTGTTGCCAAAACTGCAAAAACAAAACCTTTCTGATTCCGCGCAGCAAATCGCACAAGAGCGTGGCCTTGGAAATTCAAGCCAGAGAAAAGTGTATTTACCCATTATTCGAGCTTACCGAGTGGGCCCAGAGCTAATTGACTGGACTGATGGTAAAAACTTGCGAGAACTGGGTATTTATCGTCAAACTGGCTGTTACATTGAACGAATCCGTCGCAATGGTATTCTCGCCCACCCAGATGGTGATGCTATCTTGCAAGAGGGAGATGAAATTGCACTGGTTGGCTTCCCTGACAGCCATGCTCGCTTAGACCCTAGCTTCCGTAATGGTAAAGAAGTATTCGACCGTAACTTGCTTGATTTGCGCATCGTTGAAGAAGAAATCGTCGTAAAAAGTGACGCTATCGCTGGTAAGCGTTTATCGGATTTGAATTTGTCTGAGTTTGGCTGTTTCTTAAACCGCGTAGTTCGCGCTCAGATTGAAATGCCTATGGACTTAGACATTGTGCTCGCTAAAGGGGACGTCCTTCAAGTGAGCGGCGAGAAAAGCCGAGTACATGGACTGGCGGAAAAAATCGGTTTCATCTCGATCCACAGTCAAATGGCCGATTTGCTCGCTTTTTGTAGCTTCTTTATTTTGGGTATTCTGTTTGGCCTCATCACAATGACATTCGGTCAGGTGTCTTTCAGTTTGGGTAATGCGGTGGGTCTTCTGTTATCCGGTATTACGCTTGGTTTTTTACGAGCAAATCACCCTACTTTCGGTTATGTCCCACAAGGGGCGCTGAATATGGTCAAAGATCTAGGGTTAATGTTCTTTATGGTCGGAATTGGTCTAAGTGCAGGTGGAAAGATGTTCGAGCACCTAACGCAAGTAGGACCAAAAGTCATTGGTTTGGCATTTATTGTCAGTGTTGTGCCTGTAGTTCTGGCTTACTTAGTTGGCGCACACGTACTCAAGATGAACCGTGCCCTGCTCTTCGGTGCCATTATTGGCGCCCGTACTTGCGCTCCGGCTATGGATGTCGTTAACGACTACGCTAAGTCCACCATCCCAGCCCTTGGTTATGCGGGTACCTATGCGATTGCGAATATTTTAATGACGCTAGCTGGTACGATTCTGATAATACTAAGTTAATACTCACTTTGACTATGAAATACAAAAAGGCGCTCAATGAGCGCCTTTTGTTTATTGGTTATCTAGTCTGTGATTCGATTAGATTTGAATGAAGTCTGCTTCAACTGCTGGATTCACATCCGCTTCGTAATCTACGCCTTCAACGCCGAAACCAAATAGTTTCAAGAACTCTTCTTTGTACTCAACGTAGTCAGTCAGCTCTTTTAGGTTCTCAGTCGTAATTTGAGGCCATAGCTCACGACAGTGCTGCTGAATGTCGTCACGAAGTTCCCAGTCATCCAGACGTAGGCGGTTCATCTCATCAACTTCTGCCGCGCTACCGTCTTCTTTGTATAGACGTTGGCTGAACATACGGTAGATTTGTTCCATACAACCTTCGTGTACACCTTCTTCGCGCATTTTCTTGAATACCATTGCGATGTACAGTGGCATAACAGGAATTGCAGAACTCGCCTGAGTTACAACAGATTTAAGTACCGCAACATTGGCACTACCACCTGTTGCTGCTAACTTGTCGTTTAGCGCTTTCGCTGCACGGTCTAGGTCCATTTTTGCTTTACCTAGTGCACCATCCCAATAAATTGGCCAAGTTAGCTCAGTACCAATGTAGCTATACGCGACGGTCTTACAACCTTCAGCAAGAACACCAGCATCAGACAACGCATTGATCCAAAGTTCCCAATCTTCACCGCCCATTACAGTGACAGTGTCTTTGATTTCTTCTTCTGTTGCAGGCTCAACGCTAGCTTCGATGATCACATCTTTGTTGGTATCAACAGCCGTTGATGTGTAAGTTTCACCGATAGGTTTAAGAGATGAACGAACTAATTCACCAGTTTCTGGCATTTTACGTACTGGAGATGCCAGTGAGTAAACCACCATATCGATTTGACCTAAGTCTTCTTTGATGAGCTCGATAGTTTTCTGTTTCGCTTCATTTGAGAAAGCGTCGCCGTTTAAGCTTTTTGCGTACAGACCTTCTTCACGCGCTAGCTTTTCAAAAGCAGCGGCATTGTAAAAACCTGCTGTACCTGGTTTCTTCTCAGTACCTTCTTTTTCGAAGAAAACACCGATAGTTGATGCACCGCCACCAAATGCCGCAGCGATACGAGAAGATAGACCGTAGCCACTTGATGCACCAACAACAAGAACACGCTTAGGTGCGTTTTTGATTGGACCTTGCGCTTTGGTGTACGCAATTTGTTCTTTTACGTTAGCTTCACAACCAACAGGGTGCGTTGTAGTACAGATAAATCCACGAATTCTAGGTTTGATGATCATATTCAACTTCCTTTAAAAAACCTTGTTAGGATAAAAGTTTCGTTGGGATTTCGCATCTAATTTCTGTAAAAATGCTCTTAAAAGGCAAGTGGTTGGAGCACTATCCCACCATCCACTCCCCAAGAATACAAAAAAGCACCTCATTGAGGTGCTTTTCTTAACATTAGTTGTCTATTATGCCGCCGGATTCAACTGCGACTTTTTTGGGCTATGAGTTCGCACTTCAGAAAAGTCATGACTAAAGTGGTCAACTTGAATCGCCTTGTAGCGCAATTTATCTGCAGCCATGATTTGATCAATTTCTTGCTCAGTTAACACGCCTGCTTCAAATGCTTGCTGCAAACGGTCATGCAGCAGACCTTTACGAGCCACTTTACCATCCTTCGCAGCCTTCATAAGTTTACGCTCCAAAGGTTTAATGTCGTACATTGCAAGGAATGCATTCTCCATTAAGCCTACGCTGTCATCCTCTGATTTTCCGATGTAGCACAGATGCGTGAGGCGATCACGTTGCGCGCCTGGTGTCATCATCGCTTCAGCCAAATTCACACACAGCTCATCACTTGGCTTATTGAAATGATTACCAAGCGGGAACAATAGCCCCTTAAGCACACCGCCAACGTATTTCACAGGGAAGTTGGTGTAAGCCTCATTTAATGACTTAGAAGCGTTATACAAACAGTGTTGAACAGCGTAATGAACGAAGTCTAGATCGCCTTGTTGACGGCCTTCATCTTCATACTTTTTCAAGGCAGCAGATGCCATGTATAGATAGCTTAATCCATCACCCAAACGTGCTGAGATCATTTCTTTACGCTTCAAGTCTCCACCTAAGGTTAACATCGCAAAGTCTGCACTTACTGCAAGTGCACGACTAAGACGAGTAATGTCTTTGTAGTATTGCTGCGTTGGGCCACTCATGTGCGCGTTAACAAATCGAGAACCAGTTAGTGCTGCACCAAATGCACCGAATGTATTACCGAGAGCGTGCTTGATGTGTTTAAAGAGTAGGTTGTCAAATTCTTTCGCACCTTGTTCAGAATCTGGATTCGCCGCGGCTTCCATTTCTTTTAGAACATATGGGTGGCATCGAGTCGCACCTTGACCAAAAATCATCAGGTTACGAGTCAGAATATTCGCGCCTTCAACAGTGATAGCAACTGGGATGCCAAGGTAATGTTTAGCAAGATAGTTCATTGGACCATCTTGAATCGCACGACCCGCATGGATATCAAACGAATCATTTAGAATGGTACGCGCGATTTCTGTCATGTGGTACTTGGCAATCGCGGTTACAATCCCAGGTTTTTCTTTCATATCGAGAGAAGTCGTCGTTAGCGTACGCGTCGCTTCTAGTAGGTAAGTAAGACCACCAATGCGCCCCATCGCTTCTGCGACACCTTCAAACTTACCGATCGACATACCAAACTGTTTACGCACGTAAGCATAAGCACCTGTTGTACGTGTAGTAAGGTGACCAATCGCTGTGCCAAGCGCTGGGAGAGAGATACCACGACCAGCAGAAAGACACTCAACCAGCATACGCCAACCTTTACCTGCGTAATCAGCGCCACCGATCAACCAGTCCATAGGGATGAAGACATCTTCACCACGAGTAGGGCCATTCATGAACGCAGACCCCAGAGGATCATGGCGCTCGCCTATCTCGACACCTACATGGTCAGCGGGAATCAACGCACATGTAATGCCAACCTCTTTCTTGTCACCAAGTAGCCCTTCAGGATCCTGCAGTTTAAATGCTAACCCGAGCACTGTCGCAACTGGCGCAAGCGTGATGTAGCGTTTATTCCAACTAACTCGCACGCCAAGCACTTCTTTGCCTTCATGGGTGCCGTAACAAACCACGCCTTGATCAGGTATGCCACCTGCATCAGAACCCGCTTCAGGGCCAGTTAGGGCGAAACAAGGGATGTCTGTACCATCAGCTAAACGAGGCAACCAGTAATCTTTTTGCTCTTGCGTACCATAGTGCGATAGCAGCTCACCAGGGCCAAGAGAGTTCGGTACCATTACCGATACCGCGGTACTGATACTTCGAGTCGCAATACGAGAAACAATGGTTGAGTTCGCCAAAGCGGAAAATTCACGACCACCATATGCTTTCGAGATGATCAAAGAGAAAAATCGCTCTTTACGTAGGTACTCCCATACTTCAGGCGGTAAATCCCTGTCTTCTTTGACAATCTTCTGGTCATCAAGCATTTCTAGCAGGGTCTCAAGCTCATTATCCATAAATGACTGCTCTTCTGCCGTCAGTGTAGGCGTTGGATAATGATGCAATGTTGTGAAGTTTGGCTTGCCTGAGAATAGTTCGGCATCCCACCATACACTACCCGCTTCCATCGCCTCTTTCTCGGTGCTAGACAGAGGTGGCAATACTTTTTTGAACACTTTAAAAGCCGGGTCACTAATCCATTTTCTTCGTAGAGAGCTCATAGTTCAGATCCTTTTGTTCACGTAACCGCTCGGGGTATAATCTTATTATTGGTTTAACTTTCTTATTTGTCTTATGCCAACTGCTTTGCTGACATTCCTGCTGACAAATATGGAATCAGTAAATCGACGACAGATTTCACATCGACTTCCTTTTCAAACTTACTTTCTGCCAGCTCCGAAAGAGCTTGGCTTGAAGCCATCGTAAATACACAGGTTCCTAACGTGAAGTGCAGTCGCCAAAACAACTGTTCTTCACATAGTTCCGGGTTCGCCTTCATTATCGAGAAAGTGAAAAGGTTCAGTACCTCTTCGTATCTGGTGGTAATGAACCAGCGTAGATGACCTTGAACGTCTGTATAACCGCGGCCAATTAACAACATAAATAGCGCAGTACCATTTGGGCGTACATCATTTAATGTACGTAAAGGTAATCGCAATGACTCAAAGACATCGTCCATGTTGTAGCTATCGCGCGTGTTTAACTCAATTAATGAAGTCTTAATGCTCGGCATTAGTGCTTCTAAATACCTATCTAAAACCGCTCTAACCAGCGTTTTTTTATCGCCAAAGTGATAGTTTACCGATGCTAAGTTAACGTTAGCTTTACCTGTTATCGTTCTTAGCGAAGTATCATTAAAGCCATGTTCAGCAAAGAGTCCTTCTGCGACATCGAGTATTTTTTCTTTTGTTGATGTTCTCGGGGCCATTTTAATCACTCGTATTAAACAACTGTTTGAAAATATACTCCCGAAACTTAAGATTAACAAATGATTAACATCACACTTTAACCAATTGGTCTGACCAGGCAGTAAAAGGTGTGATCTAATCTTTTGAAATTCAATCGAATACTCCAGTGAAGCTTGTCAGAAGAAAACGATCAAATTTCTCAGTCCATCGCAATTGAAACGCTAACAATAGCCATGGCGGCTCGGAGTGAGCGACGAGAGTATGAAATACATCTTCGGTTCTAGGGAAGATAAAATTAGAAACACAGAAGTTAGTAACTTCGCCAAGTTGGTAATCCATCTCGATTTTTCTATTACTTTCGGGTGTGTAAGAAGCTAGAAAGCATTAAGTAGAAATTTTTTGAAAAAAAATGGAACTGTTTGGAAAAGGCTCGGTCTGAATATACGTAACAGTTAGGGCATTTGAAGTTTCACTGGCCGTCAAACTTGTTTCCATCTAATTGTTACGTTGCTGCTTTTTTCTTATTAACTCCTATGTTTGTATCCGCCCAGTCAAATTTTCGGCTGGGCTTTTTTTCGCCTGTAGATTTACCAAGCGCCTCTTTCGATGATTTGCCCCAACTCCATAAGCTAGACCTTAGTTGGTCACAAAAGTAACCACCCTGAAGTGGTTGATGTGCCAATCTGCAGACATAAAAAAGCCTCCCGAATGGGAGGCTTTACTAAACAGTGTGTATCTTACGCTTGCGCTTTCTTAGGCAAAGAAAAGTGCAGTAACGCGTAGCCAAGTAACGCGGCTGTCGTCGAGCCCATTAAGATACCTAGTCGAGCATAGGTATCAAACTCAGGGCTTACATTTCCAAACGCTAAAGAGGAAATGAATATAGACATTGTAAAACCGATACCACACAACACAGAGACCGCAAAGATATGCTTGAAGTTAATGCCTTCCGGTAACTTAGCTACACCCATTTTCACAGCTGCCCAACTAAAGGTGAAGATACCTAGAGGCTTACCAACCAGTAGCCCCAAAGCAATACCTAATGGCAGCATTGAAGTTAGGCCTGACATCGATACGCCTTCTAGCGAAATCCCCGCATTTGCAAATGCGAATAGAGGTAAGATACCAAATGCCACGTATGGATGAAGTGCGTGCTCCATGTGCTTAAGTGGGGAATGTTCGCCCTGTTTACCCTTAAGAGGAATAGCAAAGCCGATCACTACGCCTGCAAGTGTTGCGTGAACACCAGATTTAAGTACCGCAAACCATAAGATCGCGCCGACTATCATGTATGGCGTCAGTTTCGTTACTTCCTTCGCATTCAACATGAACAGGACACCAGTCATGATGAAGCCAACAAGCAGCGCCATGCTAGAAAGATCACCTGTGTAAAACAGTGCAATAATAACAACCACGCCTAAATCGTCGATGATAGCGAGAGCTAACAAAAACACTTTAAGGCTTACTGGTACGCGCTTACCTAGTAGCGCCATGATACCTAGAGCAAATGCAATATCCGTCGCAGCTGGAATGGCCCAGCCAGAAACCGCCTCTGGGTCGTTAGCATTAAACGCAACGTAAATAAGAGCAGGGGCTAACATACCACCAACCGCTGCAATCGCAGGGAAAATTGCGGTTTCTTTTGATTTTAGCGCTCCTTCAAGTAGCTCTCGCTTCACTTCAAGGCCAATAAGTAAGAAGAAAACAGCCATTAGGCCGTCATTAATCCAGTGAGAAACTGACATACCGAATACATAAGTATGCAGTACAGATTGATAAGTTTCGCCCAGCGGTGAGTTAGCAATGGTCATCGCAATTGCCGCTGCAATTACGAGAAGAATACCACCTGCTGATTCCATTTTGAAAAAGTCACGAATGACATCGTTCATGGTTTCGTCCTTATATTTATTATCTTAATAAACGATTAACAAAGAGTGATAAGAGTGTATAGCTGTCGAAAACTTTAGAATAATCGCTTCTTCAGAGTATAAACTTCGGTTTTTTCGATGTTAAGTTTACTATACATCGTATTTTCCAACATGACACTCAATTTTGATCGGACATCGTATTTGTTTTTGTCGCACCAAATATTTATCAAGATGATGAGAAAATCAGCATAACACGGCTTGTACCATCATGATAACCCCGTACTTTTGAGAAAAAGCTAGGAAGCTTCGCGCACTAAAAAACCACCCGTAGGGGGTGGTTTTCTTCACAACTCAATAGCCTGTCAGCTGCATAAAGCCCCAAGCCTCATTGGAGCCGGAAGCTAAAGTAGGCCCTTCCCAGTAAGGTATTACAAAGGGTAGCCACATATCTGACTTGATAATGCGGGTAGTCAAATTAATTTGATGCTTCGGAATATTGATAATCCACTGCAAAGGTAACCTTCTTCCATTGGATAAACTGGTCACTTGCATTGGTTTAATACTGATATCATCGTCTGAGAGGTTGATGACTTTACCTGAGCGTGTCGACAACGTGCCAAACACGTGCGGTGTTTGCCCATGGTGACGATAACGGCTAACAGTTAATGCTCGACCATCATCTAAATTGAAAACAAACCAATCCCAGCCTTGTTGCCCCTCACCAATTAAGCCGCTGCCCCACTCTTTTTGCGCCCAAGCAGAACCCGTCACTGAGAATCGCTTACCATTTAAGCTTAAGCTGCCTTTTACTTTTAAAAATGGAGCACTGAAGCTGAAAGAAGCAACAGATTGCAACGCATGTTTAACTTGGAAGCCTTTGTCTCCATTCACCACAAAGGGGCCGCTTGTCATGGTATTGAGCTCAAGTCCAAACGTATCAGTATTCACATTCAAGTTGCCCGGGAAAGGCGTCGCACCGAGTGATCGCCAAGTCCAATTATCAATCCATAACCTGAAAGGACGATTGATCATACCAGCTTGGCCTATCCCACCTCTAGCTACCCGTTGCTCTTTCCATACATGCGAGCCATGACTGACGACAACATGTGAAATGTACAATTGAGGGTTCTGCCAACCGCTGGTTTCTCGCTCGTCCGTCGCAACCCTGAAATAGCTCCATTGAACATTGTAGATCTTGCCTTGCTCATCTTTTAGTTTCGCAAAGTAGTGCCACCATTCATGCTGATACTCGGGATGAAAGCGAAAGTCTGAGGGTAAAGAGACATGCTCATTAGGTAGTACAGGCTCGAAAATCGTTTGATTTTCACGCGTTAAGATAGAATCAAGTTCGCTTTCTCGTGTTGCTGTCGCCTCTAACCAAAAAGTTGAGTAAAAAGCAGCCCCAGTCAGAAAAGCGAACGTAACAACAATGAGCGTTGAAACCAACAAGCGTTTTTTAGAGCCCATTTTTTTCATTACAACGCGTCCCTTAATGACTTCATCGGTGTACTTTTGATCATTCTAATAACTGGCAATGCGCCAGCAACCATGATGGCAAGCATCGCCCAAGCAATGGTTTGAGCATACTCCCATGGAATCGTTTGAAGCTCTAGAGACCAGCCAAATGATTGCTTAATGATAATATCAACGATCAAATGTGCGAGCGCCAAGCCGAGCGGCACTGCAATAATCGCAGAAATGGCTCCGAAGACGAATAGCTGCAAACCACCTAATACGACAAG
Source organism: Vibrio sp. 1641 (assembly GCF_033339995.1). Taxonomy (NCBI): domain Bacteria; kingdom Pseudomonadati; phylum Pseudomonadota; class Gammaproteobacteria; order Vibrionales; family Vibrionaceae; genus Vibrio; species Vibrio sp. 1641. The sequence goes on from NZ_JAWOVP010000003.1 coordinate 315,614, forward strand.
TTCTTTTCCGGACACACCCATGCACCTTAATAAGGAAAAATGCCGCTGCCGTGAAAGTTCTCCTGCCAACGTCGCAAAGAATAAACCAAACACGGCAATAATCAGCGTGATATTGCCCAAGGTTCCTGCTATCGCAAAGGTATGATCAAACACTCTCATTGCTTGGCTATAAATATTACCGTTATCAAACACACGATCTTGCGGGAGACGGAATACATTCTCTAAGCGATTTTTCAGCCCTTCTCCATTGACGTTATCTTTTAATACTACGCCAAGACCAACATTACCCGTACCTGCAAATGCATACAGCCAATTCCGGTGCGACATCATCACCTGGTTATATGGGTTTCCATAATCGTAGTAAACGCCTACGACTTGCCAATCACCACCAAGCGGTTCTTGCAAGTTAATGAAATCGCCAGGGCGGATATCCAGCTTCAAGGCCATCGACTCACTGACCATTAAGCTCTTGGTAGCGTGCAGTTGATACCAGTAATTTGGGACACCTAACTTGACGGTAAGTGAGTCTAACTCACCTTCAGAAGAGCCAGTACTCACAACTTGCAGAGCACCATGCTCGGTCGGCATATCTTTTTCCCAGCGCCACCAAACCGAGTTCACCTCTGGCTGATTCTGGAGCCATGCGCTCATCCTAGCGGCTGAATTGTTAGTCGGATAGATGTACACATCAGCGGCTAATCGCTGATTTAGCCACTTATCGGTTGTATCTCGAAAGCTTCCGACCATTGTTTCTACACCAATGTTTGCCGCCAGCGCTAACATAAACGCCATCGTAGCCACACCTCGATAGCTCATGCTGGCTGCTGCATCAGCAAAAAACCAACGGACACGAACCCATCGCATGGTATAAGAAAAACTTTGGAACATATGCCACATAATAAATGGCATAAACAACGCCACACTAATCAACATCAGCGCAATAATTGCAAAGCCGGTTTCTTGTGTTTTCGGCGCCTGATATACCGCTATTGCAGCGACACAAAACGCACATGCCGCAAGCGCCTGCCAAGAGAACTCTCTTCCAGCAAATCGCATTAGCGACAGTCGAGAAGAAAGGCGGATTGGTTGTGACTTCAGCAAACGGATTAATGGCCACAGACACGATATCAACGCACCCATCGCTGCCATGATTAGGCTATATAAGCTAGATTGCCATGACCATCCTATGGTTAAACCTACGTTGGCATCATACAAATCACTCAGGCTCGAAGACACTGCTGGGATAAGTTCATTCGCTAAGATCAAGCCAAAAAAGTTACCACACGCCCACGCAATAAAGACGAGCAAAGACAACTCTAGCAATAAGGCTTGCGCTAACTGTGTTCCGTTAACACCAGTCTGTCTCAAAATACCGACCAAACGTTGTCGCTGGATGAAAGACAGAGACATCGCTTGATAAAAAATAAACAACCCGACCAAAAACGACAGCATTCCCATCGCGGTGAGATTCATATGGAATGCGTTAGTTAGCGACTCAAGCTCAGTACGCGTATTCCTAACAAGCGTCATTCCGTTTGGCAGCATGTTTTTCAGTGCTATTAGCTTTTCCTCTGGCATTTCGCCACAAGAAATCGCAGACAAACCTGAGCTCCGCTTGAGCATACGCAACAACGATATATCAGTAACCAGCCGAGTACCTGAAAGCATCTTGTCCTTATCTACTTGAATAGGCCCAAGACGGCTTCCATCATTCATCTCAATGAAATCCCCATCCTGCCAACTCATGTAAGCGGCCAAATCTTGACTAACAAGAATAGGATAAGGAGGCTTCATTAGTGATAAAACAGGCATCTCACCTAGCGATTTTCCTTGTTGTAGTGGGATCATCGCGACAGGATCTATCCCCACCAACATCAGGCTCATATCGGTCTTGGCATCTAGATGAAGCACGTCAAACGGTGCACATTGGTTGAACCCAGCTCGACGTAACTGAATATAGAAACCTTGAGGAATTTTATTGGCAGAGTGCTTCGTTCGGATTCGGTATGGCAAAGGATTGGAGAAAAGCTTTTCCCCAGTAGCATAACTTTGTTTTGCATGCTGGTTGATAGAAGTAACACCAACAAGGAGGGACACGCCTAAAGTTAATCCCAGCCAGACAAGAATAATTTGTAGAGGGTAACGACGGTAATGACCGAGTAGTGCCTTAACTACGGGCCATAACATGTAGCTGCCCTCCTTGAAGTCGAATCTTTCCTTCCATATGGGCGGCCACTTTTTCACTGTGCGTCACTAACAGCAAAGTACACTCCAATTGGCGAGCGAGACTCGTTAATAAGCGCATTACTGCTTCTGCGTTTCGCTCGTCTAGGCTACCAGTTGGCTCATCAGCAAGCAGGATTTTGGGTTCCATATAAAGGGCGCGAGCAATCGCCGCACGTTGTTGCTGACCACCAGACGCCTCTTCCGGATAACGTCCTAGCAATGGCATTAAGTCCAAAGCAGAAAGAATTTGACGCCACAACTCTTTATCTTCCGGCAGACCTTTTAACTGACGACAAAAACGAATATTGTCGGCAATATTAAGTGTAGGAAGCAGGTTGAATTGTTGGAAGATATTACCAATATTGTTGCGGCGATAAAGGGTTCTTAAATGCTCCGGTGCTTCATGCATAGCAAAATTTGGAAACTGCACTTCACCAGAGTCAGCAGTATCTAATCCGGCGATTAAATTCAGCAGAGTACTTTTACCCGAACCACTTTCTCCCATCAGAGCAACTTGGTCGCCTTGCTGCAATGTTAATTCTGCCCCTTGTAATACAGGGTGAAACTCTCCCCCGTCTACATAGCCTTTACATAGGTCTGACAGTTTTAACATTGATTATGCCGCTCGGATGGTGTTTAAAAATTGGGATCAGAATCTACACTAAAATCCTGTTAGTAGAAAGTATTTTGAATGCTTGATCACACTATGGAAGTACAAATGCAACTCGATTCACTTTCTGTTGCTAATTTTGTTGACGTTTTGAGCAGATTTTTGCAGCCAAAATAAACTCTGTTCCTCCTTACTGGCCAATCAGGTTTTTCATCCATTTTCGGCTAACCATTCTTGGCAAGCAAATCGCCCACTTCACAACTTCTTCCGTCAAAAAGAGTAAGTAAACCCATTGTGGGTCCCAATTGAGATAAATCGCTGCAAATGCTGCGAGTGGAATCCCGATCACCCACTGCGCCAAGATGTCTTGATACAAACAAAACTTAACATCACCGCCCGCGCGTAATACACCAACAATCGCCATCATCGGCACCGAGCGTAACACGACACCCAACGCTAGAATCACCATAAACTGTTCAGCTAGCTCGCGAGTGTCTGTTGTCAGTGCACTAAACGCATTAAGGATCCATTGATTTGACACTATCAACAAGATGGCGACCACAAATGCGATAAGCACATTCAAAATGACCGTAGCCCATGCTTGATAATAAACGGGTTCAAAATTACGAGCGCCGAGCTGGTTCCCTACTAGAACTGCAGCCGCATTCGATAAACCAATCATCATCGCCAATGCGATCGACTCAACAGGTGTCATTACGGAAAGTGCCGCCAAACCTTGTACGCCTGCTTGCCCCATGATGGCGTGATAAGCAAACAGCCCACCAGCCCACGCCAAGAAGTTAAATGTGGTTGGCAAAGAGAGGCTCAAGAAACGCGTAATTTTATCTAAGACCAATCCTGCGCGTATATCATCCCAACCAAATGCGATTATGTGTTTTTTCAACCATAGATAACCAAACAGGCAACCTACTTCGATCGCGCCACTGATTACCGTTGCGATCGCTGCTCCCGTAATACCCAGAGCAGGAAAGCCTAATTGACCAAAAATTAAAACCCAGTTAAGAAACACATTAGATAAAATGCCTATACCACTAAAAAAAGTGCTTAGGCCTGGTTGGTGCATCGCCCTTAGGCCCACCGACATACTGGCCACACATGCAACAGCAAACATGCTAACCGACGAAATAATGAGATAGCTGGCCCCTAATTCAATCACTTCTTGTGAATCGGTAGTCAAGCTCATGATGAGTTGTGGAAAAACAACAAACAAAGCAACAGCAATCGCAGCAAACATCATTGCGATCATCCATGTTAAAGCGGTACTGCGACGCACCCCAACTTTATCGCCAGCCCCCCAATATTGAGCGGTTAACAACGCACCGCCCGTTGTCACCCCAACTAACATGATGGTGGTGACGAAAGTCGCGCGCGCAGCAACTCCAACAGCGGCAATTTCTGCTTCACCAAGTTGACCAAGCATAAGAACATCGACGAGGCTTCGGCTAGAAAACATCATGCTTTGCAGTGTAATTGGTAACGCGATTGCAAATAAACGACGTAAGAATGCTTTATCTGCGTGTATTGAGAGTTGAGAAAGAAAAGTCACAAGCGCTCCAACGACAACTTATTGATAGAATGGGGAAAGTGTCTCATGATTATACTCTGTGGTGTTTATTCCACCAACGATAAAAGGACAGATAATGAAAAAGGTGTTGGTGCTAGGCGCCTCGGGTTACATTGGCTCTCAACTTCTTCCGTTACTCTTAGATAAAGGTTACGCCGTCACAGCAGCGGCGCGACATATTGATTATTTAGAGTCAAGAACTCAGCCTCACCCTAATTTAACGTTAAGGTATCTCGACTTGGCTGACGCAGAGACCACGAAGGCTGTAGTGAACGATTTTGATTTAGTCTTTTTTCTCGTGCACGGGATGGCTCAAGGTGATGACTTTGTTGAGTACGAACTAAACCTTGCTTTGAACTTCAAATATGCGTTGGAACAAAGCTCCGTCGAGCATGTTATCTATTTGAGCGCCATTCAACCTCAAACCGGAAACTCTCGCCATTTAGCCGCTCGTAAAGCCACGGGAAAAATAATTCGACAGTCTGGTATTCCAGTAACTGAATTGCGTGCTGGCGTTATCATCGGCCCCGGCTCTGCCGCTTTCGAAATCATGCGTGACTTTGTCTACAACTTACCTATTTTGATCGCGCCTAAATGGGTCGACTCAAAAGCGAACCCTATTGCCTTGCCCAATCTCAACCACTATTTGTTGAAGTTAGCAGAAGCCCCCTCTCCAGAAGAAAGTCAAATTTATGAAGTTGGTGGGCCAGATACACTTAGCTACCGCGAACAGTTCAAAGTCATTTGCCGAATCACGAACAAGCCGTATCGGCTGTGGTCGACCCCGCTACTTACTCCGAAAATGGCATCGTACTGGCTAGGTTTAGTTACCTCAGTGCCAACTAGTATCGGTAAAGCATTACTTGCGGGCTTAGAGCACGACTACATTGCAGACTCTAAAGCGATTGAAGAACGATTTCCTCAAACGCTGATCAGCTACGAGCAAGCGGTAACTGATACCATTCAAGATGAAGGCACATTTGTACGCAGTAATGTCTGGGGGTTTGAACCCGCAGCGCTTCGTCGATGGCAACCAGGATATGGCTATTACCCAAAACAAGCTGGAGCGAGCATTAAAACTCAAGCCTCCGCTGCGGCATTATGGAAAGTGGCGCAAAAGATCGGGAGTCGCGAAAAAGGCTATTACTTTGCCAACATCTTGTGGCGTACACGTGAATGGCTCGATATCTTTTTTGGCGGCGGAAAACCGATTCGCGTTTCTCCTCCTGGACCAGAGCTCAAAGTCGGTGATTTTATTGACTCTTGGAAAGTGATTCGCTGCGATAACAATCAGTTTCTTTCACTGTTTTTTGGTATGAAAGGCCCAGGCCTTGGGCGTTTAGAAATTACCATCAAAGATCTCGGTGACGAACGAGAATTGGATATTACCGCCTGGTGGCACCCGCAAGGGTTTCTTGGGCTGCTTTATTGGTTTGCAATGATGCCAGCCCATCTTTTCATATTTAAAGGCATGGTCAAAGCCATCGCGAAAGAAGCAAACCGTTTAGAAAACAAAAAGCCCCAATAACAGGGGCTTCTAAACACTCAAAATGTCACTTTAGTCAGCTTTGAACGAGAGTGGAATTTCGGCTAACTGGTTGCCTTCGTTTGCTGGAAAAATAAGGTACTCGCCATGGTATTTCACCATCGATTTGTAGTCTGTTACCTTATGTACCATAAAGCCCGCTTGCGCTGCTTTCTCAACAAACTCAGCATGATTGCCACGTACAAACCAACTCATTGGCTTTACGAGCAACTCGCCATCAAAACAGCTTTCGCATTGGTCTGCACATAACGCTAAAGAGTTTTGACCTTCAGTGAAGATTTGTACTTTGCCGCACCCAATCAGTTGCTCAGACGTTGAGACTTCCCAGCCTGCTTGCTCCATCAAATCAAGAAAAGACTCAATATCTGAATCTTTGAACACTTTGGAGTCTTCACCTTCAGGGAAGAATTGCGCATAAAAAGCAGAAATACGTTTAAAGATAAACAACAAACCAGCATCGTTCCCCTTTGAGCGACCTGCTTTTTGCCAACGCGTTAAGTCATCGCCTACCGTACGTCCGAAACGTTGTGATTTTAGCGCCTTTGTTACCCAACGCACTAAATAATGGTTATTCGCAACAGGGGCATTGGCTAACTTACCTGAGCGATGCTCTTGATCTAACTCTTCAAGTGCTGAGTTAACCAAGTTTTGAATTTCTTTGGTGTAATTCGACATTACGCCTTTCTTCCTAAAGTCCAATAAAACAGTGCTGAAAGCACAGAACAAGCAAACATCACGATGATCATCGGCCAAGCAACATTCCCGGGCAGTGATGCCACCAGCGCACCAACCAATGAACCGATACCGAATCTTAATGTCCCCGCTAGAGACGACGCCGTACCCGCCATTGATGGGTAACCACTTAAAAGCAGCGCCATCGCGTTACTACCTATCGTCGACAATGTACCGATAAACAGCACAACAAAAGGCACAATGCCCCATAATCCGAAGTCCATTAACCAACTTACGAATAAACCAATCCCCGCCAAAAGTTGCACGAACAACCCAAAACGAAGCATGGCATGGGAACCCACTTTCTTCACCAAGCGACCATTAATACTGGTCATGATGATCATCGCCACAATGTTCAAACCAAATAGGTAACCAAAGTGGTCTGGTCGAACACCATATAAATCAATATAAACAAACGAACCCGCCGTCAAAAATGCAAACATTCCGGAAAATGAAAACGCACCTGAGAGCATCAAACCGATCGCTTCAGGATTGGAGCATAATCTGGCGTAGTTTCTCAGCGTCGTGCGGAAACGAAGAGGCTGACGATTTTCAGGCTGTAACGTTTCAGGGATTTTCCAAAGTACGAGAAAAATCACAACTACAGCGAAAATAGCTAGTACCCAAAAAATGGAACGCCAACCAAACCAAATCGCGAGATGGCCACCGATCATCGGTGCCACCAACGGCGCAATAGTAATGACCAGAGTAACGAAGGACATTGCGCGTGCAAAGTCTTCACGGTCAAACATGTCACGCACGACGGCTTGGATAATGACCGCCGCTGCCGCGCCAGCAAAACCTTGTGCCGTACGTACATAGGTCAGCGCATCAATGCCATTTGTTGTCGCACTCACAACAGCAGCCAAGCCGAAGAAAAGTACGCCTAAAATCAACACAGGTCTGCGACCAAAGCTATCGGCAAGCGGCCCGTGAATTAACTGGCCGATCGCAAAACCCGCGGTATAAGCCGTCAACGTAATCTGAACCGCGCCAGGCGCGACCCCCAAATCTTTCGCTATTGTCGGCATCGCAGGCAAATACATATCGATCGCCAAAGGCGTCAAAGCACCAATCGCTCCTAGTACCAGAAACAATAGAAAACTGATTTGGGATTGCGGAGCACTTTGAGCTTTTTCTGTCATTCTTTTACCTCTTGTTGGAGCCCTACCGTCAATACTTGCAGAACAAAGTGAAAATAACGGAAGTTCTCATATCGCTGAATGTAGAAGCCAAAAACCTGTTCTATCCAACGTTCGAGAATCATAAGGGCAAATATGTACCAAGGTGTGACCTTGACGAACTCGACATAGAAAAGCATGTGAAAGCGAAATGTGTTTATGGGAAACAAACACAATGCAGTAAAAATGATGGCGTTGACACCATCATTCCATTCACCGTAGCCGAAGGCTTTGCAATAAGAGTATGCATGCATCAGCTAAATGCAAAGGCATATCACTGAGATGAGTAAGCACACCGGAATTGTCTAGGCACTAATTTTGGTAGGAAAATTTATTTTGAGCCAATTCCTACCAAAAGACTAGTTCCTATTAGGAACTAAAGAATTTCCCATGCCGACAATTAATTCCAAATAGAATCAATTTCTTCTTGCGTGAGGTAGCGATAATCACCTGGTTCTAGTGCCTCATCAAGTTCGATAGAACCAATACGCTCACGATGTAAGTACTCAACTTTATTTCCTAACGCCGCGAACATACGTTTCACTTGGTGATACTTACCTTCCACGATAGTTAACAATACTTCATTCTCAGCCTCGTTCACGATTTCCAAACGAGCAGGCAATGTTGCTTCTGATTCATTGCGCAAAATGATGCCTTGTTCGAGCTTTTCCTCGTAATCTGGCTGAATAGCATCGACGAGCCAAACACGGTACGTTTTCTCACACTTATGCTTAGGTGAGGTAATACGATGAGACCACTTACCATCATCCGTAATCAATACTAAACCAGTTGTGTCGACATCTAATCGGCCCGCAAAGTGAAGGTTTTCAATTTTAGGCTCATCAAGCAATGCGAATGCAGTTTGGTTGTAGCCATCTTCATGTGAACAAACAAAGTCAGCAGGCTTATACAACATAATGTAACGAGGACCAGGAGCACCAATAACACGGTCTTCCCACATCACTTCCGCACCTTTAGGTACTTTAAATGCACCACTTTTTTGAACCTCACCGTCAACGGTGATGTCTCCACTTTTGATGATCTTTGTTGCCTGTTTGCGTGTTGCACCCAGAGCGTCACACAAATATTTATCTAAACGCATGAATACCTCATTGAATTATACCCAAGTGATCTCTAAATCTTGGTTTAAAGGTCACTTGGGTATAAAAGTCAGGTATTATAGCGTTCCTCGTTCGAATAGTTGAGCAATTTCACATATTTTCATGTACACACTTCGTCCTTATCAAGCCGACTCGGTTAAAGCCGTTATTCATTACTTTCGTAAACACTCGACACCAGCAGTGATCGTGCTGCCAACCGGTGCAGGAAAAAGCTTGGTGATCGCAGAACTTGCTCGCCTTGCGAAAGGACGAGTGTTAGTCCTCGCCCACGTAAAAGAACTGGTCGAGCAAAACCACGCAAAGTATGAAGGTTATGGTTTAAAAGGTTCTATCTTCTCAGCAGGATTGGGACGAAAAGAAACTGACCAGCAAGTCGTGTTTGCTTCGGTTCAATCGGTCGTACGTAACTTAGATTCGTTCAAAAACCAGTTTTCTCTGCTCGTTATTGATGAGTGCCATCGTGTGCCAGATGACAAAAACAGCAGCTACCAAAAAGTTATTACTCACTTACGAGAACTGAACCCTGGCATTAAGGTGCTGGGACTAACTGCAACGCCCTATCGTTTAGGAATGGGCTGGATTTATCAGTATCACACCCGAGGTCAAGTGCGAACCGAAGAGCCTCGATTCTTCCGCGATTGTATTTTCGAACTGCCGATCCGTTACTTGCTCGACGAAAACTTCCTCACTCCAGCCCGCATGATGGATGCCCCCGTTTTGTCTTACGACTTCTCTCAGCTGAAGCCCGCTAACACCGGACGCTACAAAGAAGCAGAAATGGACATGGTGATCGATAAAGCCAAACGTGCGACTCCGCAAATTGTTGAGCAAATCATGCAATATGCGAAAGAGCGTCAAGGTGTCATGATCTTCGCTGCAACTGTTCGACACGCACAAGAGATACACAGTTTATTGCCAGAAGGCGAAACTGAAATCGTCATTGGTGATACACCTACGCCGGAGCGCGATGCGATCATCCAAGCGTTCAAGAATCGTCAAATAAAATACTTAGTCAATGTTTCGGTACTGACAACCGGGTTTGATGCGCCGCATGTCGATTTAATCGCGATTTTGCGACCAACAGAGTCAGTCAGTCTGTACCAACAGATAGTAGGACGAGGATTACGCTTATCAGACGGAAAATCAGAATGTTTAGTGCTTGATTACGCAGGCAACAGCTACGATTTATACCAACCTGAAGTCGGTGATCCCAAACCAGACTCTGACAGTGAAATTATCACGATTCCTTGCCCGGCTTGCGGATTCAATAACAACTTCTGGGGTAAGTTGGATAGTAACGGTTTCTTGGTTGAACACTTTGGCAGACGTTGCCAAGGTTACTTTGAAGATGAAGACACAGGCGAACGTGAACACTGTGGCTACCGTTTTCGTGCCAAATACTGTGGTGAATGTGGTGCGGACAACGATATTGCTGCACGAATTTGTCATGAGTGTGACGCGACGCTCGTTGACCCAGATAAAAAGCTAAAAGAAGCCCTTAATCTCAAAGATGCATTAATCTTTGAATGCACAGAAATGGACCTATCTGTATTTAAGTCCAGTGATGGTAAATCTCAGCTAAAAGTGACGTATTCTGGTGAACCATACCAAGGCGAAGGCAATGCGTTAGTTCATGAGTTTTGGTCATTGAGTACCAAAAAACAAAAACAAACGTTTAAAGATCAGTTCGTACGCCCCCACTTAGCAGACAAGCATCGCCCTTTTGAAGAGACTTCACCGACACGCGTTGTAGCTAATCAACATCGTTTCCGTTTGCCTCAGTTTGTTATTGCTAGAAAATCTGGTCGCTTTTGGAAGCTGCGAGATAAAATTTTTGAAGATGAGTTGAAATAACATCGACAACACATGGCAAAACTTAATTAGCTGATTCACTCTCTGTTCATCTATATCCGATATACTGCGGCTAACGCTCCAGAAAAGGTTTGACTATGTATAAAGCAACGACTTCTCTACATTCTGCGTTACTTTTCGGCCTTATCACGACATTCATGTGTGCACCAAGTTTTGCCAAGCATGACAACGAGTACACATCACAAAATGGCCACGCCATCGTGCAAGATGTCGAAAAGCCAGGAACACGCATCGAATTCGATGAAGATCAAGATGAGGTCTACCGCGCGGTTCAACAAGGATATATACGACCATTTTCGGAACTTTACGCCGCAGTAGAAAACGACTTATACGGCCGCATCATCAAGGTCGAGCTTGAAGAAGATGATGATGCTTGGGTGTATGAATTGAAAATTCTGTACAACAATAGCGTCCTGAAAGTTGAGTACGACGCCGCCACGCTGGAAATGCTTGAGATCAAAGGTCGCAGCTTTAACAAAGCGTTAAAGCCGCAAAACAACTAAACTTGTCTAATGCGTAATCCAGACACGATGCGTAACTTACTTCGATAAAAATCCAAACATAATAAGAATCATCAATATGAAAATACTTGTTGTTGAAGATGATCCTCGTTTAGGCGAGCAAATCATCGAAACATTAGAAAGTACCGGCTGGGTACCAGAATTGTCCCAAGATGGCATAGACGCTCTGTATCGCGCGACTTCGGAAGAATGGGACGCCATTGTTCTCGACCTCGGCTTGCCAAAACTGGATGGTCTTACCGTCCTAAAAGGCATCAGAGATGAAAACATTAATACTCCTGTCGTGATTCTAAGCGCTCGCGACACCCTAACGCAGCGAGTTGAAGGCTTAAACGCAGGTGCAGACGATTACCTAACTAAACCATTTGAAATGGTTGAGCTTATCGCTCGTATTCGTGCACAGCTGCGAAGAGCCTCTGGTAATGCCTCTCCTGTGATGCAAATTGGCGACTTGAGCTTGGATACACGCACTTCTAAAGTCATGTGGCAAGGGCAAGCGGTAAGCTTGACGGCGCTAGAGTATAAAGTGGTCGCTTACTTTATGCATAACCCGGAAAAAGTGATTTCTCGAACCGAACTCGTCGAGCACATTTACAAACAAGACTTTGATCGTGACTCCAACACAATCGAAGTTTTTATCGGCCGAATTCGCAAAAAAATCGCACCAAAGATCATCAAAACTGTCCGAGGGTTGGGATACCAATTAAATGCCGAATAGAAACAGGCTACCGTTGAACGCAATAAAACGACTGAGTATCAAAAGTCGCCTCGTTTTAGCGGCGATCGTTTGGTTAACGGCAATGATCCTCGCCGCTGGTGTGACGATACCGACGCAGGTCTACAACTATATGGTTGATGACACTCGCTCACAGCTCAGCATTTTTATGGATGAAGTCGCCGCACAGTTAGAAGTCGATAACACCGGGCATCTTTCACTCGCAGCTCAGCTATCAGACCCTCGATTTAACCGACCTTACAGTGGTTTGTATTGGAGTGCCTCTACAGAGGCAAGCCTCGAACGTTCTCGTTCGTTGTGGGACAAAAAAATCGAATACAAAGGTTTGGATAAAGATGCGTATGGAGCAAGAGGCGAAAAACTAATTACGCTAGAAAAAGCGCTTTATCTTCCTGATTACGATGGTCCTATTCACATTATTATTGGTATTGACGAAGAGCCCATTAAAAATACCCTTCAAACGTTAATCGGCCAACTTTGGCTTATTTTGGGTTTATTATTCGCGGGCGTACTTACCGTCATTTTACTGCAAATTGCTTGGTCATTGAGTCCGCTTACAAAGCTACAAAAAGAATTAGCCGAGCTGAAGTCTGGTAATAAAAAGAGTCTAGAAGAAACCTACCCAAAAGAGATTTCTCCTCTAATCTTCGACCTCAACGCTCTGCTGTTCCATTACCAAGAATTACTAGAGAGAGCTCGCAATCATGCAGGTAACCTATCTCATGCACTTAAAACGCCACTTTCTGTTCTAAAAAATGAAGTTCAGACGTTAGAACCTGAGGCACAATCCCGTCTCCGAGCTCCAATCAATCAAATACAAGACCATATCGATTACCATTTGGGTCGTGCCCGTATGGCCGGATCGATGAACATATTATCAGTGAAGTCGAACCCAGCAGATCGTGTGGATGCTATCTCAATGGCGTTTGATAAAGTGTATGCGAGCCGAAGCATTACCTTAATTAATGAACTTGATTCAGAGCTGAATGTAGCAGTAGAGCAGACCGATCTCGATGAAATGCTAGGTAACTTGCTAGAAAATGGCTATAAGTGGGCCAACAGCATGATTCGTGTGCACTCCTCTCAGGATAAGGAAAATATACACATCATTATTGAAGATGATGGGCCAGGCATCCCTAAAGAGAAACTGAGTCAAGTAATCAAGAGAGGAGTTAGATTGGATGAAACAACCCCTGGCTCAGGTCTTGGTCTAAACATAGTCAGTGAAATGGCACACAGTTACCGAGGTCAATTAACATTGGATACAAGCGCTTTGGGTGGATTAAAAGCATCTTTAGTCTTACATCTCAGCCGAACATAAAGCATATAACAGTAAACTTTGTTCTTCGGACCTTGATCAGTAAACCGATGAAAATGAAGTCGATGTGAACAAAATCCAAGCAAAGCGTTAAAAGGGATAGCCTTCCACCCCGCTAAATCATACCTTTTTGTTGATTTGGATACGATTTGGGTTGCCCATTTATAAGTGGAATGATAGTATCCGCGCTCGCTTGAACAGTTCCTGTTTCAAGCTTTACCACGAACAACAAGGTCGCATTGTTGATTGTGAACATTTGATTTTTACTAATTTGAGAGTAAATACTATGAAATTCGAAGCAGTAGTACGTACTGAACTAGGTAAAGGTGCGAGCCGCCGCCTACGTCACGCTGGCAAATTCCCTGCAGTTGTATACGGCGGTGAAGAAGCAGCAGTAGCTATCGTTCTTAACCACGACGACATCGTAAACCAAATGGACAAGCCTGAATTCTACGAAGGCATCGTTCTAGTTATCGATGGCAAAGAAGTTAAAGTTAAGCCACAAGACGTTCAACGTCACGCGTTCAAGCCAAAAGTTGAACACATGGACTTCATCCGTATCTAATTCCCTACCAAGGAATTAATCGGATTAAATCCAAACCTTTTGCATAAAAGATAATCGGACTTACCAACCGAGACATCTACAAAATTTCAAAACCCCGGAGTCTTACCACCTCCGGGGTTTTACTATATTTGGCATATAGCATTTGATTTATGAACGGGCAATATACTTCACTAAAGTGAGATCGGTCAGCGTCATACTCTCAATCACTTCCGACTCTTCCTCTCCAGTACGCACAAAACCACACTTCTTGTAAAAGTTAAGCCCCTGTTGATTAGTATCCAGTGCTTTCAAACTGATCTGCATAACTGACGTAGAGAGCAAACGTGTCTCTAACTCATCTAACAGTGCACTTCCTGCTCCTTGCCCATAATGTAGCGGCGTAACGTAGCAACATGTCACTAATGCCGTTTTATCTTCGCTGGTGTGGTTAGGTAACTCGTAACTTAAAAAGCCAACAATTTCTCCTTGCCTCTCAACTACGATCAATTGGGCCAGTTGCTCCGTCATCACTCGCGCCCACATCCTTTCTCGACGCTCAATCGTAAACTGCTCTATGTAGCTCTTTGGCATTAATCCTTTATACGCCACCTGCCAAGAATCAACGTGTATCTTGGCGATTTGGGCTGCTTCCTTTTTGAGTGCGTCCCTTACTGTGTATCTCATAAGCATCCTTTATTAGCGTTCACCACTTACAAATTCTTTTAACCCTACCCTTTAAACCAAAGCTCAAAGATAACAGCTACAGTCGCAACGCTTTACATTAATCCATTTCATTTTCATTAATTAAATGATAGTTCACATCATAATATTCGAAGAAGAATGATCCATTATTTACTTTTCATTTTGACTCATTAGGTTGAATCTATTTGTTTAAACATTCGAGTGTCAAATGCGGAATAAGCACGATAAGGTATCGGATGAGGATAAATAAACGATGCTTAAAGCATAAGGTTTCTAAACGATCGCAATTATAGTAAAGAGATAAATACAATTTTTGATAGAGTTTGGCAGAATAAAGCCATGATCAAATGAGTTTAAGCTCTGTGCTGTTCATTATGCATACAAACCGCCACCCCTCATCATCAGAGCGAAAATTTATAACGATTTGTGTCATACCTATTAGGAAAAACATAAACTTGGCAAAATAATCACCAAAATCAGCGTAATACTTCGCAAAAATGCGCATTGATTCACACAAACAACACACATTCAATTAACTACCTCACAAAAAATAGAGCTAGCTATATAAAATAAATACTAAATACCAATTCTGTTTATTTATAGACGTAGTTTGCAGGCTTATTAATTCATTTCTCCGATAGAAGTATAAATAAGAGATAGATCACTAAAGTTTCACATTAATTCCGTATATTTCACGCCGTAACAATAACAAAATCACAAAGAAAGGATCCCTTATGAAGTTTTCCAAATCTCTTTTGGTAGTGGCAGTGGGCGCTGCGCTAGCAGGATGCGGCTCAGACAGCGACAATTCTCCAGTAACCTGCGAGACTGCAGATTCTTGTACCAAGTTCACCGTTCTCCACACTAACGATAACCATGGTCGCTTTTGGCATAACAGCGACGGCGAATACGGCATGGCTGCGCGTCACACTTTAATCGAATCTATCCGCGCAGAAGTCGAAGCAAAAGGCGGTGAAACCATTCTGCTATCTGGCGGTGATATTAATACCGGTGTACCAGAATCAGACATGCAAGATGCGGTTCCAGACTTCGTAGGGATGAACCTACTTGGTTACGATGCAATGGCTGTCGGTAACCACGAATTTGATAACTCACTAGATATTCTCGATATGCAAGCCGAGCTAGCTGACTTCCCTATGCTGGCTGCGAATATCTATAAAAAAGATACAAACGAGCGTTACTTCGACCCTTACAAAGTATTTACTATCAACGGCCTTAAGATCGCTGTTATTGGTCTAACAACGCAAGACACTGCGAAGCTAGTCAATCCAGACAACGTATCAAACATCCACTTCGAAGACCCTCAAGTAGAAATCAAAAAGGTACTGAAGGAAATCGAAGAGAACGAAAAGGTAGACCTAGTATTTGCAACAACGCACATGGGTCACTACGAAGATGGCAAAAACGGTAGTGAAGCACCAGGTGACGTTAAACTCGCTCGCTCTCTTGAAGAAGGACAGCTAAACGCTATCATCGGTGGTCACTCACAAAACCCTGTATGTATGGAACCAGGTACCAATGAGTATGCTGATTTCAAACCTGGGGATGATTGTGCCCCAGACCAACAAAAAGGCACTTGGATTATGCAAGCGCATGAGTGGGGTAAATATGTGGGTCGTGCTGACTTCGAATACTACGACGGCAAGCTTCACTTAGCGAACTACGCACTGATTCCTGTAAACCTTCTAGACGAAAATGATGAAGTTATCGGTGAACGAATTCAACAAGATGCAACGGTAAAAGCATTACTACTGCCATACCAACAACAAGGTCAAGAGTTATTAGATGAGAAGATTTCTAATACGACGGGTAAGTTAGAAGGTGATCGTAACGTAGTTCGCTCTCAACAAACTAACCTAGGTCACCTACTCGGCGAGGCATACCGTACTTACAAAACGGTAAATGCTGACTTTGGTGTGATGAACTCTGGCGGCGTGCGTGATTCAATCCAAGATGGTGATATCACTTACCGTGACGTACTAACGGTTCAGCCATTTGGTAACTTCGTGACTAAAGCAACTATGACAGGTAAAGAAGTTAAAGAATACCTAGACGTGGTTGCGACGAAATCTGCAGGCTCTGGTGCTTACGCTCAACTAGATAACATCACTTTAGATGTAAATTGTGATGCTGGCTCAGTAACCATTACCGATATTAACAATAAAGGCTTCGATCTAGACGCAACGTACACATTCTCTGTAATCAGCTTCAGTGCTGCTGGTGGCGATAACTATCCAATCATCGATGTTCAATCTACACAGCTAACCGATGCATACGTTTTGCGCGAGTTCTTCGTAAACAACCCACAAATCTCTGCGGATAACTACAACAAGAACTTAGAGAACATCAAGTACTTCAGTAATGGCCAACCAGTAAAAGGCTGTCCTGCATCTGGTAGCTAATACTAAACACCTTCCCCCTGGCACTAAGAGCTTTTACAAGCAATTTCGTCAGGGCTTTCCTCAAAACCGAAGCTTTGTGCTTCGGTTTTTTATTTTCGATAAATTACTGAAAACTCTCCACCTTCACAATATGTTCAAAAATTGTTCATTTGTGTTATTGACGCCCCTGTGTTGGGCTTCTATGTTTGATAAGGTCTTTTAAATATGCAGGTTCATCGGCTAAATTTCGCGAAACATTTTTAATCGCATAGTCAATGATTCTGAGAAAGATGTGAATGGCGTTACAAACACTGCTCTCAAACAATTTGTCTTTGGACTTCAAACGATGGTGATGTGCCTCCACGCGCACACTAATGAGCAGCGATCTGGACGTCAATGTGTTCAAACTGCTGCCATCGAGTTCTGGAGGTCAAAAATGAAACGAGCCAGCAATAGCTACAGACTCCAAATGATCAAAGAAGTAGTTACCCGTAGAGAGCGTGAAGCTTGTACGGATCCTATGGCGAGATACATTCATCAACTGATGGATGAACGCCCAACAAGTAAATTAGATGTTGAATTCAATCATCGATTTTCAGGAAATCACTTCGACGAACAAGCGGGAGGCTGGGTTAGCGACCGTTGGTCGATGAAATAACGCCAATTACCGCTTTATAGGGAAAATGGATAGGAGATTCCCGGTTCTTAAAGGACACCTTGCCGGACCGGGAATATGTAAAAGCCTAATCAGAACCGAAAGCGAAGGCGTAACCCCACAGACTGAACAAGAACTCTAGAATAAGTCTTGTTGAGGCGATGACTCATCTTGAAGCTGTTCTGGCTTCGTCTTCCCTGCCAACATCTTTCTTCTGTACCTTTGACGACACAACTTAATAACGTGCAACTGCTGAGCGGGGGTTAAGTTAAGCCAATTAAACCTTTCCTCTCTCTTTCTCATACACCCCTTGCAATACCCTTTTTCATCGGAGGTACATACTCCAACACAAGGGCTTGGGACAGTAAAAAACTCCAGTTGCTCCATACTAAAACCGCTCTTTCCATATTAGGGCGTATTGGCCTAGTTTAAATAATGAGAAGATTAGTCAGCAACAAAACTTGCTATATACTTCGTTATGTCAAAAACATACGAAACCATAACCTTATGCTGACAAAAACAGTGTTTTATTACTTATACTTACCGCGTTTATAAAAACGGAGTCTATAAAAT
The DNA here is from genome assembly GCF_033339995.1 of Vibrio sp. 1641. Taxonomy (NCBI): domain Bacteria; kingdom Pseudomonadati; phylum Pseudomonadota; class Gammaproteobacteria; order Vibrionales; family Vibrionaceae; genus Vibrio; species Vibrio sp. 1641. Next base: position 333,938 of record NZ_JAWOVP010000003.1, read on the forward strand.
GAAGCTTAGCCTAAAAACGTTAGTTACAGCAATCTCTCTCCCTGTTCTTATGACTGCTTGTGCTAGCAACGGTGATGATGTGAAAGAAATAACGGCTCAAGATTTGCAGCACCACAACTGGGAACTTGTTCAAGTTGATGGCAAAAATATCGTTCTAGACGAACACCAAAAAGCGGCTCGCCTAGAAATCGGTGAAAATCTAACCGCAAACGGCAACGCAGGTTGTAACAACTTCTTCGGTCAAGCCGAGCTGAAAAACAACCAACTACGCATCGAAAAAATGGGCATGACCATGAAGATGTGTATGGAAGATCAAATGAAGATCGAAAACGCAATGACACAAACACTATCTAACTGGAGCGATATCACGCTAACTAAAGATGGTCTTGTTCTGAAAAGTGCCGATCACGAATTGACGTTTACACTACGTGACTGGGTAAACTAATCCCAACTAAGTAAACCAGATAGTATCTTAAAGCAGCCAAACGGCTGCTTTTTTTACATCGATGAATCGTTAGTCATGCATGCTAAAGTCATTTAAATGGCCAACTTTCTTTCTCTTTTCGCCCTCAATTCCATGCTTTAGACATCAATTTTGCTCTGTAAAACAACCTATTCATATCTCTGGGGACAATAATTTTCAATTACTTGAAAGAATATCCTCAAACAAACGGTCCGCTCCTAAAATGACACCAAATTTGTCCTTTCTTCGTTTTGCTTCACATTGAGAGTAATTCTTTGAATCAATGAGTGATTCCGTTTGGGATTGGCATTGATAATAGAGAGAGATGAATTACTATCCTTGTAACAGAGCGGAACGACTTGCGAAAACGTCAATAGAAACGAAAGCAAGAACCAAAAGACATAACACGGAATAGATATGAAAAAGCTACTCAGCAGCATTGGCATTTTAGCCACGACTTTTGCGATACCTTCTTTTGCCGATTCATCAGTGAATAGTGAATGGCAAAAAATCGAACAGCAAGCCGACGGGCAATCCGTCTACTTTCATGCTTGGGGCGGGAGCCAAGAAATTAATCGCTACATACAGTGGGCGAGTAGAGAGCTAAAATCACGTTATAACGTGACGCTAAACCACGTTAAAGTAACTGATATTTCTGAGACCACTACTCGACTTATCGCAGAAAAAGCGGCAGGCAAAAACAGCGGTGGTAGTGTTGATATGGTTTGGATCAATGGCGAAAACTTCAAATCAATGAAGGATAACCAATTGCTATTTGGTCCTTTTGTCGAAGGTTTGCCAAGCTGGCAATATGTGGATAAATCTCTACCAATTGATGTGGACTTCTCCGAGCCAACAGAAGGTCTAGAAGCACCTTGGGGAGTAGGACAATTAGTGTTTATCCATGACGAGCAAACCCTCCATAACCCTCCAAAATCATTCGCAGAAATGCTGAGCTATGCAAAAGCGTTCCCGAATCGCCTGACTTACCCTCGACCACCAGAGTTTCATGGCACAAGCTTTATCAAAGCGTTACTCATTGAACTGTCTAACAACGCCCCTGAGCTGCAACAACCAGCTACCGATGACACGTTTGAGCAAGTCACTCAACCGCTGTGGTCTTATCTAGATGAGTTCCATAAAGTCGCTTGGCGCGGTGGTAAGCAGTTTCCAGGCGGTACAGCAGAAACCCTTCAGCTACTAGATGATGGTCAGACTGACCTGGCGATTACCTTTAACCCGAACGCGGTTTTCTCTGCGCAGTCGAGCGGTAATCTTGCAGAGAGCACCAAAGCGTACGCAATGGACGCAGGAGCACTCTCAAATATCCACTTTTTAGCGATTCCTTGGAACACAAATGCCAGTGCTGGTGCACAAGTTGCGATAAACTTTTTATTGAGCCCTGAAGCACAGTCTCGCAAAGGTAACCTAAACATCTGGGGCGACCCTTCGGTACTAAGCAACCAATACCTAACTGGTTCGGCCAAAAACACTCAACAATTCAAATCTATCGCTGAGCCACATCCAAGTTGGCAAGCGGCGTTAGAAAAAGAATGGTTGAAACGCTACGGGAATTAGTAAGAATCCATGTTAAGAGCGCTGTATTTAGTCATTATCGCAGTTTGTATTTTGCCTACCATTCCGGGACTATTTGGAGTGGTGGTCTCTGCGCTCGGTTATGTACCTCCTATCGGTCTACACCACTTTTCTTTTGATGGCTTCAATGCCGTCTTTGATTGGGAAGGTGTTTGGACATCCATCGGGCTTACTTTCTACTCCGCCATTTTCAGTAGCTACTTGGCTTGCTTCATCACGTTTGCCATTCTACAGGCGTCTTGGGGCAGCAAGTTTTGGCGAAAAATTGAAGTTAGCCTTTCCCCACTTCTCGCTATGCCGCACGTCGCGTTTGCCATTGGCTTTGCGTTCTTATTTGCCCCTACGGGTATGGGCGTTCGTGTTCTCAACCAACTGTTTGGTTACGACCCGAATGCACAAACGGTGAATGACTTAGCATTGCTGATTAAAGACCCACATGCACTCGGTTTGGTCATCATGCTTGCGATTAAAGAAGTGCCGTTTTTATTGTTGATGAGTATTCCGATCCTTCAGCAATTGAAAGTCGATAAGGTTGAAAAAGTCAGTCACTCGATGGGCTACAGTTCCGCGCAAACGTGGTGGAAATGCGTATTTCCGCAATGGTTAGCAAAACTTCGTTTCCCAATGCTGGCGGTATTGGCTTACAGTTTGTCCGTTGTCGATGTCGCCCTGATTATTGGCCCTACCAACCCACCGACGTTCGCGGTTTTGGTATGGCAATGGTTTAACGATCCAGATTTATCGCTCCTACCAAGAGCTGCCGCTGGCGCAGTAATACTGTTTGCGATCGCTAGCGTTTTGATTGGATTTGCACGCTTAATGGAATGGTGTATTACCAAAGGCTTCAAACGCTGGCAGTACTCTGGTCGAAACGGGTTTCGTTTACCCGGTAAAACCCTATTTTCACTGATTGCTCTACTTGCACTTCTAATGATTCCACTCATGGTGCTGTGGAGCTTTGCCCAACGTTGGCGCTTTCCAGATTTGCTCCCAAGCCGTTACAGCCTGCGTTTTTGGGAATACGAATGGCACGGTATTCTAGGGACTCTAGAACAAAGTATGTCAATCGCCCTAATCAGCGCGACTGTCGCGCTAGTTCTTGCTTTGATAGCACATGAGTATCGTCTCCGTTATCGCTGGGAGGTGCCCGGTTACATCATCGCCATCCCAATGCTGATTCCTCAGTTATCGGTGCTATTCGGTATGCAAGTAGTGACGCTGTACTTAAACAGTAATGCGTATTTCTTTTGGGTATGTTGGGCGCATGTATTCTTTGCGTTCCCATTTATTTACCTCTCGCTAGACGGTCCGTGGCGCAGCTTCGACAACGGCTTAACTCGCGTCGCACTCAGCTTGGGTAAATCACCGATGCAAGCTTGGTTAAAAGTGAAACTACCAATCCTCCTGCCTGCGATTGCATTCGCATGGGCTATCGGTATTAGCGTAAGTCTGGCGCAATACCTACCGACATTGGTGCTAGGGGCTGGGCGCATTAGCACCATCACAACCGAAGCCGTTGCACTATCCAGTGGTTTTGACCGACGTGTCACCGCTATTTACGCTATTTGGCAAGCTCTGCTGCCATTCTTGTTCTTCTCTTTTGCGATACTGCTTAGCCACTTGCACAGGAAGTATCGCCGCTTGTCTATAAAAGGTTTACTACTGAATGAGTCTTTGTCTCGAAAACCTCGCCATCCGTAAAACCAATGGCGACGCGCTTTTCTCGGCGTTCAATATGACCGTAGAAAAAGGTGAAATCGTTACCCTGATGGGGCCTAGCGGTTGTGGTAAATCCACTTTGTTGGATGCCATTGCCGGGCACCTATCCGCCGAGTTCAACTACTCTGGATCCATTACGCTTGATAACGAAAAGTTGGATGCCCTCCCTGCCCATAAGCGTCAGGTCGGTATTCTATTCCAAGAAGATTTGCTCTTCCCTCATTTAACGGTGTGGGAGAACCTTGCCTTCGCGCTACCAAACTCAATCAAAGGTGAAGAGCGTAAAGCTCACGCCATGCAAGCACTGAAGAACATTTCATTGACCAAACTAGCAGAGTCCTTTCCTGACCAAATTTCGGGAGGGCAACGCGCCCGTATCTCATTGACTCGTATGCTGCTAGCAAAGCCGAAAGTTGCGCTACTTGATGAGCCCTATAGCAAGTTGGATAAAGACCTGCGTGTACAATTTCGCAATTGGGTGGTCGAACAATTGCAGCAAGCGAACATCCCTACTTTGATGGTAACGCACGATGAAGATGATATTCCTGATGGCAGCCGCTGCCTAAACTGGCCGTGGGAGACAAATCATGCTTGATAGCCTGAGTATAAAGCTCATCCGCAAACCGCTGGCACTCAGTGCGACATATATCGATAAATGTGGCATCACCGCAAATCAGACGACAGTATTTGGTTTTGTGCTTGGCTGTTTTGCCCTGCCTGCTTTGATCGCCGAACAGTACTTGTTGGCGTTGCTGTTTATTTTGCTGAACAGAATCTGTGATGGGTTAGACGGTGCACTGGCAAGGATTCAAGGCATTACCGATGCGGGTGGCTTTCTTGATATCAGCTTAGATTTTTTGTTCTATTCGTTGATTCCTTTTGGCTTTGTGCTTGCCAACCCAGAACACAATGCCGTTGCAGGCGCATTTTTGATTTTTTCCTTCATCGGCACTGGTAGTAGCTTTTTGGCTTTTGCCATCATGGCAGGAAAACAAGGCATCGATAATCCGGTATATAAAAACAAATCGCTTTACTACATGAGCGGCTTAACCGAAGGTACAGAAACCATTGGCTGCTTGGTTTTATTTTGTTTGCTACCGCAACACTTTGCCGTCATCGCGTATATCTTTGGCGCGGCATGCTGGTTTACTACTTTTACACGTATTTATTCAGGGTTTCATACGCTTAACGATCATTAATACTGCTTAGACAATCGCGTTTCCTTAAGGGACAGGCCGCTAAGCCACTGTTTTATAAAGCACCAAAACGCAGGTTAAATTGGGGTATATACTCTTTGAATGAAGAAACCATTCGGAGGCTATATGAAAAAACAGATCAATTTAGGCATGTTGCTCACCATTACTTGTGCGCTCGTGCTTGGCGGCTGTAGCTCACCTAACCCGTACGGAGATGCATACGGCTCATCCGACACTCGCAAAGTTCAGCAGGTTTACTACGGCACAGTAGAAAAAGTAGAACCCGTAACCATCGATGCCTCTACCCAATCCAATGCCATTGGCACCATCGCTGGTGCTGCCGTGGGCGGGATCTTAGGCTCAAAAGTTGGGGGCGGTTCTGGCTCGGATATCGCTGCCATTGGTGGTGGTCTATTGGGTGGCTATGCAGGCAGCAAAGCGGCTGAAGCAACCGCGAAAAGAAATGGCGTGAATCTGACCATTCGTTTAGAGGACGGAAAGATTATCTCTATTGTTCAAGAAGCAAATCCAAACATGATTTTCCAACCAGGCCAAGCGGTCCAAATCAATGTTTCTGGTAATGACGCTAGAGTCGTTCCTCGTTAATTCGGACGAACCAAACCTTTGGCCTGCTTTAATTCAAACACCTAACCCGCGCAAGCTTACATCACTGGCTTGTTAACTTGCGCGTTTCTTTTCGTATCAAACTTGATCGTCGTCAATGGAACATCAATCTCCCACACCTTTCGATGTTCAAATGACATCAAGTTGCTAGCATGAGCCCATTCCAGATAACTTTGAGCTTGTTATGACTCCGACTGTTGACCACGTACTCCTTAATATCGCGCTAAACCTCAGCTCAAATCGCTCTCACGAGCAGCAATATCAAAATCTCATTGATGGGGTCGCGCAAGTATTCCCATGTGATGCGAGCTGCCTGTTTATCTTCGATGAGGATGGTTTTCTAACTCCTGTCGCGGTAAAAGGCTTATCCAGCTCGGTCTTAGGTCGTCGCTATTTCCCCAAGGCGCACCCTCGCTTAGATGCCATTATTCATAGCCGTGAACCGGTGCGTTTCGATGCCGATTGTTCACTGCCGGATCCTTTCGACGGCACACTATTAACTGAAGACCAATGCATTGATGTTCACGATTGCATGGGCTTTAGCTTGTATGTCGAAGGCCAACTTGTTGGCGCACTAACGATGGATGCACTAACGGTGGGCGCGTTTGATGGCATCGATCCTGTCGCTATCGAAACCTTTGCAGCTTTGACCGCTGCGACATTGCGTAACATTGCTCAATTAAAAGCGCTCAAAGCGCAAAACCAGAAGCAAAAAAGCGTCACTCAAACCCTTATCCAGCAAGCCCGTTCTCAACATGGTGAAATGGTGGGTTTGAGTCCACAGATCAACCAGTTACGAAACAACATTGCGACTGTTGCTCAATCAGATTACGCGGTACTTATCACAGGAGAGACCGGTACTGGTAAAGAACTGGTCGCGCACTCGGTACACGCGCAATCTCATCGTAGCGATAAGCCGATGATTTACGTCAACTGTGCGGCCCTGCCTGAAGGTCTGGCTGAGAGTGAACTGTTTGGCCATGTCAAAGGCGCATTTACAGGTGCTAATAGCCACCGTGCCGGTAAGTTTGAACTGGCAGACGGTGGAACGATTTTCCTTGATGAAGTGGGCGAACTGCCTTTGATTTTGCAAGCAAAATTGCTGCGCGTAATTCAGCAAGGCGAGCTGCAACGTGTAGGTAGCGATCAGCATTTGATGGTCAATGTGCGCATCATCGCCGCGACCAATCGACAACTAGAAAAAGAGGTCGAATCTGGCACGTTTCGAGCAGACCTTTTCCACCGTTTGAACGTGTTCCCAATCCAAGTCCCCCCACTGCGTGCCCGTGACGGGGATATTCCCGTTTTAGCAGGATATTTGTTGGAAAAAGTACGCCAACAATTCAATGCTCCCAATCTGCACGTTCACCCTAAAGTGTTGACTCAATTGGAATCTTTACCTTGGTACGGAAACGTGCGCGAGCTCGAACACACTTTAACTCGCGCGGCTTTACACGCTATTCAACAAGGTGCAAGCACGATCATGCTTAACCATTTTGACACCTCATTAGCTCTCGATGATGTAAAAAACACATCGCATTATCTGCCTAAAGAAAGCCAGCCAATGCGAGAGCTAATAGAAAGCTATCAACGTGATTTAATTGAACATGCTTTGAGCCAAACTGGTGGCGTTTGGGCAAAAGCAGCGGAGTTTTTACAAATGGATCGCGGGAACTTATATCGGATGGGTAAAAAGCTCGGGATCAATAAATAACCGACCACAAGAAGTCGATGTGATTAAGACATCAACTGCGTTGTCTTAATTACATCAACCACTCTCCTAAATCTGATAAAATTCAATACAAATCAACAAGATAATAATTGGCACACATTCTGCTCTCTAGCGGTCAACATCACGACTATTAAAACAATCACTGGAGAACCCAATATGTTCTGTATTCAATGTGAACAGACAATTCAAACCCCTGCTGTTAAAGGTTGTTCTTTTGCACAAGGCATGTGTGGCAAAACTTCTGAAGTATCAGACCTACAAGACGTGTTGGTTTACACACTGCAAGGGGTTTCTTTTTGGGCATCAAAAGCACTTGAATTCAACATCATTAACGATGAAATCAACCAATGGGCACCCAAGGCATTTTTCTCTACATTGACGAACGTAAACTTTGACCCTGAACGTGTCCTAGAGCTAACTTCTCAAGCGGCAACGTACAAAGCATTGCTAAAAGAGCAAGTGATGTCTGCAGCAACGCTTGCCGATACCGAAGTCGCTGACATTCCTGCGGTTGCTCACTTTGAGCTACCAAACAGCGCAGAAGCGATCTTAGCTTTTGCTCCTCAAGTCGCGGTTAACCGTGGTAAAGACCAAGTACATGAAGATGTTATTGGCCTACGCCTACTTTGCCTATACGGTCTTAAAGGTGCAGCCGCGTACATGGAGCACGCACGTGTTCTTGAGCAAACCAACAACGATATCTATGCCGAATACCATGAAATCATGGCGTGGTTGGGCACCGATCCTGAAGATCTCGGCGAACTACTTGATTGCTCAATGCGCATTGGCCTGATGAACTACAAAGTGATGGAAATGCTCGACCAAGGCGAAACAACGACCTTCGGCCATCCAGAACCAACAACGGTGAACGTCAAGCCAGTAAAAGGTAAATGTATTCTTGTTTCTGGCCATGATTTGCATGACCTAGAAAAAATCCTGCAACAGACTGAAGGCAAAGGCATCAACGTTTACACTAATGGTGAAATGCTGCCTGCACACGGCTACCCTGAGCTGAAGAAATACCCTCATCTCGTCGGTAACTACGGCAGCGCGTGGCAAAACCAACAGAAAGAATTCGCCAACTTCCCTGGCGCAATCGTGATGACATCAAACTGTCTGTTAAACCCAAATGTGGGTCAATACGCCGACCGCTTGTTCACCCGTAGCATTGTTGGCTGGCCTGGTGTTGCACATATCGAAGGCGATGATTTCAGCCAAGTGATCGAATGTGCTCTGGCACAAGACGGCTTCCAACACGATGAAATCGAACACCACATCACGGTTGGTTTTGGTCGCAATGCACTGATGAACGCCGCCCCTGCGGTTATCGACCAAGTGAAGCAAGGCAACATCAAACACTTCTTCCTAGTCGGCGGTTGTGATGGTGATAAAGCGGAACGCAGCTACTACACCGATTTTACGGCTGAAGCGCCAGAAGATACGCTCATACTGACCTTGGCGTGTGGTAAGTTCCGCTTCAACAAGAATACGTTCGGCGATATCAACGGTATCCCTCGCCTATTGGATGTGGGCCAATGTAACGATGCTTACTCTGCAATCCAGCTTGCACTTGCACTGGCGAAAGAGTTTGACTGTGACATCAATGAACTGCCACTCACGCTTGTACTTTCTTGGTTCGAGCAAAAAGCGATCGTTATCTTGCTAACGCTATTTGCATTGGGCGTGAAAGGCATTTACACAGGCCCTACTGCACCGGCATTCCTAACGCCAAACCTAATCGCCATCATCCAAGAGAAGTTCGATATGCGCAGTATTGGCAATGTTCAGGATGATCTAAAAGCCATCCTAGCAGCTTAATAAACTTGCTTGTTCGCGCCTCCTTACGTGGAGGCGCTATCTATTTCGAACTAAAAATAGCCACAACCAAAGAGATTGTTATGTTTTTTGAATGGCAAGGTAACCAACCCGTCACACTCCGTTGCATCGACAAATACTTCGAAACACACGACACCGTCAGCATAAAATTGGCCGAACTAACCGAATCACTTCTGTTTCAGTTTAAACCTGGCCAGTTTATTAACTTGGGCGTCGAAATTGATGGAAAAATGGAGTTTCGTGCCTATTCAATCAGCTCGATCAATGAAGACGATCACCTTCAACTCACCATCAAACGAGTATCTGGCGGTAAAGTATCGAACTACATCGTTGACTCGCTGCTGCTCGGTGATACCGTTCAAGCATTACCACCAACGGGCGAATTTAACTGCATTGACCATCCACCCGTTTTACGTGATGGCGAAACAAAAGCCTTGCTTATCAGTGCAGGTTGCGGCGTCACGCCCGTATTTTCCATGGCAAAACACTGGCTGAGTAATCAAGATGAAAACGACAACGATGTGGACATCGCATTTCTTCATATCGCACGCAGCCCTGAAGAGACGATTTACTACGATCAGCTAGAAACGTTCGACGCTGTGTATCCCAACTTCCATTTAAAGCTGTTGCTGAAAAACCGCGAAGGAACGTCACACCCACAAGGTCGTTTGAATGCCGACTGGATTAAAGAGCTTGTTCCTGATTTCAAGCAACGCACCGTTTACCTGTGTGGTCCAAGCCAGTTTATGCAAGATGTTCACGGCTATTTGAATGATCTTGGTTTTGACATGACGAACTTCTACCAAGAGAGTTTTACGCCAGCGACTGGCGCAGAATCATCGGTCTCCGATGAGACGGTTAACGTTTCTGTTCCTGATTTTGCTCAAAGCATCGATGCGCAAAAAGGTCAGGTACTGGCCGATGTGCTCGAAGGCGCAGGTTTACCATTAATCGTCGCTTGTCGAAGCGGGATTTGTGGCTCGTGTAAATGCAAGGTTCGTAAAGGCAACGTCTCTTCCACCAGCCTAGAAACATTGACACCAGAAGAAATTGAACAAGGCTATGTGCTCGCCTGCTCATCAATCATCGAAGCGGATCTTGAAGTGCAGATCGGTTAATGCTGCTGGTATCGATCTTTTATTGTTTCCCGTCATTCCGACGAGCCTAGGCGAGGCCAGGAATCTAATATCAGCGTGTTAGGAATAACTCACTCTGATAATAGACTCTGAATCACACTCGCGTCTCGCTATTCAGATTAACGGGGTATCGTGGAAATGCCAGCCGTACTCAAACGGCTGGTATTATAGATAGGTACAACTTTCGTTTCGTCGTCATTGCTTCTCGCTAAACAGCAACACTTTCAATGCTGCTTCGCTGTCTACGTCCATAAACTCTGGTGGGTTATCCAGACGCTCACGGAATGTCAACTCTGGCGCTTCTTCTTTCATGCTTTCAATCAAGAAGTCGCTTGTCACAGATGGTGAGTTCACACATGCCATCACTTGACCGCCTTCTGCCAACAAATCCGGCAATCGACGTAGAATCTTTTTGTAGTCTTTAGTCAGCGCAAAGCTGCCTTTCTGGAATGAAGGCGGATCGATGATGATCAAGTCATACTGACCAGATTTCTTAATCTTACCCCAAGATTTAAAGATATCGTGCCCCATAAAGCTTACCTGGTTGATGTTATGACCATTTAGCTTGTGGTTCTCACGACCTTTAGACAGCGATGCTTTCGCCATATCGACGTTAACCACTTTATCTGCGCCCCCCGCAATGGCAGCGACAGAAAAGCCACACGTGTAAGCAAACAAGTTAAGCACGTTTTTATGCTTCGCATTTTCGCGTACCCAATCACGACCGTAGCGCATGTCCAAAAACAGACCGAAGTTTTGGTTGCGGCCAATATCCAATTGGTATTTCAAACCGCTTTCTTCAACGACAGGGCGAGCGTCTAATTCACCGACAAGCACTTCTGAAGGCGCACCATCGGCATAACGGTGCTGAAGAACCATAGTGCGACCTTGCTTGTCTGCCCACAGTGGTGATTGTACCAACGCATTGAGGCCGCTTTTCAGCTCAGCGAGAAACGCGTCGTCGACTTCTTTAAACAAGTTGATGATCAACTGACCTTGTAACCAGTCACAGGTGATTTGCTCTAGGCCCTCAAAACGACGACCACGACCATGAAACAGTCGACGAATTTCATTCGGAGCTTGCGCTAGCTCGGTTTCTAGATGCTGAAAAAACAGCGGAAGTTGTGATGCTTGCATCGAGTTCTCTTATTAGTTTTCTTTGTGACGGTTATTTGATCGTAGGCCAGTTCAGTTCCCAGGGGGAAAGCCAAGTATCCAAACCCTGAGAGACGATTTCACTGTACCATTTGTTACCAAGCACTTTGTATTCTCGTGGATCGCAAACAAAGCGATATTGCTCATCTCGGTATTGGAAGCAAAGTGAAAATGCATGCAGATAACCGCGATCAGCCTCATTGCCTGCATTGTAAATCGGGTCGCCAACAATGCCTGAGCCAACCGATTTTAATGCCACGCGGATTTGATGCGTTTTACCAGTGTGTGGCTTACATAAAAATAGGCGCTCTCCGGGCTCTGCCGCAAGAGAGAAAAACTGGGTGACGGCTGGGTTATTTTTGCTGTTGACCAGCTTCCATGATGAACGGCGCGAACGCTCCATATCACCAACGACCAAACCTTGTTTCTTTTTCGGCTTTTTAGAGCCAATCGCCAGATAGAACTTTTCCACTTGGCGGTCAGCAAAAGCTTGCGATAACGCACTGGCCGCTTTGGCGTTGCGTCCGAGGAGCAGAATACCCGATGTCATTTTATCCAAGCGATGGATAAGATAAAGCTGCTCATCACCACTCTGCTTAGCCACTTCTTGCAACAGCATTGTGTCGCCATCGTCTTTATGAACAGAGACGTTGGGATGCTTATTGATGATCAGAAAATCGGGATGGGTATGTAGAATATCGAACATAAAAAACTGGCTCCACGTTTGGAGCCAGCAGTATACATAAGTTACCGGACAAAGCTATCGAGGCTTGCCCCCAAGGTCTTTGCTAAAGCTTCTTCGAGAAAATGCCAGCAAGACCAATGATTGCGATACCCAGCAGCATGATTTCACCTTTGCCACTATCAAAGCCAGACTTAATCCCCATGAAGGCAACAATAGCAATCGCAACAGGAATCAGGTATTTAACTAGGTTGTACCACAATCCAAATAGCGGGAAGGATACTTCGCCGTCATTAGTGATCTCTTTTTCTAACTCAGCACGGCTTAGGCGCCATCCTGCAAAGATACAAACCAACATACCACCAACCGCTAAGAAGATTTTGTCCGTTAGTAAGTCAAAGATATCAAAGGCACCGGTACCAAACAGCGTTGGTCCCATTCCACCTAACGATAGTGACGCAAAAATACATAATGCCGCCATAACTGCACTTGCAGACAGAACTGCGTTAGAGCGCTTCATGCCTTTCTCGTCAATTAGGTAAGACACGACAACTTCCAATAGTGATACTGAAGAAGTTAATGCCGCCACCGTCAAACCGATGAAAAATAGCAACGCGAATAGCAACCCAATCACACCGCCCATTTCAGCAAATAGCTGAGGAACGACAACGAAAACAAGACCAGGGCCTGCCGCAGGCTCCATGCCAAAGGCAAACATTGCTGGGAACATAGCAACACCAGCAAGAATCGCGACACCTGTATCCATCGCAGTAACCATACCGGTTGTTTGAACTAGGTTCTCTTTCTTTTTCAGGTAAGAACCGTACGTCATCATACAACCCATACCTAAGCTAAGTGAGAAGAACGCCTGCCCTAGTGCAGCAAGAACCACGTTGCTGTCGACTTTAGAAAAGTCCGGCATGAATAAGAACTCAAGGCCAGCCATTGCACCTGGCAGCATTAAGCCCTTAACAGAAACAACGATTAGGATTAAGAACAGAAGCGGCATCAGAACCTTACCGGCTTTCTCAATACCACCCGAAATCCCTTTCATCACAATCATGACGTTAAGGAACAGGTAAACACCCATCCACATTAAAGGTTGAATCGGATCTGAGATGAAACCGCCAAAGCTGTCGCCAATTGCTTCTGGCGCGCTGAGTAGACCACCGCCCACTTTAAAGATGTAGGCCAATGCCCAACCACCAACCACTGGGTAGAAGCCCATGATCAAAAGACCACTGAAGACTCCCATAACGCCAGTGAACGTCCAGCGTCGGTCAGTTGTTTTGAATGCACCTACGGCAGAAAGACCTGTCTTACGACCAATAGCGAACTCTGTCAGCATCACGCTAAAGCCGATAAAAATTACAAAGATAAGATAGATAGCAACGAATGCACCGCCGCCACTCTCACCTGCTGTGTAAGGGAATTTCCATATATTGCCTAAACCGACAGCGGAACCCGCTGCTGCCATTACGAAGCCTAGTTTAGACCCCCACGTATCACGTGGTGCTGCTGTATTAGTTGTAGCCACGCTTTTTCTCCAAAATTAGTTTGTTGTGTATGCATAGAGATAGGCGTCTAAAAAGTTTATGTAAAAATTATTGTACACTTATAAAATAAGCGTTCGACGCACTATGTCTAGAAAGTAAAGCAGCTCCCCTTTAAAATTGGAACCCCAAAAAAGTACATTTATCGCACAAGTGTCGAGTTACGCAGGTTAAATGCTGCTTTTTTATTCAAAAGTTAAAGAATGACCTTATTTTTCACATTAAAATAACAGAATCAGCTGTTATGAAATTCATTCCTTATATAAGGTCAATCCCACGTCTAAATGGGAAATCTATTCCCCCAACCCACTTTTATGCTTAATATCCTAGAAGGGCATATTACTCTGAGCGTATATGGACAAGTTTTATCACTTTCTTACTTTAGCTGGCATCGGGCTATATTGGTTACTGGTCGCAGGTGTGACCATTCGTGTCGTTTTAAAGCGCCGTGCAGTGAGCGTGTCTTTAGCTTGGCTAATGATCATTTATATCCTTCCCGTTCTGGGTGTCGCATGTTATTTCCTCTTCGGTGAACTGAACTTAGGCAGAAAGCGAGCCGAACGTGCGAAAGAGATGTTTACACCATTCGAGAAGTGGTTCAGTCAGCTTAACGACTGTAACGCGCACAACCCAGAAACGATGGGAAGGCACATCTACCGAATTGATGAACTTTGTAACAACCGCCTTGGTCTTCCCGCATTGAGCGGTAATACATTGTCGCTGCAACAGTCACCTAATGAGATTTTGCATTCCATTATTGAAGACATCGAAAACGCGCAGAGCAGTATTCGAATGGTATTCTACATTTGGCATCCAGGTGGTTTGGCTGACTCTGTCGCTTCTGCGCTTATTCAAGCGGCTAAACGCGGCGTAGATGTCAAGCTATTGCTCGATTCAGCAGGTAGTCCACGTTTTTTCAGAAGTCCTTGGTATCGAATGATGCAGGATGCTGGAATTGAAGTTATTCAAGCGCTAGAAGTGAAGATGTGGCGTATTTTCTTACGTCGTCTTGATCTTCGCCAACATCGCAAGATCATCGTAATTGATGATGAAATTGCTTATACAGGTTCAATGAACTTGGTTGACCCGGCTTACTTCAAGCAAAATAGTGGCGTTGGGCATTGGGTGGATATCATGGTTCGTATTACAGGACCAACGGTAAACGTATTGAGTGCCATCCACTGTTGGGATTGGGAAGTCGAAACTGGCGAACGCCATTTACCGAGACTACCTGAATGTAAAATCGATGAGAGTGAATTCCAACACCCTATTCAGGTTGTGCCTTCTGGCCCAGGTATGCCGGAATATCTGATCTATCAAGTATTAACATTGGCAATAAACCAAGCCAATCGCTCGGTACGAATCACAACACCATATTTCGTGCCCAATGCTGATTTACTCGAAACGTTAAAGATGACAGCACAACGAGGCATTGACGTTGAACTCATTATTCCACATAAAAATGACTCTATGATGGTGCAATGGGCGTCACGCGCTTTTTATAGTGAGCTCTTGAGTGCAGGGGTCAAGATTTATGAGTTTTATGGTGGTTTGCTGCATACAAAATCTGTCGTAATTGACGACCAATTCTGTTTAGTTGGCACCGTAAACATGGATATGCGCAGCTTGTGGCTGAACTTCGAAGTGACCCTCGCCGTTGATGACGAAGAGTTCACCAAGCAAATGTCTTGGTTACAAGATAGCTATATTAAGCAATCTCACACTGTTGTATTGGAAGAATGGGAGAAAAGGAGCCTATTTTCTCGGTTCTTAGAGCGAGTGTTCTATCTCTTCAACCCACTCCTCTAATACCTCAAATACACAGGCTAAAAAACCTCCAGCGCTACATGCATCCTGCTGGAGGTTTGTTCTTTTAGCTCCCTATCTACACGATACCTCTCGACATCATTACCTGTTCATCTTGGCTGTTATTGGCTGATAGTTGACTTTTCCCTTGCATAACCTACGTCGTCCATGTTTTAAATATTCAAAACCGTAATATTTAAGACAGGGAACTTTTATGTCAGAGGGAAAAAAAACCAAACTCATTACCGCTGGCCGCGATAAAAAGTGGACAAATGGTGTTGTAAACCCACCCGTTCAACGCGCTTCAACCGTGGTATTCAATACCGTTGCAGAAAAGAACCAAGCCACCATTAATCGTGCAAACAAAACATTGTTTTATGGTCGCCGAGGCACCAACACGCACTTTGCTTTCCAAGACGCAATGGTTGAGATTGAAGGTGGAGCTGGTTGCGCGCTTTACCCTTGTGGAACGGCAGCAATTTCAAATGCCATCCTCTCTTTCGTTGAAACTGGCGATCACATTCTAATGGTGGACACTTGTTACGAACCAACTCGTGACTTTTGTAACACCATCATGAAGAAAATGGGCATCGAAACCACCTATTATGACCCAATGATCGGTGAAGGTATCCGAGACTTGATTCAGCCGAATACCAAAGTCCTTTTCTTGGAGTCTCCTGGTTCAATAACCATGGAAGTCCAAGATGTGCCTACATTAGCGCGCATTGCCCACGAGCAAGATATCATCGTGATGCTAGACAACACATGGGGAGCTGGCGTGAACTTCTCTCCTTTCGAGCATGGCGTAGACATTTCCATTCAAGCGGCAACTAAGTATATCGTTGGACATTCAGATGTCATGCTAGGTACTGCTGTGGCTTCTGAAAAGTATTGGGATCAGCTTCGTGAACAAAGCTACCTGATGGGTCAGTGCGTTTCTCCTGACGACGCATACCTAGGTCTTCGAGGTATTCGCACGTTGGATGTTCGCCTAAGACAGCACGCAGAAAGCAGTTTAAAAGTCGCTCAGTGGCTCGCTTCTCGCCCAGAAGTTGATCATGTCCGCCATCCAGCTTTAGAAACAAATCCTGGCCATGAGTTTTTCAAACGAGACTTCACAGGTGGAAACGGCTTGTTTTCATTTGTTCTCAAAACGTCTTATCCAAAAGCGACGACGGCTCTGCTTGATGGCATGAAACACTTCAGTATGGGTTACTCTTGGGGCGGTTATGAAAGCCTCATTCTAGCTAACGAACCTAAGAGCTTTAACAGCCTGAGAACCATAGCTCACCCACACTTTGAAGGTACTTTGGTTCGTATTCATATTGGCTTAGAAGACGTGAATGACTTGATCGCTGATTTAGAGGCTGGTTTTGCGCGTTATAATGCCTTAATGCTTGAAAAAGAAGCCTCCCTATAACAATGATTGAATCGCCCTGCATTGCGGGGCGTTTTTATAAACCCCTGACTTAATTAGAATTAACTAACATTCACCCGAGCCATTAATTAATGTTAATCATTTGTGTTGTTTTTCAATTGAGCAGTCACAGAATGAAATAATGTGCCACAAATAGGCTTTCCAAATTTAGAGTTTCTCTCCTACTTTTTATCATTCATAAGAGGTCATACCACAAGGAGATAGTTTTGAAACTCAAATTTATAGCGCTAATGCTTTTTACCTTAGTTACCGTCCCAATAACCTCCGTATACGCTGCAACAGGTTATACCCAAACCAAGTATCCGATTGTTCTGGTTCACGGTTTGTTTGGTTTTGATACCCTGGCAGGCGTTGATTACTTTTTCGGAATACCACATTCCTTAACAAAAGATGGCGCTACGGTTTATGTTGCACAGGTATCCGCGACCAATAGCAGCGAAGTTCGAGGGGAGCAACTGCTTGCTCAAGTAGAAACCTTACTTGCAGCAACAGGCGCAGAGAAAGTCAATCTCATTGGTCACAGTCATGGTGGTCCAACAACGCGCTATGTTGCCTCTGTCCGTCCTGACCTAGTCGCATCAGTTACGAGTATAGGAGGCGTTAATAAAGGGTCTAAAGTGGCAGATTTAGTTCGTGGCACCGTATCTGAGGGTTCGGGTAGTGAGCAGCTCGCGGTAAAACTGGCGCAAGGTTTAACCACTCTTATTAATCTTCTATCAGGCGGTTCTGATCTCGACCAAGACCCTTTAGCCTCACTAGCAGCATTAACCACGGAAGGATCATTAGCGTTTAACCAACACTATCCAGAAGGAGTCCCTACCAGTGAATGTGGTAATGGTGACTTGCTGGCTTCAAATGGCGTTTATTACTACTCATGGACCGGATCATCCACTTTTACAAACGTTTTCGATCCGACCGACGCTGCCATGATGGTACTTGGCTTAGCCTTTGATGGGCCAAATGATGGCTTAGTTGGTGCGTGCAGCACACATTTGGGCAAAGTCATACGTGATGATTATCAAATGAACCATTTGGATGAAATTAACGGCCTACTCGGTATTCATCATCTTTTTGAAACCGATCCAGTCACGCTTTATCGCCAACATGCAAATCGTCTCAAACTTCAAGGTTTATAAGAGGTCATCACAATGAAGAAAGTCGCTCTCACCACTTTTATCCTGCTCTCGATATTTGGCGTGGGAGCGCTTTCTCTGTTGCAAAGCGACAAACAACAAGAGATAACCTCTAACCATTCGCAATCTCAGCAAGATATAGCCGCCGATGTCTCTTCCCCAAAAGACTTCTTCGAATATTCTCTTAGCCGGCTGGGCGAAGAAGATCTCGATACGATCAAAGCGGAAGTTAATGATGACACTTTAGCAAAGCAAACTCTGAATATTGATGCCAAACTTTTTCAAGCCTACCTTTCCTACAAGCAAGCACTCTCTGCATTAGAGCCTTTTGAGCACAACCACCTAACGCTTGAACATTTAACCATGCTGAATGAAGCAATACTGAACTTACAGCTTCAATACTTTAACGAGGTGCAGATAACCCAATTGTTTGACGAAGAAAACCGACTTCGCCAACTTGCTTTAGAAAAGCTGACGATTAAAACACAGGCATCGGATATCGAGAGTCAAGCACACCTTCTCAATCAAGCATTATCAGAACAACCGGATTACATACGAGAAAGTGAACGCAATAACGCATTAGCAGAGCAGC
This sequence comes from Vibrio sp. 1641, assembly GCF_033339995.1. Taxonomy (NCBI): domain Bacteria; kingdom Pseudomonadati; phylum Pseudomonadota; class Gammaproteobacteria; order Vibrionales; family Vibrionaceae; genus Vibrio; species Vibrio sp. 1641. The sequence continues at coordinate 352,599 of NZ_JAWOVP010000003.1, forward strand.
TCGAGCAAGCTTCTCAGCTTGATTCACAAGACAAGTACATCGCCCGTGTTGCTCTGGTAGGAGATGCCGGAGCGCAGAGGCTGCAAAAGCTTGATGAGCAAAGAGCATCATTTGAGACTCAACTCGCCACTTACTTAAAGCAGCGTCAAAATATTCTGAATAGGGGTTTTTTAGGGCAAGACGAAAAACAGGCAGAAATCATTGCTTTAAGAAAACAAAGCTTCGATGCCACTCAATGGCGTCGAATCGAAGCTTTGGAACGTATTCATGATAGCCAGAACTAACAACATTAGCTTAATAGCCAAACGTTACTTATTCTGCTTTTTAGGACATCCAACGATATGGTCATCCACCATGCCGACGGCTTGCATGAAGGCATAACAGATGGTTTCACCGACAAACTTGAAGCCTTTCTTTTTTAGGAATTTACTCATGGCTTTGGATTGCTCTGTCGAAGCTGGTACGTCACTCATATGTTGCCATTGATTGACGATTGGTTCGCCATCCACGAACTGCCACAACGCGTCTGATAAACTCCCGTATTCAGCAATTAACGCTTTGGCCGCTTTGGCATTACTGAATACCGAGTTAATCTTTCCGCGATGTCTCACAACATCGAAGTTTTCCACGATGTATTCAGCGCGTTCTTCATTTCTTTGTTCCAACGCATCTAGATCGTAATTCTCGAACGCTTCTCTGTAACCTTCGCGCTTTTTAAGGATGGTGATCCAACTAAGGCCAGCTTGCGCACCTTCCAACGTAATAAATTCAAACAGGACTTGGTCGTCATATACTGGCACGCCCCATTCGGAATCATGATATTCGCGCTCTAATGGGTGATTCATCGCCCACGCACACGTTTTTTGTTCTGTCATTATTCTTCCTTAAAAAGCGCCTCTAACTGATGAGTTAGAGGCGCGATATTTTTCATCGTTATATCAGTAGCACTAAGCCTGTTTCGGTACTGCCACTTTATGGAACAAACGATACAACACTGGCACGACAATCAGTGTCAGGACTGTCGCAAAACCCAAACCAAACATAATCGTAACCGCCATTGGTTTGAAGAAAATATCTGGCAACAGTGGGATCATACCAAGGATCGTCGTGATAGCAGCCATACAAACGGGACGGACGCGACTTACCGCAGCATCAACGACCGCGTCATAAGCCTCTTTACCGGACTTCATTTCAATTTCAATTTGGTCCAGTAATACGATGCCATTTTTGAGCACCATTCCCGATAAGCTTAAGAAGCCGAGCAATGCCATAAAACCAAACGGCGTGTTGAGTGCCAACAAACCTGTGGTGACGCCAATTAACGCCAGCGGCACGGTAAGCCAAACAATGAGTGGCTCTTTGATAGAGTTAAATAGGAATACAGTGATCAAGAACATGAACAAGTACCCCATTGGCATGGTAGTAAACAGCGACTCTTGAGCATCACCAGAAGATTCGTATTCACCACCCCACTCTAGTGAATAGCCAGGAGGCATTTGAATCGCTTCGATTTGGGGCTGTAAACGTTTTTGCAACGTCGATGCGGTTTCTTCACCTAGAATATCAGGGTCTGCCATCACAGTGAGCATACGCTTACGGTTCTTACGCACAATAATAGGATCCTCCCAACGCATGTCGTAACCCATTGTGACTTGTTGAAGTGGAATAAACTCGCTCTGTGCTGGACTCCATATTTTCATGCCTTCGATGTTACGAATATCAATGCGCTCATCTTCTGGTAAACGAGCCACGATAGGCATGAGCGTCGTGCCGTCTCGGTATAAGCCTATCGTCATTCCAGAGAATGACATGGACAAGAAATCATCGACGTCCGATTTGGTAATGCCATAGCGACGTGCCTGACTCTCGTTAAACTGAGGTTCAAGAACTTGGGTTCGTTCACGCCAATCATGCCTGATATTTGTTGCCTGAGGATCGGCGTACATGATGTCCTTGACCTGAGCGGCTATCGTACGAAGGACGGTTGGATCTGAACCAATAATGCGCGCTTCAATTTTTGCACCACCACCAGGGCCTAACTCAATCTGTTTGAGCTTGTAATTGATTTCTGGGTAGTTGGCTTTTAAATACTCTCGAAACTTCGCCATTAATGGTTTTAACGCTTCGTAGTTTTCCATACGAGTGGTTATCTCACCATAAGCCGCATAACTTTTCTCTGGCGCGTACGTTAACATGAAGCGCTGTAAGCCTTTACCCGCGGTCGTCGTGATATGGTCAACATGCTCTTGCTTAGCTAACCAACTTTCTAACTCTTTAAGCGTTGTGTTGGTTGCTCGAATATCAGTTCCTTCTGGCATCCATACATCTAACTGAAAAATCGGCGTTGTCGAAGATGGGAAAAACGCTTGCTTCACAAAGGTGAACCCGTAAACACTTGCCGCTAATCCCGCAATCAGCACCACAACGGTAAACCAAGCACGACGCATACAAAACTGAAGAAACTTTTTATAAATAACGAAAATAACCCCGTTATATGGATCATTTTCTTCCCCTTCACCTTGTTTAATCTTCTGGCCTTTAAAGAAGATGTCAGCAAAGAATGGTGTCAACGAGATAGCGGTAAACCAGCTCAACATTAAAGAGATCAGCAGAACCGTAAATAAAGTGCCACAGTATTCGCCCGTCGAGTCTTCAGACAGTCCAATTGGCGCAAATGCAGTTACCGCAATCACAGTTGCCCCAAGTAATGGCCACTTTGTTTGGGTAACAATGTCGGTCGCTGCTTGGAGTCGAGTTCGCCCTTTTTGAGTACCAATCAAAATCCCCTCAACCACGACGATTGCATTGTCCACCAGCATACCCAATGCGATAACCAAGGCACCTAATGAAATCCGCTGTAAATCTATCGCGAGATACTTCATGAAAATGAACGTACCCAGCACCGTCAGCAGCAAGATTAAACCGATAAGTAGCCCAGAACGTAGCCCCATAAAGAACAGAAGTACGATAATGACGATACCGACAGCTTGAGCCAAGCTGACAACAAAACCGCTAACCGATTTATCCACCTCTTTAGGCTGACTGTAAATTTCAGAGATTTCGATACCAACAGGTTGTTGGTACTTTAGCTCGGCAAGGCGATGATCAAATGCTTTTCCGACTTCAACGACGTTGACGCCTTCAGCAAAAGAAACGCCGACGTTTAGTGCAAGGCTTCCGTTAAAATTAATAATATTATTCGGGACTTCTACATACCCGCGTTTTATTTCCGCCACATCTTTCAAGAAAATGAGCCCTTGAGCGCCCGACTCAGTAATCAACAAATCACCCAGCTCCTCCACACTCTGGAACTCGCCAGTCGGCTGAATTCTGATGTACTCGTCACCAATTCTGATCGCTCCCGCGTCAGAAACCACGTTTTGCGTCGAAAGAAGATTAAACACGGTATCCGGAGCAAGACCTATACTGCTCAGCTTTTTCATCGATACTTCGATGAAAACTTGTTCTTGCTGTTGCCCGGATACCGAAACTTTACTCACGCCATCAACCAGTTCGAGCTCTCGGCGTAAGTAATCGACGTAATCCAGTAACTCTTTATAGCTATAACCGTCGCCAGTCACCGCTAACAAAATCCCGTAAACATCACCAAAATCATCGATCACTTGAGGTTCATTCACACCTGGAGGCAACGTCCCTTTAAGGTCGTTCACTTTACGGCGTAACTCATCCCAGATTTGTGGCAGATCATCAGGGCCATAATTGTTCTTCATCGTGACCGTGATTTGCGATAATCCTCGGCTAGAAATCGAATTTACTTCATCAACATAAGTAAGCTGCTGAATCGCTTTTTCGATTGGATACGTCACTTCTTCTTCGACTTGTTGCGGTGTCGCACCAGGGTAAGAGGTCACTACCATCGCATCTTTAATAGTAAAAGCAGGGTCCTCAAGACGCCCTAAACCAAAGAATGCGGCGATACCACCAATCAAAAATATCAGTGCGACCATCCAACTGATGACGCGATTTCGGATGAAGTACGCAGCAATACCGGTCACATCATCATCACTTTGAGGCACTGATTTATTAAGATCGCTCATAGACCGGCCTCCTGCGTAGCCATTTCCTGTATCACTTCCACTTTCATGCCATCCCTTAATCGAGAAACACCGGCAATCACAACTTTGTCTTTGAGCATGAGACCATCAAGGATTTGAATGGACGTTTTAGATGCCTTACCTGCTCGCACCTGTTTGCGCGATACCGTATTGTCGTCATTCAGTACCCAAACAAATTTGTTTTCGCGCCCCAGCTCGTCACCATCCGCATTAAAAATGGCTTCGATAGGGACATTAATTCCTAGGTTGAGATCAAGCCCAACATTCTCGTCTTTAGACGTTACTTCAACAGCCATCCCATCTAGGATGTACTCTTCTTCCGGCATAGGAAGCGACAGTGTGACAGTAAACGTACCTGTTGTTGGATCGGGCTCAGTCGTAAATTCTTTTACCGTCGCGTTATATTCGTTACCACTGGGCACGCGCACCAATGCTTTGATCGCGGTAAGCCTTTCTTCCGTTGGCGGTTGGTTCACATAGAGGCGGTCAGGAAGCTGAATCAACACTTCGACTCGCTCCAAGCTGTGAATATTAACGATATGCTGTCCGACTTGAACATTTTCGAATTGGTCGATATTAACTCGCGAAATAATCCCATCCACAGGCGCTTTTAAGGCAGTAAATGATAGACGAAGTTTGGCTAACTGAAGCTCAGCTAAGGCGATTTGTCGTTGTGCTGCAATTTCATCAAACTGAGACTTAGCTAATAGGCCTTTATCAACCAAAGGGCGTGAGCGGCGATACTGACTGTCGACAACAGAAAAACGCGCACTCGCATTATCTACATCCAACTCATAGTCAGTGGGATCTAGCGTTGCAATAACATCACCCTTCGTGACTTTGTCGCCCTCTTTTACCATGATGCGGCTGACTTCTCCTGCCACTCTGAAGCTCAAATGAGAGCGATCCGCTGCATTCGCAACCGCAGGGAAGTACAAGTTGTCGTCCACCTTGTTTCCCGCTAATGACGTAACCCTAACTCGTGGCGTTTCGAGCTCTTTTTCTGGCGCCTTATCCCCACAGCCAACGAGAAAAAGCGTTGAAAGTAAAGTCGCTAGAGAGATGATTCCTTTCATATTACAACCCTCTTTCCTTAATCCACGCTCTTACCTTAATTCCGGGTTCAATTACACTGACACCCGAGATAATGATTTGGTCGCCATCGTTAAGCCCGGCTAACACTTGATTTTTGTCATTCATCTCAATTGCGGCTTTAGACACAATGCCTTGCTCATCGACACGCCAAACGTATGTTTTGCCGTTCTCTACTAGCAGCGCAGAGTTAGGAATCTTTGTCGCTCCTGCACTTTTGGACAGGAGGTAAGCATTGCCAGACATTCCCGGCAAAAGGCCTATTTCTGCTGGCCGTTCCATGACCATCGTGACTTTGTAACTGCCCGTTTTAGGATCGGCTTCTGTATCGATTTCCTGAAAGGTTAAATCAAAGGCTCGCTCGGGGAACGCATCAAATATCATTCTGGCAGAGACATCGCTCCCCTGCGTGTAACGATTTAGAAGATAGTCTGGGATTTGGAATATCACTTTGAGGAGTTGGTTGGACTGAATATTCATCACCCCTTCTTTCGCGGCAACATATTCATGGTTTTCTGCTGGAATGTACGAAATAGTGCCATCATATGGCGCGACAAGTTTGGTATATCTTAAGTTTGCCTTTGCTTGATTCCATTGAGCTTTTGCCGAGTTATGGTTCGCTTTTGCCTCATCAAAATCTTGCTCAGATACTACTTGGTCTTTACGTAGCTTTTGGTATCGCTTGTATTGCACATCTGCGAGCAAAAAATTTGCCCGAGCTTGCTGTTCGAGCAGAGAATATTCATCTGGGTTTAATGATGCCAAAACATCACCTTTACTGACGACTTGACCTTCATTCACTTCTATCGTTTGAAGAAGCCCTGGAACTCGAAATGTCAGTACTGCTCTATCGCCAGCTTCCGTCGTGGCAGGAAAATGTCGCTCAAACTGGGCATTGCCAACAGATACTGTAAATAGCTTCGCAGGGCGCGATTCAGGTTCAGGAACAGGAGGAAGTTCTTTACCGCACCCCGACAAGACAGCCGAGATGGCAATAGGAATGAGCAATTTTCTCATTACATTCATCCATAAAAATTGGGGGATTATTTTTAAAGTAGATGAATTTTGAACGAACTTCCAGAGCAGAAAAGATTAATAGTGCTTTAAAATTAGTAATTTGTGATAAAAAAGCAGGCTTTATGCCTGCTTCAGTTAAATCTTCTTTGGATACAAAATGCCTAGAGCTTACTGAATTCTCTGTTCACCCTATATGTATCAGACGTAACATACGCTTCCATGTTACGAATTTTGCCATCAAGACGGTCAAAATCCCTTTCCAACACACTGAGCAGTTGATCAGGGCTTTGCCCTTTCTGCCAAGGCTTACTTTTGAGCGTATGCTCTTGCTGCGCTCTGATATTTTCAGAATACGTTACTGGTTGCTTTTCTAACATAAACGCCATCGCGATGTACGCTAACAAGACCAAAAACGTACCACCTAACAGCGCTGCAGAAATCACTACAATACGAATCAACCAAACTTCTGCACCAAAGTAGTTGGCAATTCCGGCGCAAACACCGGAGATTTTGCCATTTACTGGATCACGATACAGTTCTCGATTATTCATACTTGCGTCTCCATGTTGGTGACTCAGCATCCAAGATGCGCTCCAATGTATCAACTCGGGACTGCATCGCTTCCGCTTTTTCAGATAGTACCTGAAGGCGCTCTAAATCTTGGCTCGACAGTGCACTATCTGTTTTGCGTTTGCTGCGATAGTGTAAGAAGAGCCATAGTGGAGCGACAAAGATTAAAAAGACAATCACTGGTCCTGCTATAAAAAATGCCGACATAAATGGCTCCTTTCTTATTTATCTTTCGATGACATCTGTTCTTTCAGTTTTGCCAACTCTTTTTCAATTTCGTCTTGTGCCTGCAACTCTGCAAACTCTTGTTCTAGCGATTTAGCATTACCAGTTTGAGCATACAAGTCTGCTTCCGCTTCCATTTCATCCACTTTACGTGAGTACTGCTCAAATTTCGCCATCGCTTCATTAGTACGGCTAGTGTGCAGGTGTTTTTGCACATCACGACGGTTAGATGCAGTTTGATTACGAATTGCTAGTGCTTGCTGTTTTGCGCGCGTTTCAGCAATTTTGCTTTCCAACTTACCAATCTCGCCAGTAAGCTTATCGATCGTTTCTTCCACTAAGGTTTGCTCAGTGTGGAGGCCTTTAATCACTTGCTCTAGCTTTTGCTTTTCAATTAATGCTGCACGAGCTAGATCTTCGCGCTCTTTAACTAATGCTAAGCTCGCTTTTTGGCCCCATTCGCCAATTTGCTCTTCTAACGTTTCAACCTTACGAGCCAACTCTTTCTTGTCTGCAATCGCTTTAGCCGAGTTAGTACGCACTTCAACAAGTGTGTCTTCCATTTCTTGAATGATAAGACGGATCATTTTTTCAGGATCTTCCGCCTTGTCCAGTAATGCACTGATGTTTGAGTTAACGATATCTGCAAATCGAGAAAAAATACCCATAACGGAACTCCTCTTTTTTCCTATTAAAACTCGACAAGGTGGTGATTAACCTTGTGTCTCCCTGAATACATAACAAGTAACGTGCCAACTTATAATTTTCTTTTAAATCAGAGTGTTATTCATTTTGTTGTCGTTACACACTATTGTGCTATGATGTTTTTCACCAACTGTTGGTGAAATTTACCAACTCTATCCCTGAATCATGGCTCGGCTGTTAAATAAGAAGGACTTTATGAAGCAAAACCTGATTGGTGAATCACCTGCTTTTCTCGCTGTACTAGATAAAGTATCACAACTTGCACCCATTGAGCGCCCTGTCCTCATCATTGGTGAACGAGGTACGGGTAAAGAACTCATCGCTCAGCGTTTGCATTATTTATCAAGACGTTGGGATAAACCACTACTATCACTCAACTGTGCGACATTAAGCGAAGGGCTAATAGATTCCGAATTGTTTGGACATGAATCCGGCTCGTTCACAGGCTCTAAAGGTAAGCATAAAGGGCGTTTCGAGCGTGCCGAGGGCGGTACTTTGTTTCTTGACGAGCTGGCGACCGCACCACTTTTAGTTCAAGAAAAGCTATTACGCGTCATCGAATATGGTGAATATGAGCGAGTTGGCGGTCATACCGCTCTCAATGCGGATGTTCGACTTGTTTGTGCAACCAATGCCGACCTACCAAAGTTGGCAGAGCAAGGTGATTTTCGTGCAGATCTGCTCGACAGGCTAGCCTTCGATGTCATTATGTTACCACCTCTTCGCGAGCGCAAAGAAGACATTCTCTCTTTAGCAGAGCACTACGCGATGAAAATGTGTCGTGAACTGCAACTGGAATACTTTGTCGGTTTTACCCCAAAAGCGCAACAATCGCTTATTGAATATGAATGGCCCGGTAACGTCCGCGAACTAAAAAACGTGATTGAACGTGCGATTTACCAACATGGTCTGAATGCTCACCCAATTGATGAACTGATTTTCAATCCTTTTGAAACAGTTTGGCTCAGCGCGCTTGGCCATAGTGCAACACAAGCAGAGCAACAAGAAGAGGAAGCATCAAGCAACACCATCCAATTCCCTCTAGACTATAAACAATGGCAAGAGGAACAAGATATCCATTTACTCAATCGTGCATTGGAAGAAGCCAAGTTTAATCAACGACAAGCAGCCGAGCTACTTGGCTTGAGCTATCACCAATTACGAGGGATGGTTAGAAAATATGGTTTGGTCGGACAAAGCTAACTTGACCGAGAGTACTCAATCAATACACGAGCTCGTGACTGCGCTCTAATTCGCATGCATTTATGGCATAACACCTTACAGTGTATGGATTTTATGTTTGGAGCGAGTTCACAAAGGTGATAAATTAGCGAGATCATTTTCGCTTGTTAGCTTTGAAAGAGTAAGATCAAACGAAACGAGCAAGATCCAATGAACATTTCATATTATGAATGCTTTTATAAGATTATCGCTGAGCCTTATTGGGATTAGCCTACTGACCGCTTGTGGCGATGAAATTGACCACAATGATATTCGCAAAGCTGGCTTTGTGTTTTGCGGACAGGGTAAGCCGACCACGTTTAACCCTCAGCTTATTGATAGCGGTATTACCGCAGAGGCTCTGAGCCCGCAGCTGTACGATACGCTGCTCACGCTCGATCCTAAATCACATCAGCCCGTGGCAAGCATCGCCGAGAGTTGGTCAGTAAATGAATCAGGGACGGAATACACGTTTAAGCTTAAACGTGGTGTTAAATTCCAAACCACGCCTTGGTTCACACCCACTCGCCCATTGAATGCAAAAGATGTGGTATTTAGCTTCAAGCGAATCATCGATGTAGACCATCCTTTTCACCAAGTAGGTGGTGGTTTTTATCCATGGTTTGCAGGGTTAGATTTTCAAAGCCTACTCCAAGACGTGGTTGCAATAGATGAGCATACGGTAAGGTTTACGTTATCTCAGCCAAACTTTTCTTTCTTGGCCAATATTGCCACCAGCCATGCGGTTATCTTGTCTGCGGAGTATGGACAGCAATTGGCAGCAAAAGATCATAAAGAAGAAATCGACCAACTTCCTATCGGTACCGGCCCTTATCAATTAAAAGAGTACCAAGTGAACGATTTGATTCGATTAGAGCGTCATTCTAATTACTGGAAGTCACCAGCAAAAATGGAACAAGTGGTGTTCGATATCTCTCACAGAGGGACGGGTACATTAGCTAAACTTTTAAGAAACGAGTGTGACGTACTCTCTTCACCTATTTCGAGCCAAATACCTGTCATTCAAGAAAATGACAACCTTGAGCTGACGGCTACACCAGCTAACAACGTTTCCTTTATTGCGATAAACACAGAAACCACCGCGCTGAGTGATGCTCGAGTCCGCCAAGCACTTAACTTAGCGATCAACCGTCAAAATATTTTAGACTCGGTTTACTACGGAACTGGCTCCCAAGCTTATACCTTGCTACCACCTAATTCATGGGCTTATCAAAAAGACAGTGTAAAAATTCGTTATGACCGGAATTATGCATTGGCACTACTTCGAGATGCAGGCTACGGAGACGGCCTAGAATTGACCATGTGGGTACCACTTGAACCACGTGCTTTTAACCCAAGCCCTCGCAAGACCGCAGAGCTAATCCAAGCGAATTTTGCCGATATTGGGGTTAAATTAACGCTACTGACCGATGATAGGTTTGAACGTGTGGATTTGGAGAACATCAACGATATCGATTTACTTTTAACAGGTTGGATTGGTGATACCGGGGATCCTGACAACTTTTTCCGCCCTTTATTATCTTGCGAGTCTGACCGCGTTGGCCTTAACGTGTCCATGTGGTGTAACGATGACTTCGATTTCTTGCTCGATTTGGCGTTAGAAACTCAAGAACCGCGTTACCGTTTGAACCTATATCGCCAAGCACAGAACATTTTGAATCAAGAGTTCCCGGTTATTCCTCTGGCGCATGGCGTGCAGTTCCGTGTGCACGACAAATCTTTGACAGGCTTCAAATCAAGCCCTTTCAATGCCCAACCGTTTGATAGAGTTGAGAGAATTCACTGATGTTTTGGTATACCGTTCGACGCTTTAACCTATTTATCATCACTTTGATGATCCTTACATTAGTGGGTTTTTCTCTGCTTCGCCTTGACCCTCTCTCGCACTGGGCAAACGTTGATTTTTGGTCTGGTTGGCAAACTTACTTAATCAACCTTTCTCAACTCGATTTTGGCATAAGTAAAAACGGCAATGCGATTTACGACGAGCTCGCCGTTGTATTCCCAGCCACTTTGGAACTGTGCTTTTTTGCCTTTTTGGTGTCCCTTTTGATCGGCATTCCTCTTGGAACCGTGGCTGGGATGAAGCAAGGTAAATGGCTCGATACCAGCATTTCATTCATGTCAATGTCTGGTTATTCCGCCCCAATCTTTTGGGTAGCTCTGCTACTTATCATGGTCTTTTCATTGGAATACCAACTCTTTCCCGTTGCGGGACGGTATGATTTACTTTACGAAATTGATCATGTAACCGGGTTTGCCATTATCGACGCATTCATGGCGAAAGGCGAATACCGCGCTCATGCACTGCAAAGCGTTATTGAGCATATGGTGCTGCCATGTTTGGTGCTCGCTTTGGCTCCAACCACCCAGGTTGTCGGACTAATGCGTTCCTCGGTAGCGGAAGTGATGAGCCAAAACTACATCCGTGCAGCGAGAATCAAAGGTCTTTCTAACCGCGAAATCGTAACTCAACATGTATTGCGGAATGCGATACCGCCTATCATTCCCAAAGTTGGTGTTCAACTTTCGAGTATGATTACCTTAGCTATCATCACGGAGTCTATTTTTAACTGGCCAGGTATTGGTCGTTGGCTTTTAGATGCGCTGGCAAGCCAAGACTATGCATCTATCCAAGCTGGCGTGATGGTACTTGCGACTTTGGTTCTTACCGCTAACATTCTCTCGGATTTGATTGGCGCGATGATTAACCCTTTAGTTCGAAAGGAATGGTATGCTAACAAATAACGTTTATCAGGAAGAGCGCATTCCAACACAGTTTGAGCGTTTTTGGCGAAGCTACCGCGCCAACGGACTAGCCATGTTTGGCTTGTGGTGCTTGGTGTTTATCGTCCTTATTACCATTTTTGCCCCCCTACTTGCACCATTTGACGCCCAAGCACAGTCAGGTGAGTTGCTTGTGCCGCCATCATGGGCCCCAGCAGGAACGGTTGATTACTTTTTGGGGACCGATGACTTAGGTAGAGATATTCTTTCGCGCCTGATTATGGGCTCTCAGCTGACATTTGGCGCTGCTGTCGCCATCACCGCAATTGCTGCCGTTGTAGGCTGTTTAATTGGCGTATTGGCAGGTATGACGAAAGGCTTACTGTCGAGTACTCTCAACCACTTGCTCGATACCGTCATGTCGATCCCGTCGCTCTTATTAGCAATCATTTTTGTGGCATTTCTAGGCTTTGGTGGGTTCAATATTTTACTCGCAATCTGCTTGGCTTTGATTCCGCGTTTTATTCGCTCCGTTTATATCGCAGTCCACACCGAAGTTGAAAAAGACTACATAATGGCAGCACGCCTTGATGGCGCTAATGATTTCTACTTACTGTGGAGTTCAATTCTTCCTAACATTCTGACGGTCATTGCCGCTGAAATCACACTCGCGCTCTCTGCTGCGATTTTAGATATTACGGCACTGGGTTTTCTTGGCCTAGGCGCACAGGCCCCAAGCACCGAGTGGGGAGCAATATTAGGTGACTCTGTCGAGCTTATTTATATTGCACCTTGGACAGTGACCCTACCCGGCCTGACCATCATGTTTACTGTTATTACCCTAAACTTAGTAGGTGAAGGTGTACGTCAAGCGCTTAATGCGGGGATCGAATAATGCCGTTGTTAGATATTCGACATTTGACCATTGAGATCGAAACACCTCAAGGGTTGGTCAAAGCCGTTGACCGAATGAGCCTAACTTTGAACGAAGGCGAAATTCGTGGTCTTGTAGGTGAGTCTGGTTCAGGGAAAAGCTTAGTTGCAAAAGCGATTGTCGGGGTAAGTAAAGATAACTGGCGCATCACCGCAGACCGTATGCGCCTTGGCAATATTGACTTGCTTCAGCTTACACCAAAAGAGCGTCGGCGCGTCATTGCTCGTGATATTGCGATGATTTTCCAAGAACCTTCAACTTGTCTTGACCCTTCAGAGGAAGTCGGGCGTCAATTGATTGAATCCATTCCATCTCGCGCATTTGAAGGGAAATGGTGGGAGCGATTTAAATGGCGTAAAAAACAGGCCATCGCGCTTTTGCATAAAGTGGGTATTAAAGATCACAAGCGTTTAATGGGTAGCTACCCTTATGAACTGACTGATGGTGAGTGTCAAAAAGTCATGATTGCCATGGCGATAGCGACCAAACCAAAGTTGCTGATCGCAGATGAGCCAACCAACGACTTAGACCCGATTACCCAATCGCAAATTTTGCGTCTGTTGAGCCGCATGAACCAACTTAATAACACAACCATTCTGCTTATCGGCCACGACTTAGCGACCATAACACAGTGGGCAGGACGTATTACGGTAATGTATTGTGGTCAGTCGGTAGAGTCTGCCGATACCAGTAAAATCATTGCGGCACCCAAGCACCCGTATACAGATGCCTTGCTTAAAGCGATGCCAGACTTTAATGATTGGGTACCACACAAGCAAAAACTCCAATCCCTACCGGGCTCGATTCCGCCATTGCAGCATCTGCCTATCGGTTGTCGCCTCGGACCACGTTGCCCATATGCGCAGAAACAATGTGTAGAAATTCCACACACCAGACGAATTAAGAATCATAAATTTAACTGCCACTTTCCATTGAACACGGAGAAAAAGTCATGAGTGCGTTACTTGAAGTCGATAATTTATCGAAGCAATTTGTTACGCGCTCCCGTCTGTTCAAACGTCAGGTTAATGAGGCAGTTAAACCGGTAAGCTTTACTTTAGAGCCAGGACAAACTATTGGTTTTATTGGTCAAAACGGGTCAGGAAAATCCACACTAGCTCGTATGCTTGCTGGCGTTGTTGAACCAAGCTCCGGAGAGATCCGTGTGAATGGCGAACGATTGGAGCACAAAGATTACGCGACACGCTGCAAGCTCATCCGCATGATTTTCCAAGATCCAAACACATCGTTAAACCCACGAATCCAGATTGGTCGTATTTTAGAAGGTCCGCTAAAGCGAAATACCAACATGCCGCCAGATGCGCGCATGCAGCGTGTAAAGAACACCCTACTCCGCGTAGGATTGCTGCCTGAGCACGCCTATTTTTATCCACAAATGCTAGCTGCCGGTCAAAAACAGCGCGTGTGTTTGGCTCGTGCACTTATTCTTCAACCTTCCATCATTGTCGCTGATGAGGCGTTAAACGGTTTGGATATGGCAATGCGCTCGCAGATCATTAACTTATTCCTCGAGTTGCAAGAAGAGATGGGATTGTCATTTGTGTACGTGTCTCAGCACATTGGCATTGTTAAGCATATTACTGATAAAGTGATGGTGATGCATGAAGGTGAAGTGGTCGAGTTTGGCGAGACCAACCAAGTACTGACTCATCCCGAGCATCCTATTACTCAACGACTAGTCGAAAGCCACTTTTATAAAGCGCCAAGCCATCAAACAAAATAGTTATCAAAGATGTAATCGTGCAAATGTAAAGAAGCCTGCTTTAACGCAGGCTTCTTTATTGCATGGGTACTAATCAAAAAACTAACGGCGGCTCGCTTGTTTGCGCAGTTCAAAATCAAACTCGTCAGGAAACAATACGACCCCTTCTTCATTTTGATTTGGGAATACAACAATCGATAGCTCGTCATCCTCTAGACCAGAGGTCCAACGGCTGTGCCACTTGTTTAAAGAGATCGCCTCAGGCTCGCAATCTTCCCAATCACCATTCGCCCATTGCAAAGCGAACTCTTCGTTTGGCCATACTGGTACACAATCATCATCTTCTGTATTTAACATGACACAGCCATGTTCGTCTTTCAGAATCCAAACCTTACGATTCGCCACAATCTCTTTTACGCAGTACTTTAAACGTTGCTCTTCGTTGTAGCGATTAATGGTATCCATCTGCTCTTGGGTCAGTTGCTCAGACATATTCGTCTCCTATTTCCCATAGAAAAATGCCCGCAGCTAGGCGGGCATTTAAAGTATATGCTAGAAAATTAAGCTAGCTCAGTTTGAAGCCAAGGCCAACCTTGCTTCTTACGGCTTAGCGTGTTTTCCATCATTAGCATGCCGTCTTTTTCGTGCTTAACAAGCTTCTCAGCCCACTCACCTTTGTATAGAAGACGAGTTTGAGCAGTCGTGATGTCTGTTAGCATTACAGCAGCGAACGCTAGGTTATCTTTCTCACAACGAGATTCTAGGTCTGCTTCTAGTGCTTCGATCATACCGTCAACTTGCTCAAGAGTTGCAAGTTCAACTTGACCAACCACTACGTCACGACCGTTGAATGGGTAACCTTTAAGGTCTTTCTCAACAAGCTCAGCCGCTGATAGACCTTCGATGTTTGTTTTAGCAATTAGAAGATCTTTAGTGAACGCGTCAACATCTTGTACGTCTGCGATTGCCGCTAGTTCAGCAACGGCATCTTTGTCTTTTTGTGTACAAGTTGGAGAAGCAAAACCTACTGTGTCAGATAGAATTGCTGACATCATTAGCTTAGCAATTTGTGGAGTAATCGCGTGACCTTCAATCTTGAACATGTTGAATAGAACAGTGTTGGTACAACCAACAGGCCAGATCCATGCTTCCATTGGGTTTACTGTCATCACGTCACCTAGACGGTGGTGGTCAACAATACCCGCAATTTCAGCTTCTGCGATATCGTCTGGTGCTTGTGCTAGATCTGAGTAATCTACTAGCCAAACGGTCTCACCCGCAACTGATGTGCGAAGCTCAGGAACTTCAGCGCCAGCAACTTCTAGGATGTGCTGAGTTTCACGGTTGATTTCGCCTTGGCGAATTGGCATAGCTTCAACGCCACGCGCTTTTAGAAGTTCAGTTGCAACGAGTGCACTACAAATACTGTCACTGTCTGGGTTCTTATGACCTACAACTAGAATCATGTTTCTTCCTATTCAAGTCAATTTTATACGCCGCCTAATACAGTTAATTAGGGCGTGTTTGCTCACAAAGGCCGATACTTTACCTGATTTCAGAGAGTTTGACACGAAGAAAAGTTCACAATGCTATTGCGAATAAATCTCATTTACATATAATGATAATTATTCCTATTTGCATTTGAGTAAACGATGAACGCGACCCAATTATTACACTCTGCACAACAGTTGTTTCAGCCTACTCAGTTTCGTTTAGCTTATAAGCGATTGCTGATCCCTATCGTCATGCTCATTTTGCTAGGCAATGAAAATACACGTGACGTAGCCGTACAGACGCTATCCGACTCATTCTGGGCGGTGTCATGCTATGTTGCTGCCACATTGGCTATTTATCATTATCTTTCAAACTTTATGTCGAAAACCAATCGAATTACCGAGCTATATCATCGCTCGCGTAATCATCAGGTTTTCTTTGCTTCTTTGTTGGGTGCTTTGCCTGGCTGTGGTGGCGCTATTGTTGTGACAACGCAATTTATTAGTGGCCGAGTAGGATTTGGTGCGATTGTCGCGGTACTTACTTCAACAATGGGTGACGCTGCCTTTTTACTTCTGGCCGCCAAACCAAGTGTTGGATTAGGCGTGGTTGGATTAGGCATTATCGTGGGTACTCTTTCAGGGTTAGTCGTTAATGCTTTTCATGCTGATAACTTTCTGCGACCAGAACCAAAAGAAGCACCTCAGACACATGCTTGTTGCCAACACCAGACAGACCGACACACACCCCTTGAACAACGTGCAATCAATCTACAAGGCGCATTTTGGAAATGGCTTATTGTGCCTGCTAGTGTCGTTGCTGTGTTAATGTCTTTCCAAATCGATATTAATCAGCTGTTGTCTTTGCAGGCCAATACCATTGAATGGCTGGGCGCTATCTTCGCGGTGATCACAATGTCGTTGTGGGCTATGACAAAAGAGCTCGGCGATTATCAGTCAACGGTCTCTGAAGATGAAAAAATCGTGGACTCACACCCGATTCAAAAAGCAGCACAAGATACGAATTTCGTCAGTGCTTGGGTGATCGTGGCGTTTCTGGCGTTTGAACTGACGACCTATTTTTCTGGACTCGACCTTGTAGAAACCTTTTCTCATTGGGGAATTTGGATGCCATTAGCTGGCCTAGCCATTGGTATGTTGCCTGGTTGTGGACCGCAAATTTTAGTCACTAGCCTATACATTTCTGGTGCAGCGCCACTTTCTGCGCAACTGGCCAATGCGATTTCTAACGATGGTGACGCCCTATTCCCCGCTATTGCAATGGCACCGAAAGCTGCTTTGGTCGCGACTATTTACTCGTCCATTCCTGCGTTTATTGTTGGATACGGGTATTACTTTTTATTTGAGTTCTAACGCTCAGAGCATCAAACGAGAAAGGAGCCGCAATAGGCTCCTTTCTTGATCTTGGTATTAGGCGATTTACTTCACGTTATGCTGTAACGATCGCTTTCGCATTGAGCCCTTTATCCACGCTCACCATTAACAACTGGCAAGGTTCTTGGTTTAGCTTTTCCCCTGTCCAGTAATCATACCAGTCCACCGGTTGATCAGACGTCAGCGTAAATTCCATCGCTCCGTAACTCGCATAATTAAACAAACAATGGAGGTCATTCTTCGTCGTTAGTTTTAAAAACGCGTGATTTAAACTCAAAGCGGTAAACTTTGCAGATTGTTGGTTACGTTGTTGACGTAACATGAGCTTAGACAGTGTCTTCTTAGCAAACGGCGTAATCTCAGGGAGCGGGTCACCAGACAGCAGCAAACCACCACTCGCTAATAACACCGTGCGATGAAATTCATACTCTTCTCTGGATGCGGCTTGGTTAGCTAGTGAAGTGAATGTCGCGCAATCCGGGTCAATTTGCCACAGTTTTCGGTGCTGCCAACTACGGTAAAAGGTTTCTCTGGCTATCTGCTCGAATCGATGACTATGACGCTCTACATCGTCAGAAACACGCATTGCATCCACAAGTCCCAGAGATGGCCACATTGGCGCATTACAGCCTAACAGCCATGCATCCCCTGCCCCTTTAGCGATCGCTTCCATACCCATGCGGTAGGCTTCTACACCGGTGACACCCGATTGGCTTCGTTTACCTTTTAACGTGCCCCAGTAGTTTGCGTCTAATTTGAATAGCTCAACGCCCCACTCTTGACGCATAACAGAGACCACATGAGTTAGGTGATCTTGCACTTCAGGGTTTGAAGTATCGAGAATGTACCAAGGCGTGCATCGCCAACCACCGTATGTGGCATCTTCTGCTTTAAGTAAGCCACCATCCTTGTGGCGAACAAACCAATCTGGATGCTGTTTGAAGATCTCCGACTCAGGTTGAGCAATAAAGGGCGCCATCCAAATCGCCGGCTTTTTGCCTTTTGCACGGATGTTATGAATGAGCTCTTTTACGCCACCAGAAAACTTATCTGATGGGGTTAACCAATCGCCCATAAAGGCTTGATAGCCATCATCCAGAAGTACCCACTCTAGGTCTTCGAGCTTATCTTGCATGCAATCTACGTTCTGCATGATGTTTTGCTCTTTCACGTCTGCGTAGTAGGCATACCACGAACACCAACCGACAGGCGCATCTTGTGTCACACCTTGGCGAACAGGATGATGCTTTGCAATCATCTCGCCATAGGTTTGATAAAGCTCGGACAGCGATTGACCACAGAGTACCGCCACGGATTCAAGTTGATTACTTTCCCAATCCGCCACTTGAGTCAACTCACCATCAATTGCGGCTGATAAAACCCAATGCCCATCACGCAGTACAACATCAAAATAGCCAGCAAAGCGATGACATGATGTGAAGCCAAATAATGTGTAGCCCGCTGAACCTTCCACCACTAAATAGTTGTAATAACGCTTAGGGGCATCTTTAGGGTAGATTCGATAAGAAGGATTATTGTCTGGGCAGCGACCAATATCAACGGGGTGATTGATCGTTCCCGCCGTTTGCGCCAACATTTGAAAACCATCCCCAATTACGTTGGCCTCGTGCTCGTACAAAAACGGCATTTCGAGCAACACTTCACGGTCGGTAAAGGTTTTATTGTGGAGACCAGCAAAAGAAAAATGTAATTGATTACCCTCGACTTCAACTTGGAAGTCATTGTTATTCACAGTGATCTCAGTGTGATTTGCCAATTGAATGCTCTGAGCCATAAAGAGTCTACTCACTTAATTATTATTGTTTAGCTTGGCGCATTATCTCCTGCTTGTCTCACCCAATTCGTTACCATCATCACGAATACCAGTCTCGTTTAACGTTATGAAGTTACTATTGAGACAACGCTCACTGAAATTTTGATAAAAAAATACCAGCCCTGAGGCTGGTATTTCGACTTATGCAAACTGCACTAATTAAGCAACTTCGATCGGACCACCAAATGAAGTGACTGGTGGCACTTTACCTGTGAACTTCTCGAAGTCTACGATACATGTGTTCGCAGAAGTCGCCTGTGCAAGCTCAGAAGAACCGATGTCTTGCGTCAGCGTGTTAGGATCACCGTAGGTACAGATTGCGCCCTCTTTCTCGTTTAGAGGACCGTACCATGCACCTTCTTCGATACGAACAACGCCACGTGGGTAGCTGTCAGTCAAAACAGCACCAGCTAACAGCTGACCACGACCGTTGAATACACGTACCAAATCACCATCTTTGATGCCTTTTGCTTTGGCATCCGCTGGGTTGATGTAAACCGGCTCACGACCTTGTACCGCGTAAGTCGCGCGGAACTCTTCAGACTCACACATCTGAGAGTGCAGACGCTTATCAGGGTGGCAAGACTGCAACCAGAATGGGTATTTATCTGAACCAGGACCACCGTGTGAACGCTCTGATTTTTCGAACCACATTGGGTGCTCTTGACAGTGTTCGTAACCGTAACGGCCGATCTTGCGTGATGTAATCTCGATGAAGCCAGACGGTGTACCTAGTGGGTTAAGTTCAGGGTCTTTACGGAAGTCCGCATGACGAACCCAAGGTTTACCTTCACCGAAGTCTAGTACGCTCTTCTCCCAGAACTCGTTGAATTCTGGCATTTCGAACTTACCTTCGTTCGCTTTTTTACAATCGTTGTAAAGGCTTTCGATCCATTCCATCTCGCTCATACCACGAGTGTATTCTTCGCGGCGACCAAAACGCTGAGTGAGTTCACTCATGATTTGGAAGTCAGGCTTAGATTGGAACAATGGATCAACGAGGCGATGCATTGCAATCAGACCTTTGTTCGAGTATGAACCGTATACGTCGATGTCGTTACGTTCCCATTGCGTACACGCCGGTAGAACGATATCTGAGAAACGACATGTCGCAGTCCAAGCAAACTCGATCGTTACAACCGTTTGAAGTTTGCGGAACGCTTTCTTCATGCGGTTACGATCTTGATGGTGGTGCCATGGGTTACAACCCGAGATAACCATCATCTTGAAGTCTGGCAGTTTCACTTTACCGCCGTTGTAGTTGATCTCTTTGCCAGGTTCTAGCAGACAGTCGATCCAACGTGCAACTGGGATAGTACGACTGTAGCCGTTAAAGTCGTTGTTATCCCACTTCGGTTTCATACCTTGGTCAAGGTTACGAGGGAAACCACCAGGGCCCGCGAAACCAGTAGAAGGCACACCGATACTTGAGTAGTGGTGACCGTAAGAGATACCACCGCCAGGTAGACCGATTTGACCAACCATTGCAGCAACCACAGCCGCTGCCCAGTATGGCTGCTCACCGTGCTCTTGACGCTGGATACACCAACCCATCAGGATCTGTGTACGACCGCTGACTAGCATGCGTGCGAATTCACGGATCTTGTCCGCTTTCACGCCACAAATCGCTGCTGCCCATTCAGGCGTCTTCTCTACTTTGTCTTTTGTCTTACCTTGAACGTATTGAATGAACTCTTCAAAGCCGAGACAGTAAGTATCAATGAACTTCTTATCGTACAGGTTTTCGTTGTACAACACGTGTGCCACAGCGAGCATGAACGCTACGTCTGTCAGCGGGTTGATGTACAAGTGATCGTTCTCTAAGTAGCGCTGAGTTTTGTTCTTAACTGGGTCTACAGATAGAACGTTGATCTCACCTTTCGCCACTTTTTCTTTTAGTTGTGCAAGGTACTTAAACGACTCATGCGTTTCACAGTTCCAACCTACTTGAAGGTTTTTCACTGGGTCGTTAGCCCAAAGAACGATGTTGTCAGAGTTTTCTAGGATCTCAGACCAAGACGTACCTTGTGCGTAAACTTCGGTTGAACCTAGCACGTACGGCATAATGGTTTGGCCTGCACCCGTCGAGTAGTCACCTACTTTCGTGATGAAGTTGCCGTGCATACCCACTGCACGTTGCATGTGCGCGGTACAGTTGTTGAATGAACCTGTTTGGTTCCAACCCGTTTGACCTGCGTGTAGCGCCCATGGGCCGTAGTCTTTTTGAATACGTTCTAGTTCGCGGTAGAACAAATCTAGCGCTTCATCCCAAGTTACTCGGATGAAACGGTTGTTACCGCGAGTATCTGCGCTGTATTTATGTTTCTTCAACCAATCTAGACGAACCATTGGGTAACGAACACGTGAAGGGCTGTAGATAATACCCTTAATGCCGTTCAACATTTCTGTTGGGTTTTTGTCTAGCTCTAGCGGCTTGATCTCTTGAACTTTACCCGCGTAGATGTGGGCGCGGAACGCGCCCCAGTGAGAACCGGTTACTTTCCAAGTACCTGTCGTCTCAACGGCATTTGCAGAGGCGGACGCCAATAAGCTAGGACCAATTACTGACGCTGCACTTGTGGTTGCTACACCTTTAAGAAAACTTCTTCGTGTAATAGCCATTTAAAATTACTCCAATCCGACGCTTATTAGTGGTGACCTTCAGCATAATCTGAAGAGTGTTTCTGTAGATACTTCAAGATCAGTGCTTCACTGTCTGTATCTAGGTTAACGAACGCCAACATACCGTCGAACATACCTGGCCAGGTGTTCGCGTCGAAGTGCGCTTCCGCAGGTTGAGTGTGACATACAGAACAATTGGTCTTGTAGGCTTCACGAGATTTTTCCCAAACAGGATTGATGTCGTTCAGCATAGACTCTTTCTTAATCCATACTTTCGCCGCTACTTTTTCCCAAGGAAGGCCTGTTAGCTCATCCACTTTTTTCTCACCAGTCGTCACAATGTTGCTGTCTGTTGCTGCTTCTTTCATCAGAGACGCAGTCGCAATGTTCTTACCGAAGTCTTCTTGAATTACACGACCAAAACCTTTTGCTTTGCGCCAACCGTCAATTTCGATCTCAACAAACTCGCCTTTGTCTTCAAGAACTTTAACGGTCGATGCAGGATTAAGAAGACCAGCTTCTTTACTGCCTTGCGCATCAAAGTAAATTGGTAGGTGACGAACGCTCACGAGTTGCTGACCAACGCCGTAATCCGTGTTAGAAGTCATACCCTCTAGATCACCCACGATACCGCCAATGCTGTCCATGCCTGCTGGTAGGTTGTGCGCAATACCCTTGTGACAGTCAACACAGCTTTGATCTTTCTCAGCGGCTTGCTTCATTTGGATACGAGCGGTTGGAGACATTTGCTCGAAATCCATCGATTCGTAGTTGTGACAGTTTTTACACTCCAGAGATTTGTTTGCCGAGAAACGATCCCATTCGTGTTTAGCAAGTTCGATACGACGCTCTTCGAACACACCCGGTTCGTCGTAGTTGCCAAATACTTGTGCAAATACTTCTTTAGAAGCTTGCATCTTACGAGCGATCTTATCTGTCCAGTTATGTGGAACGTGACAATCAGGACAGGTAGCACGAACACCAGAGTGGTTTTTCCAGTGCACCGTTTCTTGTAGCTCAACGTATACGTTGTCACGCATTGTGTGACAACTAATACAGAATTCTTCTGTGTTGGTTGCTTCTAGAGCGGTGTTAAAGCCACCCCAAAAGATAACACCAGCAATAAAGCCGCCCATAGTCAGCACACCTAGGCTGATATGTACAGCTGGGCGCGTCATGGTACGCCACAGTTTAATGATTAATGATTTCATTATTTGCTCTCTTAAAATCTTTTCAAAAGTGTGGTTATGAGCGCACTGGCTTACATGCCGTGTGCGCCTGGAGGCCCAAAGAAGAAGACTTGCAACATCCAAACGATGAACCCGTAGCCGCCAACAAAGGCCACACTCAGAATTGGGAAGAGAACAACTGCAATGAAGAGGAACGACTTCCACTCCAGGGAGCGTTTTTCACCACTCTCAATTTTATTAACATCACTCATACATTTGCCTATTTTGTATCTAGTGTTATTGAAAAGCCCGCGTAACCAAGCTTAAGTTTTTTACAATCTCTAATGGAAAATGTTAGACCATACTAATAGTAGGGTTCAATCAAATAAGCGACCTCAGACCTTGTAATTCAACACTTTTTTGAGCTCATCCAGAGATATGATGGATTGATGTTATTTATTAAAAAACATGAACAGATGTGACAAAATAAGTCTTTTAAGGAGTTGTTAAATAACCAACATTTAAGAAACATCGATCACATTTAAATCGTAATTACCATGCCATAAATCGACTTAAAAACTCCGAAAAAGATAACCGTTTGTAAACAAAATGCTGCGTATTAATGTCGAAAATAGCACTCAAGATTTACTTTAAGAACAGCAAAAAGTGCACGTAGTGGTTCATATAAAGGAGAGGCTTAGATACAATTATTCGCGTACTTTCAAGGAGCGATTATGGATAACGTGGTGGATATAAGCTGGGTCAAACTGGCACTGTTTGGTTTGATTTTATTGGTCCCCTTTTTTATCAATGCCCGCTACAAATTAGGAATAGCAAAAGACACGATAATCAGTGTTATCCGAATGACACTTCAGCTCATATTGATTGGCGTGTATTTAGAATATCTTTTTCAATTAAACAGCTTACTTGTCAATATACTTTGGCTTGCCATCATGCTACTGATTGGTGCCAGCTCAATTGCGGGAAAAGCTCACTTACCTAAAAAGCCACTTATGCTTCCGCTACTAACGGGCCTTACCTGTGGTCTAATACCACTTCTGATAGCAATTACAGCAGGCTTAGTGCAACCATCCCCTATTTACAATGCGCAGTACATGATCCCACTTGCTGGTATGTTATTGGGTAACAGCTTGAGTAGTAATATCATCGCTCTTCAGAATTTGTTTACGGCTTTTGAGCAGAGACAAGCAGAATATGAGGCTGCAATCTCACTTGGAGCCTCTCCTCGCTACGCATCCTTCCCCTTCATTCAGGAGGCTCTTAGAAAGTCCCTTGCCCCGACTTTAGCTTCTATGGCCACTACAGGGCTGGTTACCTTACCGGGTATGATGACCGGTCAAATTCTAGGTGGCGCGAGCCCGATGGTTGCGATTAAATACCAGTTAGTAATTATGCTGGCTATTTTCGTTATGTTGAGTGCCTCCGTAACCATAACGTTAGAAATGACATTGCGCTGGGTACAAACCAAAGAAGGCCGAATCAAGATAAAAATCGAGCAACCCGAATCGACCAAAACTCACGGTTAGTTGGCGCTTGTGGGTAAAGCCCGTTAAACAACTTGTGTTGCCAAGTCGAACGTACTTATAACTGAATAACTCAACTATTCTTCGAGCACTCATCAAGACGCTTTCAGATGAAAAGTCAGGCAGAATTCTTTTTGATATAAGCCTCTAATTTTATGAAATTTTCTTTGCAAGTTTAGATACGCACGATCTTTGATACAGGTTATCCACAGAAAATGTGGATAAGCCCCCAAAACCCATACGCAACCAGAAACATAGCAACATAAGTGATCAATCTAATCTTCATGCATTGATCACGTGACTGACATGTTCTAATTTTAAAGTAAAGGCAGTGACCACAAACTTGGAGAGACGTACATGGATGTCTTAATGATCAAAGAAAATTACGATGAACTCCTGTCCGATGCACCTCTGGATTGGCTCGTTCAAGAACCAAAGGAAGTAACTTCTCATTGGCTCCCAACCGATTTTGGCATCAACGAAGAGTTGATTTAGCATGACTCGACTTATTTGACACTTGCAGAGACAAGTAAAAAGAAAGGCGAACCATCTGGTTCGCCTTTCTTGTGATCTTCTAAACTTATCGCAAATGGTTATCTTCATCGCGTAGATAAATCATCCAATACCACATGCCAACAAATACGCCACCACCAATAATGTTTCCTATCGTAACAGGAATTAGGTTGTTTACGATGAACCCCATCATGTTTAAGTCCGCGTAGTTTGCAATATCTGCCCCTGTCATTTGCCAAAACGCTTCTGGCGCAAAGTACTTAATACCAATCGCCATAGGTACTTGGAACATATTCGCAATACAGTGCTCAAAACCTGCCGACACGAACATAGCCACAGGCAAAATCATGACCGCTATTTTATCTGTCAATGTTCGCCCACTAAACGTCATCCAAACTGCAATACAAACTAATACGTTACACATGATGCCAAGCGCAACAGCAGCAAAGAAACCATGATGTAATTTGTGTTGGGAGATCGCCATCGCGTTGAGACCAACTTGGCCATGATCAAACATATATTGCTTGGTAACTAGCATACAGGCCACGAGCAAAATGGCCCCAACCATATTGCCAAAATAAACCACCAACCAGTTTTTGATAAGTGCTTGCCAAGAGATTTTTCCACTCGCACGCGCAACTAGTGTCAGCACAGAGCTAGTGAAAAGCTCGCCGCCAGTAACCACCACCAAAATCAAACCAAGGCTAAATGCCAGACCACCAATGAGTCGTGTAATGCCCCAAGGCAGCTCGCCTGCGCCTGTCGTTACTGTGGTATAGAAGATGAAAGCAATACCAATATGAAGCCCCGCAGAAATGGCGAGCAGAAAAGATTTGATTGGAGCTTTCGTTGCTTTGCCTACCCCCACTTCAGCCGCGCGTTCCGCAGCTTGTGGCGGTAATAGTGAGTCAAACTGATTAAAGTTCATTCTGGTGTAACATTTAGAAACATTTAAAGAGGCGCGGATAATCGCTCTATTTCCCTATTTTTTCAAGTGCTATTTGGCGTGTTTACTAAAATCGTTGTTATTGGGAGATAAAGCAATAAATAGCGCCTATCATTCGCTACCGTAAGTATCATTGATACTTAACAAGTATTCGACCTTTCGAACAAAGATCCTGCGTTATATCAGCCTGATAGCGCCATACTTAACACTTCTTGTCGTTGAATGTTGCCCAACGCTACTTTTCAGACTAGCTTGGTAAAAAAAGCGCAAAGGAATCATTTATGAAATATTCAGCTGAACATATCGCCGAATTGAATCTACTTCTTCAGTTCGACCTAAGTAGTGCTGCAACTGGTATTAAAGTTCATACAGACGCGTCAGAAGAAATGCAGGCAGCCGTTGCTCGTCTATATAAGAAGCAACTTTGTACACAGCCTGACGGTGGTTATCTAACAGACGAAGGCATTGAAGTTGCAGAACATGCAGATAAGATTTTAAGAGTTTTGTCTGTGTAATTTGAACAAAAAACGCCACCGAACTCGGTGGCGTTTTTTAGTCCTATATTTTTCCTGTCGATGCCTGTGGCAATAATCGCTTTTTCATTTTGCTAAATGGTTGAACCTTGTCATACAACCAGTTAAAACCAGTGGCATAAAATAGGAAGAAAACGAGGAAGCCGGCTTCCAGCATTAGAGCTTGAAGAAGCGTAATTTCTAAGAACCAGGCAATCACAGGTAGAGAGATAAAGATCAATCCTCCCTCGAAACCAATAGTGTGTCCAAGCCGCATCGCTAAACTTCGCTCAGCTCGATTGTCACCAAACCACTTATCAAAATACAAGTTGTAGATGTAGTTCCATATCACGGTATACATGCTCAACCCGACCCCAACCAACGCGAGATCACTAGAACCCTTTCCAGTGATCAATGAAGCCGCTGGTACAATAATCGCGAGTGCGATTAACTCAAAAAGTACTGCATGAAAAATTCGTTCGTTACGAGTCATATTTCTCTGTCCAAATAGTTCTACTCAATGCTTAGAATTTTATCTATTATTTAGATAACCAAAAGTTAGATACCATCGGTTTAAGCGATATGTTTACCATCGAACAACTGCAAGCTTTCATTGCTACATCAGAAGCAGGATCATTTTCAGGAGCAGCTAGAAAACTGGGGCGAGCTCAATCTGTAGTGAGCCAGCACATCATGAATATGGAGATCGACTGTGGCGTTGAGCTTTTCGATCGATCAGGCAGGTACCCTAAATTAACTGAGAATGGCCTCGCGCTCGTACCTTATGCACAAGCAACAATCAGCCAACTCGACCGCCTAAACAATAGGGCATCACAGCTCTTTTCCACGCCAACGAACAAATTAGTCTTAGCTATTGATGAAGGGATTCCTCTGACTCGCTTGCCGGATGTGCTAAAGAAGTTAGAGCAACGCTTTCCACACTTACAAGTTGAATGCTTAACGGCATCAAGCCCTGATATCATTGAATTGGTTAAGTCGGAACGCGCCACGACTGGGATTATTTTGAGTGATTTACAAATGCCAAGGCACATCGATTTCACCAATCTTGGCAATATTGCATTTGATGTCTATGTTTCTTCAACACATCCTTTAGCAAAGCAGAAAATCACTCACATTGATCAATTAAAACAACATCGTCAATTGGTCATACGATCCAAAAGTGCAGAGCCATGTGGCCTCAATCAAGCATTTAGCCCAGATATCTGGTACGCTGATAACTACTATATTTTGTTGGAATTGGCGAATAAAGGGTTTGGTTGGTGCTTTCTACCACAGCATTTAGTCGCGTATTCACCTAATACATTAGAAAAAGTTGGGGATGATTTCACAAAACTGGCTTGGCAAGTCAATGTTGACCTTATTCAGCACCAGAAATGGCATTCAGATCCCCTCCATCAACAAGCTAAAGCAGAACTGCTCAACCTATTCGGGCAGACATAAGTAAGTAGGAAGACCCAAATGGCAAATACATTGATCGTAGGTGCAGGCTGGCTCGGAACTCCGCTAGCAGAAACATTGATGAAAGATGGACACTATGTTGTCGTCACTCGTCGTAGCCAAACTCGATTAAAAGAGTTACCCACCTCATTAACTCACTCCGCATTGTTCGATTTCAATCAATTGAACGCCACAGCACGGCTAGATGAGCTGCTCAAACAGCATCAAATTACGCACGTTATCGGTGCTTTTCCTCCAGGATTTCGTAAAGGACGCGGTCAAGAATATGCACAGCAATGGCAAATACTTGCCAACGCAGCTAAGCAAAACAACGTTGAAAAACTTCTCATGATCAGCTCTACAACGGTTTACCCTAACCTTGCTTCCGATATGGAAGAAGCTGACGCGTCAATCTCTTTAGCAGCCGAAAGCCCTTATTTCTCTGACAATGCACGTATTATGCTTCAAGCAGAGCAGCATGTTATCGACTCGAATATTAGCTTTGTTATTCTACGTTGTAGCGGATTAATCGGGCCAGATAGACACCCATCTCGCTTTGCAGCAAGGCTTCAACAAGTTAGTCGTAAAGCACCAGCTAATATGCTTCATCAAGATGATGCTGTCTCGGCTGCGAAATTTGCCTTAGGCAATTTAAGCAACCAAGTCATTAATGTTACGACACCTCATACTGTCAGCAAGGCTGAGTTCTACCAAGCTGCCATAAACAAAATCGGAAGTGAGATACCTCTTCCACCCGTCACAGAGCAAGCTGACAAGCGTATTCTTGCTGACAAACTACTCTCACTTGGTTATCGATTTCACTTCAATTCAACTTTGGATGCGCTATGAGACTCTATAGACATATAGAAACGCTTTGGGATTACATGCAACTTAAACATGAACTGAAGCCTGCGGACTGTTTGTTTGTGATGTGCAGTAATGATGTGCGTGTAGCGGAGCACGCTGCCAAGCTCTACCACCAAAAGTTGGCACCTTTGATTGTATTTTCAGGGGGTGAAGGTCGCTTCACAGATGGACTGTTTGAAAAAAGCGAGGCAGAAACCTTTGCCGAGATTGCAAAGTTGTCGGGCGTTCCAAGTGAAGCAATTTTGCTCGAAACTGAATCCACAAACAGTGGAGAAAATGTTCGCTTTACTGAGCAACGATTAAAAGAGGAAGGAAAACAGTGTTCCTCGTTTATTCTGGTACAAAAACCGTTTATGGAGCGTAGAGCAATCGCGACATTTGAAAAACAGTGGCAGTCACCCTACACTCAGCTCCAAGTAAGCTCTGCGGCTCTTCCATTTTTTGAATACATTAATGAAGACATGCCATTAATGATGGTGCTAGAAGCACTAATGGAAGATTTCTCTCGCGTAAAAAGCTATCCAGAGAAAGGATTTCAAACCGAGCAGAACATCCCTCAGCAAGTCGAATCTTCTTACCAGGTTTTACTCGAGCGGTTTGGTTTTGACTTAGTCTAACTTTTTCTAACCGACAACAAAAAGCCACCAAGTTCTGTGGCTTTTCTGTATCAATACGGCTTATTTACCGAGTGCTTCTTTGTAATGTTGGCGGCATACGGAGACATACTTATCGTTACCGCCGATCGCAACTTGATCGCCTTCTTTAATTGCCACGCCGTGTTCATCGGTACGAATAACCATATTCGCTTTGCGGCCGCAATGGCAGATTGTTTTGAGCTCAACCAGCTTGTCTGCCCAAGATAACAAATACTTACTGCCTTCAAAAAGTTCGCCTAGAAAATCGGTGCGAAGGCCGTAACACAATACTGGAATATGCAACTTATCAACGACTTCAGTAAGTTGATAAACTTGTTCTTTCGACAAGAACTGACACTCATCAACAAGAATACAGTGACGTTTTTCAACCTCATTCAGATCTGCG
Organism: Vibrio sp. 1641; assembly: GCF_033339995.1. Classification (NCBI taxonomy): domain Bacteria; kingdom Pseudomonadati; phylum Pseudomonadota; class Gammaproteobacteria; order Vibrionales; family Vibrionaceae; genus Vibrio; species Vibrio sp. 1641. The sequence goes on from NZ_JAWOVP010000003.1 coordinate 382,304, forward strand.
ATCTCTTGATACAAATTGGTATCCTGACGAAATAAATGTGCGTCAGATTGAAGACCAATACGAGAGCTCACTTTACCGACACCAAAACGATCATCTAGCGCAGCCGTAAAAATAACTGGCGTCATGCCGCGTTCTTGATAGTTGAAAGAGGATTGAAGAAGCGTTGTTGATTTACCCGCATTCATTGCTGAGTAATAGAAATACATCTGAGCCACAGAGCATTACCTAAAGTTAAAGTTTTAATTTATGGAAATGGAAAATAAAAGGGCTGAATTATCAGCCCTTTAAAAATGAAAATTCAATTACTTACGACGCCACGTTGTGCCTTCTGGACCATCTTCCAGAACAATGCCCATTTCGGTCAGCTTGTCACGAGCCATATCTGCATTCGCCCAATCTTTCGCAGCACGAGAGTCGTTACGTAGCTTGATCAGAGCTTCGATTTCAGCCACTTCATCATCGTTACCCGCATCACCTTTTAGGAAGGCTTCAGGATCTTGGTGAAGAATACCGATCACGTCAGCTAGTTCACGCATTAGCGCACCTAGCTCGCTCGCTTTCTCTAGGTTTTCTGTTTTCAGACGGTTAACTTCTCGCGCCATGTCGAACAGTACTGAGTAAGCTTCTGGTGTATTGAAGTCATCGTTCATCGCTGCAGTGAAGCGAGATACGTATTCTTCACCACCAGCAGGAGCAGCATTTAGATCCAAACCACGTAGAGATGTGTACAGGCGCTCAAGCGAAGCACGTGCTTGGTTTAGGTTATCTTCGCTGTAGTTTAACTGGCTACGGTAGTGACCAGACATTAGGAAGTAACGAACTGTTTCAGCATCGTAGTGACCAAGAACGTCACGGATAGTAAAGAAGTTACCTAGAGATTTAGACATCTTCTCACGGTCTACCATTACCATGCCGCTGTGCATCCATGTGTTCACGTATTGTGTATCGTGTGCACAGCATGATTGTGCGATTTCATTTTCATGGTGTGGGAACTGAAGGTCAGAACCACCGCCGTGAATGTCGAAGTGGTTACCTAGGATTGAAGAGTTCATTGCTGAACACTCAATGTGCCAACCTGGACGACCTGGACCCCATGGTGACTCCCACGTTGGTTCACCCGGCTTTGACATCTTCCAAAGTACAAAGTCTAGAGGGCTGCGTTTTGCTGTTTCGATATCAACGCGCGCGCCAGCTTGAAGCTGATCAAGGTCTTGCTTAGAAAGCTTGCCGTATTCGTTGAATTTACCTACCTCAAACATTACGTCACCGTTATCTGCAACGTATGCAAAACCGCGCTCGATTAGCTTCTCAACCAATTCGATGATTTCAGCAATAAACTGTGTCGCACGAGGTTCAACGTCCGGACGTTTCATGTTCAGCGCATCAAAATCAGCGTGCATTTCACCAATCAAACGCTCAGTCAATGAATCGCAAGACTCACCATTTTCTGCGGCACGTTTGATGATCTTATCGTCGATATCTGTGATGTTACGTACAAACGTCAGATCATAGCCCAAGTAGCGAAGGTAACGTGATACAACGTCAAAAGAGACGAAAGTACGACCGTGACCAATGTGACAGAGATCGTAGATGGTAACTCCACAGACATACATACCGACTTTGCCAGCTGTAATTGGTTTGAATTCCTCTTTCTGTCTTGTGAGTGTGTTATATATCTTTAACATGATCTCTATCTATGATTGTGAATGAATAAAAGAAGATGAGTATATCAACTCCAACCTAGTTAGGTAATAGCAATTAACCGATAAAACGATAATCGGCTAAACTTCAAGCACAAAACGAAGAATTTCCTCTTCCTGAGTTTTTAAAGCACTAGAACTTAGGCTAGAATCTCGGGCTCAACACAACACAGTAAAGGAAAGTAGCATGATCACCCTTCACACTAATTTTGGTGACATCAAGATTCAACTAAACGAAGAGAAAGCGCCAGAGACAAGCGCAAACTTCCTTCAGTACTGCCGCGACGGTTTCTACGACAACACGCTTTTCCACCGTGTAATTGACGGCTTCATGATCCAAGGTGGTGGTATGGAGTCTGGTCTACGTGAAAAAGCGACTCGTGCACCTATCAAGAACGAAGCAAACAACGGTCTTAGCAACAAAGTGGGTACACTTGCTATGGCGCGTACTATGGAGCCGCACTCAGCAAGCTCTCAGTTCTTCATCAACGTAAACAACAACACATTCCTAGACTTCCGTAGCGAAAGCCTAGACGGTTGGGGTTACTGTGTGTTCGGTGAAGTAATCGAAGGCATGGACATCGTAAATAAGATCAAAGGCGTTAGCACTGGTTCTTACGGCATGCACCAAGACGTACCTCTAGAAGACGTAGTAATCACTGGTACAACAATTGAAGAGTAATTCTTAGGAATTATTTTTAAAGGATAAGTTAATGGGGAGGCATAGCTTCCCCTTATTTCTATGACGACATTATTTATTTCCGATCTTCACCTTACCCCATCACGTCCTGATATCACGGAATGTTTTGTGACGTTCATGCGAACAGAAGCAACAAAAGCTGATGCACTTTATGTACTCGGCGATCTGTTTGAATTCTGGATTGGTGACGATGACAACACCCCTTTTGCAGACCAAATCCGTGCAGAATTTAAAGCACTGACGGATGCGGGTGTGCCAACTTTTTTCATCCAAGGCAATCGAGATTTTTTACTCGGCAAACGCTTTTGCAAAGAAACCGGTATGACATTACTCGACGATGTCTGCACAATTGATCTTTATGGTCAAAAAGCCGTAATCCTACATGGCGATACGCTCTGCATTGACGATGTGAAATACCAAGAGTTTAGAAAAACCGTTCACAAGCCATGGCTACAATGGTTGTTTAACCGTATTCCTTGGTTCATTAAGAAGAAAATTGTCTCAAAAGTTCAATCCGATATTCGTGATGATAAAATGAGCAAGTCATTAGATATCATGGACGTCAACCAAAATGAGGTCGAGAAAGTGATGTCTCAGAACTGCGTCAACTTAATGATTCATGGTCACACACATCGCCCGAACACACATTTTTTTGACGTCGATGGCGTTAAAAAGACCCGAATTGTTTTAGGGGATTGGTATACGCAAGGCTCAGTTTTAAAAGTAAATTCTGATAGTTTTGACCTACAAACGAGACCGTTCATACAGAATTTGCGTTAAGCATGTAGAGCGCGTAGAAGATTCACGCTCAAGTCGTAGATATTTTGTAAAAAATCGCTATTATCATAATACTAAGTTAAACAGAACGAAGTACCTAATTGAAGTATTCTTACGTAGCTCGCCAACCGATTCTGGATAGAGAAAAACGAACCATAGGTTACGAACTCCTCTTTCGAGACGGCCCTAAAAATACCTTCCCTGAAGTAGAACCAGAGCTGGCTACTAGTCGACTGCTATCCGATCATTTTTTATCGACGCATTACAACACATTAGGAAACAAACTTGGCTTTGTTAACTTTCCGCATCAAAGCTTGGTGAACTTGGTCCCAACTTTGTTCCCTAAAGAATCTCTCGTCATTGAAGTCCTTGAAGACTGCGAACCGACAGAAGAACTGTTAGAAGCCATCAAGCACCTTCATGAGTGCGGATACAGAATTGCTCTGGATGATTTTGTTCCGACGAAAGCTTGGAAGCGTTTTCTTCCATACGTTTCCATGATCAAGTTTGATATTAGACTTGTGCCGATTAAGAAAGCTGCCATTTTTATTCAGGCGTTGAGCCCATTTAAAATCGACTTTCTTGCGGAAAAGGTAGAGACCTATGAAGAGTTTGAGCAAGCTCTAGAAGCCGGTTTTAACTATTTTCAAGGGTATTTTTTTAGCAAACCTGAGATGATCCAGAAAAAGCGGTTGAACCCCGCGTTTCTTACCGTCATCCAGCTTTGTAAAGAGATTGCAGATAAGCCCATCGACTTCAATGAGGTTGAACGTCTGTTTTCGATTGATGTGACGCTGTCATACAAGCTGCTTACTTACGTTAATTCAGGCTATACATTAACGACTAAGATCAAATCGTTCAGACAGGCGCTTATTTATCTGGGTGAAGAGCGACTACGACGCTTTATTTCCTTAGTTGCAATTGCCTCCGTTCAAGAAGATAAACCTGACTCTCTTTACTCTTTAGCGATTCAGCGTGCACGAATGTGTGAACTGCTACTTAGTCAAATGAACACTAGGTATGACCCTGGGCAGGCTTTTTTGACAGGCATGTTTTCTTTGCTCGGATCTTTGCTCGATCAACCGCTCTCGGATGTCATTGAAGATATCCCCGTTGACGAAGATATAAAACTCGCATTAACCAGTCGAAAAGGCGTACTTGGTCACTTACTTTCGATGACGATCGCCTATGAACAAGCGGACTGGGAGTTAGCCGAGCGATATTGCACCGTTCTTAAATTAACCGAACCTCAATTAGCAGACGCTTTTAATCAATCTACCGAGTGGGCTCAAGAACTGCTGTCTCAAACGCCCTAAATCGCTATAATGCCTCACCTCCAGCCTCGCAATTGTGAGGTTGTTTGTTTTTACCGCTTAATTAATCGAGATTTCATTTTATGGCTTCTTCTTGCCCTTGCGGATCTAACCGCACCTACCAACAGTGTTGTGAAATTGCCCACAACAACCATGCTGACGTCACCACTCCAGAGCAGTTAATGCGCTCTCGTTACAGTGCGCATGTGTTAGGTCTAGTCGATTACGTGGTCAACACTTATCATCCAATCTGTAATGCAGAAGAGCAACGTGAAGGCATTGCCCAATCTATCGACAGCGATTGGTGCAAACTTGAAGTTGTAAAAACAGAAGCTGGCAGTAATGACAATGAAGGCTTTGTAGAGTTTAGCGCTTATTTTGATGAAGACGGCAAACGCTACTGTATGACAGAGCGTTCCCGCTTTGTAAAAGAAAATGGGCTTTGGTACTACATTGACGGCACGTTTCCAGAAGAAGAGCTAGAAGAAGAACCAGAACAAGATCCTCGCCTAAACCAACCAGTGAGTAGCCTAAAAGTAGGTCGTAACGACCCGTGTATCTGTGGAAGCGGTAAGAAATTTAAGAAGTGTTGTGGGTAAGATCATCCACTCCTAGCTTATTGAGCTCGATTTAATTGGATTCTTGACTTCGCCTAGGTTCGTTGGAGTGACGTGAATATATGTACCTATTTGAAGTAAATAACTCTACTGCAAGTACCATTAGAAAATATACCGTCATTCTGAACAGCGAGGGACGAGCGTGATTCAGAATCTAATCGCCACCAGCACTGTTGCCGGTTTTTGCCCCGAATCAAGAACACTAAAGTAAAAAGCCCCTAGGCTCGAGAGCATAGGGGCTTTCACTTATCGCAAGCTTACTTATGACGCTCTTTCAGTTTGTTCACTACGTCATTCATCGATAAGCCTTGGTCTTGAAGCAATACCATTAAGTGATAAATCAAATCTGCAGATTCACACACTAACTCCGTCTTATCGCCCGACGTCGCCGCAAGCGCGACTTCAACGCCTTCTTCGCCCACTTTTTGCGAAATACGCTTGGTGCCACGGGCATAAAGACTGGCAGTATAAGAGGAATCTGGGTCGGCACTCTTGCGGGCAGCCAATAGCTGCTCAAGTTGATGAAGCCACACCATTTGTGACTCCTCTTGAGGGTCCACATCCCAGCAAGTTGTGTTACCCAAGTGACACGTAGGACCAATGGGATTCACTTTCACCAGCAGCGTATCGTTATCGCAATCGAGCTGCATGTTCACCAATTGCAATACGTTGCCAGAAGTCTCACCTTTCGTCCAAAGACGCTGCTTGGTACGAGAGAAAAACGTCACTTGACCTGTTTCGCCCGTTTTTGCCAACGCATCTTGGTTCATATAACCCATCATCAGCACTTGGCTTGATTGGAAATCTTGTACGATAGCAGGTACCAGACCATCCACCTTTTCCCAGTTGATTCGCTCAACTAGCGAACTTACTTCGGCGGCTTTCACACTCATAGTCGTACCTCAATGCCTTGTTGTTTCAAATACTGCTTTAGTTCACCAATATTGATGACTTGTTTGTGGAATACCGATGCGGCAAGCGCGCCATCCACATTTGTTTTTTGGTAGGCTTCCGCAAAGTGCTCCATAGCACCCGCGCCACCCGATGCAATCAGCGGTACATTACATACTTCGCGCACCATATTCAGTTGTTCGATATCGTAGCCGTTACGCACACCGTCTTGGTTCATCATGTTCAGTACGATTTCACCAGCGCCGCGTTTTTGTACTTCTTGCACCCAATCACGCGTTTCCCATTGGGTCGCTTTGGTGCGTTCTTCATCACCAGTAAACTGGTAAACCTGATACTTGCCCGTCTCTTTGTCGTAGTATGAATCGATACCAACGACGATACATTGCACACCAAACTTATCAGCAAGGTCAGTAATCAACTGAGGGTTCGCCAAGGCAGGAGAGTTAATAGATACCTTATCTGCACCAAACTCAAGAATGCGCGCCGCGTCCTCTGCTGATTTAATGCCACCAGCCACACAGAACGGAATATCAATCACTTCTGCAACGCGAGCGACCCAACTTTTATCAACGACACGCCCATCACTTGAAGCGGTAATATCGTAGAACACAAGCTCGTCAGCGCCTTCTTCAGCATAACGCTGCGCCAGAGGAACGATGTCGCCAATGATCTCGTGATTGCGGAACTGAACGCCCTTTACCACTTGTCCATCACGAACATCAAGACATGGAATTATTCGCTTTGCCAACATGCAAATGCCTCCTCTGCTGTGAACTTACCATCTAACAATGCACGACCAACAATCACGCCAGCAACACCGCTGCCTTTTAGTGCTTCGATATCCGCTAATGAACCGATGCCACCTGAAGATTGGAACTGCACTTGCGGGTACTGTTTACATAAGTCAACGTAAAGCTCTACGTTTGAGCCTTCTAGCGTACCGTCACGAGAAATGTCCGTGCAAAGCACATGCTGTAGACCTACCGTCAGATAATCGTTGACCAAAGCTTCGATAGTCACACCTGAATCTTCTTGCCAACCAGAAATCGCTACTTTACGCGTGCCGTCTTGATCGATGTTGATGTCTAGCGCAAGAACGATTTTCTCTGCACCGTATTTTTCCATCCAACCTTTCACAAGCTCTGGCTGTTTTACCGCTGTAGAGCCAACTACAACGCGCTGCGCACCGGCTTCTAACAGATCAATCACGTCCTGCTCTGTACGCACTCCACCACCGATTTGGATGTTCGCTGGCGTACTTGCTAATAGCTTTGCAATCAAATCAAGTTGACGTGCTGTCGTGTCTTTCGCGCCAGTTAAATCCACTAAGTGTAGCCAGTTAGCACCTGCTTGGTGGTACAAATTAAACTGCTCTGCTGGGTCGACTTTGTACTCGGTAACTTGACCGTAATCACCTTGATAAAGGCGAACCACCTGTCCTTCAATTAAATCAAGAGCTGGAATAATCACACTAAATCCCTTTTATAATTCTAAGAAGTTTTGAATAAGCTTCGCGCCCGCTTTTGAAGAACGCTCAGGGTGGAATTGCACACCGTAGTAGTTACCGCTTTGTACTGCTGCTGTGAACGGGTTGCCGTATTCACACTCAGCAATCGTGTACTCCCCGACAGGCATTGCAAAGCTGTGTACAAAGTAGAAGTACTCACCTTCTTCAATGCCTTTGAACAATGGGTTACCTGCTTTTGCAGACACTGTATTCCACCCCATATGCGGCAGCGGTAAATCGCCGGTTTGTAGCAACTTCACTTCGCCATCACAAAGTCCAAGACACTCAACCAACTCATCTGCTTTCTGCCCTTTCTCTTGAGACACTTTGCCCAATAGTTGCATGCCTAAACAGATACCTAGCAAAGGCTTTTCTACCTGTTTTACCAAGCTGATAAGATCGCGCTCTTCTAGGTTTTTCATCGCTTCGCTGGCGGTTCCCACGCCCGGTAGGAATAACTTATCTGCCGACAACACAACTTGTGGATCTTTTGAAATAGTTACGTCATAACCTAGGCGTTCGATGGCAAACTTCACCGAAGAAACGTTGGCACAGCCAGTATCGATAATGACAACTTTCTGTTCTGTCACTGTTTTTCTCCTTGCTAACGTGAGCCTTAAAGCACGCCTTTACTACTTGGTAGCTCAGTGCCTTCTACTTTGATTGCTTGACGTAAAGTACGACCAAACGCTTTAAACAAGCTTTCAATGATGTGGTGGTCATTATTGCCCGCAGAAGACAGGTGCAACGTACATGCTAATGTGTCAGTCAGAGAGCGGAAGAAGTGAACTACCATCTCTGTTGAAAGATCACCCACTTGCTCACGGCTGAATTGCGCGTCGAACTTAAGGTAAGGACGACCTGATAGGTCTAGTGCGCATTGTGCCAAACACTCATCCATTGGAAGGCTAAAGCCAAAGCGACCAATACCACGCTTGTCACCCAGTGCTTCTTTCAACGCTTGACCTAACGCAAGAGCGGTATCTTCCACTGTGTGGTGATCATCAATGTGCAGGTCACCTTCCACTTTGCACACCATTTGGAATCCACCGTGCGTCGCGATTTGATCCAGCATGTGGTCAAAGAAGCCAAGACCTGTAGAAATGTCGTTACCACCTTGCTCATCAAGATTAACGAATACTTTAATATCTGTTTCTTTTGTGGTGCGAACCACTTCAGCAACGCGAGCCTTCACCGTTAGATCTTTCAGGATCTGTTTCCAACCCATGGTTTCTGGGTTGTATTGAATGCCACGAATTGCCATGTTTTCTGCAAGTTGAAGATCGGTTTGACGATCGCCAATCACAACAGAGTTTTGGAAATCTACTTTGCCACCTTGAAGATACTCTTTTACCAAGCCTAATTTAGGCTTACGGCATGAACAGTTATCTTCATCAAAGTGAGGACAAATCAGCACGTCATCAAATTTCACACCTTGAGATTCAAAGATCTCCATCATCATGTTGTGTGGTGCATCAAAATCTTCTTGTGGGTAACTGTCGGTACCCAAACCATCTTGGTTCGTGACCATCACTAGACGGTATCCTGCATCCTGCAACGACAACAGGCTTGGGATAACAAATGGCTCCAGTTTTAGTTTATCTAAACGGTCTACTTGAAAATCAATCGGCGGCTCAACAATTAAGGTGCCATCACGGTCGATAAAGAGGATTTTTTTTTGTTTGCTCACTCGAACTTCCTTATTGCTATTCTTTTGGCGCTCCCGCTATTGAGCGAGAGCGATAAATTCTGTCTCTATTTATGCGTAGTAGTTTCTGATAAATCCAAGCGTTTTTTCGCATTCGTCACGGTTACCCACACTGATACGCACACAGTTTTCAATTGGCGAGTTACGCAAAATAATGCCCGTATCCCAAGCCGCTTTGAAAAGGTCATCGCCATCTGGGAATTTCACCAATAGGTAGTTTCCCCACCCTTCAAACACTTCCAAGCCCGGAATCATTGAAAGGCCAACTTGCAAGTAAGCACGGTTTGCATTCAAATCGAGAACTTGAAACTTCGCTCGCGCTAAACCAGCTTCCGAAAGTGCCTGAGTCGCAATTTCTGCCACTGGAACTGGGACTGGGTAAGGTGCGATAACTTTAAGAAGTACATTAATCAGCTCTTCGTTCGCAAGCGTAAATCCACAACGCAGACCTGCAAGCGCAAAAGCTTTCGACAGAGTACGCAGAATCGCAAGATTCGGGTATTGCGCCAGTAAATCTACCGTTGACGCTTCTGGACAAAAATCGATGTATGCTTCATCCATCACCACGATTGCTCGGTCTTTTGTCATCTCAAGCAGAGACACAATGTCCTCACGCTTAACCAAGTTACCTGTTGGGTTGTTTGGCGAACATACAAAAACCAGTTTCACGTTATCCAGATTAGCTTCGATGCCTGCAAGGTCTAGTTGCCAATCTGACGTTAGCGGCACGGTTTTGCGCTCTACACCGATGGTTTCTGCACTGATGGCGTACATGCCGTAAGTTGGTGGGCAGTAAAGAATCGCATCTTCACCCGGCTCACAGAATGCACGAATTAATAACTCAATACCTTCGTCTGCGCCGCGAGAAGTCAGTGTTTGTTCTGGCTTCACACCCGCATACGCTGCGTAAGCGGAAATCAGTTCTTTCGGTTGGCATTCGCTGTAACGATTAAGACGAGCAAAGTCTGTTTTGTATTCATTGTTAAATGGTGATTCGTTGGCATTTAGCCATACGTCACCCGTACCACCGATTCGGCGAGCCGACATATAAGGGGTAAGCTGTTGGACTTGTTTACGCGCTAGCTTTTCCATCTCATTACTCTCTTATTCTTTCTTACTTGCTAATTTTTCTACGCGGATAGTAACAGCACGTTTGTGAGCGTCCAGACCTTCTGCTTCAGCCATCGTGACTACCGTTGGTGCAAGGTTCTTTAAACCATCAGCAGAAAGCTCCTGAACCGTCATTCGTTTAGAGAAATCCGCCAAACCTAAGCTTGAATAAGTACGTGTGTAACCGTAAGTAGGAAGGACGTGGTTAGTCCCCGATGCGTAATCTCCCGCAGATTCAGGCGACCAATCCCCAAGGAAGATAGAGCCTGCATTATCAAGTAGAGGTAGAAGCTCACGAGGGTTCTTAGTCTGAACAATCAAGTGCTCAGGACCGTAGTAATTGGAAATAGAAACTGACTGCGTCATCGACTCGGAAATAATGATCAAGCTTGATGCCAGAGCCTTTTCTGCGATGTCTTCACGAGATAGCTCCTTAAGCTGACGTTGAACCGCATCCGTCACTTGATCAGCAATCACAGGAGAAGAAGTCACAAGTACCACTTGAGAATCAGGACCGTGTTCCGCTTGGCTCAAAAGATCCGCAGCGATAAAGTCTGCATCTGCGGTTTCATCGGCAATTACAAGAACTTCTGATGGACCTGCTGGCATATCAATCGCAGCACCACGGAAATCATTACTTACCTGACGTTTTGCTTCGGTCACGTAAGCGTTGCCCGGACCAAAGATCTTATCTACTTTCGATACAGTCTCGGTGCCATAAGCCATTGCAGCAACTGCTTGGCCACCACCGACGTTATACACCTCATCAATGCCACACAGTTTCGCGACATAAAGGATCTCATCAGCGATTGGGGGTGGAGAACAAAGAACGACTTTACGACAACCTGCAATTTTTGCAGGAACGCCGAGCATCAAAACAGTCGATGGCAAAGGCGCACTGCCACCAGGAATGTACAAACCCACTTTTTGAATTGGGCGTGTTACTTGTTCACAAAGGACACCTGGCTGGGTTTCCACCTTGATCGGTTGCGGCTTTTGCGCTTTGTGGAACTTAGAAATATTGGCGTAAGCTTGCTCTAGTGCGCTCTTCATTGACTCTGACAAACGCTCTGACGCTGCCTTAATTTCCTGAGAAGAAACACGAATGGATTCAGGCTTAACACGGTCAAACTTTTCGGTCAGCTCAATAAGAGCAGAGTCACCTTCTTCTCGAACTTTAGCAATAACTTCGGCCACAGCAGTGGTGATATTGGCACCTTCTGCAATAGCAGGGCGCTCCAAAATAGAGTCTTGCTGATTCTCACTTAATGATTGCCAAACGACTGTTCTCATGATGCTTACTCCATCATTTTTTCAATTGGTAGAACGAGAATTGAACTAGCACCCAACTCTTTCAGCTGTTCCATTGTTTCCCAGAACAGGTTTTCAGAACTCACTAAGTGAACAGCCATTTTCTGCTTATCTGCAGAAAGAGGAAGAACAGTTGGGTCTTCAGCACCTGGCAGTAGTGCTTTAATTTGATCTAACTTCTCTGCTGGGGCGTGAAGCATAATGTACTTAGATTCTTTCGCTTGCTGCACGCCTTGCATGCGAGTTAACAGCTTTTCGATTAGCGCCACTTTGTCTGCGTCGAACTCACCTGTGCGTTGAATCAATGTCGCTTTTGATTTGAAGATAATTTCAGCTTCTTTAAGGCCGTTCGCTTCCAGTGTTGCACCTGTAGAAACCAAATCAGCGATAGCATCAGCGAGACCCGCGCGAGGCGCAACTTCTACAGAGCCTGTCAGCATACATGTAGAGAATGGAACGCCGGCTTCATCCATGTACGCTTTTAGAAGTTGAGGATACGTTGTAGCAATACGCTTGCCAGCTAAGTCTTGTGGACCGTTGTACTCTTCGTCCTTGTCGATTGCGATAGATAAACGACAGCCACCAAAATCAAGTCGACGAAGCTGAACAAACTCGCAGGGTTCACCTAATGCTTTGCGGTCAAGGCGAACTTCTTCTAGTTCATTTTCGCCAATAAAGCCAAGGTCAACCACGCCATCCATAATTAAACCTGGGATGTCGTCGTCACGAACCAAGAGTAAATCAATTGGCATATTTTCAGAATGGACAACTAAACGCTCGCCCATTACGTTGAACTTTACGCCGCACTGTTTTAGTAGAGCTTGACTCTCTTTGCTAAGACGACCTTTTTTCTGAATTGCGATTCTTAAACGTTGTGTTTGCATTGCTTTGTCCCTATGCAAGATTTTGATATCTAAGTATTTTTCAAACTAATAAAACTAAAAAACCCTCGGGAGATTGAAGTCTCCCGAGGGTTTAAAATCTGCTTTTACTTTGATTTTACCTCCGGGAGTTTCCTGCCTCCCGGGTATGCGTACATCGCCCGAAAGACTAGATTGGGTGATGATGGTGATGAATGTTCATTACAAAATTACGCATACTTATTTAAGGCTCTTTTTGAGTTGCTTTGTTAGTAACCACACTAACTAAGGATTCTATATTTTTCAATACTCAATTGAATATTTTCTAAATATTTTTCACAAGACATTGATTTAAATGAAATTAAATTCTTTTCCATATTGAATACTCTGGTGGAAAGAACACCTCCAATCAGCTCTACTCTGACGAAGAAAGCGAAGAATAGTATGAATATTCACCAAAACAACTATTTAGACCGTACCCAACCCATTAATTGACACTTTTCTCAATAAAGAGACAGCAACTCACGTTTGAGACAAGTCATTCAAAACTATTATTAGAGCGGGGCAAAAAATAGTGATTAACAATGAAACTGCGTAACGGTAGTAATAAACAAGCTGTAGATTTCGACGATACGGCACTATACCCGTTGATCGGCAATAGTGCCTGTATCCAAGAACTTCGTACTGCAATACAAAAGTACGCTCAATGTGATGCTGAAGTCCTCATTCAGGGTGAAACTGGTGTTGGGAAAGGTCTTTGCGCTCGCCTTATTCATCAATTGTCGAACAGACACTCAGCACCTTTTGTGGAAGTCAACTGTGGAGCCATTCCAAGTGGTCTTATTGCATCCGAGCTTTTCGGCCATGAAAAAGGAGCATTTACAGGCGCAATCTCAGAGCGTATAGGTTTTATTCAAAAGGCACATAAAGGCACCCTATTTCTTGATGAAATTGGTGACATGCCACCAGACCTACAAATCCACCTCCTTCACTTTTTGGAGAGTAAACAAATCCATAAAGTCGGAGCGGATAAATTCATTGACGTGGACTGTAGGGTCATTGCAGCAAGCCACGTGGATTTGAAAAATGAGGTCGTACAGGGAGGATTTCGTGAAGATCTATTCTATCGGCTTAATATATTGCCATTAACTATCCCTCCACTGAGAAAGCGTGGAAAAGACATTATTATTTTATCTGAACACTTCCTAGCAGATCTGTCTCATGGTCAGGTACAAAAAATGTCTGATAAGGTAAAAGCCAAGCTCCTCAAACATCGTTGGCCAGGCAACGTAAGAGAACTGCGGAATGTCATCCAACGAGCAATTGTCATGTGTGAAGATCACACGCTTCTCGTCGCTGACTTGGGCCTTGATAACAACGAGAGGCAATTGCTCCCTTCTGTGGACCAAATTGATCTCGACTACCTACTGCAAGCTATCGAAGAAAATAAACACAATATGAGTGCGGCTGCACGTCATCTCGGCATTTCAAGAACAACGCTTTATCGATTAATAAAGAAATACAACTTAAATGTTTAAATACTGTGTAGGTGTAACGTAACACTGTGTAACAGGTAACTCTTTAGATATCATTTAGTTAACTCTGCATCGCAACCATGCGTATTTTGCTGTATTAAAAATCAAAAGCTTAAAATGGGCATAGTCTTTGCTTAGAACTAAGAAGAAGATGGATTGCTTTTCCATTACAGCCCATCAAGGAGAGCTCGGTACACAAACAATTCGCTCTTAACACGAGACTTTTATCCCCAAAAACGCGATTGCCCCCCTCACCTAAGTCGCGTTAAAAAAAAGCTCCGCTAAATTAGCGGAGCTTCCCTCTGTAACGAATCTATTCAAAACAACTTACGCACTCTGGCAAGACGCTATTTTAGACTTTGAAAGCCATGACAAAATAGCGCAAACGATAACGAATGTTATCGACGCTGCAATGAACGAGAACGCAATTGAAGCAGTCATACCAAGGGCAATAAAGCCGACGCATGAAACAAGCGCGACTGATAATGCATAAGGTAACTGTGTTGATACGTGGTCAATGTGGTTACAACGTGCACCCGTCGATGACAGGATAGTCGTATCTGAGATTGGTGAACAATGGTCACCGAATACCGCACCAGCTAAAACCGCACTCAGCATCGGTAGCATTAGCGCTACGTCTGTTGCACCAGCCATGTCTCCAGCGATTGGAAGCATGATGCCGAACGTACCCCATGAAGTACCTGTTGAGAACGCCATCAGGCCAGACAGCAGGAATAAGATGACTGGGAGCCAATGAGGGTTGATATTGCCCTGCGCCATTGTCGAAAGGTAAGTACCTGTCTTCATATCACCGATAACAGAACCAATGGTCCAGGCAAATACTAAGATTAGAATCGCACCAAACATAGACTTAGCACCAATCCAAAGTGTACGTGCGATCTCAGCCATTGGTAGACCTTGCTTCACAACAGTAAACAGTGCAACTGCTAAGCCAAGCAAGCTACCGTAGATTAGTGATGTACCTACATCTGTATTTTCAAAAGCACCAAGAAGCGCAAACTCCTTACCATCAGCAGCCAATGCTTGGCCACCCGTGTAAAGCATTGAAGCGATAGTCGCGATAATCAGCGTCACGATAGGAAGTATCAAATCTGACACTTTACCCTTTTCACTTTCACGGATATCTAGCTCTTCATTTAGGTCATGCGCTTCTTGCGAGTCATTTTCTTTGTCTTTATCAAAGCCACGACCTTGCGATGCAGAGATCTCATGCTCACGCATTTTACCAATATCAAGACCAAACCACGCAACAGCGAACACCATTAGCAGCGCAAAAACGGCGTAGAAGTTCATTGGGATAAGACGAACATATGCGCCAAGAGCCGAATACTCTGTGATCCCATGTGAGACTAAGATCCCGCCAATAATAGTAATAATGTAAGCACCCCAGCTAGAAGCAGGCATAATTACACACATTGGAGCAGCGGTTGAGTCTAGAATGTACGCAAGCTTAGCGCGAGACACATAAAAGCGATCGGTTACTGGGCGAGAGATCGCACCAACAGCAAGGCTATTAAAGTAATCATCGACAAAAATGAATACGCCTAAAAAGGCGGCAAGAAGTTTGGAGCCGCGTTTACTCTTCACTCGAGATTGTGCCCATTCAGCAAAAGCACGAGTACCGCCAGATAGCGTTAATAAAGCTGTTGTCATACCTAATAAGATTAGGAAACCAACAATGCTCATGTTCCAAGTGTTAATTCCGCCATCTTCAATAAAGACAGAAGAAACTTGAGAACTGACGTAACCTGCGGTGTCGCTGATAGACCAGCTATTAAGTAGCACCGCACCTAGCACGATACCTACACCCAAGGAAACTAATACACGTCGAGTCAAAATCGCCAAAGTCAAAGCGACAATAGGTGGCAATAATGAAACAGGAGAACTAGAAAAATCTATTAAATTCATGATCTTCAAAAACCAAAGTTTGGCTAGAGATCTACTGCAGACAAGTCACGTAGCATACGATACGTGCTCATGTTGAACTTAGCGACAGGGAAGCGAACACTCCACCCAACCCTACAGTAGCGCTCCATAGTTTAATGTGAATATATACTATGGCAGTGTTGTTCCTTTCAGATACAACCCCAGCAAGTAACTTTGATGAGTTACTTACTTCGGCAATCTTCGCCTTCCACTATTATTCATTGGCATCACCCCAATAATAGCTACTCTTCGAGACCGCGCCTCTACGGCAACAACAAACAATTAACCACTAACTGTACAAATTAACAACAAATTGTCTGCAATATTGCATCAGGTGGCAGCCATTGTACTTATGATGAGAGTCAATGCAACACATCAAACTAAATTAAACAAATAAATAATGACTGAGATAATTTATAAACCTTGCCTACTTCCATAAGTTTTGTGCAACTGAAATCACATCAATCATGTTATTTATGAAACATTATTACTACCTTAGAAATATCATGGTTTATCTTATATCAATAAATTAAGGATATATGACACACCATTAAAGATGGATGCTTCATATTTTTAAGTAATAACTCAAATTTTTTTATAAAAAACCAAGCTGTCACTCTCTCTATACAATAATGATTGTTGATTTTAGTTCTCATCTAATAATGATTTATTTCGAGTGTAATAATATTAATTGCTTTAAAAAATAGTCAAATTTAAACAAAATCTTGATTTAGCATTTGCACATAAGGAAAAGATAAAGTTAAATATAAGGACTCTTTGTTTATTTATAGATTGGCATTATTTAATCGTAACGATAAAAAGTGCCCAACACATTAACCTTTTAATAGGAATCGTTATGTCAGAGCTGACTAAAACCCTTCTAAATATCCGTAGCCTTCGTGCATTTTCTCGTGAGCTGACTCTAGAACAATTGGAAGAAGCTCTAGATAAACTCACTACTGTCGTAGATGAGCGTCGTGAAGCAGAAGAAGCAGAACGCGCAGCACAAGCAGAGCAAGAAGCTAAGCTTGCAGAGATTGCTGAGAAAATCGCTCAAGACGGTATTGACGTAGAAGCACTTATTACTGCGCTATCTGGCGAAACTAAGACGAAAGGCAAAGCGAAGCGCGCACCTCGCCCTGCTAAATACAAATACACAGATTCAAACGGTAATGAGAAAACTTGGACTGGCCAAGGTCGTACACCTTCGGCGATTCAAGAGCAACTTGATGCAGGTAAATCTCTGGATGAGTTCCTAATCTAGATCCGTGCTATTTTTAAAAGGCTCCCATAGGGAGCCTTTTTTATTTAAACCATTACAAATAAAAAAGGCACATTTCTTAATGTGCCTTTTACTTTAGTTACAGAATAGTTAATTAAACCGCTTCGTATTAACGTTCCCAGTATGCTTCTTCTAGGCTATCTTCTCGCTCAGGAAGTCCGCGCGACAATCGTGGTGAATGTTGCACGAGAACTTCGTAGCTAGCACGGTTTGCGTATTTGCAGACTTGAGAAAAAGAAGAGTAAGTTAAATACTCGTTACTGTGCTTGCTTGAATTAGGCACATTTTCTTTATGGTATTTATTTGCTGCCATATCATGAAGAACAGCAGATAACGCGGCATCACCTGCGCCATTTGTATTCTTAATTTTTTCTGGGCCACCCATATATGGCGAGATATGCGAGTACACTTTTATTGGCGTCTCGCATGAGTCTTTTTTCGCCGGACGACTAAATTCATAACGATTAAATTCAGCAATTGACCCTGGAAGCAATGGCAAAGAAGTTTCGCGCTTCGCGCTATCTTCTGTATACCCAGCCATAAATAGACCTACAGGACCCGCCGTGCACAATACTAGATCAGCCCACTCCAATGTTTTATCAGACGCAGCAAGTGGATCAGATTCCCCCGTCAGAGCTTCTGCTTCATCTTCATTCATCGCAACGACTGAAACGTTATCTCTAATGAATTCTTGCCAATATTTAGGGTCATCTTGAATAACAAACTTTGTGCCTAAAGTCAGAACAACAGGCACATCATTCTTTTTCGCGTACTCAATCGCTTTCATTGTTGCTTCCGGCATTGGGTCGCCGTCTTTGCAACGTACTAGATATGACGTCAGTACAAGTGCTGATGCATTTTTAAAGATTTTCTCTGGAATGCTATCAGGATGGAGTTGGTTCATTTGCCCTTCGCTGATAGCAAAAGTACGTTCACCGTCTTCTGTGATAAGAGCAAAACAACGGCCAATTGCACCATCTACACCTTGTAGGTAGTTCAAATCCATGCGGCTTGATGTATTACAAAGATAACGGTAACCGTAGCTGCCAATCTTAATATCCTGGCTCATCACTCCAAGTAGTGTGGAGCGGTCATCCGCTAGCACGGAGTAGTTATGTAGCGTGTTACCAATTGTACCGCCCGCATACTCATTGGTAATCAAGTTCTCTTCTTTCAGTTGCTGGTATAACTCTTCTGCTCTTTCGTCATCGATAACCAAAGAGTGACCTTTACTCAGACCGTACTTTTCAATCACATCCGTTGTAACTTTTGCTTCAATATCAACCAAGGTTTGGTCAATACCAATGATGTGAGTGCGCGTCATCTTCTTGCTTTCTTGTGCTTGGCTCACCAGCGGGTCACGAGCATGAACAGGAAAATAGTGCTTCGATTTGCGTTGTCCAGGAAATTTCATATTGTCAGTCTGAGTAAGGGGATGAAAAGGAGAGCGGATTCTATACCGCTAATAATAAAGCAGCAATAAAAGCGATTATAGCAAACGTTTGCTGACTACTTTTTTCTTTTAGGTTGCTTATTCACCTTCCATAAAGCTGAGATCTGGTAGTTGCTCAAGGTGCTCGCTATAACGCTTTAGGTTGAACTCACCCTCATTCTTCATTACATCAAAAATCTCAATTGACATCGCACATGCCATCATCGCAACCGCATCTTCACGTGGTGTGCCAGTCATCATTAAACGCATAAGGGTTTCTTTTACTTTAAGCGGGTTACCATCTTCGAGCTGATTTTCAACAATTTCAATCAACTCACTTTCTTGCATAAATTGGTTTTCTTCTGTCATTTGATGTTTCCTCTTGGATTTTGGCCAACTATGCCATATATACCTCTTCTATACTTGCGAAATTACTCGTTCGAATCTTTGTTGAAGAAAAATTCAGCGAAACGAATTGTGATTTCGATCTCGGATCTGTCACCGGTCTGTGGATTCTGATAGAATCTGCATCCCGTTTATTTAAGTGGTGTTTAGTAATGTCTGATAACAGCCAAAAGAAAGTCATCGTCGGTATGTCCGGCGGCGTTGATTCATCTGTTTCCGCGTATCTTCTAAAACAGCAAGGCTACCAAGTAGAAGGCCTTTTCATGAAGAACTGGGAAGAAGATGACAACGAAGAATATTGTACAGCGGCAGAAGATCTTGCTGACGCTCAGGCAGTATGTGACAAGCTAGGCATCTACCTACACACTATCAACTTTGCTGCCGAATACTGGGATAACGTATTTGAGTACTTCCTTGCTGAATACAAAGCGGGCCGTACTCCGAACCCTGACATTCTTTGTAACAAAGAAATCAAGTTCAAAGCATTCCTAGAATTCGCTGATGAAGTACTTGATGCTGATTACATTGCAATGGGCCACTATGTGCGTCGCTCTTTCCCAGAAAACGGTGAAAAACCACAGATGCTACGTGGTCTAGATGGCAACAAAGATCAAAGCTACTTCCTGTACACATTAAGCAACGAGCAAATCGCACGTAGCCTATTCCCTGTTGGTGACCTAGAGAAGCCAGAAGTACGCCGCATTGCGGAAGAGCAAGATCTAATCACGGCGAAGAAGAAAGACTCTACTGGTATTTGTTTCATCGGTGAACGTAAGTTTACGGAATTCCTGGGTCGCTACCTTCCAGCTCAGCCTGGTAATATCGAGACTCCAGAAGGCGAAGTGATTGGTCAACACCAAGGCCTGATGTACCACACACTTGGTCAGCGTAAAGGTCTACACATTGGTGGCCGTAAAGGCGGCGGTGGTAACGAGGACCCATGGTTCGTTGGTGAGAAAGATCTAGAACGTAACGTTTTGATTGCTGTTCAAGGTAAAGACCATCCAATGTTGAAATCAGAAGGTCTACTTGCATCACAACTTCATTGGGTAGATCGTGAGCCAATTCGCGATGTTATGAAGTGCACAGTGAAAACTCGTTACCGTCAGGAAGATATTCCTTGTACAATCATCCCTATCGATGATGAAAACATTAAAGTTATCTTTGACGAGCCACAAATTGCTGTAACTCCAGGTCAATCAGCAGTGTTCTACAAAGGTGACGTGTGCCTAGGTGGCGGCATCATCGAGCAACGCATTAAATATTCTCAAGCTTAGGAGTCGTTACGTGGCGAATACACTTTATGACCGTACTATCGCTTTCGCTGGGATTTGCCAAGCTGTTGCTTTAGTTCAACAGGTAGCGAGAAACGGACATTGTGATCAAGATGCTTTTGAAACATCAATCAACGCTATTTTGAGCACGAACCCTGCTAACACAGTTGGCGTATTCGGTCGCGAAGCCGATCTAAAGCTCGGCCTAGAATGCTTGGTTAAAGGGATTGATAGCACACCATCAGGCAGTGAAATTACTCGTTACATTATTAGTTTAATGGCGTTAGAACGTAAGTTAAGCTCTCGTAACGATGCTATGTCTCAGCTTGGTGATCGTATTCAAATGGCCAAGCGTCAGTCAGAGCACTTTGAGCTACTAGACGATCAAATGATCAGCAATTTAGCGAGCATCTATCTGGATGTCGTTAGCCCTATTGGCCCACGCATTCAAGTAACGGGCACGCCATCTGTACTGCAGCAGACGGCAAGCCAACACAAAGTTCGTGCGCTGTTGTTATCTGGCATTCGTAGTGCAGTTCTTTGGCGTCAAGTTGGTGGTAAGCGTCGCCACCTAATCTTCGGGCGCAAGAAGATGGTAGAGCAAGCACAAATCCTTCTTGCTCGTCTGTAGTAAAATATCAAATAAGCAGCTCGCGTTTATCGCGAGCTCATTTTTTTCGACTAAAACAAATCTCGCGCAAACGTTTGCGCAATATTCGTGACAATTGCCACAGTTATTGGTATAAAGCTCACGAAATTTAGAAACCCAATTCAGGAGAACATCATGGAACTGTCAGCATTGACTGCTGTTTCACCAGTAGACGGCCGTTACGGAAGCAAGACAATTGCGTTACGCGAAATTTTCAGTGAATACGGTCTACTAAAGTACCGTACTATCGTTGAAATCCGCTGGCTACAAAAGCTTGCTGCTACTACTGAAATTGCAGAAGTGCCAGCGTTTAGCGCAGAAGCAAACCAATTCCTAGACGACCTTGCTGCAAACTTCTCTGAAGAAGATGCACGCCGTATCAAAGAGATCGAGCGTACAACTAACCACGACGTAAAAGCGGTTGAGTACTTCCTAAAAGAGAAAGTAGCAGACGTTCCTGAACTGCACGCAGTAAACGAGTTCTTCCACTTCGCATGTACTTCTGAAGACATCAACAACACATCACACGCTCTAATGCTTAAAGAAGCGCGTGAGAACGTGATTCTTCCAGAAATCCGTAACCTAATCGACGCTATCAAAGCACTAGCAGTGGAATACCGCGACATTCCTCTTCTATCTCGTACACACGGTCAGCCTGCTTCTCCATCTACTATGGGTAAAGAAATGGCAAACGTGGCGTACCGTATGGAGCGTCAATTCAAGCAAATCGAAAACGTTGAGATCCTAGCGAAAATCAACGGTGCAGTAGGTAACTACAACGCACACCTTTCTGCTTACCCAGAGCTAGATTGGCACAAGTTCTCTGAAGAGTTCATCACAGAGTCTCTAGGCGTAACTTGGAACCCTTACACAACTCAAATCGAACCGCACGATTACATCGCTGAGCTGTTCGACGCTATCGCTCGTTTCAACACTATCCTGATTGACTTCGACCGTGACGTTTGGGGTTACATTGCACTAGGCCACTTCAAGCAAAAAACTATTGCTGGTGAGATCGGTTCTTCAACAATGCCTCACAAAGTTAACCCAATCGACTTTGAAAACTCAGAAGGTAACCTAGGTCTTGCGAACGCTGTATTCGGCCACCTAGCACAGAAACTGCCTATCTCTCGTTGGCAACGTGACCTAACTGACTCAACGGTTCTACGTAACCTTGGTGTTGGTGTTGGCTACGCTATCATCGCTTACACTTCTACGCTTAAAGGCATCAGCAAGCTAGAAGTAAACCGTGAAGCGCTTCTTGCTGAACTAGACAAGAACTGGGAAGTACTAGCTGAGCCAGTACAAACAGTTATGCGTCGTTACGGCATCGAGAAGCCATACGAGAAGCTGAAAGAGCTAACTCGTGGTAAGCGTGTAGACGGCGAAGCAATGCGTAACTTCATCGACGGTCTTGAGCTTCCTGAGCACGAGAAAGCACGTCTGAAAGAGATGACGCCAGCGAACTATATCGGTCAAGCAATCGAGCTGACAGATAAGCTGTAATCCTCCTGTAACGACCAGATACCTAAAAGGTTGACGCGAAAGCGTCAACCTTTTTAGTTAGGAGAGTTAGGTCGGGAGAAAATAATTTTAGTTATATGGCATGGATTATTAATTGAAGATCTTCCCCATTTGTTATGGCTGCTTTTGGAAGAACAAGGTTATTGTTCCTACTTCCACACCAAACTTTTTTATTTTCGTTAGATTGAAAACGTGTCTGTCATCCTGACGGTAAAGCCAATCATCAAAAGCAACCGTCACTGATGAATCCTCCATTTGTAGCTCAAAGTCATATTGCCACTGTAGCGCATTGCCCTGCTCTTCCCCTGTTGCTACACCTATAATATCGTCTGCCTTACCTTCATAACTACCGTCTTCTAATCTAGTGATAACCCAAATTCGCTGGTCCACCTCTCCGTCATCAAACGCGAAGTCTTCCACTAGCGTCAGCGTATCACCTTCTACAGTACCCACTATATCGACTTCAAAGCGACGGGTTTGCTGTTCGGTATAATCTTGCACCATCCCCCACGCCTTTATGTCGCCTTCGAAATAACCGAATACGTCAAAAGTCGGTGTAGAAGAGCGGTAATTATCAATGTCTGCGGAACATGCCGAAAGAAAAACAGCTGCCACTAAAGTCGCTGATTTAAAAATTCGTTTAAGCACTATCTAACCTGCCCTATCAATTGTTTTCGGAGTTTCGGAAATTCTGTGTTGGGTGATAACCATATAGCTAAAAATGCATCGTTCATTCGTTCGTCTTCAATGATGCCAACGTTCTTTACTTGCACGTCCCCAACCTGCTTATAAAAAAGCTGACCAGATTTTCCATCTGTTAGATAAGTAAGCTCGTCACCTTTTTGAATATCAGGAAACATACGATCGAGCTCGCTGATCCAAGCTTTTCGATATGAGTCAGTAAAACCCAATTTCGCCCACTGCTCATCCGTCACATCAAGCAGCTGTTGCTTACTGATGTCTCTCTTGTAATTAATTTCCAACGCAAGGGGATGTGGCGATACGTCATCGCTTACGATGAACTTTCCATCAGGCGCTTTTAATCTTGAGTGATAAATATCGAAGATGAACCAAGTAAGTTGGGCTTCTCCAACAGTTTTCCATCCCTTCCAATTCGCAATGTTGCTTGCGGCTTCGCTATTTCCAACAGGTTGAGCTTGCAGAGCAAAAGAGCCAGTTACTATTACCAACGCAAGCAGCCTAGTCAGCCTCTGAGTTAAGTCTCTCTTCAAGCTTTTCATTTCCGTACACCTTGAGTATCAAGAGCATCATGACGCACCATTCGACAAACAACATTGCCAGTGTAGCGCCAGTGCTAAATCCAAATTCAACGGCTTGGAGCTTATAGCCAGCAAAGTAGCTCGCTGTTCCTCCGAGTCCGCCTACTATTGATACGTAGGTTTTTGGGAAACGGTACAAAATTGACTTGAGTTGATAGGCATACCAGGCGAACAGAATCCAAAGGCACAAAAGCCAAAGGGGTAACCATTGAGTGGCAAACATGAAAATTGAAAATTGCTGATTTAATGTATCAAGCACGAGACCAATCGTGGCGATAACACCAATACTTTTGAGCGAAGATGCGTCAGTTTTCAAACAATATAGTAGGGTTGCCAAAGTAAGGAATAACGTCCCCCATTGCCATTGATAGGTTCCAAGCACCGCTGCAAACCAGCAGAGTTGGAACCATGTCGAAGCAAGAAACACCTTCATAACGAACTACGGGCGTTGAAACGTCATGTGAACGGCACTGATCGTGCGAGCCAAAAAGCCACCTTCACAGTAGCTCAAATAGTAGTGCCACATACGCACAAAGCGGTCGTCGTAGCCAAACGAGCGCACTTCATTCTCTGCTCGATTAAAACGTAGGTGCCATTCATTCAGCGTCTTAGCGTAGTCCAAACCAATATCGAACAAGTCTCGCGTCACTAAGTCACTGTATTTTGTTGTGGCTTGGGTTAGTGAGGTTACCGACGGTAAAAAACCACCCGGGAAAATGTACTTTTGGATAAAGTCGACGTTGTTACTGTAGTAATCGTAACGCTGATCGGCAATCGTAATTGCTTGAATCGCCATCAAGCCACCGGACTTCAACAAAGACTCGCAGACCTTAATGTACGAAGGCAGGAATTGTTTGCCCACAGCTTCAATCATTTCAATAGAAACGAGCTTGTCATAAGTGCCAGTTAAGTTACGGTAATCTTCTTTGAGTAGTGTGATTTTATCTTCTAAGCCACGCTCTTTGATTTTTTGCTCCGCGTACGCGTGTTGCTCTTCAGATATCGTTGTTGTGGTGACCTGACAGCCGTATTGTTCGGCCATGTAAATCGCCATAGCGCCCCACCCTGTGCCAATTTCAACAACATGATCAGTGGGCTTCAGCTCAAGTTGCTGACATAGACGATCCATTTTGTTGATTTGAGCCTGCTCTAGAGAGTCATCCGCATGATTGTAAAGCGCCGAAGAGTACAGCATGTTGGTATCAAGGAACGCTTCGTATAAGTTGTTACCCAAGTCGTAATGCGCATGGATATTTTTACGTGAGTTCTCTTCAGAGTTTCTGTTTGACCAATGGCTGAACTTGTACAGTATTTTAGTCAACCAACTGCCTTGCTCTTCGAGTTTATCTAGAGCACGCATGTTAAGGGCCATCAGTTTCATTAATGAGGTTAAATCGGGGCTATCCCACCACCCATCCATATAAGCCTCACCAGCAGCAATACTGCCGCCCTGCAAGATCCGTGAATAAAAGCCTGGATGTTTTACCTCTATAGTAGCGACAACAGGTTGACCACTATACTCCCCATTTGGCGCACTAAAACGCTCGCTTCGCTCTGTCGTTTCCGTCTTAAAACTTTCAATAACTGTTAAGCAGCCGATTTCCATTTTTTGCAGACATTGAAAAATAACTCCGCGAGCCGCTTTTTGCGTTGTCGTCAATTTACGCGGCAATGTCATAGAACTAGTATTTAACATGCAGAATTCTCCTTGTGCTTTTTATTTTTTTTGTCTGTTTTTTCAATATCGGCTTCTATTTCTTCATGCGTTGAATATTTAGGATGAGAATAAAAAGGTGCGCCTTTCACCCAAAGTTTTAATGCGTGCCAATAAATACCAACCATTACTTTTACCGTTTGTATTGGTGTAACGATCAAACACCTCAATAAGGTTTTGCTTGAAAGTGGCTTTGCTTTCATAACCATGGTGGCATCAAAGTGTTTCTCTCCTTTGTGACATTCAAGATGAATATTCAACTTGTCTGTCAAAGGTTTAATTCTCCAGCGGTAGAGTTGGTCAATCGGGTTGAATGGTGAAACATGGAATGCTTTATCTTGTTCCCAACCAAACTTTTCTTCTTTATCTGCTGACACCACGTAGTAATGTCGTTCATTCCAAGGAGTGTTACTCACCTCTGCGAGGAGATACTTCCATTCTCCTTCCGTGTTATAAACGTAGTAGAAATTAACGGGACTGAAATAAAGTCCTAGATAACGCAAGTGACAGACTGCGATTACCTTGCCGGTACAGCGAACACCTGTCAGTTCTTCAATTTTGCTGTGCACTGCCGACTTGACGCTACCTTCACCAATGTAATCACTGCGCTTGAAGCGAGCCCAATGCCACCAACGCGAACCAAAACCCCATACTTTTTTCTCTAAAGCATCGATCTCGTCTACATCAATGGCGGGCATAAATAAAGAGTAGTTCAACTCATGATTCACCGGCGTGAATCGACGGTGACGAACGTTGCCTATAAACAATCGGCTGTTCATTTGGCTATCCATATCACGCTGCGCCTTTTTCGAAAGGAACCACATTTTGTTCGCGGTACTTTTCTTCTAGTTCTTTCACAACATCAAGCGCGCTACGCACGCCATCTTCATGAAAACCGTTGTACCAATAAGCGCCGCAGAACCAGGTACTTTGTTTACCCTGTATCTCATTTTTGCGCTGCTGCGCTGCAATAGACTCAGTGGTGAATACTGGATGATGATAAGTGAACGAACGCAAGACTTTATTTGAGTTAATTTGCTCAGTACTATTCAACGTTACACAAAACGTGTGTTCTGATTGAATATGCTGAAGAATGTTCATGTTATAAGTGAGCGAAGGGAGGCGTTGCTGTTCCTCCTCACTGCCTTCCAATAGGTAGTTCCATGATGCCCATGCTGCCTTACGTTTTGGTAGTACGGCAGAGTCGGTATGAAGAACAACTTCATTTGCTTGGTATGTCATATCCCCCAAGATTTCCTGCTCAATTGGGCTGATATCCTCTAGCACTCTCATTGCTTGATCACTGTGACAAGCAAAGATAACGTCATCAAACCAATGCGTTTCTCCACGAACTTGAACGCCAACCCCTTTTTCGTTGCGAACCACTTTTTCGACAGGACTATTAAGACGAATATTCTCGGCAAAGCCTTTGGTCAATGGTGGAATGTATGAACGTGAACCACCTTTAATCACATACCATTGCGGTCGGTTAGTCACATCTAGCAGACCGTGGTTGAGGAAGAAACGTAAGAAGAACATAAGAGGGAATGCGCGCATGTCAGCTAAAGTCGACGACCAAATCGCAGCACCCATCGGTAAAATGTAGTTATCGGTAAAGAAAGCACTGAATTTGTGTTCGTCAAGGAACTCACCTAACGTCTGAGAGTGCGAGGATTGCTCGCTAGCGAAGCGCTTGGCAAGTTTATTGAAACGAAGTATCTCGAAGATAAATCGATAAAATTTGGGGTTTGCCCAGTTGCGTTTTTGAGCAAACAATGTCGACACTGTGTGGCCGTTGTACTCTAGTCCGTTCCCATCGTTTCTGACACTGAAGCTCATTTGAGTAGGCAGACCTTCAACGCCAATCTCGCTCATCATTTTAATGAAATTAGGGTACGTACGGTCGTTATAGACGATGAACCCAGTATCTATCGCGTATTCTTTACCATCAAGGCTCACATCAACGGTTGCAGTATGGCCACCGATGTAATCGTTCGCTTCAAACAGCGTTACATCATGTTCTTTATGCAAGTAATAACCACAAGTAAGGCCAGAGATTCCCGTTCCCACAATCGCTATCTTCTTTCTTCCTGCTGTTTTCATTTTTATTCCTTCTTATGATACGAGTTTAGCAGTTAGGCGAGCTTGCCAACTGTATGGAAGTAACGAGATAAAACGTAAAATACTGGTAAATCTCGCTGGGAAATAGATATAGGTCTTGTTGGCGGCTAACTGCTTCCTGATAGAGTCCGACGCTTGCTGAGTAGAAATGATCATTGGCATTTCGAAGTCGTTTTTGTCAGTCAACGGCGTTTCAACAAAACCAGGAAACACCGTTACCACATTGATCCCTTTCTTTTTCAAGTCGACGGCGAGCGTGCGTGCAAAATAACTGACTGCCGCTTTGGATGCGCCGTAAGCTTCAGCACGAGGCAGTGCCACTTCTGATGCGATAGAGCCAACAATAACAATGCGGTGCCCTCTCTCTAAATGCACTTGGCTGCCTTCAATGCAGTTGGCAACACCGACAACATTTACGTTCATCACACGCGCCATGAGTTTCGCGTCGACCACTCCCTCATCCATGTACTCACAATCGCCTGCGTTAAAAACCCATGTGTTTGGCGTAAAGGGCAAATTAGAGAGCGCCTGCTGAGTTTCCTCATAATTTGTCACATCGAACTGTAATGTATGAATTTTGGAAGAAACAGCCTCCAGTTCTGCAAGAACATCTTGATTCCGACCACAAGCAATCACATTCCATTCTGAGTTCGCGTAATCTAGCGCAAGCTGTCTTCCTATTCCGGAGGTGGCGCCTGTGATTAAGATGGTGTTGTTCATTGTCCTAACCTCTGCTTGATGGTTTTAACGACTGAACCTAGTAATGGTAAATGCTCATAGAGCATCTCTCCGAGATCAAAATAGTCCCGGTGATAAATGACCTGACCTTCGCTAAATTTGAGGTGCGAAACACCATTGACGAGAATAGGCGCACCCTTCTGAAGTTTGGGATGCTGAAGGTCCATTGTCCAAGTTAGGAAGCCTGTATCTCCGACTTGTTGATGCTCATGGATTACAAAATCACAACTGATGACGTTGGCATATAATGAGGTGAAATAATCCGAAAGTGCTGGCCATCCTTCTAAACGATGCGCTGCGTCCTCAAATACTACATCTTGGTGATATATATCCTTAAGTAGATGTAAGTTCGCTTTGTTGAGCTTTTGATAGATATTGCCAACAGACTGTATGTCCATTTTTTACTCCTACACGCCCATTAAGTTGTACAAAATTATTATATGTACAAGATAGTTCATTCCACCAAAGTTGTACAAAAATAATTTTGTATAACTTTGTTTCTGTAAGTAGTACGTGATGAAGTTCGCACGCGATCAATCGGCGAAAAAAAAGGCTTGGTCAAAACCAAGCCTTTTCAGCAGATTAACAATTATTTAAGTAGGAACAATTAGTATTGCTGGCCTCGCAACGCTGCAATACGTTTATCTAGCGGAGGGTGGCTCATTAGTAGCTCAGTCAGCGACTGCTTGCCATTGATACCAAACGCCATCATGGTGCCATCCAGTTGAGATTCATGACTCACCTTCAAACGCTCTAGAGCCGCAATCATTTTTTCTTTGCCAACGAGGCGCGCAGCACCTGCGTCCGCGTGGAATTCGCGATGACGGCTGTACCACATAGTCAAGAAGCTAGCTAGGAAACCAAATACCAGTTCAAGCACCATGGATACGCCAAAGTAA
The DNA here is from genome assembly GCF_033339995.1 of Vibrio sp. 1641. NCBI lineage: Bacteria > Pseudomonadati > Pseudomonadota > Gammaproteobacteria > Vibrionales > Vibrionaceae > Vibrio > Vibrio sp. 1641. Next base: position 411,619 of record NZ_JAWOVP010000003.1, read on the forward strand.
ACCATCATGTTTGTACCTTGGCCTTCTTCATCATCGTTCGATGCCACGATATTGGCAATAAAGCGTGATAGGAAGATAACAAACGTGTTCACGACACCTTGCATCAACGTCATCGTGACCATATCACCATTTGCAATATGGCTCACTTCGTGTGCAAGTACTGCCTCTGCCTCATCACGAGTCATATTGTGTAAAAGACCGGTAGAAACTGCGACAAGAGAGTCATCTCGTTTTGCACCTGTCGCAAATGCATTGATATCTGGTGAATCATAAATAGCCACCGTTGGCATGCCAATACCCACTTGTTGAGCTTGACGACCCACAGTTTCGACTAACCAATGCTCCGTTTCGTTGCGCGGGCTTTCAATGACCATACCACCAACCGAGCGTAGCGCCATACCCTTTGACATCATCAACGAAATAAATGCGCCACCAAAACCAAATACAGCAGCCATTACAAGTAAACCTGACAGACTGCCTGGTTGCATTCCAGTTACAGCGTAAACAATATTCAGAACAACACTAAGCACTAGCACGACAGCTAGGTTAGTTGCTAGGAATAACATAATTCGCTTCATTACTTTTCTCCGAGGAAGCTTATCGTTTTTTTAAAACGGATTGTTATAAGGAACAAATGGTAATCGCTATAAAAGCCAATTCCGTTGATTTTCATGTTCCGTGCGTTATAGATATAGTCTATCCGCGATAAAAACAAGGTTAAGCAATAAATTGCAACATTTGTTTTCGGGACTGAAATATTTGATTCAAGCGATTTCAAAACATGCTTTGGTAGGAGCTGGAACCTCCGTTCATATACATTTATCAAAATGATAAAATAAGCTCTGAGCTACCCATCATCTATTGATAGATGATCTTGGTGTTAAATCTATCACCTCTTAGCAACTTAGCTAGAAATTTTTAATAGACCAAAAACAGTACGTTAGCTCTGCTATAGACTTTGGTCTTATTGTGCGGCCACATGGACATGCTAAATTCGAATGAGATGAACAAAACAGAGCCACTCTAAGTACATTGCAAAAAGTGCATTGGGTGAGCTCAAAAACTCCATGTATTGAGGGAAAAACCATGGTAGAAACTAACGACTATCAAATGGCTATTGATTTACTACGTTGTCACCTAGGCATCTCAGAGGACGAGGCAAAGCAACAACTTGGTATTTCAACCGATCATCATATGTCTCAGCGTGTTGCAGAAACACAACAAGCATTGATGGGGCTCAGCCAAGATAAGTAATCTGACTTTTTAGGTTACACCAACAAGAAAGGGCTGCATTGCGCAGCCCTTTGGTTTTTTAGTCTTTTACCCTAAACACCATTAGTCAGTGTTTAGCAACGGCTCTACATTAATGTACTTGCCTAGCTCTTTGCGTTTAGCACTTGGAATATATGGAATTTCCCCAAGCTTAGGTGCATCGATACGTGCTTCTAGCATCTCGATAATGTCAGCGTAGTGCTCTGTGCCTGGGTTGACGCGGTTTGCCACCCAGCCAACAAGATTCAAACCATCCGCTTTAATACTCTCTGCTGTGAGTAAAGCGTGGCTCAAACAGCCTAATTTAATGCCAACCACCAGTACAACAGGTAACTGCTCTTCTTTTACCCATGTAGATAAACAGTCCGTATCGGATACTGGCACACGCCAGCCTCCAGCACCTTCAACGAGAACAACATCGGCTTGCTGCTTATGTTGAGCCAGTTTTTGACTCAGAACATCGTAACTTATTTCGACATGTTCATGCTTCGCTGCAATGTGGGGAGAAGCAGGCAACTCTAAAGCGTATGGGTTCACATCATCATAGGCCACATCGAGTGTTGCGGCGTCTTGTAAGTGTAAAGCATCAGAGTTACGCCATCCGGCTTCAGTCTTGTCACTCCCTGCTGCCACTGGCTTATAACCAATAGTGTTTAGTCCTTTTGCGGCGATCGCTTGCAAAATGGCTTTAGACGCTACCGTCTTTCCAACATCAGTATCCGTACCAGCAATAAAAAAAGCATCAATCATAGATGTATTACTCCAAAACAAACCTGATAACTTGCAGGTAGAAGACCTTGATCGTTTTTAAACGCTTGGTACGCATGCTCAACTTTTAACAAAGTCTCGCGACTAGTTAAACCGTGTGAGCGCCCGCTTACGTGATTTGCACCTATACCTTTGAGGTCACGCATAACTGAAAATGCAGAGTCGTACCAAACTGTGATGGTGGTCAAGTCTAGTTGATGGCTGTCACATCGAGATTGCGCTAACGCAATTTTTACCTGATTGAGCGTTAGAAAGTTATTGACGTGTTGATATGCATCAATTTTTTCCCATGATGCACGCAGCTCATACAGTGATCCATCAACCAGTGTAGAGAACCACGCTTTCCCACCATTTTTTAGCACGCGGCGCACTTCTTTTAGTGGGTAACTTAAATCTGTACACCATTGCAGCGCTAAACTTGAAAACACGTAATCGAAGCTATCATCGTCAAATGGTAAGTTTTCAGCATCAGCAACTTGGTAGTGCATTCGTACTGCACCACAACGCTGCTCTGCTTTATCTAACATGGCTTGAGAGATATCGCCGCAGACTACTTCCGCACCGCGTTGTTGAAGTAGTTGGGAGAAATAACCCGTGCCACAACCTAAATCCAATACACGTTTTCCCGTCAAGTTTTCAGGAAGTTTATCAAGCAGCTGATGCCCGACATCACGTTGAAAAGCCGCATGTTTATCGTATGTTTCTGCTGCTTTACCAAACGAAGAGGCAATCGCGTCTTTATCTTGATGGAAACTCTCTAACGCGAGCGTTTGCGCTAATGCGGTAGTTGCATTATCCATTACAGCGCTCCTAATGCTTGCTTCAATGCCATTGAAAGCGTTTTAACTTGTTCGTTGGTGTGATTGGCAGTGAGTGTGATTCGAAGGCGAGACGTCCCTTTAGGCACCGTCGGTGGTCGAATAGCGGTAACCCAAATGCCGTTTTGGCGACAAGCGCTCGCAACCTGCAAAGCCAGTTCAGATTCACCAATCACAAACGGCTTAATCGAAGTCTGAGTCTCAACAAAGCCCTCCAGATCGCTGAGGCAGTCTCGATACACTTCACTAAGCTCTGAAAGCTTTTCACGTCGCCAAGACTGCTCTTGAACGATAGAAACCGCATGCGTTAGCGCATAGGCTTGTGCCGGAGGCATCGCTGTGGAATACACATGGTGACGAGCAAACTGAGTTAAAAAGTCCCCCGTTGCGTGGTCACATAAAATAGCCGCGCCAGACATACCAAACGCTTTGCCGAAAGTAACGATCAGTATCTCGGGTTTAACCGTTGCCAACTCACAAGAACCACCACCGGATTGACCAAGAACGCCAATACCATGAGCGTCATCGACAGCAAACCAAGCATCATGACTACGAGTGACTTCAGCTATATCGCTAAGCGGCGCACAGTCGCCGTCCATGCTGAATACCCCTTCAGTCACAACTAGATGGTTGTCTTCGCTATTAATCAGCGACTTTAGGTGCTCGATGTCATTGTGTTTGAAGCGCTTCATCTTAGCTGGTGACAACGCCCCCGCTTCCATCAGTGAGGCATGGTTCAAACGGTCTTGGATCAATACGTCTGATTTTTCCAACAAGGTGAACAACAAGGCTTGATTAGCACTGAATCCAGAACCAAACAGAATTGCTCTGTCGTAACCCAACCATTCGGTCAGTGCGGCTTCTAAATTGCTGTGCGCGGCACTAAAGCCAGTCACCATCGGTGATGCTCCACTGCCACTACCATATACGCTTAAACCTTGCTGCCAAGCCCGAACAAGCGCTTGGTCATTAGCCAATCCCAAATAATCATTACTTGAGAAATTAATGTAGCGTCTACCTTCGTGTTCCAAAACGGACTGGTTACCGGCAAACACCACATTCATAGAACGATTCAACCCTTGCGTTTTACGCTCAGCAAGGGCGGACTCGATACGAGATTTAAACGCTGGCATCGTAGAAAAGGTCGTCTTTTGTCGGACGGGCAGCAACGCGCTCTACGACGCGATCGAGTAACTCGTTTTCTTCGATTTCATCAGGCTTTTGAGACACCTCTTGGCTGTTAATACCGAGCTTGTTGAACAGCATCATGTCTTTGTCTTCAGAAGGGTTTGGCGTGGTCAGAAGCTTGCAGCCATAGAAAACGGAGTTTGCACCCGCCATAAAACACAGCGCTTGCATTTGTTCGTTCATGTTTTCACGGCCAGCGGATAAACGAACGGCTGATTGAGGCATCATGATTCGTGCAATCGCAATCAGGCGAATGAAATCGAAAGGCTCAACATCATCCACTTCTTCCAGTGGTGTCCCCTTTACCTTCACGAGCATGTTGATTGGAACGCTTTCAGGGTGTACCGGTAAGTTAGCCAATTCAACCAACAAACCAGCTCGGTCGTTAGCACTTTCACCCATGCCGATGATGCCACCGGAACAAATCTTCATGCCAGCATCACGAACGTGAGACAAAGTATCTAAACGGTCTTGGTAAGTACGTGTGGTAATGATGTTGCCGTAAAATTCAGGTGAGGTATCTAGGTTGTGGTTGTAGTAATCCAGACCTGCGGTTGCCAATTGCTTTGCTTGATCTGGCGTCAACATGCCTAATGTCATACACGTTTCTAAACCCATGCCCTTCACGCCTTTGATCATGTCGGTCAAATGTGGCATGTCACGCTCTTTCGGGTTTTTCCATGCTGCGCCCATACAGAATCGAGTAGAACCAGCATTTTTGGCTTTTTGCGCAGCATCGAGTACGCGTTCTACTTCCATCAGACGCTCTTTTTCGATGTCTGTGGTGTAACGAGCACTCTGAGGACAGTACTTACAATCTTCTGGACAAGCACCTGTCTTAATCGACAGAAGCGTGCTTACTTGAACATGGTTGGTTTGTTGATATTGACGATGTACAAGCTGCGCTTCGAATAGGAGATCCATGAATGGTTTTTCCATGAGATCGCGCACTTCAGCATGCGTCCAGTTATGACGAACTTCCACGTGTATTCCTTTAGTCACTTTTGTTGTTGTGTTGACAGTCTACTGAGTCTCGATAAACTGTCAACACAGCACAAAAGAGCAAAGTTTACACCTGTTTATTTTTTAACCTCAATTACTATTGGAATCGCACATGGATCTCGCCTTCGACCGCCAGCATATCTGGCATCCTTACACTTCTACATTGACACCTCTGACCTGCTACCCAGTGGCATCGGCAAATGGTGTGCACATTAAATTGGAAGATGGTACTGAGCTGGTCGATGGCATGTCTTCTTGGTGGTCGACGATCCACGGCTATAACCATCCGCACTTAAATCAAGCCGCTCACCAGCAAATCGATAAGGTCTCTCACGTGATGTTTGGCGGGATTACCCACCAGCCAGCAATCAGTTTGTGTAAGAAGTTGCTATCCCTAGCACCAAGTAATCTTGAACATGTATTCCTTGCCGATTCAGGCTCTGTTGCCGTAGAAGTCAGCTTAAAAATGGCACTTCAATATTGGCATGCAAAAGGCGAACGCCGACCGAAGTTTCTTACTTTGCGACACGGTTATCACGGCGATACGTTTGCGGCGATGTCGGTCACCGATCCTGACAACTCAATGCACTCTCTCTACAAAGGCTTTTTGCCTGAGCATATCTTTGCGGAGTCACCAACTTGTGGTTATTGGGATGAATGGAAGCCAGAAGACCTTACCGACTTCGAGCACAAGATTGAGACGCACCATCAAGAACTTGCTGCGGTGATCCTTGAGCCTATCGTTCAAGGCGCAGGTGGCATGCGTATCTACCATCCAGAATTTCTCAAAGGCGTGCGTAGACTTTGCGACAAATACGGTCTGTTATTGATTGCAGATGAGATCGCTACCGGTTTTGGACGCACAGGTAAATTGTTTGCCTGCGAACATGCGGATATTCAACCAGACATTCTGTGTGTCGGGAAAGCACTTACTGGCGGCTACATGACCCTCTCTGCGACCCTCGCGAGCAAACACGTAGCAGACACTGTTTGTGGTGGTGATGCTGGTTGTTTTATGCACGGTCCAACCTTTATGGGGAATCCACTCGCTTGTGCCGTAGCTACTGCAAGTTTGGAATTGATCGAGCAAGGTGATTGGAAGCAACAAACCCAACAAATTGAAACGCTGTTTTCTGAGTTACTACCAAAACTTGAAGAATACGACTTGGTGAAAAACACCCGTTGGTTGGGTGCTATTGGCGTAGTGGAGACGCTTCGCCCTGTGAATATGGAAACCATCCAAGCCTTGTTTGTTGAACACGGAGTGTGGATTCGTCCATTTGGCAAACTGATTTATATGATGCCGCCGTTCATCAGCAAGCCAGAAGATATTGAGAAGCTAGTTAACGCGATTGATGCAGCGTTGCAACGTAAAGACTGCTTCGCTTCATAGTTCCATTCAATACGAAAACGGTTTGAGTATGAGACTCAAACCGTCTCGTTATTTATTAGAGCAGTAAAGCTATCGAAGTTGACTGTCTTTACTCGCTCGTCGATTGAACAATGCTTGGCGTTGAGATACCAATTCGATTGTTGACTGACATTCGATACACAAACGAACGCCTTTCATTGCAAGACGACGCGCTTCTGGGATCTCATCACCACACTCATCGCAGTAATGGGTGCTCTCACCCTTTGTGATACTGCCACGAACACGGGAAATCTCGTCGTCTATTGTGTTTTGAATTTGTTGGCTGACGCTATCGTCGTTTGCCCACCCTACGGCCATAAGCCCTCCTCGTTACTTGAATGAGAAAATCGACTTACCGTGGTAAGGTGGATGATTATATCGATTACAAATAACAAGATAATTAAGGTAAATACGAAAACACTATTACGTTTTAGTAATAATTACTCTGTAATCGATTATTCGGCGCTCTCATGGAAAAGCAATGCAAGGTTACTCATACTCCCTTCCTCGCATTCAAAATACTGCGTTTGCTCAGGCTCTCTCAAAGTAACACTGAGTATCTTCTCAACCTCATCAAACTCCTCGCTAAAGTACTCACTGACTAATATGACGCGCTCACCAATACTAAATTCCAGTGACTTCTCATCTACCAACGCTCGATGATACTGGTCTAATTTAAAGTCCTTTATAACTAAGGTTCTTTCAATACTGCTCCCCCCTAAATTAAGCTCCGACAGTAGAACCTGACTGTTTATATTTTCTATTGATATTTCTAGACGGTTAGGATGTGAAGCAGCACACTTAAATAGCGCAGTATTAGTGTGGCTGGAAGCACAAGCAGATGAACTAAAAATAAGTCCAAGCAAAGAAATGTTACGCAGCATTTTTAATCGAAGCATATTTTTTGTAAGCCTTTTCTAATTTGACGTCGTATTGATTTTTCTGATACTCAGAACCATTGTAACCACGAGCAAAGGCAGCCCAATTTTTATCTCTTATATGTTCACCTAAGCCAGACTTTTGGATAAACGTAACAAAAGCCTCAAGTTGTTTCTTCTCCGACTCGAATACAGCCTTAACAAAGGATTCAGCGGTAACATGACCAGCTAACTTGAAATTAAAGCCCATAATTTGGAAACGTCCCCAAGATGCGGAGCGGATTGCTGCATTTGAATTCAGTTCAATCGCTTTATTTAAACGTACGTATTCTGAGATACCACCAACATACAGACTTCGATTCCAATGCCGACTTGAAATACTTGGATGACTGTTATCGTAGGCTCTTGAAGTGAGTCTCGAAAATATATGAGCCTCAAACAAAATCTTTGGCTTACCATTGCTAAAGTAGGCTTCTCCTCGGCTCTCAACTTCCGCTACAGCTTTAATAGCAGCGACTTCGCATCTAAGAGTTTCAGCTACTTTGCGATAATCCAAGTCCGTCAACGCATCTCTTGAGCCAACCAAAGGTAACGTATATGCCACCATAGTCTCAGGTGTTCGTTTTAAATAATCATTCAGCTTACGATGGCTTCTTCCATTCACATCTATCCTTCCATCTGGACGAGCCATCCCAACAAGGTTTTTCTGAAAAGCTTTAATTGCGCCGACAGTCTTGGAGTTTTCCGGTCTAGAGCCTAGTTTCCCATCCACTTTAAGTTCCTTTACTCCCTTTAAAGAACCAAGCAATTGGTTAATAGACCTTTGTACCGTACGAATATCAGCATCCACATTTTTACCACCTAAGCCAACAGAGCCGCTTATTCTTATTGAAGCCATGAAAGTACCTCCTCTTAATATTTTGGAGGAGCTTGTCATGCTCAATGAAGCTTAGAAAAATATCATTAGGGACTGGTTTTTATAATTTAGGCTAACTATGCAATACCTCATCCTACATTTACATAACAACGTATTTTCACTCGACGCAGATAACAAAAAACCCAGCACTAAGGCTGGGTTTTGGTGTTCTAGTGGTTAATGAATTAACCGATGTGCGTTGCGCCTGCCATGTACTTCTGAAGTACTGTAGGGATTGCAATGCGGCCGTCTGCTTCTTGGTTGTTTTCTAGAATAGCAACCATTGTACGACCTACAGCAAGACCAGAACCGTTTAGCGTGTGTACAAGCTCAGGTTTCTTCTCGCCTTTACGACGGAAACGCGCTTGCATACGACGAGCTTGGAAATCCCACATGTTAGAACATGAAGAGATTTCACGGTAAGTTTCTTGAGCAGGAACCCAAACTTCTAGGTCGTAAGTCTTACGAGCGCCGAAGCCCATGTCACCTGTACATAGAATCACTTTACGGTAAGGAAGCTCAAGAAGTTGTAGAACTTTCTCAGCGTGACCTGTTAGCTCTTCTAGTGCGTTCATTGAATCTTCTGGCTTAGTGATTTGTACTAGCTCAACTTTGTCGAACTGGTGCATACGAATCAGACCACGAGTGTCACGACCGTAAGAACCTGCTTCTGAACGGAAACATGGCGTGTGCGCTGTCATCTTAATTGGTAGATCCGCTTCGTCAGAAATCGTGTCACGAACTAGGTTCGTTACAGGTACTTCTGCAGTAGGGATTAGAGACAGTTTACGTGGCTCTTCGTCGTTTACTTTTTCTGCTAGCGGCTCAGTGTGGAAAAGATCTTTACCGAACTTAGGAAGCTGACCAGTACCGAATAGGCTGTCAGAATTTACTAGGTAAGGTACGTACATTTCTGTGTAGCCGTGCTCTTCAGTGTGAAGGTCTAGCATAAACTGAGCGATTGCACGGTGTAGACGAGCGAATTGGCCTTTCATCACGATGAAACGTGCGCCAGTGATCTTAACTGCACTTGCGAAGTCTAGACCGTCACCCATTTCACCTAGGTCAACGTGATCTTTCAGTTCGAAGTCGTAAGATTTTGGCTCACCCCAACGAGAGATTTCAACGTTGTCGTTTTCATCTTTGCCATCTGGCACTTCATCTGCTGGGATGTTTGGTACAGAAAGCGTGAATTCGTCTAGTTGAGCCATTACTTGCTCAAGTTCAACTTTCTTCGCATCAAGATCGCTACCTAGCGTACCGATTTGTTTCTTGATCTCTTCTGCGCCTTCTTTGTCACCAGCCGCCATTTTTTGGCCGATTTGCTTGGAGATGGAGTTACGCGTGGATTGTAAATTTTCTACTTCTACTTGAATGGACTTACGTTGTTCTTCAAGTTTACGAATAGTATCTACGTCTAGCTTAAAGCCACGACGCGCCAGTTTAGCAGCTGTTTCATCCAGCTCTGTACGAAGTAATTTAGAATCCAGCATTGTTAATCCTATGCTTTTTGTTGTGAAATCACGCGCACTTTCCAAGCGTACGCGTTAAAAAAATTTACTAAACAAATGTATCCAAAAACGCCTACTTTTCATAGCGCTTTTGTGGGCTATTTGCGTCTAAAGTAGCCAAGTAATCTAACTTTTCGCCGATTTTGGTCTCCAGACCACGATTTGTCGGCTGATAGTACCTACGATCGCCCATTTCAGGCGGCAAATATTGCTCACCTTCTGCGTAAGCACCAGGCTCATCGTGAGCATAACGATACTCAGCCCCATAACCCATGTCTTTCATCAAACTGGTTGGCGCATTTCGAAGGTGATGCGGCACTTCATATTCAGGTAAGTTATGAGCGTCCGTTAGCGCTTGTTTCCAAGCAACGTAAACGGCATTACTCTTTGGAGCGCACGCGAGATAAACAATAGCTTGAGCAATCGCACGTTCACCTTCTGCTGGACCAACGCGTGTAAAACAGTCCCACGCGGAGAGTGCCACTTGCATGGCTCTAGGGTCCGCATTGCCGACATCTTCCGATGCTATCGCAAGTAATCGACGGGCAATATAAAGAGGATCACAACCCGCAGCAATCATACGTGCAGCCCAGTAAAGCGCCGCATCCGGGTTTGAACCACGAATGGATTTGTGGACCGCAGAGATTAAGTCGTACCAGATATCACCTTTGTTATCAAAGCGAGAGACTTTCTCCCCTGCTACTTCCGCAAGCAACTTAAGCGTGATCTCTTTTTCACCTTGCGCATTGTCTTCTGCCATGTCGTAGAGCAGCTCAAGATAATTGAGAGACATGCGAGCATCACCGTTTACCAGTTCTGCTAGGCGGTCTAATACGTTATCAGCGAAGTGTGCGGGTGTATTGCCCAAGCCACGCTCTTTGTCACTGATCGCTTGATTCAGCGCCAGTGAGATTTCATCTTTATCGAGAGACGTTAGCTTGTAGACACGTGCACGTGACAGCAATGCGTTGTTTAACTCAAACGATGGGTTTTCTGTCGTCGCACCAATAAAGGTAACCGTGCCATCTTCGATATGCGGTAAAAACGCGTCTTGTTGAGATTTGTTGAAGCGATGCACCTCATCCACAAATAAGATGGTGCGGCGACCCGCCATTTTGTTCTCACGTGCTTTCTCGATTGCAGCACGGATTTCTTTCACACCAGACGTTACGGCAGACACACGCTCTACTTCAGCATTGGCGTAGTTTGCAGCCACTTCCGCTAATGTCGTTTTGCCTGTGCCTGGTGGTCCCCAAAGGATCATAGAGTGAATGTGACCCGCCTCTAGCGCACGGCGCAGTGGCTTACCAGGGCCTAAAATGTGCTGCTGTCCAATATATTGCTCGATCGTTTCCGGTCTCATACGAGCAGCAAGGGGACGAAAATCTTCGTCCCCCGAGAAATCTAATGTGTAATTACTCACTACCAATTAATTCCTTTGGTCATCCACTTCCACACCTTTTGGAATTGTGAATGTGAATCTGTCTGCTTTTGGTTTACCCAGCTTCACGTTGTTAAAGGTGAACAAACCTTTTTGGCCGTCTTGCTCAACCACATTGAAGCCTTTCACCACACCTTTGGCATCAATATTAATCTGGAATTGACCTTGTGTGGAGTCTACTGCAGTAGGAATGAGAGTGAACTGGTCACCTTTTTGAGATATTTTGTAGTTATTCCAATCACTTGCTCGGTTACGCGTTAGCAAAACAAATGGCGTTTGCTCTGTTGCTTGCTCTTGCCAGTAGATGCTCACTTGCTCGATGAATGGGCTGTAGTACCACAATGTCTTACCGTCAGAGACCAATAGGTTCTCATCAGGGAATGTTGTACTCCAACGGAACAGGCTTGGGCGGGCAATTTCAACCGTACCTTCTCCTTCCATCACCGTTTCGCCTTCAGGGCTGATAACCTGCTGAGAGAAATCTGCACTAAAGCCATCATTCATAGAAAGGCGTTTGTTTAATTCATCTTTAGGAGACGCTGCGTGTGCAGTAGAGAAGAGGGAAAAGCTTAAAACAAGCGCGGAGAAAAGTTTCGCTGAAAATAGTTTTTTCATTCAGATACCTATTATTAGAACCACTCACCTCAGTTGGACTGAGGTGAGTAACACAAGTTCATTAATCTTTTGGTGGCGCAGGTGCCAGTACTTCACGGTTACCGTTATGACCCGGAGCACTTACGATGCCCTGCGCTTCAAGCTGCTCTACAATACGGGCGGCACGGTTGTAACCTATCTTAAATCGGCGCTGAACACCGGAAACCGAACCTCGACGTGATTGAACCACGTGCTCAACAACTTGATCGAAGAGCGGGTCTACATCTTCATCCGCTTCCATTTGCTCACCTGGCAATAGACTTTCTGGAGTTTGATCTCCACTGATGATCTCTTCAATGTAGTTCGGTTTACCACGCGCTTTCCAGTTGTTTACAACTGCATGAACATCATCATCTGATGCAAATGCACCGTGAACACGAGTTGTATGACTTGATCCCGGCGGTAGATACAACATATCACCCATACCAAGTAGTGATTCTGCGCCGCCTTGATCTAGGATTGTACGAGAGTCCGTTTTAGTCGATACCGTAAACGCAACACGAGTTGGAATGTTCGCTTTAATTAGACCGGTAATAACATCAACCGATGGACGCTGAGTCGCAAGAATTAAGTGAATACCTGCCGCACGCGCTTTTTGCGCCAAGCGAGCAATCAGTTCTTCAACTTTCTTACCTACCACCATCATTAGGTCAGCAAATTCGTCAACAACAACAACGATGTAAGGCAGCTTTTCTAGCAATGGCGGTTCAGTATCCATGCTGTCGCCTTCCTGCCAGAACGGGTCATGGATTGGGTGGCCCGCTTCTGCTGCCATCTTCAATTTTTCGTTGAAGCCCTTCACATTACGTACACCTAATGCCGACATCAATTTGTAACGACGTTCCATCTCGCCCACACACCAACGTAGAGCATTTGATGCGTCTTTCATATCAGTCACAACTTCAGAAAGAAGATGAGGGATACCTTCATAAATAGAAAGCTCTAGCATTTTCGGGTCAATCATGATGAAGCGTACATCTTCTGGACCTGCTTTATACAGCATGCTCAAAATCATCACGTTCACACCCACCGACTTACCAGAACCTGTTGTACCTGCTACTAACACGTGAGGCATCTTCGCAAGATCGGCCACCACAGCTTCGCCCGCAATGTCTTGACCTAACACAACCGTTGTTGGTGACGTTGCTTGCTCAAACTGAGGGCTACTGATGACATCAGATAAATAGACCGTCTGACGACTCATGTTTGGCAGTTCCAAACCGATGTAAGGCTTGCCAGGGATTACTTCCACGACACGTACCGCCATCGCAGACAATGCACGCGCTAAGTCAGTTGAAAGACCAGAAATACGACTTACTTTCACCCCCGGCGCCAAATCAAGCTCAAAACGAGTGATCACTGGACCAGGATAAATACCAACCACATCGGCTTTGATTTTGTAGTCAGCGAGTTTGCTCTCTACCAATCGAGCGACCTGCTCTAACGCATCACGGTCGATAAAGTTTTCACGTTTTTCTGGATGATAAAGCAACTCGAGCGTTGGGAGTGGCTCTTCCGGAACTGGCAAGTTTTCTTCTTTCTGTACCAAAAATGGGTTCTGTGTTGCAGCGACTTTGGCTTGCGCATTGGAAACCATATCTTGGAATGCGGTAACGTCTTGGTCGTTGTCTTGGACCTCTTCTACTTCCACTTTTTGAGGTGCAGGTTCAAATGTTGTTGAAGGTGTTGCAACTTGCTGATGAGGCGTTGTTGGCTGTACTTGCTGTGCAGGCTGAGACTCCTCTTCGTCTTCATCATCTAACACATCAAAGTCAGAGATCGTAGGCTCAATATGTTGGCTCGATTCCGTTTGCGCCGTGATGCTATCTAATACAGCAGAATCAATCGCAGGCTCTTCATGTACAGGATGCTCAATACTTGGCTGCTGTACTTGCTCTGCTTCAAATTGTTCGTACTCCGCATAATCTGGTTCAACGCTGATCGGTTCTTCTGTTGCTGTATGTTGCCCTACATAGGAAGAGTAAGTATCTGCAAATGATGGAGCTGCCTGTTCTTCAGTTCCCCAGTCATCTGCTTGTTGCGCCGCTGCTTCAAGCTCTTCTATCGTAACATTCAGTTGCTTGGTGCGTTCCAAGAGCGGATCAACGTTATCAGTGTTAACCGTATGGATAGGTTGTATTTGAGGCTCAGGTTCAGAATAAACTGGCGCAGCATTAACCGTAGCCTTGCGTTGTGGTGGCGTCGGTTCTACCATCGCCTGTTCCGCAGGCTTATCAGGTTTAGCTTGCGGCATATAAATAGGATACTCATGCGCTGGCGCCGACTCTTTCGGTTCATCGACATCGTACGCCGTTAAATGAGGAAGCGGCTCATCATCAATTTCATGGTCTACATTATGTTTAGGCGTAGAGACTTTGTCTTCTACAAACTCATCAAGCTGAGGTTCTAAAACTTCCTGCTCTGAACCTCTTGCCTTATTTGCAAGCGCGGCAATTAGTGCTAACGCACGATCACCAAGCCATTCCACGATGTTAAGCCATGAGATGCCACTGAAGAGCGTAAAGCCCGCTCCCCACAAGAACAGCAGTACCAATGTGGTACCGAGTACATTCAATGTAGGTAAAGCGAGGCTAGACAACACATCCCCGACCACACCTCCGGATGAAAAATACCAAATGTCATCAAAATTAATATCGGCAAGACCGCAACTGGTCATAATAAGGACGACAAGACCGAGCAGCCTTGTACCCCATAGCATGAAATCAATTGGCTCATCTTCTCCTCGTTTACGGCAAATCACCCATGCAGCCGCCGCTAGCAAGAAAGGGATTGGGTAAGCGAGAGAGCCAAATGTGAAGAATAGAGTATCGGCTAGCCAAGCGCCGAAAAGGCCACCAGCATTATCGATATCCCCTCCCCATGCGGTTTGGGACCAAGAAGGATCGGCCGGACTGAAGGTAAATAGTGCAACCGCAAGCAATACCGAGCTAAGAACGCCAACGATAAAGCAGCACTCTTTTAAGCGTTGGAAGCCATTTAAGCGTGAAGACTGGGGCTCTTCACTGGTTTTGATAATGGTTTCGACTTTCTTTGCGTTCTCTTTGAACATAAATCAACTTGAATATGGAAATGAAATAGGAAATTGCAAAACATTCCGAGCGGCATCAAGCCGCTCGGTAAATTGATTTAACCATATCAAGGAGAAAAACCCAATTACTCTCTGGCGAAAGCGGAAGCATATACCGCTTTCTTTGCAAGAAATTAACGAGTTTTGATCACAAGCTGGTTAGATTGTTTCACTTCTTCCATAACAACGTATGTGCGAGTGTCATTTACGCCAGGTAGACGTAGTAACGTATCGCCCAATAGTCGGCGGTAAGCACCCATATCTGATACACGGGTTTTAAGAAGATAGTCAAAGTCACCTGAAACAAGATGACACTCTTGTATGTCGTCTAGCTTTTGAACAGCTGAGTTAAACTGCTCAAACACATCCGGCGCACCACGGTTTAGCGTAATCTCAACGAATACTAATAGTGATGCATCCAGGAACTGCGGATTCAATAATGCAGTATACCCTGTGATATAACCCTGACGCTCTAAGCGACGTACACGCTCCAAACATGGCGTTGGAGAAAGTCCCACACGTTTTGAAA
The DNA here is from genome assembly GCF_033339995.1 of Vibrio sp. 1641. NCBI lineage: Bacteria > Pseudomonadati > Pseudomonadota > Gammaproteobacteria > Vibrionales > Vibrionaceae > Vibrio > Vibrio sp. 1641. Next base: position 427,095 of record NZ_JAWOVP010000003.1, read on the forward strand.
GCTCAACGTTTGAAATACGACCGTCTTTCTGCAGCTCATTAAGAATGTTGCGGTCGATACGGTCTAGTTCCTTGGACGGCTTTTTATAGTTGTCTGCCATTTTTTATTCCACCTTATTACTTCCTTGCAAAAAAATATACTACAACTTTTTAATATTTGGTGCCAAATTTTACAAATCTATAACTATACTAGTTATTAATTCGACAATAACACCCTACTAACAGTTAATACAACCATTATAGAAAGAGGATACAGGATGATCATTGGCGTACCTAAGGAAATCAAGAATCACGAATATCGTGTTGGTATGATCCCAGCTAGCGTGAGAGAACTCATCTCACATGGTCACCAAGTTTTAGTTGAGACCAATGCAGGTGCCGGCATTGGTTTTTCAGACGATGATTACATCGCTGTCGGCGCATCCATTCTCCCTCATGCTGCTGACGTATTTGCGCAAGCAGACATGATTGTAAAAGTAAAAGAACCCCAAGCAGTAGAGAGAGCAATGCTCCGCGAAGGGCAAATTTTATTTACTTATTTACACCTAGCACCAGATTTTCCACAAACTGATGAGCTAATCAAGAGCAAAGCTGTCTGTATAGCCTATGAGACTGTAACAGATAATATGGGTCGTTTGCCACTGTTAGCACCAATGTCAGAAGTGGCAGGTCGGATGTCTATCCAAGCTGGTGCGCAAACGTTGGAAAAATCGCACGGCGGTCGTGGTCTGCTCCTAGGCGGCGTACCTGGTGTTGAACCTGCAAAAGTCGTTATCGTTGGTGGTGGCGTTGTTGGTGCAAACGCTGCTCGTATGGCGGTTGGCCTTCGCGCTGACGTCACTATTCTAGACCGTAACGTAGACACACTTCGTAAGCTTGACGAAGAATTCCAAGGTCGCGCAAAAGTGGTTTATTCTACTGAAGACGCTATCGAGAAGCATGTTCTAGAAGCGGACCTGGTTATCGGTGCCGTTCTAATTCCTGGCGCAGCAGCACCTAAACTGGTCACTAAAGAGCACATTGCTAAGATGAAGCCTGGTGCAGCAGTGGTTGACGTGGCAATTGACCAAGGCGGTTGTTTCGAAACTTCACACGCGACAACTCACGCAGATCCAACTTACATCGTTGATGAAGTGGTTCACTACTGTGTAGCAAATATGCCTGGCGCAGTTGCTCGCACTTCAACATTTGCACTCAACAACGCTACACTTCCATACATCGTGAAGTTAGCAAATAAAGGCTACCGCGAAGCACTTCTAGAAGATAAAGGCTTCCTTGAAGGTCTAAACGTTATTCACGGAAAAGTAACGTGTAAAGAAGTAGCAGAAAGCTTTGACTTGGAATACGTTGAACCAACTCAAGCTATCGCTATGTTTAATTAATGACAAAATAAAACATAACTTGTCACGTTTTGTTTACAAAAGCCCACTCATAAGTGGGCTTTTTCATATAGAGCGTTTGGCTATAAAGAATAACTAAATCTTATATGCACAAATTAAAATATTTCTAGGCGTGACCGATTTAGGGCAAAACTCTGACAATCTAACACGGTAACCACGTTCTTCAAGATAAAGCACTTTGTCTAATGCGAGCCAGATCTCCAACGGACGTTGAAAAACAAGTTGCACTAAGCTCATTCTCTCCATTTGCCAGAAGCGTTGTTCGCTTAACTTTTCAAAATGAGAGAAATCGATTTCTTGAGGAAGAACAATGCCTTTTTGCTCCGCTGCCCAGCGACATAAGGCTTCAAAACCATCACTTAATTGCGACTTACGGATACTCGGCACAGGCTGATACTCTGCCATTCCCAAAGCTTGTCGCGTGATCAAATCAAACCCAAGACGAAACATCATTTCCTGCTGACGATGACGACGCACGCGCTCTCCTCCCGTCACCGTTTGTTGTAATGGGATACGCAGTTCTTGCTTAGACAATGAGAGAGAAGAAGCCCTGCCCGATTCCGACATCGGCTGGTATTGTTCCGACTGAATCAAGTGGTAACAACAAGGTGATATGGTCATCGCAGCAACCCCATTTTCACTGCCGTACTGCATTAGACGAACGTGAAGGTCACCGCATGCATGCAGTGCTACTGCGTGTTGCGTTGGCTTAAACACGGCTTTCGCTTTGCTATCAAACGCGTCGCCTTGAATAAACGTCATCTTCCAATGATGTTCATTGGCTGCTTGTTGCCCCGAATCGCACAGTGCTTGTTGGTATTCAAAGCTGGTTACAGGCTGATCGGTTTGCGTTGTCAGGATTCGCCCCAAGTAACCTTTACCTGAGCACCATTCTAGCCATTCTTCGCCACAGCGTTGTTGAATTGCAGCTTCACCCATCGAGCTAATTTGCTCCAACTTACGTCCCGGAATACCGTTATCTAAACCACGAGCGAGTTCCAAGCCGTTTAACGACAAAAGCTCTAAATGAGTCAGTTCTGCGAGTTGTTCAAGCTCAGGAAAAAACGGACTAAGTGCTTTTAACGCGAGTTCTGGTGCTGCTTTGTATTCTTCGATTTGAGAGGGAGTAAGAGACGCTAGCCATTGGCACAGTCGAGGATGTTGCTCCTGCCAAGGTAATGATGTGTGAATGCTGCTTTTAAAAGGCTCGAATCGCCACAAAGATTGGTTTTCGATTAAGCAGTCATTAATAAATTGAAATTGCGTTTTCATAGCTACCCCCTACAACGAGCGCATTGTAGAGGGAATCGAAACATCAATGAAGTGTTATCTCACCGGAAGCTCGATGTCTTTAAACATCTCTTCGATTTCTGCATTAGACTTCAACGAAATCGCCTGCTCAACCACTGGACGCGTTAAGTGCGGTGCAAAACGCTCCATAAAATCGAACATGTAAGAGCGTAAGAATGTACCACGGCGGAAGCCGATGCTCGTGGTGCTCGCGCCAAACAAATGGCTCGCATCTATTGCAACCAAGTCACCGTCCTGCTCTTCATCCACAGCCATGCTTGCAATCACACCCACACCAATACCCATACGAACGTAAGTTTTAATGACGTCTGCATCAGTTGCCGTGAACACCACTCGCGGGGTTAAACCTTCGCGGTTGAATGCTGTATCCAGCTCTGAACGGCCAGTAAAACCGAACACGTAAGTGACTAATGGGTAAGCGGCAAGATCACTGATCGTTACTTTGTCTTTCTTCGCTAGTGGGTGGTCTTTAGGCACAACTATTGAACGATTCCAGTGATAACAAGGCAGCATGATGGCATCTTGATATAAGTGAAGAGCTTCTGTCGCAATCGCAAAATTCGCTGTGCCTTTAGCTATCGCCTCAGACATTTGTGACGGTGTACCTTGGTGCATGTGTAACGACACTTTTGGATAACGAGAAGTAAAACCTTTGATGACATCTGGCAGTGCATAACGAGCCTGCGTATGTGTCGTGGTGATATTCAGCGTCCCCATTTCTGGATGGGTGTGCTCTCCAGCCACCGCTTTGATACTTTCTACACGAGCGAGAATTTCTTGAGAGATACGTACAATTTCTTCTCCAGCTGGCGTCACTTGCGTTAAGTGCTTACCGCTACGTTCAAAAATCTGAATGCCTAACTCGTCTTCCAGCAACCGAACCTGTTTACTGATACCTGGCTGAGAGGTATATAAGCTTTCCGCCGTTGCAGATACATTCAGATTATGGTTTACAACCTCAACAATATACTTCAGCTGCTGCAGTTTCATCGTAATCCCTTACTTATTCATGAGAGAGTTTATTGGCCACTCAAGCGAGCGATATAATAATTAGTTATAACGCGTTCAAATCGAAATGAACAGCAATTTCTAACTTATACCTCAATCACATACTAATAATCTTCAAGCAAGAAACAATATGCACAAAGTTGAGCCAATAAATGACCGAAGTTCTATGATGTGACTTCTATCAGTAACTAAAACGTGGGAGAGACAAAATAATCAAACAAATAAGGTGCCGAGTAAGATAAGATTCATGTATTCTTTAACGCTAGCCGCAGAAAAGTAAAGCAGACGCAAAGATATGAATATTGGTTTAATAATCGCTTTGGTAGCCATCCTACTGGTGTTAATCCTAGGCTATAACATTATGTTGCAATATAAGGTTAAAGTTGAAACCGCAAAAAGGCAGGAATCAGCGCGATATGTAGCCTTGATAGATGGTACTGAAGAGTTGATTGGTCATGCACACCATATCCCTTTTAGTAAAGAGCTGTTGCTGTGTCTAAACAATCGTATTCTTGACGCGCTAGAGAGCATGCATGAGCTGGACCCGAAGAACAAGCAACTTGCTCAACGTATCGAAAATATGAAGCAGCAGATTACGCAGCTAAAAGAGAATGGTCCTACTGGCGAGAGTACCACTTTCAAGATGCCGAGTAGTGATAAACAAGCTATCGTCATGCTTAAGCTGGTTAAACGACTTCGTGACACTATCCGTAACGAGCACAACAAAGGCCGATTGGATACCCAGACTTACGTCACTGAAAATGCGCGCTTGGAAACGATGCAAATTCGCATCAACATTGAAAATGTCATCAAAAGAGCAAACGACTCTATCGCTCGTGGCCAACCAGGCACCGCGCTTCAACTGCTGCGTAAAGGTATCGATGCTTTGAGCACTAAGAGCGATCCTTATTCTATTCAAGCGAAACAAAAGCTTGAAGAGATGTTGGGTGACTTAGATAAAAAGCGCCAAGATAAAAGCGATGCCGAAATGCAGCAGATTGCTGACAAAGAGCGTGACAATGACATGGAAGCACTCTTCGGCGAGAAGAAAAAGTGGTAACATTCACTTCAGGTCAAAAAAGGCTGCAATTGCAGCCTTTTTTCTATCCGCAAGACAACGGATATGCCCAATAAAAATGTGAAGTACTAAAACTAAAATGATGAATCTAGACGCCTATCAAGATCTTCTTGCTCCCATTAACCAATTTCTGCAATGCAGTACACCTGATGAATGGGTAGAGGAAGCAAAGAAACCAGAGAACCTTCAAACCATTTTGTTAGACCACCTACTGTGCGAACTAAAAGCTGGCCAATCTGCCATGTTTTTAATTCGTAAGTATGCCGTTGACCAATCCAGTTCACATGCTCTACTTGACTGGTTTAAGCCCTACGAAGATTTTGCTTACCGTAACGTAGGCTCATTGGAAACTTTAAAAGGCAAGAGCAATATTTCTAAGTCAATCATGGCTAAGTCCGACTCACCATACAGCCAAGATTTGATCGATAAGATGGTGCTTTTGATAAAAGAGGAGTTACACCACTTTTATCAAGTTTTAGAGATCATGGAAAGTCGTGGAATTGAGTATAAAAATATTCCAGCAAGTCGCTATGCTAAAGGACTGATTTCGCATATGAAGACTCATGAGCCGGAAACGCTGATCGATAAACTCATCATTGGTGCGTACATCGAAGCCCGATCTTGTGAGCGTTTTGCCAAACTAGCACCACATATGGATGACGATATCGCAAAGTTCTACATTTCTTTATTACGTTCTGAAGCACGCCATTACCAGGATTATCTTGTATTAGCGGAGCAAATCGCAGGCAAAGATATCAGCGAGCGCATCGCCTACTTTGGACGTATAGAGGCAGATTTAATTTCTACGCCAGATACAGATTTTAAGTTTCACAGTGGTATTCCAGCCTAGCGAGCATATTCTCCCAAGGTTGAGCATACTCTGAACTTATATAGACAGAGAATAAATAAGCCGGACATTTCGTCCGGCTTATTTATTGTAGCAATGAGGTTAGGAATAAAGCTGAAACACAACAACTAGAGCTGGAATGAACCCATTCGAGTTTTCAAGTTGTGCGCTAGGCTACTAATCTGCTGACAAGCCACAGCCGTTTGTGAAGCTCCCTCAGCCATCTCTGTTGAAGCACTATTAATATGCTCCACGCTGCGATTCAGCTCTTCGGATACAGAATTCTGCTCACTGCACGCCGTTGCGATTTGTGTGCTCATTTGCGCTATGTTATCGACAGAATGTTCAATTTCTTTTATCTGGCTATCAGCATCATTAACTTGCTCAACACACTGAGAAATACCCTCCTGACAATCACGGCTTGAATGCCCTATTTTACTGCTGCTCTCTTGTAGTTGATTAACAATTTCCACAATTTGTGAAGTGGAGTCTTGAGTGCGTTGCGCCAGAGAACGAACCTCATCTGCCACAACAGCAAACCCACGTCCTTGTTCACCAGCCCGAGCGGCTTCAATTGCGGCGTTCAGTGCTAACAAGTTTGTTTGCTCGGCAATCCCGCGGATCACATCTACGACCACATTGATATTGTTTGAGCTCGATTCAAGCTCACGTGCCAGTTCATCTGATTCTTGGATCGTATGTGATACACGCTCAATTACTGCGATAGTTTGTTGTAACGTCACCGTTCCTTGCTTTGCCACTTCCGCAGCCGAATAAGCAGAGGTTGCGCCAACTTCGGTACTTTGTGCCACTTCACTTACAGCAGCTTGCATTTCTGTCATCGCAGAAGCCACCGAGCTAAGTTCAATTTGTTGATTTTGCATACCAGAAGCGGTCTGAGAAGAAATAGCACTCACTTCCTCTACTGCTGCCGTTAGCTGAATCGTTGAGTCATTAATCTCAGAAACCAACGAATGTAAGTTTGTTTGCATACCGACAAGCTCTTTGAGCAGCGTTCCTAACTCGTCTTTGCTCAATTCGCTTTCGTCGATTTGATTATTCAATTGACCCTTGGCGATTTTGGAAGCGAATTCCAGTGCTCGATCAACAGGCCCGCAGATGACTCGAGAAAGCAACATGGCAGACATTACCATGACCAATGCGACGACAAGCGCACCAACAGCAGCGCTGTATTGTGTAAATGCCGCTTCACTTTGTACTTCTTCGCCAATCAAATTCACCAACTCATCGTTCAACGCGAGGGTATCATCCAAGCTGCTCAACGCTTTTGAGTAGGTATCGAAACTTGATAAAATTACATCATTTGCACTTTCAGCATCGCCTTGGCTTAGCAATACGTTGTAAGTCTTCGTTTCTTTGATGTATTGATTCCAAGTTTCTTTAAAAACGCTAAAGGACTGCGTTTCACGCTTATTAAGGTCGAGCTTTTCGTATTCTGCAATACCAGCCTGCACATCAGAACGCCATTGGTCGAGGCCTTTTAACCACTCACCAATTTTGGGGTGATTTGCGTTTGGCAATAAAGAGAACTCATCTTTACGCACTTTAGTAATATCAACTTGGATACCTTTCAAAATCGCAACAGAAGGTAAACTTTTATCTGTTAACACTGAGATGTCTTTATTCAGTGTTAACAAACCTTGCACCAACATTACTGACACTAAACCAAACACGGCAAAAACGGTTAAATAACTAACCGATATTTTCTTTACGACACTTAAGTCTTTAATACGCATGCACTTTCTCCCCGCAGCCTTTCCAAACCTCTCACTTAAGTGAAAGCTTAACCTCTAAAACACACTGTTTTTTGCGCTCGATATCATTGAACGCTCTTATATACATCGGCTTGAGAGATCAAATCTTGACCAGTAATTGATAGTTTTATCACATGCTATTTTAGAGATAGGCTCGTATGCTCCGTATTGTGTCTACATCTTTTCATGAGCGCTTCTCGGCGCAGATCCAAGATCTCATCGATGAGCTTTTCTTTCGCATTTATCCCAAAATGCTGGGCATAATTTTTTACTTTTGCTATCTCATTAGGTTGCAAGCGGTACACCTCTTTCTTTAAACGCGCTTCTGCTTCACTTCTAATCAAACCTTGCTCTTGTAACAATTTAATGATGGTTTCATCGGTTGGATTTACTGCTCTAGCCATGGTGCTCCATCTATCAATTTGAGTTCTAGCCATATAGCTAGATGAATGACGCCGCACAACTTATAGAGCAAAGATGACAGCTTGATTGCAGTGAATGCAATTCGTTGACTGTTGGTACTATTTTCCACCGCTTTAACGGCCACACACTCAATATCCCCATTCTCACCATTGAATAAAGATCACATTCTGATAACAATTTTCAGCGCTGGCTTAGATGTCATCCATATTTAACGTGCAAGTAACATTTATAAACAAGAATGATTGCTCTAGTTCAAATGATGGAAAAATAAGATGAAATTTTCGCAGTGGAGCCTTTTATTAAGTAGCTTGATAGCGTTACCCAGCATTGCAGATACCGACGTTTACCTAACGAATAACTCTGAGCAACCGTTAACTATTCAAGTAAAACATGAAGGCAGTGATTTGCTTCAATACGGAGAAGAATGGCAACAACATGTGCAGGTACTTGGTCCGTGGGAAACTAAATCTGTATTAAGCTTCAACCGCTGGGAGGGCGTGAAATCAAATCAAACTTACCGTTTTGAAACGGTGGTTTCTAGCCCCGAAGGTGAAAGCATAACACTCAATCAAATAATGGAAGGCCATTGGTACAATTCGACCATTGAATACGGCTTGTCCGCAGCCGATGTCGAGTTATCTCTCAAAGATGATCGTAACATTCATCGTGCCAACACTAACGCTTTTGGTACGAGAGAAACCGAACTGGCATTTAAGTCAGACAGTACCGCTCGATATGATGATCTTTACTACACCATCACGCCAAGCAAGGTAGTGGAGTCTGTCGACAACGAAGAACAAAACCTTAAGTTGATGACTTATAACATCTGGGCATTGACGGCTATTGCATCGCACATTGGAGATCGTTACGAACTGATTCCTCAACATGTAAAAGGTTACGATGTTTTGGCGCTGCAAGAGGTGTTTGCCAGCGGCCGTGAAACATTCTTACGTGAGTTAGCCAAGGAATATCCTTACCAAACAAAGATGTTAGATAAAGAAGGCGTTAATATTCATGATGGTGGCGTAATCATAGTTAGTCGCTACCCTATCGTGAATGAAGCGCAATATGTCTTTCCCGATTGCTCTGGTACAGACTGCTTTGCCGATAAAGGCGTAAATTATGCGGAAATAATTAAAGGTGGTCAGGCTTACCATGTGTTTGCTACCCATACCGCATCTTTCGATACAGACACCGCCCGTGAGTATCGTCAGCGCCAGTTCAAACAAATCCGCGCACTCGCCCAATCTCTTGACATTCCTTCAAGCGAAACTGTGGTATACAGCGGCGACTTTAACGTAAACAAAAGAAAGTTCCCTGGTGACTACCAACAAATGATCGCTAACTTAAGTGCCATAGAGCCTCACTACTCTGGTTACACGGAGTCAACCTTTGATCCCCGTATCAATAACTTCGCAGGTGAAGCGTTATCAGGTGGCGAAAACGTGGAATACCTTGACTATGTTATGGTGAGTAGTGAATACGGGGTGAAATCATTCAATGACAACCGTGTAGACGTGCCGCGCACAACCGCAGAGAGTTTATGGAAACACTATAACCTTTCTGACCATTTCCCAGTAAGCGCAACAATCAAGCCATGAAGAAAATCGCTTTGATAATCATGTCCGCCATTATGGCGGGCATGATATTTTTAACTTTCAGTCACGATGTTCAAAAAGAAGAGCTCGCTTCCTCTCCTTCCCCTAAGACAAAAAATCAGAGTGTCTCCAGTACATCACCACAAACAAGCAGCATCGTGCCCGATACGGATACTTCACCACAAACAGCTAACCTCCCTTCCACAGTTCAAATAACGACTGAGCGATTAACTCAACTCAAAGGCAGGAAACTTGTCGCTGAACTTGAGACGTTTTGGCATGAGTGTATGTTGAACCGTAGTTGTGAAGAGCAGATCGCCTTGTTTGAGGCGCATTTATCTTCAGCTCGATTCCAGCTTTTGGCGAACTACCCTCAGCTCAGCAGCCAATGGCAAGAGAGTGTAGGAAATTTGTTATTTGATGAGCAACAATCACTGGCGTCGCGTATTGCACAGCTGAAGAACGAAGCAAGAAGCATCTGGGGAGAATTGGCTGATGTTGTTTTCGCGGATGAGTTCGCGCTGTACGATTTCAACTTAGAAGCCCAAAAGCTGGACACTCAAAGCCCAGATAACTTTTTGCGAACTTTCGAACAACTCACCATTGACTGGCAAGAACATGCAGATGCTATCGGGCTAACAAGCGACCAGGAAAAATATGAGCGTGCGGTCACCCTGATTCCTAATAGTATGAGCCTACCAGATCGCTTGGCGATCATCGCAGAGCTTGAACGAACTTACTTAACGAAAGAAGAAAGTAAAAACATTCATGCTCGTCAGCAGCAAATTACAGAGCAAAAAAAACAAGTCAAAGATTACCAACAAGCATTACAACAACTTGAGTCCAAGCTAAGAACGCAAAGAGCTTCTAGCCATTCAAATTTGTCAGAACCGGAATGGCAAAGCTATTACCAACAAGAAGTCGCGGATTTTCGTCGTGAATTTTTTTCTTCTTAACAATGCGCTTTGACTGACTGGGAACTTAAAAAGGCACGTTGCTAACCAGCCGTCGTGCCTTATGTTCAAATCTCTACTTTTAATTCAGAACAAATTTAAACCAAATACATCTTTCACATCAAATAGCACTTTTTCGGTTTTCTCGCGAGAACGCTCACTACCTTGTTTTAAAATATCAATCAGCTGCGCTTTATCATTCAAATACATAGCGCGCTTTTCTCGAATAGGGCGAAGCATCTCTTGTAAGCATTCTTCTAACACTTTCTTGGTCAAACCATCACCTAACCCACCTCGTCGATAATGGTCTTTTAGCTGTTCGACATAATTTTTATCAGGATGAAAAGCATCGAGGTAGATGAATACAATATTCCCTTCGACTTGGCCAGGGTCCTCAATTTTCAGATGATTGGGATCGGTATACATAGATTTCACTGCCGCGGAAATCTCCTTTTCGGAGGCCCCTAAGTTGATTGCGTTCCCCATGCTTTTAGACATCTTATTTTTACCGTCAGTACTCGGCAAACGAGGTGCATCGCTAAGTAATGGACGGCATTCTCTAAGAACCTCTTTTCCACCCAGATGGTTTATTTTTCTCACGATTTCATTAGTTTGCTCTAACATCGGCAGTTGGTCATCACCCACTGGTACTAGCGTCGCATGAAACCCCGTAATATCAGCAGCTTGAGAAATTGGATACGTTAAAAAGCCTGCGGGAATAGAGCGTTCAAAGCCTTTACTTTGAATCTCATTTTTAACCGTGGGGTTTCGCTCTAATCGTGCGATAGAAACAAGATTACTGTAATACATTGTCAACTCGGCTAACGCTGGAATTTGAGACTGCAACGTGATCGTAGTTTGAGCGGGGTTGATACCAACAGCCAAATAATCTGCAACGACATTGAGAATATTAGAGGATACCTTTGATGGATTATGCGCGTTATCCGTCAACCCTTGCATGTCCGCGACCAAGATCGTTTGCTCGTGCTCCGTTTGCAATTTGACTCGTTGTTGCAATGAACCAATATAGTGCCCGAGGTGTAATGGACCTGTTGCTCGATCTCCGGTAAGTATAATTTCACGCTGAGATGTATTTTTATGGGTATTCATATTTGTCTCCAAGTAATTAATAGATCGCTACTGGAGATAAAAAGATCAAACACTCTTAGCTACCATCCAGCAGCTTAAGAATGTAAGTATTCCGCGCCGCTCTATTTAGAGCGCCACCAAGAGAAGGTTGTTAATGAAGGGCGAACGTGTATTTTCATGTTTTTTAAACTAACAGCACATACCGCAGAACTCAATCTGTTTTGTACTGAATTAGAGTGAGTGTTCCAACAGCCAATTAAGAGGATTACATTGGTAAAGACATCGCAATGACCAAAACCGCACCAAATACCGAACCTGAGACAAACGCACACAGTACAGTTTTGTTGTGTTTCCTTTTCATTGATGAACTCCTATCCATAACTACGATGACCAGCCCTCACATCTAATACGCATGTGGATGCATCACGACAACGAGTTAACCAACATATCGCACGTAGGACCAGTACCGCTTTGTTAAATTGGGACCTCGTCCATAACTTGGAGTGTAAATGACTCCGGAACCTACAACAGAAGAAAATTTCATCACGTTACTGTCCTACCCTCCGGGTTTGTGGCTTAATAGGCAACAGGAACACTTTTTTCTTTTGCTGCGGATACTTACATGGAAGCTGTTTTACATCAGTTGCAATTCTCTTTGTCGATAACCGGACCTATCTGTTTGATGTTGGTACTTGGCGTTCTTTTTAAGCGCTTTGGTCTAATCAACGATAATTTTATCGAAGTAGGCTCTAAACTGGTGTTTCAAGTTACCTTGCCTGCAATGTTATTTGTCAGCATTGTGGCTTCAGAACACGACTTTTCCGCGGCAAGTGGATTCGTCAATTTCGGCGTCATCGCTAGTATTTCGTTTTTCATTTTCACCTACCTTTCCGTCAAACTTCTGTTCAAAGCATCGCCTGACCAAGGCGTTCTCATCCAAGGTGGGTTCCGAGCAAATACAGGTATTATTGGTATCGCTTACGTTGCCAATGCGTATGGTTCTCAAGGTGTGGCGCTAGCAGCGCTCTATGTCGCGGTCACCACATTTATTTATAACGTCCAAGCGGTAATTTGCTTATCGCCCAAGGGGGCAACGTCTGCCTCGCAAGCAGCAAAGATGATGGGCCGAACACTGACTAGGAATCCGCTCATAATCTCCATTGTTCTAGGAATGGCTTTTTATTTACTCACTATTCCAGTACCGAATGTGGTTATTGACGCAGGAGACTACTTGTCCAAAATGACATTGCCTTTGGCGCTGTTGTGTACGGGTGGCTCACTTGACTTTAGCTTGATGAGAAAAGAGAAAGGTCCATCTTGGTTTGCGAGCAGTTACAAGCTCATCGTAGCGCCAGTCATCATCACCATGGGAGCTTACTTAGTAGGATTTCGAGGAATTGAGCTAGGTATTCTTTTCTTTATGAACGCCTCTCCAGTCGCTGCTGCCAGCTATGTCATGGCGCGTTCCATGGGAGGCAATGCCACGTTAGCTGCAAATATCATCGCACTCACTACGGTGCTTTCTACCGTGACCTGTACGTTGGGCATCCTATTTCTTAAGTTCTACAGCTTAATATAATTGGTCCGCGATAAAATAAAGACGCTAAACGGCATTGATGTCAGTTACTGGTCGTGATTCGCAAAAGTGAGCTTTCTTACCAGACGAAAAAATTCACTCGCTTCAGATTCCGACAAACAAGAAAAAAACTCTTTCTGTAAATTCGTCATGATTTGATGAACTTGCTTTAAAGCATTTGCCCCCTCTTTTGTCATGCTTAGCATTTTAAGGCGCTGATTCGATTTACTTTTAGAAACTTGAACAAACCCTCTCTTTTCCAGATTGTCCACCATCCGCTTTGCTACACTTCGCTCAGTTCGAACCGCATCAGCTAACGCTTGCTGGCTCATAGGCTGAAATTCTTCTAAAGCGGCCAGTGCACTTGCCATTTCTAGTGTCATCAAATTTTGCCGAGAGAGCTCAGCTTGGGCACGATTGCGGTACATGCGCTGCATCACACCACAAACAAACATAGGACTTTGATCCAAAACGGAAATTGGGGAAATTTTCTGATCTTTCATCGTCGTTTTTCTTCTTTAGGCTTTCATTCGGCCGAAAAGGCTGTGCTGATACTGAACACAACACGCCGTCTTTCAGGCTCGCGTCATAGACGGTAACCACCAAGTGAAAACATAAAATAAAGAGCGCCGAAGCGCCCTTTAATCGTGTTTATTATCACTAGTATAACTCAGTTAAAACAACCAAGTCCTACTCGCTTTGCTGAGTGGGTTTAGTGCTGGTCTCAGACAACTCTGCCTCAGACTCTTTTCTCGCACGTCGATCAAACAATCGCTCAACCACTACAAAGAAGATTGGGACGAAGAATATACCCAATATCGTGGCACTGATCATGCCACCAAGTACGCCGGTACCCACTGCGTTTTGACCTGCCGATCCCACACCTGAGCTGATAGCAAGTGGTACCACACCCAAACCAAAAGCAAGCGATGTCATGATAATTGGGCGCAGACGAACGCGAACAGCATGTAAGGTTGCTTCGATAAGCCCAGCGCCTTTCTCATAGTAGTCCTTTGCAAACTCAACAATCAGAATGGCGTTTTTGGTTGCCAAGCCGACCGTCGTTAATAAGCTCACCTGGAAGAACACATCGTTATCCATACTGCGCGTCATTACCGCAAGCACAGCACCAAGCACACCAAGAGGAACAACTAACACCACGGCGAAAGGTACTGACCAACTTTCATACAAAGCGGCAAGAACTAAGAATACGACGAGGATAGATAGCGCATATAGCATCGGCGCTTGGTTTCCGGAAAGGCGCTCTTCATACGAAATACCATTCCAGTTCACCGTGAAGCCTTCCGGTAGCTTTTCTACCATTGCTTCAATTTCTTCCATGGCTTCACCAGTACTTACACCAGGAGCTGCACCGCCTTGAATATTCATTGCTGGCAAACCATCAAAGCGCTGCAAAAGAGGAGACCCATAGGTCCACTCGCCACTCGCAAAAGCAGAGAAAGGCACCATCTCTCCCTTAGCGTTGCGTACGTACCATGAATCGAAGTCTTTTGGCTGCATGCGGTATTCCGCATCACTTTGCACCATCACTTTCTTCACACGACCGCGATCAATATAATCGTTAATGTAAGCCCCGCCCCATGCAGCTGACAGAATTTGGTTTACGTCATTGATACTGACATCCAAAGCACGAAGTTTGACGTGGTCAATGTTAACTTTGTACATTGGCGCATCTGCCTGACCGTTTGGACGAACACCGACAAGTTTCGGGTTTTGTGCTGCCATGCCCAGAAGTTGCCCTTGAGCCGCAACTAATGCATCGTGCCCTTTATTCAACGAGTCTTGGAGATAGAAATCGAAACCTGTCGAGTTACCTAGCTCTTGAATCGCTGGAGGGGCGAACGCAAACACCAAAGCTTCTTTAATAGTAGAGAAGTACCCCATCGCTCGGCCCGTAATGGAAGCGGCATCGGCGCCAGGCGCTTCACGCTCAGACCAATCTTTCAGACCGATAAATGCCATCCCCATGTTTTGGCCTTGGCCTGCGAAACTAAATCCAGCAACGGAGAAGACTGACTTTACATTGTCTTTTTCGTCTACTAGGTAAAAGTCACGCATTTTCTCAAGTGTTTTTTCCGTCTGTTCTTGTGTTGAGTTAGGCGGCAAAATAGCCATTGAGAATACTGTGCCTTGGTCTTCATCTGGCAAAAATGACGTTGGAAGGTTCATAAATAACCAGCCAGCACCTGCACTCATTGCCAAAAATACAACCAACATGCGACCTGTGCGTTTTAGAAGTTTGGCAACGCCGGTTTCATAGCCTGCTGTCATCGCATCAAACTTGCGGTTAAACCAGCCAAAGAAGCCTTTTTTCTCTAGAAGCTCAGCATCGCCTTTTTTCAGCAACGTAGCACACAATGCTGGAGTCAGAATTATCGCAACCAAAACGGAAAGCGTCATAGCCGCCACAATAGTTATCGAGAACTGACGGTAAATAACCCCGGTAGAACCAGACATAAACGCCATAGGGACGAATACCGCTGAAAGCGTCAACCCCACACCAATCAGGGCACCAGTGATCTGCCCCATCGATTTTTTGGTCGCTTCTTTGGGCTCTAAACCATCTTCATGCATCACACGCTCGACGTTTTCCACCACAACGATGGCGTCATCCACCAGCAAACCGATAGCCAGAACCATCGCGAACATGGTTAACGTGTTTACGCTAAATCCAGTCGCGTACAAAATAGCGAAGGTTCCGAGCAATACGACAGGCACTGCGATCGTTGGAATGATCGTCGCACGGAAGTTCTGCAAGAACAGGTACATGATTAAGAACACAAGAAGAATAGCTTCTAATAGCGTTTTAACCACTTCTTGAATCGAGGCTTTGACGAATGGCGTTGTTTCAAATGGGTAAGCAATCTGCAACCCTTCTGGGAACGTTGCACTCAGTTGTTCTAAGCGCTCTTTTACCGCATTGGCGGTCTCAAGCGCGTTTGCGCCAGTACCTAATGAAATACCTAACCCCGATGCTGGGAAGCCATTATATTGGCCTCGAATATCATAACTTTCTGCACCACGCTCAACGCGAGCTACATCTTTCAAATAAACATTCGAACCACTGGCGTCAGACTTAAGAATGATGTCTTGGAACTCTTCTACACTGCTCAAACGACTTGCAGAAGAAATCGTAGCATTCAACAACTGACCCTCCTGCGCAGGTGCCGCACCAAGTTGACCTGAAGAAACTTGCGCGTTCTGTTCACTGATTGCATTTGCTACGTCGATCGCGGTCAAGTTGAACTGCGTAAGCTTAAAAGGATCCAGCCAAACTCGCATTGCATACTGCGCACCAAACGCCTGCACTTGTCCTACACCAGTAACACGACTTATCGGGTCTTGAATATTCGTTACAACAAAGTCGCCGATATCGTTTTCTGTAAAGTCAGGATCTTCAGAATAAACTGCGACGACCATGAGAAATGCCGTATTAGATTTATTGACGACAATACCTTGGTTTTGTACCTCCATCGGCAATGAAGTCAATGCCAATTGCAGTTTGTTCTGCACCTGTACTTGCGCGATATCAGGATCAGCTTCGCTATCAAACGTCAGGGTAATTGTCGCATTACCAAATGCATCACTGCTCGATGATAGGTAGCGAAGGTAATCTAATCCCGTCATATTTTGCTCGATAACCTGCGTTACCGAGTCTTCAACGGTTTTTGCTGATGCACCTGGATAACGAGCACTGATGGTGATCGTCGTCGGTGAAATCGTTGGGTATTGCGAGACGGGTAAATTGAATAATGACATTACCCCCGCCAACATCGTTAGAATCGCGAGAACCCAAGCAAATACCGGACGATCGATAAAAAATCGTGCCATGATTACTCCTGTTCACCGTTTTGGATAGTTACCGAACTACCTGGCCCTACCTTTTGTAAACCGGCGGTAATGACTTTATCACCCGCGTTCAAACCATCAATAATGCGCCATTGGCTATTGATCGCTTCAGCTGTCTTCACTGGTTTCGCTTCCACTTTGTTCTCGCCATTAACCGTCATCACTGTCGCTTTACCTGTCGCATCACGAGATACCGTATTTTGTGGTATTAGAATCGCATCAGGGTCGACACCAGTAATGACCGTCGCACGAACAAACATTCCAGGTAGCAACAAACCGTCAGGGTTTGGGAATTCGGCACGAAGCGTCACGCTGCCCGTACTTTCGTTCACATTGACCTCAGTAAATTTCATTGTGCCTTTGTGTTCGTAAGTGCTGCCATCTTCAAGCATCAATGTAACTTGCGCAGAATCATCTTCTTGCATATGGCCTTGGGAGAGTGATGCTTTCAAACGCAGCAGTTGCGCGGATGATTGCACAATATCAACATTGATAGGGTCAAGCTGCTGAATGGTCGCTAATTTGGCAGCTTGGTTAGCCGTAACCAACGCACCCGCTGTCACACTCGATTTACCGATCACCCCGCTAATCGGAGCTTTGACTTGCGTATAATCTAAGTTGATTTTTGCTGTGTTGATCTTGGCTTTTGCGACTAGGACCTGCGCTTTCGCTTCTTTGTATGCCGCTTCTGCTTCATCCAAGTCTTGTTGGCTGATGGATTTTTTGGTGATCAAGGTTCTGTAACGCTTCACCGTGGCATAGGTCGACTCTGCCGCAGCTTGCGCACGGATTAATTCCGCTTCAGCGCTCAGCAAATCCGCCTGAAATGACGAATCATCAATTTGATATAGCGACTGTCCTTGTTCAACAAATCCACCTTCAACAAAATTTCGTTCCGAAATAATGCCAGTAACTTGCGGACGAACTTCTGCTTCTTTGAATGCTCGGCTACGACCCGGCAGCTCTACTGTCAATGCTTGGCGCGTTGGCTGCACTGTTAACACTTCTACTTCGGTTGCGGGCGCAGGACCACCATTTTGGCTCGATCCTTCTTCGCTAGGTTGACATCCAACCACAAAAAGGCTCGACGCAATCAGCAGAGATAGCGTGGTTTTACGTCTCATGAATTTTTCTCTCTTATCTACCGACAAGCCTTCAAGATTCCTTATTAAAAGCTTCTAGAATGACTTAATAATGACTAACGGATGTATATCCAGAACAAATTAATTAGGATGATAAATACCCAGTGTTGTACATACAACAAAATTTACAGTTCTATACGCTTACGAAAAACGTTTATGGTAAAGGTGTTATGAAGTTCTCAAATTTGAAGATTTTGGGTTGGAAATCACATTTTCCTGTGTGCAATTGCAATGGTTAAAAAGCAGCAAAAGTGATGATAAAAGCATCATCACGCTGTACAGAGTTTGTTACCGCTGTCTAGGGTTATTTGCCCACTCTGGTATACGAACTAAAGTGAGAAAGGAATGTAAATATAGTCGAAATTTCACAAGTCAGGTTCGCCACTTATCTAAAAAATAACCCGCTAAGAAGCGGGTTATTTCGTCAGTGAGATTGCTGTTCTCAAGCTTATACTTTGAACTGACTGACCTGATGATCTAAACGTTGAGTTTGCTCTGACAACATGGCTAAAGAAGCTTGCGCTTGGTTTACGATTTCCACAATTGAAGTGCTACTGTCTGCAATGCCTTGTACGTTGCTATTTACTTCGTCACTTACTGTACTTTGCTGGCTCGCAGCCGTTGCAATGTGTGTATTCATCTCGTTCATACGTGAAATCGCGTTCAAGATTTCAGAAAGGGATTCACTCGCTCGGCCAGCGGACTTGATCGTTTCATCACTGCTATTTTGGCTACCGCGCATCACTTCTACAGCTTGTCCTGCACCAGATTGTAGCTTTTCAATCATGGTTTGGATTTCTCCCGTACTCTGTTGCGTACGACTGGCTAAAGAACGAACCTCGTCCGCTACCACAGCAAAGCCTCGCCCTTGCTCTCCAGCGCGAGCCGCTTCAATGGCTGCGTTAAGCGCTAATAAGTTTGTTTGCTCGGCAATACCACGAATTACATCCAGTACGGACGCAATGTTACTCACATCATGATCCAATGTGTTAATGACGTGGCTTGCGCTTTCGATTTCACTTGCGAGGCTACGAATTGAGCTAACCGTTTGATCCAAAATAACATTGGTATTGGTAAGTTCATCATTCGCTGTTTGGCTCGCAACCGCAGCTTCGTTAGCGCTATCGCTTACATTTCTGCTGGTGACTTGCATTTCATGCACTGCCGCTGCTACCGCCTCGCTATCTTTTTGCTGAGAAACGGTCGAATTCGCGATGGTCGTGGTCAACGAGCTAAGATTTGCCATTTCGTTACGTAAGGTATTTGAGCTTTCAATTACCTGAGCGACTGTCATTTGAATTTTGGACACAAACTGGTTAAATGCGTCTGCTAAATTGCCAATTTCGTCTTGTGTTTTTACATCGATTCGCTGACTTAGATCACCTTCACCGGACGCAATTTCTGTCATCGCATTTTTAATATCATTGATAGGCTTCACAACCGTTTGTAACAACAAAAAAGCCATCGCGATAGCGGCAAAAATAACAATCACAATGCCAGCCTCAAGAATGAGTTCTGCTCTTGTTGCAGCCGCTGATATTTCGTCCTTCAATTGGCTTTGCTTTTCTTCTATTGCATCTTTTACAACGTTAAGCTGCGCTCTAACCTCGATAAATTGGTCTTCAAAGGTATGTTTGTGCTCATTGTAGTAACCACGCCATTGAGATTGAGGTAAACGTAGCATCGCCTCATAACTTGCTAACCACTTTTCACCCAAAGAGACAAGCGTTCGAACTTCATTACCATGTGTAGAAGGCATCACACCGGCTTGTGATAGCTCAATCATTTGTTCCATACGTGGCAGTGCTTTGTAGGCGTTGTCTTTGTATTCACCGATGTGGTGATCAATATCGGTTTGAGTATCAGAAAGTGCAACACCTTGGATTGCAGATGTTGCTTGGTAAAGATCGCGATAAGCATCCTCAATCGTTAATAAGTTCGGCACGATCTGTTCGTTGAGTGTCTCACTCAATTCAGATTGCTTCCAACTTGTCATAACGTTTAATACAGAGCTCACAATAAACAATCCAATAATCAATGACAGCGGAATCACTATCTTCTGCTTGATCGTTAAGTTCTGGAACATGAATAGACTCTCTTTATTTATGGTATACAAACTGCCGGAAATTATATCAAACAAATAGAGTATACTATTAGGTAAAAGAGGCTATTCAACATGAAATCTAATGACTTTTTGACAAGGGTTCTAATTTCAACAATTAGTTGATTTTATACAAAATTTAACAAAGAGATCTTTTCAAAAGATGCAAATTAAAATGCTCTTTCAAAACGAAAAATATGTAACAGAAAGTGAATTAAAAGGGACCACATTTTGAAGAATAGATCGACTCAATGATTTACTGAGAACACATACAAAACACAGTTCTTGGATTGAGCACCACCGCGAAATATTCAAAGGTCCGAACATTTCTTTTAAAGCTCAAAAAAAAACCATTGTTTATCTGACGTATTTAAGGGTACTCCTTGATGATGTTAGTCGTGATGTTGGCAGACAGGATACTTACAAGTTTTCGAAGTTAACCAGTAGCACAGTGAACGATTCAGATTTTCTTGAGCGCCAAGGCAATAAAAAAGTTTGCTATTTTCCTCTCAAGAGACGCATTAAAGAAAATAATGCAACCTAGTCACAAAGTCTTGCTACATCTTCAGAAAAGAATGATGTTGCTAAACAAATCTGGTGCAGCATACACATTGAAGCTAAACTCGTTTAAGGAACTTTTTCATATCAATATGAGAAAACATAGATTTCTCAAAGTTACATCAACCATTCAACGATTAAACTAATGTTAGCGTACCGGTACGTCCGAAAACTCCATGCATGAACCATTTAAAAGAGCCAAAATGTTCCAACCCAACTTCGCCTCAGTGGAGTGGCGAGTCGTTTCGCTCGCTCTCCTACTCTCTCTACCTCATACTGCTAATGCGGATCCACTAGATAAGGAAATTAGCAACCTTCTTCAACAACGTTTTTCTATCGCGGTTTTGCTGTCCGACACTGACGCAATTGCGTTTGGTATTGGCGACTTTGATCCGAATGCATTATTTGATACCGCCAACCCAGAGTTCGGGACTGACGAGTCAATCAATGAACGTCGAAGCAAATCCGTATATGTTCTCCCTTACACGACTAACTTTGACATTGAGGGCAGCGAGGATTTACATGAGCTGTCGTTTAAGGCGTTTACGATACAAACAGAGAATGATCTCAAACTATTCGGCACAAGTAAGGATCTTCTCAAGGAAAGGACATACGGTGCGTCGATTGGTTATGGGTATCTATACAAAGCAAGTGAAAGCGTCACTCTTAGCACCAGAACGACGACTCACCTTATGCGTTATGAAAACTCATTCTCTACCGATAATAAACTTTCCTCCATCATTGGAAGAATCCTAGACGGCCGTGCCGTTAACGTTTCAGCATGGGCGGCAATAGTTCAACCATCCATTAAAGCCAAATACACGTCTCCCACAAGTTGGGGGAAATGGCATGCCAGTTCGACATTGAATTCATTCATTGGGCACAGCTGGGGAAGCGCAAATAACGGCAATATAGGCAACCCTAAAGGTTGGTACCTATCTAATGAAATCACCGGTTACTACAATATTTATCACGGTGAGCAGGCTTTATTTACCGGGATTAAAAGAGTCGACCTTTCGCATGATTTAAGCGATGAACTGGGAAGTCCGCATTACTACGAAGCTTCTATAGGATGGCTATTTTATGCACCAAAGCCCTTTGATTGGTTGGACAATTTCGGCATAGGCGTTAACTTCAACTACGGCTCGACTCTCAGAGGCGGCAGCATTCAGCTTTACTACAACAAACAATAAAGCCGTCAATACAGGAACCAGTTGGTAGCATATATAACAAGAAGAACTAGAAGACACAAAAGGAATGGCAGAGTTAGCGTCTTCGCAAACTTTTTCATGAGACTTGGGTTATCAAACACCACACCTTCCGCTTCTCTTACCCTTCGCTCTTCGTCAAAATGCCATTTAATGGCTAAGTAGGCTCCTATCCCTAATACAATAAGCTTAAAAGCTCCAGCAAAGTAAGGAAAGAAATTAGCCCAACTGTCATTCATTATCCATCTCCATCAAATTCAATATCAGCTTTGCGGTGGCAGAATCCAAAATTCATGTAGAATGCCCCCCTCAAAGTCAGACTCTCTGGCTAGCGCCAGTCTACTGCTCGAGATAGCTGTCCACAACTCTCTTTACCATATCGGCATCTATTAATTATTTAATAAATAATAAGAAAGACACTAGCACACTTGCTGAAAAGTAAGTGTCAGTTTGGATTGAAACTCATCAGGAATCGAAAATGGTCCGCAGTCGACTTGTTGATCTAGTGAAAGCCGAATTACCTAGCGCCAAATCGTTCGCTAGTATAAAAATGTAGCCTATCGCACTTCTGGTCGAGTGCTAACGAACTTATGATGCATATGTCATTAGCAGTGCAATTTTAAGTTTATCAATTAGCTAAAGTTTCCCACCTTAACTGCCAGTAAGTTTGCTGTGTTTGAGATGATCTCGACATGACTAGTGTATAAATAGTATGGAGGTTCAAAGTGAAGGCAAGGCAATTTTCCTTACTAAAAATATTGTTTTTGTAATTTTATTTCAGGATTATCGAAACCATCATAAGGATAATTCGAACTAATCTTAATCCATGCTCCTTCAGTTACATTTGCTTTCTTTTACTCACTTCTCGCGACTATTAGTGGCATTTTGAGACAATTTCCTACACTCCTTTCTTTCCCTTAGTTGATATAAATCATGGTTAGAAGAAAACAGAATCACCTGTATTTCTCGATACATGAATCCAAACTGCCCGACTTTTCGTAACTAAATTACAGATAGACACGATTTTTAGTATGGCACGTTTTTGAGGAACCAAGATGTTAGATACCCTCATGCTGTCGCGGATCCAGTTCGCGGCCAATATCAGCTTTCACATTCTCTTCCCGACCATCACCATCGCGTTGGCATGGATGTTGGTGTTTTTCAAGTGGCGATATAACCGCACCCAGGCCCCCGTATGGCTCGATGTTTATTACTTCTGGGTCAAGATATTCGCTCTTACTTTCGCCTTAGGTGTGGTATCCGGCATTACGATGAGTTTCCAGTTTGGTACCAACTGGCCAGGCTTTATGGAACGAGTCGGTAACGTAGCAGGACCATTGCTCGGATACGAAGTGATGACCGCCTTCTTTATGGAAGCCACCTTCCTTGGCGTGATGCTTTTTGGACGAGGACGAGTGCCGGAATGGGTTCATACTCTCGCCACCGTTCTGGTTGCTGTTGGGACAAGTATGTCCGCGTTTTGGATTCTAGTGCTTAACAGCTGGATGCACACACCAAGTGGCTATGAAGTGATTGACGGAATTGTACATGTAACCAGTTGGAAGGAAGTTATTTTCAATCCTTCTTTACCTTACCGTCTTCTGCACACGCTATTAGCATCGGCGCTGACTGCCAGCTTCTTGATTGCGGGTATCTCAGCTTATCAAATAATGAAAAAGCCAGATCACCGCTCAGCCAAACTTGGCCTAAAAGTCGCGCTGTTCGCGGCGGCTGGATTCATCCCAATTCAAATCTTTGTCGGTGACCTTCACGGGTTAAACACGCTTGAACATCAACCTGCAAAAATCGCAGCGATGGAAGGCGTGTGGGAGACCGAGCAAGGCGCGCCTCTTCTTCTGTTTGCGATGCCAAATGAAGAAACTCGCAGCAATGATTTTGAAGTGGGCATCCCAAAGCTGGCGAGTTTGATTCTTACGCATGACTTAGATGGGGAAATCCAAGGACTTAACGAGTTTGCACCTGACCACCCGCCAGTGAAGCCCTTGTTCTTTGGTTTCCGCGTGATGGTTGGTGTTGGTGTCCTTATGTTGCTTGTTAGCTGGTATGGCGCGGTGAAGCTAGCACGTAAAAAAGCGCTACCTAAACCTTACCTGTACACGGTATTAGCCATGACGTTCTCTGGTTGGATAGCCACACTGGCGGGTTGGTATGTTACTGAGATTGGTCGACAACCTTGGTTGGTCAGCGGTGTATTGCGAACATCCGAAGCCGTCACCACGGTTGCGAGCAGTAGCGTGATGACTTCGCTCATTATGTACTTAGCCATTTATGCTGCATTGCTGGTTGCGTACATCCATACCCTATTCTATTTGGCGCGCAAAGACGTTGCAGCCCATGAAGTCCCACTGACACAACAAGAGGCCTAATCATGCTCGACTATCTACCAGAAATTTATCTTCTGCTGCTTGGCTTCTCGGTCTTTATGTATGCCGTGCTCGACGGCTACGATCTTGGCGTCGGTATCCTTTTACCGAGTGATAATGAAGCGCAACGTGACCGAATGATAGCGTCTATAGGCCCTTTCTGGGATGCGAATGAAACGTGGTTGGTGTTAGCCGTCGGTATTCTGCTGATTGCCTTTCCTACTGCTCATAGCTTGATTTTGACGGAACTTTATATGCCGACCGCGATTATGCTTATCGCACTGATCATGCGTGGCGTGGCGTTCGACTTCCGAGCCAAAGCGAACTCGGATCATAAACCTCACTGGGATTGGTGCTTCAGAATTGGCTCGTTAGTCACCGCGCTAACCCAAGGCTACATGGTGGGTCGTTACATCATGGGATTTGAACAATCAACCGAAGCATTTGGCTTTGCTTGGTTAAGCGCACTTTGTGTAGCGGCGGCGTACGTTTACATCGGTGGCGCATGGTTAGTACTAAAAACGGAAGGTGATTTGCAAATACGCTCGGCCCGTTGGTCTCGCCGTGCTGGTTGGTTAGCAGCCTTAGGAATCTTGGTGGTTAGCGTTGTAAACCCAATTGTAAATCAACAAGTTGCCTTGCGTTGGTTCAGCTTCCCAGAAATCTTGTTGCTTGCCCCAGTTCCGTTAATTGTATTGGCAACCATCTTCCTAGTTGATCGCTATTTGCGTCAGGTTCCAATGGTGAATGATCTGGGTGTGCGCTGGCCTTTCTTTGGTGTCACTGTCATTTTCGCGTTGAGCTTTCTCGGGCTTGCGTATAGCTTCTTCCCAGAAGTTGTGCCGGGATTAATGACCGCACAACAAGCTGCCTCCTCGCCTGCGACGTTAATAATCGTGGGCTACGGTGTGATGATTGTTATGCCGGTGATATTGCTTTACACCTTTGTGGTATACCGGATCTTCAAAGGCAAAGCGACAGAACTTAGCTACAAGTAGGAAAGGGAATTCCTCAACAAAGCGCCGCTGCTCATGCGGCGTTTTTTTGCAGTACTCAACGACTAAAGTATCTACCCAAGGCGACTGAGTGGGAACGCTGAGAGAATGTAGCGGCAGCCAGTAGTTTGTTCCTAACTAGAACGAGATAACCGTTTCTCAACT
This sequence comes from Vibrio sp. 1641, assembly GCF_033339995.1. NCBI lineage: Bacteria > Pseudomonadati > Pseudomonadota > Gammaproteobacteria > Vibrionales > Vibrionaceae > Vibrio > Vibrio sp. 1641. The sequence goes on from NZ_JAWOVP010000003.1 coordinate 452,575, forward strand.
ATAGCGATACAGGCACAAAAACAGAAAGAATATTTGATGTTACAAAAGGTAGACCGCCACTTTAAAACGCTTTGAGTATTTTTTGCGCTCAATGAGGTGCAAGTATACTTATGCTTTTTATGACTTGTGAACACTCAATTGCATGTTATGTTGCTGTTGAAATCGTACATGAAATAAGGACAAGAACATGAAGATAAGATGCAAAACGACGCAAAGCATTGAAAAATTTAACCCTGATGACCTCAATCTAAACACAGATCTCTTTGGTATGATTGCTGTTGTATTCGTGTTCATGGCTGTTTTGCTTAGCATCTAGTAGCACTACGTTCATTCTTGTGGCCGTATTCATACCTCATGTGATATGGGTGCTAAATTCTAGATTAAAGCGGATGTGCTAACCCGCACCAATCAGATTATGGCTGCCTCTGTATAGCATCTTCAATTTTGGCGTTGTATAGAGGTGAGATGTGAATAGTTGGCTTGTAGATAGAATGGCGCTTGCACCTTGAGCACTCTTGTGTACTTTCAATGACGCATTACTTTAGTGTAGATACGAAAAAAGGCCTGATAAATCAGACCTTTTAGAATGTGGCGGTGAGTGAGAGATTCGAACTCTCGATACGTTGCCGTATACACACTTTCCAGGCGTGCTCCTTCAGCCACTCGGACAACTCACCGAATCAAATTTTGGTTAGCATCATTGGCTAACGAGGCGCTAATTTAATGATTATGTGCCTGATGGTCAAGGCTAAACATAAAAAAAAGCGCCCTTTTCGAATCGATTGCTCACTAAGTAACTAAATTGAGCAAAACTGGGGCATTTAGATGCTTTGAGAATAACCGGGAACACGGAACCAACGGCGGCACATGTCCAAGAAGTACCCATACAACACACCCATGCCACAAGAAATAACAGCGTTACTTGCCACTGCGGTCACAATTTGATCTGTAGACGCGCCAACTGCGAATAAGATACCCGCATAAACTGGAGATTGAAATAGTACATAAGCGACCAGATCAGAGATGTTTTTCATAAAGGAAGACGGTGACACCTTACTACCTTGATGCAGCACCCAATCACGAAAAACCCCATACGGCCAAGCAATGGCGATATTCACTGGAATCGATAGCGTACGCGATGCTAGAGATTGCTCAAATGTCATCCCTGAAATCAAAATCTCGACAATCATCCCTGTGATAAAGCAAAAAACAACCATAGCAAAGGTATCCGCTGCGGCGTGACGAATACAAAATGGTCCACGAGACTTCATTTACAAAACCCTTAAAATCAAACACTGCAATTAATAAAAATAATAAAACTATTAACCACTAAAAAGACACCAAGCCAGTTAATGATGCAATTAGAACACACAAAAACTAGCTTATGGCTCTGTATTTAAAATTAAGTTGTAAATTTATAACCAACTTTTAAAGTAAAAGTAGTTTTTTTCACCAATGACGAGTAAAAACGCCTAAAATTACGTAAAAATGGTACAAAAACACGGATTTCACTTACATAAAAAGGGGTTACGATAATTATTTTGACGTAAAGTTAGAACAAAACTCGGACTGTAAACAGTCACTCCTATAGCTTATGCTACCAAGCTGCGAAAATTCAGAGTATTACCGATATAATCACAGTAGAAGGTCTTGCTGCTTTACTCGTAAAAGTAAAACTGCAAGCCTGTTCATTGCAGGTTAGAAGAGTTTGTCACGAAGCTGGATGACGTATGAATAGTAAGAACAATTCACAGTTGCGCCATATTGATTCAGTTATGGTGAGGCCAGCAAAATCGTTAATGTATCGATATCATCTTGGTCTGGGGATTGCTGACGCTTTAAGTTACTTCTTATCCGTTCAGCGACTGAAGAAACGTCGTCACTGAGTTCAAGGGGGGCCTCCGCAATGATCGCTGAAATAGCCTCAAGTGCTTCATTAAGATGTCCATTATCTAGAGCGACATAGAAGTTGAGTAACCACTTTTCAGCATTAAAGCTATCTGCTGCATTTCCATCAAAGTCCGATTGGTACTGATATAACTGTGTCGCATGAAGATACAGTGCATCATTTAATTCAGACTCCACTATTGGTTTCGCTATTATGTGGTCTGCTCCTACATTAATCATACGTTCTTGTGTTTCTTTGAACACATCCGCTGTACAGCCAAAAATCAGCACCGACTTAGCAGGTGAACTCATTGCTCGAATGGCTGATATGGCCCCAACGCCATCTAGAACAGGCATATGATTATCCATTAGTATCAAATCAAATGGTTTGCTCGCAACCTCATCGACTGCAAGCTGACCATTTTCGACACTTGTGCACTCAAAGCCCTTGGCTCGGAGGAAAGTTTCCATAATGATCGCATTTGTTCGGTTGTCTTCAACAATGAGTGCTTTCAACCCTTTACAGTTCAATTTATGTGTATTGATTGACTCTACTTTACCCGGCTTGCAAGGTGTAAGGGCAATTTCGACAGTAAAAGTCGTTCCAGCGTCCTCCTGACTCTCTACAACCACTTGCCCACCCATATGTTCCGCGATTTCTTTGACTATTGCTAAACCAAGCCCTGTACCACCAAACCGTCTAGTCGTTGATGACTCCGCTTGCTCAAAAGGACGAAAAATGCGTTTTTGTGCCTCTTTTGAAATACCAATTCCTGTATCTTTTACCTTTAGTATCAGCTTGGTGCCTGCCTTACTCGATTTCTCGGCTAGCTCTACCTCTATGATGCCACGATCGGTGAACTTAACAGCGTTATTGAGTAGATTGAACAGTACTTGACGCAAACGGGCTTTGTCATTGTTGTACCAACGACCCGTTGGTAAATGCGAGACTACTCTAAAGCGAAGACCTTTTTCTGCACATAGAGTTTGATAAACACTCTTGATACTGCCGATAATCGACTCAATTGGGAAAGGCTTATTTTCAAACTCAACATGCCCTTGTTCAATTTTTGAGTAATCTAAAATCTCATTGAGTAATATCATCATGTGATCACCTGAATCATAAAGTGTTCTCAGGTGCTTACGCTGCTCATCGCTAAGTGGTGTTTTTAACAGTATCTGGGCAGTTCCTAGTACACCGTTCATTGGTGTGCGAATCTCGTGGGACAATGTGGCTAAGAATGCCGTTTTAGCGTTTGTCGAAGCCTGAGCTTTTATTCTCTCCTGCTCTAAATAGATCGTCTTTTCATTGAACTTCTCGATAAGCTGTCCGATTTCGTCATCGCTATCGTAGTCAATATCTATGATCCCACCAGTTTTCGAGTCATCAATCTTAGCGGCAATGCGAACAATTGGTTCAACAATGTAGCGATTCAGTAAGTAGTAACCGACCAAGACACACAAGAGCAAAAATGGAATGATCCTCCCCTCAACGCTCATCACTTGTTCAAACACTTGATCAGCGACTTTAGCTTTTGCGTTGACAACTTCCATGCGCCAATCGAACTCTCCGAAATCAAGCTCGCTGACATAAATTTCGTCCGTCAGTTGAAAGTTGTGTTCAATAATCACGTTTGAGTCAGCATCGCGAACCACTACCCCCAAAGAATGCTGGTTCGTGTGCTCTCGAATAAACTGAAAAAGTGCATCAAGTGATAGGTCTACCGTTACAACTCCAGCGAATCGACCGTTTTGGTAGTACGGAGAAGACGCGGTAATCATCTGGACCTGAGTAAAGGTATCGATGTAAACCGTAGACCAACTAACAGAACCTACCGGAGCATCGGCGGCAGCGACATACCAGGGTTCATTATCATAACCGCCAGATTCGGGATTATTGTAGGAGTGAATTTGGTCAATACCACTATCACTGTTTTTATTGAAGAATAGACTTCTATATCTCCATTGTTCTGCTGTGAGCTCGGGTTTAGGCCATACGCCACCACTAACAAGCATCTTGTCACTCAATTGAAGAATATGTGGAATTATTGTGTTGAGAGATTGAATATTTTCAGTCCCTTGGGCTAGCCCTACTAAGCTGCTCAATACACCTGTAGAACTGAGGAGGGGCTCTTTTATCTCAAGAGCCAGGAGTTGGGTACGTAACTCTAGGTTTTGCTCTAGCTTTTGTCTAACCGGTGGCTCAACAACCAAATAGGCGACAGAACCGATAGTGGCGATAAAGAAGCACAGGTAAAGTGTTAGGGCGAGAATGCTTTTTTTTCTAAGTGATGAGCGAATTTCCATAGATGTGTGAATCATTCCCTAATATCGATTTATCACTAATTGATTGGTAAGATGAGCGCAATCAACCAGCCCATTAACAAATGGTATTCTATTTTGAAACTACAAGACATCCTTTCTCTCCCAGAACTTGACGGTAAACTACTAAACCTGGCAAAAACTCAAGGCTTTGTAACAGCGATGGCTGCAGCGCCAAACGTATTAATGCCTCAAGAGTGGTTGCCATTCTTATGGGGTGGAGAAGAAACAGCGCCATTTACTGACGGTGAACAACTAGAGCAGTACATTGACGAGATTGTACAAATGTGGAACCAAACTCGTCCCGCTCTCCTAGAAGGCACTTGGCAGTGGCCTGCAGGGTGCGCGCTAGATGAGCAAGACATTGTAACAAGTCAGGCTCGCGATTTCTGTGAAGGTGTATTACAAGGCTGGCAACTTGCGCGTGATGACTGGGAAACGTTGATGCCTGAGGATAGCGAAGATAATGCCCTACTCGGTGGTGTTTTACTTTCTCTTACTATGCTTTACGACCCAGAAACAACCATTGAAACATTGGCCGAACAAGGTATGGAAGGCTTAGAGCAGTTTGAAGAGATCTTCAATGCAATGCCAGTGATGTTATGTGGTCTTACCCAGCGCGGTGTTGCATTAGCTGAAGAACAATAGACGCAACGCTGTCGACCATCAAGATTGAACGGCTGAATAGACAAAAAGCTCTCCAAATGGAGAGCTTTTTTGATCATGTTAAAATTACATGTGGAATATACCGCGCCATATCTTGAGTCACTAAGCTACTGTCTTCCCTAATCGAAATACCGGCAGCTCTATCATTGACCAACCAACTGCCAATTAACGTATGGTTGTGCCCAAACTTAGGTAGTGGATGGTATTGCTGGACGATATTGAATTTAGATTCATAAGGCCCTGACGTTTTAACAAAACGTTTTCCATCGATGACGATCTCGATGTTCGCGCCCTCTCGAGAAAATAGTGGCTTGATGACATAATCTCTCATAGTGTTCGCTTTTGAATCGTTAGCAAAATAAGCGGGCAAAAGGTTCGGGTGGTTAGGAAAACGCTCCCACAATAACGGTAAAAGTGCTTTATTGGATAGAATCGACTTCCACATCGGTTCTAACCAGTTTACGTTCGCAGTCGCTAAGTACTTCGCATATTCCTCTTCAAACATAAACTCCCAAGGGTAAAGCTTAAACATCCAACGAATCGCTCTGTCGTCAGCATCCACAAACAGACCATCTTCCGTCACTCCAATATCTTCGACATGCACGAATGCCGTTGCTAACCCTGCCTCTCGCGCGCAATCCTCTAAATACTGGACAGTCCCTTTATCTTCTTCAGTGTACTTGCAGCAGCTAAAGTGAAGTGTTTGTCCTGGTTGGTATTTTGCTATTTCGGCAAAGCGCTCGATCAAAAAGTCTTGAAGAATATTGAATTGATCCGCGCTCTGGTGAACTCGACCTTTATTTACAACATCTTCTAGCCACACCCACTGCCAAAAGCCAGTTTCAAACAAGCTGGTTGGCGTATCCGCATTGTTTTCCAGTAATTTTGCTGGCGAGGTCCCGTTGTACGCGAAATCCAGCCGCGAATAAAGCGAAGGTTCGCTTCGTCTCCATGAAGAAGCGACCTGCTCCCACATAGATTCAGGGATCGCACATTGCGTCAGCAACCGCTCACTCCGAACGACTTCATCCACAATAGCCAGGCACATCTGATGCAGCTCTTCAGTGGGCGCTTCTATATCGCGCTCAATTTGCTCCAGCGTGAATTGATAGTAAGCACTCTCATCCCAATACGGTTGGTCATACATGGTATGGAAACCAAAACCAAACTGGCGTGCTAATTCACGCCAGTTTTCGCGCTCTTGTATTTCTCGTCGAAACATAGTGCTTTTTAACCGCCTCGACTGACCGACACCGCTTTACCAAACCCGCCTCGAGACATCGCCCTGCCAATGGTGCCGCCACCACGTTTATTAAGGCTATTCGTCGCAACTTTGGTCGGCTGATTTCGGTAGGAGCCAAAGAATTGTCCTGCTCCATTATAGAATTTGGATTTATAACGGTACATCGGCTCTGAGTAATAGCTCTTGTTATAACCTTTCAACCCGCTTAATGAGCGACTGTAAAAAAAACCGCCAAAGTTAGGTACATAAGCTCGGGAACTGGAACTGTAGTAACAATCATCCTCGTAGAAATCATTCTCGCATTCGAACTCGCTGCGGTAGCGAGGGGCATTTTGTTCGGCACGAGCTAAAGCTTCTTGGTATGCAATGTCACACTGTTCACTAAACTCAGGCGAGTTAGATTTACACTCATCAGCATCAGAAAAAATGTACCCTTCTGTTTTTGACTCGTACGTAGCAAAGAAGAAAATACCACCAAAGGCAGCAAAGGGAAGAATTTTCCCAAGCTTTAAGCTTTTGTCCATGGAAGAACGTTTAACGTTAGAACTCCGCTTCATCGTTCCTCCTAGTAGGTCATGCACGCGGCATTCAATACGCCAACCGAAACAGAAACTGCGGCTAATACGATACCGGCTGGCAGTTCATCTTTTTCGATACGCTCTGCCACTTTCGGAAGTAAAATAAAGCGTACAATTGCAAATGCGATAATTTGAGCAAGCATTGCGACAACGCCCCACACCATAAAATCGACGATATTGACCGAGTTTTTTGCCGCCCCCGAAATCGCGAGACAGTAACCAAGGAAAGCCCCACTTAGCGCAATCGCTGCTGCTGTATTTTGTTTTTCTTTAATCAGATGCCACTCATCGTATGGCGTCAACTTGACGTAGATGAACTTAAACGCCAATACAAAAATAATAGAAACAGAGAAATAGAGTAAAAAGTTTGGGAAGCCTGCTAACAGGCCGGCAATCATGTGCATTATTGTTCCTTGTTCATTTCTTTCCAGGCAAAATCTTCAATACGTTCATCTGCAATGTAAAACAGCTTGGTACTCGCGGGTACTTCAGCATCTAAATCTGGGTTGAGTTGAATACCATCGCCAATATCAAAAGCAATCAGCGTGGCATGATGGCGTCTTTTGAGAAAAACGAAGAGATTCTCAATAGTGGTGGCAGACTGCCCCTCAGGATAAATAACTGAGTATTGCGTCATACCTCGTGTTGAAGCCAAAAGCTCCTGATGAAGCGCACTTGAGCCCGGGTCAACCGCCGCTTTTGCCAACATTTCTGCGCCAACAGCAGGTATGCATTCCGCTTTCGGGCAATGCTGACTTAGAAGTCGGCCTAGCGCTTCATCTTTAAAGTAAGCGACCAAATGAGCGGAAGGGTTTACAGATGCGCAGTATAGAGCGGCTGACAAGGTAATGTCGTCCGAGAGATTATCCACAATAATGCAAGCGGCTTCGGCAATATTGGCGTTTTTCATTTCTTGCGAATCGGTATAACTGGTCACTTTGATAAAACTGATTTCGCCAGGTAACGGGTTCTCTATTTCTGAACGGCTGCATAAAACAATCGGACGCTTTCCCTCTTCTTCATGTTGTAACATGCGAATAAGGTGCATCGTTCTCGATCCATTCCAGCCCAACAATACAATATGGTTTTCCACTCTTACTCTCCGTTTTCCTAAAATACCCGCTCGCCAATAGTCCATCGCTGCTCCAGCGATACGCCCCAATAATGCGGCGAATAAGCTCAAACCGCCGGGGATTACAAATAGTACGACAACCCATTTACCCATATCTGTTACTGGAGAATGGTCGCCATAACCCACCGTACTCGCCGTAACCATGAGGTAATAGATAAAGTTAGCGAAACTGTCTGTTAATGCTGTTTCACCAGCGAGAACCAGCAGCCACCATGAAAGGCTCACATATAAGCCACTAAAGATGAGAAGGCTTCGGTTGCTCAATTTAAAAAGGTGGGAACTAAGCCACTTTTTAACTACTAACCACACCGCCATAAATTTATGACCTCGATATTCATTGATTGCATCAATAGTAACTCATTGATAGTAAGACACAAAAAAACCAGCCATATTCGGCTGGTTTTTGAGATTTACTTTCAGTTACGCCTACTTTTTAAGCATTACCTTTCACTTGCATATTTAGCTGCTCAGCAAAATCTAGCATGCGGTTAAGCGGTATAAGGGATTTAACACGCAGTTCTTCGTTAACAAAAATCTCGTGCTCTTCACCACCTTCACTAAGCGCTTTCTCAATTGCTTTCAAACCGTTCATTGCCATCCAAGGACAGTGTGCACAGCTGCGACATGTTGCGCCTGCACCTGCGGTTGGCGCTTCGATAAGTTCTTTCTCTGGCACAAGTTGCTGCATTTTAAAGAAAATGCCTTTGTCTGTCGCAACGATCATTTGTTTGTGAGGAAGCGCTTTCGCTGCTTTGATCAGCTGACTCGTTGATCCAACGGCATCGGCAAGTTCTACGACGCTTGCTGGTGACTCAGGGTGAACCAAAATAGCCGCATCTGGATACACGCTCTTCATTTTTCGTAGCGCATCAGCAGAGAACTCATCATGAACCACACACTCACCCTGCCAAAGCAGCATATCTGCGCCAGTTTTGTTAGCGATGTACGATCCTAGGTGACGGTCTGGTCCCCAAATAATTGGCTTATCTTCAGCGTCTAAGTGTTCCACGATTTCAAGCGCAATACTCGATGTAACGACCCAGTCGGCACGGGCTTTAACCGCTGCTGAGGTGTTTGCGTAAACTACAACCGTATGATCAGGGTGAGCATCACAAAACTCGCTGAACTTATCCGCAGGACAGCCAAGGTCGAGCGAACATTCCGCTTCCAACGTTGGCATTAGAATGCGCTTTTCTGGTGTCAGAATTTTGGCCGACTCGCCCATAAAGCGAACACCACCAATAATCAATGTACTTGCAGGGTGACGATTACCAAACTTCGCCATTTCCAACGAGTCACCAACAAACCCGCCAGTGTCTTCAGCTAGGGCTTGAATCTCAGGGTCGGTATAATAGTGCGCGATAAGTACCGCATCTTTTTCTTTGAGTAACTTTTTAATACGCTCAATGTAAGATGCTTTTTCTTCTTCGCTTAATGGAACTGGTTTCGGTGGGAATGGGTAAACAGTGTCGATTTTATCTAATATATGGCTCATTGCTCTTGCTCTACGCAACTTCCTTTAATCCGAGTATTGTAACCTCGTTAATTTTCAAAAACCAACTTGTCGCGGGGATTTCTAGCGGTCTAGCCGTATATCTTTGTTACAGGTAGCATTTCCGAGTAGCGAAATTCGGTGCAACACAAGGTCAGAGGCTCTGCATCATTGCTATCGACTTAGCCGTTCTGCACCAACAGAAAATGGAAAAGAAAAAGGAAGCCGAGGCTTCCTTTTCAAAACATAACGTCTTACAGCTTAGAGCTGGCAAGTTTTGCAGATGCACTACCTGGGTATTCATCAACCACTTGTTGGTAGTACTTTTTCGCTTGAGCTGCATTGTTATTACGCTCAGCGATTTCGCCTAACTTAAGCAACGCATCGGCTCGCTTATTGGAGTCTTTATAAGACACCACAGCGGCAAAACTTTTCACTGCATCCTCATCCTGCTTTTTAGCGAAGTACAACTGACCTAACCAGTAGTGAGAATTCGCTGAATATGTAGAATCAGGATAATCTTTCTGGAACTGCTGGAACGCTGCAATTGCGCCAGTGTAATCACGCTTTTTGAGAATGAGGTCAACTGCATTCTGATATGCCGTTTGCTCATCAACATTTGGAGTGTACTGACCACCTGTTTTCACAGGTTGTGCTTCTTGTGCAGGTGCGGATTTTATCTCTCCACGAACACGATCCAGCTCGACAAACAACTCACGTTGACGTTGCAACATTTGTTTCATTTCGTAGCTATTTCGCTCTAATTGACCACGCAATTCACTGATCTCTTGTGACATTTGGTCAATTTGCTGTTGCATTTGGAGCTGAACGCGATTGCGATTTTGTAGCAAACGTTCTAGACGCTCTACTTCCGTTTCAGATGAACGGCTCTTAGAGACGGATGATGTGCTGTTGAGATCGGATACTGGAGCTGGTGCAGCGAACGCAAAGTTCGCTGCACTTGCCAGTAACGTAAGCGCAACAGCGCGCTTAGTGTTACTGAACATGAGGATTACCTCGAATTAGTATACTAGAACCGCGCGACGGTTCTTAGCGTAAACTTCATCTGATTGACCTAGAAGAAGTGGCTTCTCTTCACCGTAGCTAACGATTGAGATTTGGTCAGCTTGAACACCTAGTGCTTGTAGGTAGTTCGCTACTGCTTGCGCACGACGCTCACCTAGAGCAATGTTGTACTCAGGAGTACCACGCTCATCAGCGTGACCTTCGATAGTTACGTTAAGTGCTGGGTTCTTGCTTAGGTAAGAAGCGTGAGCCGCTAGCATCTCTTCGTAATCTGCTGCAATTGTTGAGTTGTCAAAAGCAAAGTAGATTGTTTGAGTTTCACGTAGCGCTTGCTCTTTTAGCTCTTGCTCTGTCAACTGACCGCTTTGATCAATTGGCGTAGCTACTGTTGTTTCCACTGCGCCATTGTTGTTTGTTGCTGCACCAGTGTTAGAAGCAGCGTCGTCGCTTGAACTACACGCTGTAACAGCCATTACAGGAAGCGCGATTAGTAGCCCTTTTAGAACCTTGTTCAGTTGCATCTTATTTTCCTTTATTAATCAAACTTATTACTACAAAAACGGTGACCATGCAGGCGCTCGAACACGCCCATTTGTTGCCGGTAATCTAGCTTTGAATCGACCATCAATTGACACCATCGATAGTACGTTTTTCTTGTTGTAAATCGAGCTATACACAACCATGCCACCGTTTGGGGCAATACTAGGAGACTCATCAAGCAAGGTCTTAGTTAAGACTTGAAGAGCACCAGTTTCCAAATCTTGTTTCGCCAAATTAAATCCTGCGTTGCTGCGGTTCACCATAACTAGGAATCGCCCATCAGGAGTAATCTGACCACCCAAATTTTGGCTGCCTTGCCAAGTCAAACGGTCAATAGAACCGCTGCCCAAATTTACTTGATAAATCTGTGGTTTACCACCCCTATCCGATGTGAAAATCAACGATTTTCCATCCGGATGCCAGAACGGTTCCGTATTATTTGATCTGCCACGCGTAATTTGCGTCAGCTTACGAGTGTTAAGGTCAAACGTATAAACATGAAGCGAGCCTGTTTTAGAAAGAACAATCGCTAACTTATTGCCATCTGGCGAAAATCTTGGCGCACCATTGTGACGTGGGTATGAAGTAATTTTCTCACGTTCACCGGTGTAGATGTTCATGATGAAGATTTCTGCTTGGCCATTTTGGAAGCTAACATACGCAAGCTTTTTACCATCTGGTGACCACGCTGGTGACATTAATGGTTGCTTAGAACGTAAAACCAGACGCTCATTGTAGCCATCGTAATCAGCGACTCGAAGTTGGTAAGGGAAACGGTCTTTATCGTTCACTACCACATATGCGATACGAGTCATGAAAGCGCCACGGTCGCCAGTTAACTGTTCATACACCAAATCAGAGATACGGTGAGCGTACTCACGCATACGAGGCCCTTGAACAGTGGCTACTTTATTGAACAGCACATGATCTTTTGACAGAACTAATTCACCGTCACTACCAAGCGCCTTACTCTTCCCACCTGTTAACTGACCACGCACAATATCAACAAGTTGATAGTTGATAACGTAGTCACCTTGGTCGTTTTGCTTGATTGAACCAGTCAATAGCGCATCCACACCTAAATTGGTCCAAGCATCAAAATTAACTTCTGATTCACTGAACGGTGTTTGTGGCATTTTGCTCGTTGGAACTGGGCTGAATTTACCACTACGTTGTAAATCCGAGGCGATAACAGCAGAAACATCCGTTGGAAGCGCTTGTGTGCCCTCCCACTTAAACGGAACAACAGCAATTGGTCGTGCTGAATCAATACCATCGGTAATGACCAACTCTAATGCGGCATTCGCCACATTTGTCATACTGCTAAACAGTACAAACATTCCTAGTAAAAGGCGTCTAATCACGTCTTATTCCTTATTCTAGTATTCAACGGTTAAGTTGATATCTCTAACTTTATCAATAACATCTCTATCTTTAGGCATCGGAAAGTTGCCAACTTGGGCTACTGCACTTTTGGCTGCACTACAAAGACGAGAGTCACCGTTTAACACAGTAACATTACTCACAATACCATCAGTCCCAGTTGGAACTAGCTTCACATTAAGCCTACACGACTTTCCCACAAGATAATCGTCCTTAATGATACGACTCTCTATCAATTGTTTGTAAATTGCACCATAGCGGTCAACTTCAGATTGCACATGTTGATTTTTCGCTTGCTGATTCTGTTCTGACTCACTCTCGAGACCCGCAAAAATATCATCTAACGCGGCTTCTTGAGCTTTACGCTCACGCTCGGCACGCTCAGCTGCTTCTCTCGCTTTACGCTCTCGCTCCGCTGCCTCTTTTGCCGCTTTCTCTTTTGCAATGCGCTCTTGTTCAGCTTTTTCAGCAGCTTCACGCTCACGACGTGCTTTTTCTTCCGCTTCTTTTGCTGCTTTTTCACGAGCTAAACGTTCTTGCTCAGCTTTTGCTATAGCCGCTTCTTTTGCTAAACGCTCCTGCTCAGCTTTACGCACGGCTTCTTCTTTTGCCTTGCGCTCTTTTTCTAGCTTAGCAGCTCGCTCTTTTTCTTTGCGAACACGTTCTTCTTCCTGCTTGCGCTCTTGCTCTTTTTTCTTACGTGCAGCTTCTGCTTCTCGTGCCGCTTGAGCATCTTTCGCTTGCTGCTCTTTCAACTTGCGAATTTGCTCTTCTTCAGCTTTGCGGTTTTTTTCTAGCTGCTCTGCTTCGCGTCTCAGTTTATCAAGACGCTCTTGTTCTTTTTTCGCTGCCTTTTCGCGTTGCTGGCGAATTTCTTTCGCTTGTTGCTGCACAAGTTTTGGATCGATGACAACAGCTTGAACCATTTGCCCTGTAGGCTCTGGTTTAGACATGTTGAAGTCAGTCCCCCAAAGCAGGGCTGCAACTAGAATTGCATGCAAACCAACCGATATTGCTATCGGTTTGGCGTATTGGTTGGGTTTCTTCTTGTGATCTTTCATAGATAATTGATGTCTATTCCCTGATATCGGTCATTAGACCTACCTTAGGGATACCAGCTCGACTTAGTTCATCTAGCAATAGAACAACATCGGCATATGGTGTTGCCGCGTCGCCACCTACCGCAACTGGTGAATCCGGCTTAACCTCTCGCTCCGCTTTCACTCGCACAATAACATCTTGCAACGACAAACCTCGCTGAACTTCTTCATCATTTACGCTTAGGCCTAAATTACCCTCGCTATCAATTTCGATGATAATAAAGCTACTGTCAGTCTCGCCAGCAAGGTCTTGCATAGATTCTGCGGTCGATGTTTTCGGAAGATCAACGTCGACGCCTTGAGTCACAAATGGAGCGGTCGCCATAAAAATGATCAACAGTACGAGCATTACGTCGATATACGGAACAACGTTGATCTCCGCTGTCATTTTTCGCTTTTTAGGTTGATAACCCGCCATGCTTTATTCCTTATCCGCGCTGTCTCGGCCAGCCATCGCTTGACGATGAAGGATGCTGTGGAATTCTTCAGAAAATGTTGCGTAAGTGTGCTCTAGTTTACTCACTTTATTGCTTAGGCGGTTGTACGCCATTACTGCCGGAATAGCCGCAAATAGCCCCATCGCTGTCGCGATAAGTGCCTCGGCGATACCCGGTGCAACCATAGACAACGTAGCTTGCTTTACTTCACCCAGCGCAATAAAGGCGTGCATGATGCCCCAAACGGTACCAAATAGGCCGATATAAGGGCTTATAGAACCGACTGTTGCCAAAAACGGTAAGCTTGTTTCTAGCTCATCTACTTCACGAGAAACAGCAACGCGCATTGCGCGGCCAGTGCCTTCCATGATGTAAGCTGGTGAATTTGCGTTGCTCTTACGTAGGCGAGCAAACTCTGTAAAACCTGCGTAGAAGATTTCTTCTGTGCCTTCAATTTCGTCTTTACGCGCTTTTACTTTTTGGTAAAGCTGAGAAAGATCAGTACCCGACCAAAATTTGTCTTCAAACTGCTCTGCATTTTTTGATGCTTGAGAAAGCACTTTGCTGCGCTTGATGATCATTGCCCATGACACAATTGACATGCCAAGCAACGTCAGCATCACAAGCTTTACCAACAGACTGGCCTGAAGAAAGAGATCTAAAATGGAAATATCAGCAGTCACTATTTGTTAGCTCCGAATTTATAAAGGTTGGAATAGCTATTGGTTTCATTTTCTTATTATCGATACATGCTACCTTAACCGAGGCCTTGCACAATATCTTGCCTTGATCATTGACCAACTCTTGACAGAATTGCAGAGAAGCACGTTTTATTTCTGACACTCGGGTTACGACTGTCAGATGCTCGTCCAGCCTAGCCCCTTGGTTAAAATCGATATCCATGTGTCGGACAACAAAGCCGATATATTGTTCCAGTAACACATGTTGAGAAATGCCTTTAGCACGTAACATCTCTGTCCGTGCGCGCTCAAAGAATTTTAGATAATTAGAATGATATACAACACCGCCCGCATCAGTGTCTTCATAGTACACGGTGATCGGCCAGTGAAAGAGATTTGATGTGCCTTGCAAGGGAGTACCAATATATTCAATTCTTTAAAGTAATTACTATAACTGAAGCGACAGCAATTGGTACCGAGCTAAGGAAATATTTTTGAAATTTGTAGAAAAAATAAAAGCTAGGCGAGATACCTAGCTTTTATTCGATGATTTAGTAACCGACTTTATTACAGCATATTTCAGCCTAAATGAAATAAAGTGCCGTTAGATAAATTAAGATAGCTAACGAGAAATAAGGACTAAACAAAACTTGCCAGTACCAGTTTCTTGGCTTGAAGCCCACCCCATACACCATGCTTGAACATACAGACCAAATCAGTGCTGGTGCGACGATTGAGTTAAAACCACCAATTGCTTGATGGTAAGCTTCAGGGTCCCACATCACCAATCCTACGTGCATAAAGCCAAGGATGAGAGATAAGACTCGTAGCAGAGTCTTATCCATTGGTGCGTGAAGTTTCGCTACCTTATCAGCGAGGTTACTCACTGTCTTTATCCATCATTTCTGAGTGCTCTAGCCAAAGAGCGTTGATGATACCGAATGCACAAGCAAGTAGTACACCTAGAATCCATGCGAAATACCACATAGTAAATGCCCCTTAGTAAAGTGAGTTTTTGTTGTCTTCAATGTACTGGTCATCAAGGCGACCAAACATCTTGTAGTAAGTCCAAGATGTGTAACCAAGGATGATTGGCACCATAACAAACGCAACGCCTGTCATTAGGTTCAGAGTCAGCTCAGATGACGTTGCATCCCACATTGTTAAGCTGTGGCTTGGCATTAAGTCTGAAGGCATGATGAATGGGAACATCGCAAAACCTGCAGTAAAGATAACACCAGCAACACCCAAGCTTGAAGTAATGAACGAAATCGCACATTTTTCAAGACGAGATGCCAATACAGCGAGAAGCGGCATTGCAACACCTAATACAGGAGCAGCCCATAGTAGTGGGTAGTTTTCAAAGTTCTTCATCCACGCACCAGCTTCACGGATAACCTCTTTGTTTAGAGGGTTAGAAGCAGCGTTAGTGTCGATACCGCCAACAATGACGTAGCCATCGATATTTTGGATCCAGAAACCAGCCGCTACAAACGCAGCAACCGTCAGTAAACCAGCTAACTGAGCAACGTTGCGCGCACGCACATGCACTTCGCCCGTTGTTTTCATTTGTAGCCAAGTAGAACCTTGCATCAAAATCATGAACAAGCTTACTAGACCACACAACAGTGCAAATGGGTTTAGTAGACCAAAGAATGAGCCATGGTATGTTGGCATCAAGAACTCACTCAATTGGAATGGTACACCTTGTAGAAGGTTGCCAAACGCTACACCAAAGATGATTGGCGGAACAAAACCACTGATTGAGATACAGATATCCCAGGTATTGCGCCATTTTGGATCTTCGATTTTAGAGCGGTAGTCTAGGCCCAGAGGACGAAGCCATAGCGCTGCTAGTGTCAAAATCATCGCTAAGTAGAAGCCTGAAAATGACGTTGCGTAAACCAAAGGCCAAGCTGCGAACAGTGCACCACCAGCAGTGATAAGCCAAACTTGGTTACCATCCCAGTGAGGAGCAATTGAGTTAATCATGACACGGCGTTGCGTGTCGTTTTTACCGATGATAGGTACAAGCGCGCCTACACCCATATCGAAGCCGTCTGTTACTGCAAAACCAACTAGTAGAACACCGATTAGTACCCACCAGATGAGTCGCAAGATTTCGTAATCAAACATCTTGTTATCTCCTTACCTTACGCTTCTACTTGGCGACTAACTTTGTCTTCAACAGAGTCAGCATTTTGCTCGAAGTGGTAGCGACCCGTTTTCAGGCTACTTGGGCCTTTACGAGCGAATTTCAACATTAGGTAAACTTCTGCAATCAGGAATACCGTGTATAGCGCCAGAATTGCGAAGAGTGAAGTCCAGATTTCACCTGCAGTTAGTGCAGAAGCTGCAACATGCACTGGTAAAATTTCACCTACAGCCCAAGGTTGACGGCCGTACTCAGCGACGAACCAACCCGCTTCAATTGCAATCCAAGGTAGTGGAATGCTAAATAGTGCAGCTTTTAGAATCCATTGTTTCTGCTCAATCTTCTGACGACACGTTTGGATAAACGCCGCACCAAAGACAAACAACATGATGAAGCCACAAGCAACCATGATACGGAATGACCAGAATAGCGGCCATACTGTTGGGATTGAGTCGTCCGCAGCAGCTTGGATTTGCTCTTCTGTTGCATCAACAACATTGTCTGTGTAGCGTTTTAGAAGTAGACCGTAACCTAGGTCACCTTTCACTTCATCAAACGCAGTCATGTTTTCTTCTGACTTATCGCCCGCACGAAGCTTCTCTAGAAGTTCATAAGCGTACATGCCGTCACGAATACGATCGACGTGTTCATCACGTAAATCACGAAGACCTGTTACTTGCTCATCAAAAGAACGTGTCGCGATAATACCCATTACGTAAGGGATCTTAATTGCGTAATCGGTATGCATCGTTTCCTGGTTAGGAACACCAAATAACGTAAATGCGGCAGGTGCAGGTTCAGTGTGCCACTCTGCTTCAATTGCAGCGAGTTTCACTTTTTGAACTTCACCAAGCTCGTAGCCAGATTCGTCACCAAGAACGATGGTAGATAAGATAGCTGCAATACCGAAAGAAGCAGCAATAGCAAACGAACGACGAGCAAACGCAATGTCACGACCTTTTAATAGGTAGTATGAACTGATGCCTAGAATAAACATTGCGCCACAAGTGTAACCAGAAGCAACCGTATGCACGAACTTAACCTGAGCAACTGGGTTTAGTACAACCTCAGAGAAGCTCACCATTTCCATTCGCATGGTTTCGAAGTTGAAATCTGCGCCTACTGGGTTTTGCATCCAGCCGTTTGCGATAAGAATCCAAAGAGCAGAGAAGTTAGAGCCTAGTGCCACAAGCCAGGTAACCGCTAAGTGTTGGCGTTTAGATAGACGATCCCACCCGAAGAAGAATAGACCAACAAAAGTTGACTCCAGGAAGAATGCGACAAGTGCTTCGATCGCTAGCGGTGCACCGAAGATATCACCTACATAGTGGGAGTAGTAAGACCAGTTCGTACCAAACTGGAACTCCATGGTAAGGCCTGTCGCCACACCAAGTGCAAAGTTAATACCGAATAGCTTACCCCAGAACTTGGTCATGTCCTTATAGATTTGCTTGTTCGTCATTACGTACATCGATTCCATAATGGCCAGAAGGAAGGCCATACCAAGGGTCAATGGTACGAATAGGAAGTGATACATCGCTGTCAGTGCAAACTGCAACCGCGATAGATCAACTACGTCAATCATGGTAACTCCTATGTGTCGGCTGAATGACACTCTCTACATATTGCAATCCATATTCAGGTGTTATTTACACTTGAAAAATGTTGAATTATCACAACTCATTGTTGCAAAAATGTGCTTCATTGGTTAGTTAATTGTTAAGCATCAGCTAATATAGCTGGGGCTAATATTACTTGTAAAAACAGATTGTTTCAAAAGGTTTATAGCCGTAACGCGCTTTGATATACATCAATGTTTATGCGCGGAATTTGCACAAAAATCCATCACATTGATCTAGATCAACCAGTATTGGATACGGATGTTAAGAGAGAGTAATCAGGAGAGAAATTAACCAGTTGCAAGCAAACATCGAGTTAACAATCAATGCTTTTTACTTACTAAACCAGTATGAGAAAAAATTCAAAAAATGTGAGTTTGGTCAACTTTAATGAAGCGCTGGGCAACAAAGGCCCAGCGAGGGAATCTTATTTTTCAATTCCGAAATGCAAATACGCACGATCTGTCGCGATTCTTCCACGCGGAGTGCGTTGTAAATAACCTTGCTGAATAAGATAAGGTTCAAGAACGTCTTCAATAGTGTCCTTTTCTTCACCTATCGCCGCTGCCATGTTGTCGAGCCCGACCGGACCACCACCAAATTTTTCCATAATCGCGAGTAGTAGCTTACGGTCCATGTAATCGAAGCCTTCGGCGTCCACATCAAGCATATTCAACGCCTTATCGGCAACATCGGCACAAATGTGACCATTGCCTTTCACTTCCGCATAATCACGAACACGGCGTAGCAAACGGTTAGCAATACGTGGTGTGCCACGCGCACGTCTTGCCACTTCCAATGCACCTTCAGGTTCCATTGATAAACCTAAACAATCCGCGCTTCGCTGCACAATATCTTGGAGGTCTTTTATCTTATAAAACTCAAGGCGCTGAGTAATACCAAAGCGATCGCGCAATGGTGACGTCAAAGAGCCCGCTCGGGTCGTCGCACCAATTAACGTAAATGGTGGTAAATCGATCTTAATAGAACGAGCGGCCGGACCTTCACCGATCATAATATCCAGTTGATAATCTTCCATCGCCGGATACAGCACCTCTTCAACCATCGGGCTCAAGCGGTGAATCTCATCGATGAACAACACATCGTTTTCTTCAAGGTTGGTTAACAGCGCGGCCAAATCGCCTGCTTTCTCAAGTACAGGGCCTGAAGTAGTGCGAATGTTCACTTCCATTTCATTGGCAACGATATTCGCAAGTGTGGTTTTACCCAAACCTGGGGGACCAAAAATCAAAAGGTGATCAAGTGCTTCGCTACGTAACTGAGCAGCTTTAATGAAGATCTCCATTTGGTCACGGACATGGTCCTGACCTTGGTAATCCGCTAATTTTTTTGGCCGAATAGCACGATCAATGACATCTTCATCACGAAAGGCAGGGTTTTCTGGCGCGATTAAACGATCGGCTTCAATCATCTTTTTACCTTGAAAAATGGTTACCTGAGAGAATAATGCCGCTCGTTTAACAGCAAGTGGCATATTTCTATATCTCGTCATCCTGTACAGCGACGAAGGAGCGTGATACAGGATCTTCTATCCGAGCGATTTATGGTCAAATTGTTTCATTAACCGCTCAGCGTGCTGCTATTAGATTCCCAGTCTCGCCAGGCTCGCTGGAATGACACAAAAAACATCGTTAAGCGATTGGCATTAACCTTAGAGAATGAGTTATCTTGAACAAATGTTCACTGTGCAACCAGCGTTACACCATTGATTTTAGAGCTTCACGGATCATTTGCTCACTGCTCATGTCCGGTTTAGCGATCTGAGATACCACTTTCGACGCTTGAGTCGGCTTGTAACCTAGAGCTAGAAGCGCACTGATTGCCTCTTCTTCTGCGTTGTTGGATGTTGCACCAGAATCCGCAGGAGCAGCATCCGTAAATGGCGTAAATAGATCGCCAGCGCCCCACCCTTTCAAGCGGTCTTTCATTTCAACAACCAATCGCTCTGCGGTTTTCTTGCCAACGCCTGGAAGCTTAACCAGCGTAGAAACGTCTTCATGTTCCACACAAGTAACAAATTGCGTTGCTGTCATACCAGAGAGAATACCAAGACCGAGTTTAGGACCAACGCCATTGGCTTTGATCACTTCACGGAAAAGTGCTCGTTCTTTTACTGTGTTGAAACCGTATAGCAATTGCGCATCTTCACGGACAACAAAGTGAGTATAAATAATGGCTTCTTCGCCAACATTTGGCAGTTCGTAAAAACAGCTCATTGGCATCTGGACTTCATAGCCAATGCCATTAATTTCAATTAATACTTCAGGTGGTTGCTTTTCAATCAGTATGCCACGAAGACGTCCAATCACTATAAATACTCTTTGGAAATGAATTTGCGACAGGATAATAAAGAACTGGATAGACATCCAGTTAATTTTAACGGTAGCGCCCTTTTCTGGCACTGGTTGCTTTGCCCGCTAATGCAACGAGAGTCTTGTTAGTATTGGCATGACAAATCGCCACACCTAAAGCATCGGCTGCATCCGCTTGAGGCTTGGCGGGCAATTTAAGCATCTGCTGAACCATATGCTGAACTTGCGCTTTGTCCGCGCCACCAGTGCCGACGACAGCTTGCTTAATAAGACGAGCCGCGTATTCAAATACCGGCAACTCCGCATTCACCGCAGCAACAATTGCACTGCCACGAGCTTGGCCAAGTTTTAGCGCTGAATCCGCGTTTTTGGCCATAAACACTTGCTCGATCGCGAAAACGTCCGGTTGAAACTGGGTAATGATTTCCGTGACGCCTGCATAAATCTGTTTAAGCCGACCCGGAAGTTCTTTTTCTGAAGTACGAATGCAGCCACTACCAAGGTATTGCAAGTGGCGTCCATTTTGACGAATGACCCCATAGCCGGTAATGCGCGAACCTGGGTCAATGCCCAAAATAATTGACATGAATGTTCCTAAAAATGAGGCCTAATTCGGCCTCAGTCTTTTTATTATTACTTGCTAACTTCGGAGCAAATACCGCTCCCGACACCTTGAGTTTAATCTAGCGTAGCCGCAACGTCGTCAGAGATATCACCATTGTGATAAACCTCTTGAACGTCGTCCAGATCTTCCAAAGCGTCAATCAAACGAAGTAGTTTTGGCGCAGTATCCGCGTCCAAATCTGCTTTCGTAGATGGGATCAGCGACACCTCCGCGTTCTCTGCCTCAAACCCTGCGGCATCAAGGGCATCTTTTACGAGTCCAAAGTCGCCTGGGGCCGTGTAGACATCAATCGAGCCATCTTCTGCCGTTTCAATATCATCAGCACCACTTTCTAATGCTACTTCCATTACCGCATCCTCATCTAAATCTGGGCCATATGAAATCACGCCTTTCTTGTCGAAAAGATAGTTGACGCTACCATCCGTCCCCAGATTACCGCCTGACTTTGAGAATGCATGGCGTACGCCAGATACCGTACGATTTCGGTTATCCGTCATACATTCGACCATGACCGCCGTACCACCTGGACCATAACCTTCATAGATCACGGTTTCCATGTTGTCGTCGCCTTCACCACCAGCACCTCGGCTGACAGCACGGTTGACAGTGTCACGTGTCATGTTGTTAGACAGTGCTTTATCAATTGCTGCTCGCAAACGTGGGTTATTTTCTGGCTCACCGCCCCCCTCTTTTGCCGCAACAACGATTTCACGAATTAATTTAGTAAAGATTTTGCCGCGCTTCGCATCTTGCGCTGCTTTACGGTGACGAATATTCGCCCATTTACTATGACCAGCCATAATTCACCTTTTAATGTATTTTGACGCTTAATAACAAAACATGTTCTAAAAAGCGTTGCTTGGGAAATTGCTTTGGAAGTTTCTTGGGTTTATTTAAACAAAAACTCCCGCAGTTGCGGGAGTTTTCTTCAAATGTTGTGCGCTTATTCTGCGTCTTTTTCTTTCGCTGCAGTTACTGCGATTGCTAGCTCTTCTAGCGCTGCTGGGTTCGCAATACTTGGTGCGTCTGTTAGTAGACACGCCGCTGCTGTTGTTTTAGGGAACGCGATAACATCACGGATGTTCTCTGTGCCACATAGCAGCATTACTAGACGGTCTAGACCAAATGCAAGACCAGCATGTGGAGGCGTACCGAATTTCAGCGCATCAAGCAGGAAACCGAACTTAAGCTGTTGCTCTTCAGGTGTGATACCTAGAATATCAAATACGGCTTCTTGCATATCTGCGTTGTGGATACGAACAGAGCCGCCGCCCACTTCGTAGCCATTTAGAACCATATCGTAAGCGTTAGAATTTGCCGCAGCAGGGTTTGCTTTTAGCTCTTCTGCAGTCACACCTAGAGGCGATGTGAATGGGTGGTGCATCGCGTGTAGGTTGCCTTCGTCATCTTCTTCGAACATTGGGAAGTCAACAACCCATAGTGGAGCCCATGCAGACTCATCCGTTAGCTCTAGGTCTTTACCTAGTTTCAAACGTAGCGCACCCATTGCTTCTGCAACGATGCCCGCTTTATCAGCGCCAAATAGGATAATGTCACCAGATTCCGCTTGAGTACGATCTAGAATGCCGTTGATCACGTCTTCATTTAGGAACTTAGCGACTGGAGATTGGATACCTTCCATGCCCGCTGCACGGTCGTTAACCTTCATCCAAGCTAGACCTTTCGCACCGTAGATACCAACGAATTCACCGTAGCCATCAATTTGCTTACGAGTCAAAGATGCACCACCTGGAACGCGAATAACGGCAACTCGGCCTTTTTCGTCGTTTGCTGGACCTGAGAATACTTTGAACTCAACGTCTTTCACTAGGTCAGCAACGTCTACTAGTTCCAGTGGGTTACGTAGGTCTGGCTTGTCAGAACCGAAACGACGAATCGCTTCGCTGAACGGCATTACTGGGAATTCACCTAGGTCAACGTTTAGTAGCTCTTGCCACATTTCACGAACCATTTTCTCAGTCGTTGCACGAACTTGGTCAGCCGTCATGAATGACGTTTCGATATCGATCTGAGTGAATTCTGGTTGACGGTCAGCACGCAAGTCTTCATCACGGAAACACTTAACGATTTGGTAGTAACGGTCAAAACCAGACATCATTAGAAGCTGTTTGAATAGCTGTGGAGACTGAGGAAGCGCGTAGAAGCTGCCTTTGTGAACACGGCTAGGTACTAGGTAGTCACGAGCGCCTTCTGGTGTCGCTTTTGTTAGTACTGGTGTTTCGATGTCTAGGAAGCCGTTGTCATCTAGGAAACGACGAACAAAGCTAGACGCTTTAGCACGTAGCTTGATGCGGTCGCTCATTTCTGGACGACGTAGATCTAGGTAACGATACTTCAGGCGCTGCTCTTCAGAGTTCTTTTGGTTGAAGTCTAGAGGCAGAACATCAGAACGGTTGATGATTTCAAGACCTTTCGCAAGGATCTCGACTTCACCTGTTGCCATGTCTTTGTTTGCTTGGCTCTCTGGGCGAACGCGCACTTCACCCGTTAGTTTGATACAGAATTCATTACGAAGTGTGTTCGCCACTTCATACGCATCCGCCATATCTGGATCAACAACTACCTGAACGATACCTTCGCGATCTCGCATATCAATAAAAATAAGACCGCCTAAATCACGACGACGGTTAACCCAGCCGCAAAGTTCTACAGTTTGTCCTGCAAGGGACTTGTTCAGGTGACCACAGTAATGGGTACGCATAATGAAATTCCCAATCTCTCAAATGTTGTTAACTACGCTCTGTCAGCCTCATTGCTAAGCAGAGTAAAGATTCAGTTATACGCTGAATGTCCACGAAAATCGACTACTCAACATACAATTACGTGTGTTTTATCATTCACTGGTGCTTTTTAGTACAACAAATGTTCAAAAGCGCACCAAAGCGAAAAAATTGGGGAGGATTATAGCGTGAAATTACCTATTTCAGCAAAACTCTCGTAAAGTATTCACACGAGTAGCAAGCAGTAAAGAATAATGGATAACTTACCTCTTCGACTTGGATTGACGATGTGGTCGCACAATCAATGGCAACAAAGTTTTTACGGCAGCGGGACAAAGCCCGCTGAACGTTTAGAAAGGTATGCGCAAGTGTTTCATACCGTGGAAGGCAACACGACATTTTATGCCACACCGACGCTCAATACAGTGCAAAACTGGAGAGCCGCAACCCACGATGATTTTCGCTTTACTTTCAAACTTCCTAAAGCCATCACTCATGAGCAAATGCTAAGAGGTTGCAGCGAACAACTGAGAGACTTCATGAAGGTCATGGAGCCTTTGCATGACCGTGTGGGCCAATGGACAATTCAATTACCAGCCGCATTTGGTCCTGAGCACCTTGATCGACTGAAAAAGTTCTGTGCGAGCTTTCCACCTAACTTCCCTCTCGGTGTTGAGGTTCGCCATATGGCATTTTTCTCCAAAGGCGAAGAAGAGCGAGCACTTAACCAATGGTTAGTAGAGAATAATATTGACCGCATTATTATGGATAGCCGCCCAGTCTTTGCCGCTAAGCCCGACAATGAGGCGATTATTGATGCACAAATGAAAAAACCACGAGTCCCTGTTCACGCCATTGCTACCGCTTCACACCCTTTGATTCGCTTTATTGGTCATCCAGAAGAACAGCAAAATTACGAGTTTTTTAAACCATGGCTCAACAAGTTGCCACAATGGATTGCCGAAGGTAAACAGCCATATGTCATGATCCATACCGCAGACAATATAATTGCGCCAGAGTTGGCCGCAAACCTATATAAAGACATACAAAAGCGTATCACGCTCCCTGAGTTAGCGCCTTTCCCTGCTGACGATGGCAACTCGCAGTTACAGATGTTCTAACGCAACACATGACAGAGGCGCGAAATTCCCATAAAATACGCGCCTTTTTTGGTGCCTGACATTTTCAGGCGGCTTGTATGCAGAGACTTAGTTATGAACCCTAAGAGCAATCCAGATACTATTTTTTCGGCTCCAATCGATAAAATTGGGGATTTCACGTTCGATGAACGCGTAGCGGAAGTATTTCCTGACATGATTCAACGATCGGTACCGGGTTACAGCAATATCATTTCTGCAATCGGTATGCTGGCAGAGCGTTTTGTAAAACCTCACTCAAACATCTATGACCTTGGCTGTTCTTTGGGTGCTGCAACATTGTCTATGCGTCGCCATATCAAACAAGAAGGTTGCCAAATCATCGCAGTGGACAACTCTCCAGCGATGGTTGAGCGTTGTAAACTTCACGTCAACGCTTACCGCAGTGACACTCCTGTGGATGTAGTAGAAGCAGACATTCGCAATATCGAAATTGAAAACGCGTCAGTGGTGGTGTTGAACTTCACTTTGCAATTCCTCTCTCCAGAAGATCGTTACTCCTTGCTCGAGAAAATTTACGCAGGCCTGCGTCCAGGCGGCATTTTGATTCTATCGGAGAAGTTCGTCTTCGAAGATGAAGTGTCGAACGAACTGTTAATTGACCTTCACCACGACTTTAAACGTGCGAATGGTTATAGCGAACTAGAAATCAGCCAAAAGCGTAGCGCGATAGAAAACGTAATGCGCCCAGATTCAAAGAAAGAACATAAAGAGCGTTTCGCTAAAATTGGCTTTTCTAGCTACGACGTTTGGTTCCAATGCTTTAACTTCGGCTCCATGTTCGCGATTAAATAGACCATGCATACCAAGCCTGAACCATACCGATTTCGGCTTTTGTTAATAATTTATACCCATCAACTCAGCGATTGACTAACTATGTTTAACTTTGCAAATTTCTACCAATTGATTGCCCAAGACACTCGTCTTCAACCTTGGCTTAATGTGCTTCCGCAACAGCTAACGGATTGGCAAAATGCAGAGCACGGTGACTTTGGTCGCTGGTTGAAAGCCCTGAACAAAATCCCAGCGGGTAGACCGGACAACATCGACATTGTTGATTCTGTCACGATTTCAAACAATGAGCCGATGCCTCAAGGGGAACTTAAAAAGCTAGAAAGCTTACTTCGTACATTCCATCCTTGGCGCAAAGGCCCATACCACGTACACGGCATCCATATTGATACTGAGTGGCGCAGTGATTGGAAATGGGACCGCGTGCTTCCGCATATTTCACCATTAAAGAATCGCAGCGTACTCGATGTAGGTTGTGGTAACGGCTACCACATGTGGCGCATGCTAGGCGAAGGTGCACGCTTAACTGTCGGTATCGATCCATCTCACCTGTTCCTGATTCAGTTCGAAGCAATTCGTAAACTAATGGGCGATGACCAACGTGCACACCTACTGCCATTGGGCATTGAACAACTACCTAAGTTAGAAGCGTTCGATACGGTATTCAGCATGGGCGTGCTTTACCATCGCCGCTCGCCTCTCGATCATTTAGTGCAACTAAAAGATCAATTGGTATCTGGAGGTGAACTCGTATTGGAAACACTCGTGATTGAAGGTGATGAGAATGCAGTACTGGTCCCGACTTCTCGTTACGCGCAAATGCGTAATGTCTATTTCTTCCCTTCAGCAAAAGCCCTAAAAGTGTGGCTAGAATTGGTCGGTTTTGAAGATGTTCGTATCGTTGATGAAAACATCACATCCGTAGATGAACAACGTACCACAGATTGGATGACGCATAACTCTCTACCTGACTACTTAGATCCGAACGACCCAAGCAAAACTGTAGAAGGCTATCCTGCCCCTCGCCGCGCGGTTCTTGTCGCTCGCAAATCATAATTCGCTGAGATTCCTGACATTGTCTTAACTCATTTTACGAGTTAAGACATTACCCTCTTTCCTCGTAATGAGCGAGTTTGTTTTTTGAATCCATTTTTCACGTCAAAATATAAGCACGCTCTAAATAAGGATGCGCTTTTATGTCCTTGATTTTTGGCTTTTCATCACTATTCCTCAAACAATAAGTAATAGAGAAACATTCTTACTTGTGAGGCTTTATCGATATAAGCTAAACTCCTAAAAAATAAACAACTTAATCCAATCCCAAGGTTTTCAATGTTATTACGATTGACCCCGATTGTTGCCATCGCCTTACTATCTGGATGCTCACTAACCAAAGGCGAACAGTACCACCAAGAAACGTTAGCGGCGATTCAAAATTCAGAAGCGAATGTCAATAATCGCATTACCAACCTAGAGCTACAGCTCAGCAACCAATCGGACTATATCGACAGCCTTGAAGAACAAGTCGATAAACTACAGGTTGAACTTCTTACATTTCGCGATGAAGCAATGGCAGAAGTAAAAAAACCGAAAGAGCCGATTATTGTCCAATCTCCCGCTCCTGTGGAACCAACCCCAACTCACGATATTGTCCTTGGCTCTATCGAAAAGGTCACTGTAGAGTCGATTAAGCAAACTTTTGATGCACGTATCGACACTGGTGCCGCGACGTCGTCTTTAAATGCCGTTGATATTGAAGAGTTCGAAAGAAATGGCAAAAAATGGGTCCGATTCCACTTAGCAGACACCAGTAAATCCGAAGAAGAGAAAAGTACTTGGATCGAAGCTCCTGTCATTCGCTACGTCAAAATCCGCCAGGTTACCAGTGAAGAGTTAGAACGCCGCGCTGTGGTAGAACTTTGGGTGCGCGTTGGAAAAATTCATGAAAAAGCGCAATTTACGTTGGCAGATCGCTCACATATGAACCATCCTATTTTACTGGGTAGAGAATTTATGCGCGACATAGCACTTGTCGATGTAAGTCGTACCTATATCCAAACGGACGAAGATAAAAAATAATAAGGTAGATTATGACGTCAAAAATACCGTTTTACCTTTCTATCATCTTATTGGTGATTGCGGGCATTGCTCTGAGTGTTTTCAGACATGAAAACTACGGCGTGCCTTGGACGCCAGGCGAAACTCGCCAGGTATGGGATGTAGAAGCTCGTATTGAGTTCAATGCTAACGGCAACGAAGTAAAAGCGTCACTTGCAGCACCTCATACACAAAGTGGTTACACACTTATCGGTGAATCTGCTTCCTCATCAGGTTATGGCGTTTCCTACATCAATGACGATTCAGGCCGTCGTGCAGAATGGTCAATTCGCCAAGCTCAAGGGCCACAAACCATATACTACAAAGCCCAGTTCTTAGTAGACCCTCAGGCTAAAGTCACTCCTTTACCGCCAACGGAAGACATTACGCCACCAACGCTATCAGCACCACAAGCAGCAGCGGCAAATGCCCTTATCGAACGTGCGATGAGTCGCTCAGCCGATAATGTGACGTTTACTCGTGAGCTTATCAAAGCGCTTAATGACCCAGATAGCCAAAACTCGTCGCTACTACTGAACGATTTCAGCCGTACTGATGCACTGCATAATATTTTGCTTACCGCAGGTATACAGAGCAAAACCGTCGGTGTTATCGAACTAGAAGATGGTCGTCGACGCCAAACAATTCAACCAATGGTTCAGGTTTGGTCAGGTAAAGATTGGGTACTGTTTTCGCCAAAATCCGAACAAAAAGCAGTGAAACCCAACTTGTTAGTGTGGGATGAATCAAACGTATCCTTACTTGACCTTGTTGGTGGTAAAAATAGCCAAGTGCATTTCTCGATGATTAAGCAAGAAATGACACCACAACAAGCTACAAACAACAAAATAGAAGCAGATGGATTACTGAATATTTCAATTCATAGCCTACCTTTGGAAGAGCAAGCGATGTTCAAAACCATCATGCTCATCCCTATTGGTGCTCTGATCGTTGTGTTCTTGCGTGTGATTATCGGCCTGAAAACATCCGGTACCTTCATGCCTGTGTTGATTGCCGTTGCTTTTGTTCAAACTCAACTATTAACGGGTATTGTCGGTTTCTTGCTAATTGTAGGTACAGGCCTGATTATTCGAAGCTATTTGTCTAGGTTGAACTTATTGCTGGTAGCAAGGATATCTGCGGTCATTATTACCGTTATTATGATCATCTCGGTGTTCACCGTTGTTGCGTTTAAAATGGGCTTAACAGAAGGCCTAACAATTACCTTCTTCCCTATGATCATCTTGTCTTGGACGATTGAACGTATGTCAATCCTATGGGAAGAAGAAGGTGCGAAGGAAGTTGCTCTGCAAGGTGGTGGTTCATTGCTGACAGCAGTATTAGTTTACCTTGCAATGACGAACTCATACATTCAACACTTAACCTTTAACTTCATTGGTCTACAGTTGATTGTTCTGGCCGGTATTCTATTACTAGGTACTTACACAGGTTACCGCCTCACTGAGCTACGACGCTTCAAACCACTAGCGGAGGACTAAACGATGTTCGAAAGTTTTACTTCGCCGTCTAAGCTTCGCCATAAAGGCATTATGGGGATGAACAAGCGTAACCACAGCTATATTGGCCGTTACAATGATCGTTCTAAATACCCACTTGTCGATGACAAGCTAAAGACCAAAATTATTGCACAGGCAGCAGGAGCAACAGTTCCTGCCCTGATCGGTGTCATTCATAACCAAGCTGAAGTTAAGACTATCCACAAAATGGTTGAGAACTGGCCTGGTTTTGTAATCAAACCTGCACAAGGTAGTGGCGGTAAAGGCATTCTGGTTGTTACGTCTCACAAAAACGGGGTATATACCAAACCCTCCGGCTCTACAATTGGTAGGGATGAGGTCGAGCGTCACATTAGTAATGCGCTTGCTGGCCTTTTCTCTCTTGGTGGTAAAAATGACGTTGCTGTGGTTGAAAACTTAATCAAGTTTGATGACTGTTTTGATGGCTTCAGTTATGAAGGCGTACCAGATGTTCGGATCATCGTATTTAAAGGTTATCCAGTTATGGCGATGATGCGCTGTTCTACAGCGGCTTCCGACGGCAAAGCAAACCTTCACCAAGGTGCCGTAGGAGTAGGCATTGACATCGCGACAGGTAAAGCCGTCAGAGCGGTGCAGTTCGATCATCCAGTGACTCATCACCCTGATACAGGTAAAGATCTTTCGACCCTTCAAGTACCGCATTGGGAGCGCTTGCTGGAGCTTGCGTCAAGTGCCTGGGAAATGACAGGTTTGGGATACATGGGTACGGATATGGTGCTGGATAAAGATGAAGGACCTATGGTTTTAGAGCTTAACGCTCGCCCTGGTCTGGCAATCCAAATCGCTAATGGTGCAGGCTTGCTTCCTCGTTTGAAACACATAGAGAGCCTTGGCACACCTGCTGAGTATCCAAAACCGATTGAACGCGTCGCTTACGCAGCAGAGCAGTTCGGTGTGAAGCCGTTGTTCTAACCCTCCGACCTAATGTTCGTTATTACTCGCCAGTAATTGTCATGATTACTGGCGTTTTTGTTCCCGCATCCAAAAACCTTGCACTTGCTCTCCTTATTAAACACATCCTTCTCATATATAAGTTGAATCAATGATCGAGCTAACAAAATCAACATAGATCGTTTCTTTTCTACTTTGCCTTTTGAGTATGATGAGAGCTCCCCTTACTCAACTTGAGAGGTTGGGAAATGCTAATAAAAGAAACAAATAATGATGAACCAGAGCTTGAAGAACAAGAGAGCTTAGACCAACACCTACAACGCTTGTCTGAGCTTTCTGTCCAAGCACTTGAAGAGCTTGCTGAAATGATCGAAGTCAGGGACGATATTCCAGAGGAATAAACGTCGCTTCCTCATTAAGTTCCGTTAATAAGCCGAGACTGCCGTCCTACAGTCTCGGCTTATCTTATGTATTTCGAAGCCTGCCTCGTAAACAGATACAAAAACGCCCGCGTTCATTGCGGGCGTTTTGTTAGATTCGCAGTTTACGATTCAAACTCTTCAATCATCTCTTGTGCTTCAGTCTTAGGCTTATCCGTTTGACCAAAACCACGCAAGCCAACCACGTGTACGTGTTCGTGATCTTTAAACACCTTACGCACCAGTTTGTAGGTCGTACCTTTCTCTGGGCTGATGTTTTCAGGCGCCGCGATAAGAAGCTGCATATCCAGACGGTCACACAATTCGAACAATGTCGCGATCGATTTCGCATCCAGACGCGCGGCTTCATCCAAGAAGAGCAGACGACAAGGCACAATGTCTTTGCTGCGTAGACGACGAGACTCTTCTTCCCAGCTTTGAACAACCATAAGAAGGATTGACTGACCGGTACCGATCGCTTCACCTGTTGATAGCGCGCCAGACTCAGCCTGTAGCCAACCATCTGTACCACGGTTCACTTCTACACTTAGCTCTAGGTAGTTACGGTAATCCAGTAGCTCTTCACCCAGAACTTGAGGTGAACGTTGACCCATATCGATGTGTGGGTTCACGCGTTGGAACAGTTTCGCCATTGCTTCAGAGAAGGTAAAGCGAGTCGATTCAAACAGGTCTTTATGCTGCTCTTGTTGTGTCGCTAGGCCGTTCAGTAGCACTTCGTGACTTTCGCGGATCTTCACGTTTAGACGTACGCCCTTCACCTGACCAAACGAGATGTTCGACAGGCCTTGGTTCAGCATACGAATACGGTTTTGCTCACGTTGAATCGTCTTCTTGATAATGCTCGCTACTGACTCAGAGCTGATCGCTAGACGGTTTTCACGTTGGGTTAGCTCTTCCGTTAGACGCGCCAGCTCGACTTCCATCTCTTCGATTGCTTCAACTGGGTCATCAGTACGGATGATATCCTGACGAATACGCTCACGAAGGTGTTGGTATACAGCAATATAGAACAGAACTTTACGCTCTGGACGTGCGTTATCTTCTGATAGACGCAGCGCATCACGCAGGTCGTCATTGTTCGCAACCGCTAGACGCAGCGCACCCAGTGATTTATCCGACATCGAACGCAGTTCATCCGCTGACATGTAAGCCAGTTCACGCTTGTGTAGACGACGCTCAACATCATTCTCACGCGCCAGACGAAGTACTGAACACCAGCCAGCTTTCGCAGCAACCACGAACGTACGCAGCTCAACGTATTCTTTCTGAACTTTCTTCAGACGTTTTGCCAAGCCTTTCATCTCTAGTTCAGTAGAGGTTATCGTGCGCTCGTATTCGCTCTTACGGCTGCGAGACGTGTGTAGACGCTCGTGCAATTCGTCACGACGACGCATTGCGCGCTCTTCTGCACCTTCGTCAGCGTTCACGCCAAACTCTTGAAGCTCTTGTTTGAACTCTTGAACCGTTTCCAGTTTCGCTTGGTGTGAACTCTTCAATGATGCCAATACTTGGTTGTATTGGTTCATTTGACCTTGCGATTGCTTCAACTCTTCACGAGAGCGAGTACGCATTTTTTCAGCTTGAACCAGTTTAGCTTTTAGCTGCTCACTCAGTTCGCTACTCTTGTTCAGTAGGTCTACTGAATCAGAGTAAGCGAAGTAGTGACGACGTTCAACGAGATCCGAGAGTGCAAAGATTTGCTTCTTAAGATCTTGTAGCCGCTCGTCTGCCGCTTTGTATTCTGCTTCTAGTGCATCGAATTGCTCTGGGTCAGCATCAAGTGCAGACACAATATTCTCTAATTGCGCGACGGCTTTTGCATGGTTGCTTAAGAAGTTCTTCGCCTCTGCAAGCTGAGCGATTTTCTCTTCTAGCTCATCAAAACGCGCTTGCAATGACTCATCTTCAACAAGCACCATGTGTGACGCTAGCTTGTCCAGAGAAGACAACGCTTGCTTGCTGGTTTGAAGCTGAGAACGTTGTTGTTGCTCTTTCGCATCTAGATCCGCCAGCACGCGAGCAATTTGGTTACGCTTATCACGAATAGTTGCCAGTGCTTGTTCTGGATCGGCGTCAAAAGCAACCTGAATGTGGTTAGACACAAATAGGTTAAACGCTTGGTACAAGCGCTGCATTTTCTGAGAATCAAACGCCGCTTTCGCGTGTTTCTCTACCACTTCTTCTCGTTCGTTACGCAGCAACTCTAGACGCTGCTCACGTGCCGCACGGCCAAACAATGGGATCTCAGGCAAGCGAGAGTAACGCATTTGGCGATCGTTCATACGAACGCAAACCGCGCCCTCTAACTCTTCTGCATCGAACGAGCTGTCATCAAAGGCATCGATGTCACCTTCAATGATGTACAAGTCTTCTGGACAGTCGTCTAGCTCTACCAGTTTCTCTTCGATGCCTGACAAGTCAGAAACAACGATAGCGTGACGAGCCGGACCGTACATCGCACTGAAGTAAGGCGCGTCATCAATCGTGATGTCATCGTAGATCTCAGACAGCAATACGCCGCCCAGTGTATCTGCCAAACCTTTCAGGCGAGGGTCATTTGAACCACCAGGAGAAGCAAGACGCTCAATCTCAGAGTCTAGCTGGCTACGGCGCTCAGCAAGCTTATCTTTAGCTAAAGACAGCTCCCTTTCTTGTTCAAGGACAACTTGCATGTGGTTCATTACCGCATGGCGATCCTCAAGCTCTTCACCGCTCTGCTCTCTCAGTTTCTCTAGCGCATCGTTCGCCGCAATCCAAGCTGGTGCTATTGCTTCAAGCTTACTGATTTCTGCCACCGCGTTTTGCTCTAGACGGCGCTGTTCACCACGCTGATCACGAACTTCTTCTTGAGCTATCTCTACTGATTCGATTTGCGTCGCATGACGTTCACGTTCTTGTTCAAACGTAACCTCATCGGTTAGTTCAACGTGATATTGCTTTTTGTATTCAGCAACCAGTTCACGTGCTTGACGCTGCTGGTTAAGGCTGCGTTCGAGATCACGGTGTTGTGCTCGCCATTGCTGTTCGTTTTGTGCGATTTGTTGTGACTCACGCGCTTTCGCAATTGCGGTTTTCGCATGTTCAGACGCGTCTTTGCGCTCAACTTGACCAACAATGCTTTGTACCAGTTTAAGCGCGGTTTCAAACTGCTCTGCCGCTGCAGAAGACATGTCCAGTTTGTGCTTAACCGATAGCAACGCATTGGTGCTTTCTGACTCTTTGTTCTTAAGCTCAGAGACAAGCGCTTGAGCCGATTCTGCCGTTAGGCTGTCATCGCCAAGTAGCTGCTTCGCTTTCTCCAGCGCTTGAACTGCTTGTTGATATTGAAGGGCGCGAGTTTGCTGAACGTCAAGAGCTTGCTGGTAATCAGCAAGTTGCGTCTTAAGGCTATCCACCTCTTCTTCTGCAACGGTAGCTTGCTCTTCAGCCATCATCACGCGTTCTTGCGCTTCTTCGACTACCATCATTTGTTCTTCAAGACGCTCGCTCAGCTCTTCAAGATCTTCTTGGTAGCGTTCGATCTTCTCTTGCTGACGCAGCGCGTTTTGCACCAGTTGCAAGTGATCAGAAGCCGCTTGGTAGTCTTGCTCTAAAGAAGATTCTGACTCGATCAGCAGTTCCAGCTCTTCTTGAACGCGGTTAAGCAGATTGTTTTGCTCAATCAAGGTCTCGCGAGAACCAAATAACTCTGAACGCAAAGACAATGTCTGTTCTAGTTTTTTACGGCGCTCGTTGGCATGGCGCATATAGTCCGCTGCCACGTAGTTGGTCGACTCTGTAATCAAGTGTTTGAACAAGTCACGGTCTGCTTGCGTGGTTTTGATCGCTTCTAGCGTCATGCGGTTTTCACGCAGTGCCGATTCCATATCTTGGAACGCTTTTTTCACGCCGCCGTTTTGTGGCAAAAGGTAGTCACGTAGCGAGCGGGTAATCGCACTTGAGATACCACCGTAAAGCGATGCTTCGATCAGGCGGTAGAATTTAGAACGGTCTCCAGAGTTACGCAGTTTCTTCGGAATCACACCGAATTCAAACATTTGCGCGTGGTAATCCACGATAGAAGAGAACGCTTTGAACTGAACGCCTTCAAATTCCGCGATCGATTCTTTTACTTCGTTGATTTGACGTACACGAGCTTGAGTCGCAGATACGCTTTCAACCAAAATATCCGTTGGTTTCACATGGCTTGGAAGACCTTGGATAACAAACGGTTTGATGTCTACTTTCTTATCACGACCCGCAACTTGCTGCAGTTTTACTGCAAACAATAAGCGTTGGTTACGTGAGTTCACCACGTCCAACGCCGCATAACATGCGCCCGGCTGTAGCTTACCGTACAAACCTTTGTCGCGAGACGATTGGCTGCTGCCTGCTTCTGTCGTGTTACGGAAGTGCAGTAGCGTTTGGTCAGGAATCAATGCGGTGATGAACGCCGCCATTGTGGTTGATTTACCTGCACCGTTACCACCTGATAGCGTGGTGACCAGACCATCGATGTCAAACGTACGGGCAAAGAAGCCGTTCCAGTTGACCATGGTCAGCGATTGGTATTTACCGCGTTCAATCATGCTCATGCTTCACCCTCTTCTGTTGTTTCTTCTTGGGCTTGGTCGTCTTGATCTTCTTCAGACAATAAGCTGCCTTGGCTTGGCTCTTTGGTGTGCACTACTGCTTCACCATCACGGATCAGACGCAGCTGCGCTTCACGCATGTCATCGCCAATACGTACATCGGCACCAAAGCGGAATACCGCTTCACTGATGCTGAATTTACCGGTTTCACCGATGTTGATGATCATGCCTAGGCGACGCAGACGACGAAGTGACGTACGTACTTTTTCAAACAGCTTTTCTTTATCAAGGTCAGAACCGGTAGCACGGTTCGTCACTAGCTTCATCAGCTTATTTTCATCTGCTAGAGCAAGCAGTTCGTCATACAGCTCTTGGTTAGTGAAGATGCCTTCGTGCGCAAGACGCTCTGGGCTTAGGTAAAGGAAACACAGTACCTTACCCACCAGCATATCCAGTTCAGAAAGAACACTACGGCCAATCAGAGATGTTGAACGTGGACGAAGGTAGAAGAAACCTTCTGGCGCTTTCACCAATTCGGTGTTGTAGCGTTGGTAGAAAGAAGAAAGCTCAAGTTCGAAATCCGACAACAACGCGTGGTTGTCTAGATCTTCACTTGAGATATGACGCCCTGCTCGAAGCATGCTGTCTAGCGCTGGGAACAGAGGGTTAGAAATTGCTTTTGCCAGATTTTCTGACATGTATTCATTAGTATCGGTCGATGACATTCGCTTGTACCTTTGCCCCAAATTCGTTGATTGCTTTCCAGTCTGGTTGAATCGCTTGGTAATCCGATTCTGAATACCCTAGACGTACAGCTTGATCGACGATAATGCGAGCTAAATCAAAATGATGAGTGTAAGGGTGCTGTGCAAGGTAATCTCGCAGTACCACACTCAAATCGATTGGTGTGCCTTGATCTTTATGCGCTTTTAGCATGTCACCAATTCGTTCAGACAGCTCATCATTGACTTGTTGAAACTCTTCGTATTCTACTTCCATCGGAACTTGACCCGTGACCTCATCATCACGCAGTACTAGGGCCTCATCACGAAGGTCAGAAAGCCTCTCCGCATCTGCATAAGTCAGATACCAAGGCGCATCGAAGTAATCTTTGACGGATTGACGCAGACGCGAGCTAAACGCACGGTTCTTATCCATATCGATTGCAGTACGAATAAACTTGTGCACGTGTCGGTCGTAACCAATCCAAAGGTCGATCGCTTGCTGGCCCCAGCTTGTGATTCGGTCCAGCTTCATTTGCAGACCAAACAAGGCTTCTTCGATAAACTCCAGCTCAGGGTCACCGTAAACAATTTCTTGAATATCGAGGATCTGAGTTTGCAGTTCATCACTGGCGGCTTGCAGCGTATCTTGAAGTTCACGCAACGTGCTTGATGTTTCTGACAGAAGTGCTTCACAGTTGTTGATCGCTTCGCGCCAGTCTTTGTTAAGCAGGTCAGCAATCTGTTGTTTCACTGACTGTTGCTGCTCATCCATAACACGTTGGTTGAGGTCAATTTGATCGAAAATTTCGCCTACAGAATATTTTAAAACACCGTATACGTTTTTCTTCCAGTGACCCGGTGTGCCACCTTTTTGTGCTGCCTCAATCGCTTTCGCCATTTCATCCGCTACCATGGATAGCTGGATAGATAGACGCAGTTTTGAGAACTCACGATGACGCACGTAGTAGTCGGTTATTCCTATCGCTAATGGCGACAAGCGGTAAATGCTCGCTCCGTCAGTAATTTCACTGACAAAACGGCTCATAAGACGCTGCTTAACCATCTCGTTGATCGCATTGTTCGCACGAAAAGCGGAGGCTTCGCCGGTCTCATCAAATAGTCGAGTGACGATGGCAAATGCATCATGCAGTTCACCTTCACCCAGTTCTTCATCGAACCTTTCATTACTCAGTACGGCAATGGCTATCAAAAATGCCAATCGCTCTGTGGTCAGGTTCAACGAGAAATCGTGCTGCTTAACCCAGCCAACCAGCTCATCGATTGGTTGCTCTGCAGCATTGAGAGTCATCTCACTCATTGTTATTCCTGTTTATCGTTCTTTTTAGCCCACACATGAATGTAGCGGCCTAATGAGAGGTATGGCTCTTGTCGACAAAGTTGTTTTTCTAGCGCCAACACATCTTCAAACTCGTAATCACCCATGTATTCCATATTGCCTATGTAATCACTAAATGAGCGAATACCAGATTTGCCACAAATATTAAAACCTGAATTTTCTATCCACTGGTAGACTTCTTCAGGTTTTAAGCCTTTTTGCGGCTGTAGTTTAAATCTTTTTCGGTGAGGCATGCCGTCTAATATATGAGGAATGTTGCCACAAACCACGTTTTTATAGACTAAACCGTGGTGGTTGTAGAACATGACTGATGCGATGCCTCCCGGTTTTACTTGTTCTAGAACTGTTTCAAGTGCGGCCTTAGGATCAACAAGCCACTCCATCACAGCGTGGAACATAACCAGATCGACCTGTCCATCCATATGTTCACCGATGGATTGGACAGGCGAATGAATCAGGCGATACTGCTCAAGCAAACCGTTTTTTTCAATATCCTGCTTAGCCAACTGCAGCATTTCCGAAGATAGATCACATAAAGCGATTCGATGTCCGAGCTTAGCAAGCTTTTGCGACATTTGTGCCAAACCACCACCAGCGTCTAACACTTCTAGGGGTTGCTGGTCAGCATCTAATTCACTTAGAATCTGTAGAAAATCTTCCCACACAATGATTTGGCGGATCTCCCCTTTATCGGAGCCGTAAATATTTTTTGCAAATTTGTGGGCGATATCGTCGAAATTGCGGTCTTCTGTCACTTCTGCTGAGTTATCATAACGGATTGTGCCGCTATTCTGGCACAAGGAAAGCAGGAATAAAGAGGGATACCCTCATTTTTATTATCAATTGATGTTTTTTCGGACTATTTATGTATGTTTGAGCTGAAAAAAGTAGTGTCAGCCATGCTTATGCCCCTTCCGGCATTGCTGCTGATAGGCTTGTTGGGTCTTGCTCTCATTAGTTTTACTACAAAACGTAAAACTGGCTGCTTCGTTGTTCTATTCTCTTTTGTTGGCATTTTTCTTGTTGCCTTCCAACCTGTTTCAACCAAGCTTCTTATGCCGTTAGAGCGAGAGCATAAAGCCTTTTTGCCAGTTTCTGGCACCATCGACTACGTGATGGTTTTAGGGAATGGTCATGTTATCGATGACGAAATTCCACCCACCTCGCAGTTAAGCCGTGCAGCATTAATGCGCTTAACTGAGGGCATTCGTATTTTAAGAATGTATCCAGGCGCGAAATTAATCTTATCCGGCTATGCTGGCGGATCTGAAATTAGCCACGCGCGAATGATGGCGAACGTTGCCCTTGCGTTGGGAGTCGCGAAATCCGATATCATTTTATTAGAAGATGCGAAAGATACGTGGGAAGAGGCGCGTCAAGCGGCTGCATTCGTTCAACAAAAGGAGATTGTGTTAGTCACTTCTGCGAGTCACATGAGCCGTGCATTGTATGAGTTCAACGCAGCAGGCATTAAACCAATCCCAGCCCCGACCAACTTCTTAGCTATTAGCGAGATAAGTCAACCTTGGGATAAATACTCACCTAAAGCGCGTTACTTAGAACAAACAGAGCTTTATTGGCATGAGTACTTGGGCAGTATTTGGCAAAGGTTGCGTGATACTGTCGGCCAAACACCAATGGTTGAAGCAAACTAGTATTATCTTGAAGCCACAAAAAAGGAGAGCCGAAGCTCTCCTTTTCTTTTTACGATTGAGTTATGTTCAAACTAGTCACCAGCAAACATATAGCCTTCGCCGTGCACCGTTACAAAAATCTGTGGGTTCTTAGGATCGAACTCCATTTTTGCGCGCATACGTCGAATAAGAACATCAATGGTGCGGTCATTCGGCGCATCCACTCGATGGCTGATCATGTTCAAAATACGCTCACGACTTAACACCTGGTTAGGGTAAGACGATAATGCCACCAAAAGTTCATACTCTGCTTTAGTTAGTTTTACTGGCTCACCGTTGCGGCTAAGTGCGCGACGTTGAATGTCGAATGTCCACTCCCCAAAGCGCACAATGTGCTCTTCACTGGTTTCATTCGCTTTCGAGCTGCCACTGCGCGCTGCTGAAATACGCCACAGCAAGTTTTTAACGCGAACTAACAGCTCTCTCAGTTCAAAAGGTTTTGTCACATAATCGTCAGCACCCATTTCTAGGCCTACGATTTTATCAATGCTATCCGTGCGTCCTGTTACTAATATGATACCAATATCCGATTGGCTACGTAACTCACGAGTAAGCATCAGGCCGTCTTCACCAGGCAGGTTAATATCCAGCATGATCAGGTCTACATCGCCCGCTTGCAAAACTTCACGCATTTCTGCGCCACTCTCTGCTTCGCTGACTTGGTAGCCCTCATTTTGGAAATATCCCGCAAGCTTACTACGAGTTACAACATCATCTTCTACGACTAATACGTGATAGCTCATTTACACCACTTTTCTGTCTTCTTATTATCCAAGACGTATTCTATTCATAACTAGTAACATTTCTAGTCATAGATACATTAAAACGCAAGATTTAGCGTTTTTATTGATTCAAAACAAGCTTGCCCATTGCTATTAATAAACGGTCATTTTTGACCATAAAACATAACAATTATAGTTACTGCTATTCATTTTAATTGATTACACTTAGGGGATATCCCTAATTGACTTTGTGATGCATGACTTGAAGCATCATTCAGGAGCCCAAAATGCAAGAAGTGAAAGCTTTTAATGAAAAACGCGCTGAAATTTACTGGTGGTTTTCGAGCTTGTTCGCAAAAGAACTAACAGAGAAAGAATTGGAAGCCTATCACAGTGTTGAAATTCGCAGTTTTCTCGCAGGTTTAGGTGAAAATGAGTCGCTAAAACCAGCCGTTGATAGCCTAGTTGATGCGCTGAATCGGTTACAAGATCGTGAAGATGCACAACTAGAGCTTGCAGCTGACTTTTGTGAACTGTTTTTGAAGACAGAAAAATACGGCGCTCTTCCTTACGCATCCATGTACATTGGTGAATCAGGTTTACTGAATGACAAGCCAGCTGAGGAAATGGAAAAGTTGATGGCTGAATTTGGCGTTCAAGTAGACGAAAACCTAAAGGAACCTGCGGATCACTTAGCCGTTGAGCTCGACTTTCTCGGGAACATGATTATCCGCTCAAACGAGCTTGAACAAGAAAAACACATGGAAGAAGCCTTCGTTAAACAAAACGACTTTATCCAGCAACAATTGATGTCTTGGTTACCTCAGTTTTCAGACAAATGTAAACAATTCGACGAATTTGGATTTTACTCGAGTGTCGCGAAACTATTAGTTGCATTTTGTAAACTAGACAGCGCCTACCTTCTTGGTGAATAATTGCCGCCTATTTTTAGGGAGCCTGCCTATCGGGCTTCCTGTATGCCTGAAAGTGACCAATTGTAAGTAACTTGGGTATAATATTCGTTTGCCTTAACTTAGCGCAAAGACGCTTGGTTATTTAGCAGTCAAAATGTGACTTCAAATACACAAATCTCTTGCTGAAAACATTGCTAGTCAGTCCACATAGGGCTAAAATGTGAGCGCAAACGATTAAATATGATTTATATGTAAACCGCTGAAATATAGCGGTTTTTGTGTTTTCTTAACAGGTTGATGGCAATTTCTCATCAGATAGAAAAAAGATAAAATTCATCGACCGATGCTGCTACGCACCCTTTTGTCGCACTTGGATCAACCGCTGCCGAGACACTTAGCGCCAATTTTATATTGCTAGGTGTGAAACCATTAGAGCATCAGGTACATCCAATACGACATATTTCAGTAGCTCGATACAGGACACCATTTATGGCCACGATAAAAGACGTTGCTCGCTTAGCCGGCGTTTCCACTACGACAGTTTCGCACGTTATCAATAAAACGCGTTTCGTT
The DNA here is from genome assembly GCF_033339995.1 of Vibrio sp. 1641. Lineage (NCBI taxonomy): Bacteria > Pseudomonadati > Pseudomonadota > Gammaproteobacteria > Vibrionales > Vibrionaceae > Vibrio > Vibrio sp. 1641. The sequence continues at coordinate 494,026 of NZ_JAWOVP010000003.1, forward strand.
GCAGAAGCAACGCAAGAAAAAGTAATGAAAGCCGTTGACGAGCTGAATTACGCGCCAAGTGCCGTTGCACGCAGCCTAAAATGCAACTCAACTCGTACGATTGGCATGTTAGTAACTCAATCAACTAACCTATTTTTCTCAGAAGTGATTGATGGCGTTGAGAGCTACTGTTACCGCCAAGGCTATACTCTGATTTTATGTAACACAGGCGGGATTTACGAAAAACAACGCGATTACATTCGTATGCTGGCTGAAAAGCGCGTTGATGGCATCCTAGTGATGTGTTCTGACTTAACCGAAGAACTAAAAGAGATGCTTGACCGTCATGCGGACATTCCTAAAGTGGTCATGGATTGGGGCCCAGAGAGCTCACAAGCAGACAAGATCATGGATAACTCAGAAGAAGGTGGCTACATTGCAACCAAACATCTGATTGACAATGGTCATACGGATATCGCTTGTCTAAGCGGTCATTTTGAAAAGCTTGCTTGCCAAGAGCGCATTGCAGGTTTCCGTCGCGCAATGAGTGAAGCGAACCTAGCTGTAAATGAAGACTGGATCCTTGAAGGTAACTTTGAATGTGATACGGCCGTATTAGTTGCAGATAAAATTACCTCAATGGACAAGCGCCCGACGGCGGTATTCTGTTTTAACGACACAATGGCTCTAGGCCTAATGAGCCGCTTGCAACAAAACGGGATCAAAATTCCTGAAGATATTTCAGTGATCGGCTACGACAACATCGAGCTTGCGGAATACTTCTCTCCACCGCTAACGACTATCCACCAACCTAAACGTCGTGTTGGTAAAAATGCATTCGAAATTCTACTTGAGCGTATCAAAGATAAAGAACATGAAAAACGAATTTTCGAAATGCAACCTGAGCTTGTAATTCGAAATACTGTGAAAAAAATGAACTAAATTTCACTGTATTTAACCGTGTTAAATAAGCGCTCTACAGGGGCGCTTATTTTTTTGGGAAAATTAAGCATTCTCTAATACTTCACACCGCTCTAATAACAATTGACTAACGTTAACTCCCTGTTTTATATAAATGTAATATATATTAAGAACTCCTTTTCAAAGGCCAATTTGCACCTTTCCATATGCAAAATAGAGCATTCAATCTATCATTTTTATTGAACCGAAATCACACTTTTAACGCTAAACCGTGATGTTAATTCAATATAAGAAGTATGCTCATTGTGTCACGCACAGGGCAAACCATTCGAAAGAGTGGGACGCAAAGCCTCCGGCCTGAACCATATTACGATATGGAAGGTAGCGGGGTTACCGATGGCAAGTGTGTAAGCAATGACTTTACTCTGTAATGACATTGTTTTTACGCATGTTTGCTACTCTCTCGGACCTGACTTTTGGTGGCGTAATATTAATTACACCGAGATAACAAAACATGGATAAACCGATACTCAAAGACTCTATGAAGCTATTTGAGGCACTTGGTAATATCAAGTCGCGCTCAATGTTTGGTGGCTTCGGACTATTCGCTGATGAAACAATGTTTGCACTAGTGGTAAACAATCAGCTTCATATCAGAGCAGACCAAAAAACTTCATCTGACTTCGAGAAACAAGGGCTAAAGCCTTACGTTTATAAAAAACGTGGCTTCCCAGTCGTTACAAAGTACTACGCTATTTCCAGCGATTTATGGGAATCAAGCGAACGCTTAATCGAAGTAGCGAATCAATCATTGAAAAAGGCAAAGCTTGAGAAAGAACAGCAAGCAAGTACAAAGCCTAACCGTTTGAAAGATTTGCCTAACTTACGACTGGCTACCGAGCGCATGCTAAAAAAAGCCGGCATCGAATCCGTAGAGAAGCTTGAAGAGGAAGGTGCGCTTAACGCCTATAAAGCGATAAGAGATACGCACTCTGCAACCGTCAACATTGAGTTGCTATGGGCACTAGAAGGTGCTATCAACGGCACTCATTGGAGTGTGGTACCTCAAGCTCGCCGAGATGAGTTGATGAACGGCCTCCAATAAAAGTCGGCCTAAAAACTATCTTGTAAAACCGCAGTCTAATCTGCGGTTTTTTTGTGAAATTTTTTCGGTTTTCCTACTGTCTTATTACATATATCCCAAATTGGAATCAAAATTATGAATAAGAAACTGATTTTAGGTCTCATCCTACTAGCGGCTATCGTCTTTTTAGGTATTAACTTTGGCCAGTATTTAACCTTAGAGAATGCAAAAGCCCAACAAGAAGCACTAACTACATACATCGATCAGAATTTTGTATTCTCGGCTGCGATTTACTTTTTTACCTACATTGCAATTACCGCTTTTTCTATCCCAGGAGCGGCAGTAGTCACCTTACTTGGTGCAGCCTTATTTGGTTTTTGGACAAGCTTGCTACTGGTTTCTTTCGCTAGCACTATGGGGGCAACACTGGCCTTCTTGAGCAGCCGATACTTATTGCGTGACTGGGTACAAAACAAATTCGGAAATAAACTCAACGCAATTAATCAAGGTGTCGAAAAAGACGGAGCTTTTTATCTATTTTCCTTGCGTCTAATCCCTGTATTCCCTTTCTTTCTAATCAACTTACTGATGGGCTTAACGCCGATGTCTGTAGGTAGATTTTATCTCACTAGCCAAATAGGTATGCTGCCAGGCACAGCCGTATATCTGAATGCAGGTACTCAATTAGCAACAATTGAAAGCCTATCGGGCATTGTTTCACCCGCAGTATTAGCGTCTTTTGCGCTATTGGGACTATTTCCAATCATCACTAAATGGGTTATGAATAAAGTAAGGCCGACACCAAGTCAGCAAAACTCGTAATTGGTGAAGTGGGTATTTTGATGAAAATATTTATCGCTAAAAACCCAACAGAAGCACACATTGTATGTGAGCTGCTTAAAGTGGAACAAATTTACTGTGAAGTTCGTGGAGAAGGTATTTTCGGCTTAAAAGGAGAACTGCCGTTTGGTGATGATACCGATCCTTATGTGTGGCTTTTTGACACTGCACAAAAGATGAAAGCTGAAGAAATAGTAAAAGCATATCGAAAACAATCCGATAGGCATGAGTATCAAGATTGGCAATGCCCAAAATGTCATGAAATAAACGAAGGGCAATTTGGTGCATGTTGGCAATGTGGATATCAACTAGGAGAGCTATAGCGGCTCTCCTATTCAGTGGATGCACTCAGTTTTAAGCACATACAGCTTGCTGTTTAATAAACTCGATGGAGTGTTGATTGAAGTCTTCTGGACGCTCTACATTGCATACATGACCACAATTCGGGATTTCTCGTAGAGTGCTGAGCTTATGTGCTGCAACCATTTCTTTGACAGGTTTAATAAACATGTAATCCCTGTCGCCCATTAAGTAGAGAGTCGGAATGGGTAACTCTCGATCTTTAAAATATTTCATTAACGGATTTACATCAGCAGCAAGAATAAACCAACGTTTAAATTCTTTTTGGCAAAGCTTCTTGGCTTCGCGAATAAAAAGGTGGCGAGATTCTCGTTGGCTTCTTTGAGGCATAACAATATAAGCGAACAGTTTGTAGAGCCACATGTACGGTAGGATATGCTTACAAAAATTACCTAATTTCACCAATATCTGAGAACGAGTGTTAAGCCTTGTGACAGCACCGCCGAGCACCATCGAACGTACGCGCTCTGATGACAATTCAGCAAGGTTTCGAACAATAATAGTACCAAGCGACATACCGACAAAATGAGCGGATTGGATCTTTAAATGGTCCAATACTTTCAAAATATCTTGGGTAACTTCCGTAAAGGTATAACGGCTAGCAATGAGCTCTTTAAGTAACTGATTTGACTTTCCATGACCTCTTAAATCGATCAGCAATAAGTTAAAGTGTTGCTTGTAAGCTTTAATTTGCTTGAACCAGATAGAAGAGCTACCACCAGCACCGTGCACAAATACAACCCACTCATTACTAGTAGGGTGCAAATAGGTTTTATGAAAAAGTAGCGGCTGGGTCATATTGAGTATCAAAAAGATCGTGCTATTGAGTAAAAAGCCATCCTACCACACTCCCCTTACTCAAGATAATAAAGGCACCTCATTCGGTGCCTTTCGTTACAATTTTAAGTCAAACTAACGCTGAGTGGTAAAGCTGCAAATAAGATTCTGCGGCCTTTTGCCAACAAAAGTCTTGTTGCATCGCGTGCAACTGTACTTTATTCACTTCAGGCTCGTTTTGAGCGTAGAGCAACAGTGCCCTTAGCATCGTTAACAACAATGCCTGCGGTGTCGGTTCGAAAAAAACAAACCCCGTTGCTTCAGATGGGTTTACATCATAATCGCTAACGCTGTCCTTTAAGCCACCAACACCGCGTACTATCGGTAATGTCCCATAAGCCATACTATAGATTTGGTTTAAGCCACATGGTTCAAACTCAGAAGGCATCAAGAAGAAATCAGAACCCGCTTCAACGATATGCGCAAGTTCATTGTCATACGCTTCTACAAAGGCAAATTTGCTAGAAAACTGCGCGGCAACCTCTCGTAACTGAGCGGCAAGAACAGGGTCTCCGGTCCCAACGACAACTAGCTGAACATCGTGCTTTAAAAAATCGGCCAAAGCAGGCAACAAGTAATGAACGCCTTTCTGCTGGGTCAACCGACAAACCATACCGAACATAGCTACATTTTTTTCGGGCAAATTTAGTCGCTGTTGTAATGCTTTTTTACAAGCTTTCTTCCCTTGCGACATACTTTGCTGGTCGGCGCAGTAATTAACCGGCAAGTAGGTATCAGTTTCCGGATTCCAAGCACTGTAATCACAACCGTTCAAGATGCCGACTAAGTCCTGCGCGCGTTGCTGAAACTCCCAAGCCATGCCGTGACTGCCAAGCTCTGTTTTTAGTTCCTCTGCGTACGTAGGGCTAACCGCGTTTATCTTATCTGCATTCATTACACCAGCTTTAAGCAGCGTAATATGCGTTGCACTCACCGCAGCATCGGGAACGTTTCTACAATGAAACTCTGGCAAACACTGCACGTCTTCATAACTAAATACGCCTTTAAAGACCGCATTGTGAATTGAAATGACGCTTTTAGTATGAGCAAAAAACGGATCATTGCCATACCTGTGCTTGAGCAAAAATGGAACAAGACCTGTGTGCCAATCGTTCGCGTGTATGATATTAGGTTGAAAGGCGAGCTTGGGTAACATATCGAGACATGCTGCACTAAAAAACGCAAAGCGCTCGCCGTTATCAGTATACGCTTGGTTGTTCTCCGCATACATTGATGGTCGATTGAAATACGGCGGACAATCAATCAGGTAAACAGGATTTTGACCTAACATGAGCCGCAAAACTCGATACTCCGTATGCGGCCATGATGTTAATTCTGTTTCTAATACAACTTCTGCGTCTGCGAGTTTATCAATACTACTGTACGCAGGGATGGTAATTCTTACGTCTTGCTGTAGGTTTTGAAGGGCTTCCGGTAGTGCCTTGGCAACATCTGCCAAGCCACCACTTTTAATGAGGCCTTCAACCTCAGAAGCTACAAACAGAATAGATAAGTTGTTAGTAGCCAACTCGAGCTCCTTTCGGAATAACAACAATGCCCTCCTCAGACACGTGGAAGTGTTTTTTATCTTCTTGAAGATTCACACCAATCTGAGTACCAGGAGCAATATCGGCATCCTTGTCGACAATCACACGACGTAAAACACAGCCTTCGCCAATTTTTACGTCACCAAGAAGTATACATTCGCTGATATCGCAAGCAGAAGCAATATTACTGCGAAAACCAAGCACCGACTTTTCGATTCTTGAGCCTCTAACATAGCTGCCATTACACACTAAACTATCGATTATCTGCACACGACCATTATCAGAGTCGGTAAATGTCGCAGGTGGCAATGGTGGGTAGTAGGTGTGCAATGGCCATTTACGGTTGTACAGCGAAAATGGTGCATCTTTTTCTAGCAGATCCATATGCGCTTGCCAGTACGCATCAATAGTTCCGACATCACGCCAGTACACCTCTTCTTTTTCGCCACTGATTTTGTTGGTACTGAAGTCATACACGAACACATCACCTCTAGGGAACATCTTTGGAATGATGTCCTTTCCAAAATCATGTGATGAAGCTTCATTATCCGCATCTTCGACCAACTCTGAGAACAGTACCTGAGCTTCAAAAACATAGTTACCCATTGAAACTAAAGCGTAATCTGGGTCCCCAGGAATCGACTTCGGATTTGCTGGTTTTTCTTCAAAGCCAATCATACGACCTTCACTATCCACTTCGATAACCCCAAATTGCGACGCCTCTTTTAGTGGCATGCGCAATGCAGATACCGTCAGAGAAGCCTGCTTTTCTGAGTGGAAGTTCAGCATTTGTTTGATATCCATCTTATAGATATGGTCAGAGCCAAAAATACAAACTTGCTCTGGTTCCTCTAACTCCATAAAACGCAGGTTTTGATAGATCGCGTCCGCCGTCCCTTCGTACCAACGTTTACCAGTACGCATTTGAGCGGGAATAGGATCGATAAAGCGGTCTGTAATGCCGTTGATGTTCCACCCCTTTTTTAAGTGATGGAATAAAGATTGAGATTTAAATTGGGTTAGGACGTAAATGCGCATCAGATCCGCATTAACAAAATTGTTTAGAGCAAAATCGATCAATCGATAACTACCACCAAACGGTACCGAAGGTTTACTGCGAGATTCCGTTAAAGGTCTCAAACGAGAGCCTTCACCGCCAGCAAGAATCATTCCCAAAACACCAGCCATTTGTTGTTCTCCATATCGTTATAGCTTGGATTTGGTACTCGCTTGAATGAGTCATACTCGGGGAGTCAAGCGAATACATTTAGCAACCGTCTCTGAGTTTCTGTGAACTCTTACAACACGGATAAAAAAGCTACGGCACTTCCAGTATGCAACGTCCACTCTTTCCTTATTTTTTGACGCAAAAAATGCACACAGTTGCACTAATTTTTGTAATAAATTATCTAAGCGGGTTCTAAATTACAATTTTTAATACGCCATTCTGTGTACCATACAGCTCTTGCGTACTCAAGACGATATCTAGATCACACATGGAAAAGCAAACGATTACATTGTGAAAACAATTTACGAACGGATTCACTACACCGCCGATTTTTTAGCCCAATGTATAACAAATATGTGAATGCAAAATGAAAGTTACAACGAATATTTTTTACATAAAAAATACATCAGCGACTACGAAATATTGATACTGGGATCTTCTCGCGTCAGCAAAACTCAGTCAAAGCAGCAAAGATCTATACGAACAACACAGTGGCCTTTACGCAAAAAAGGCAGCGATATCGCTGCCTTTTTACATTACTTAGATCGTACGTTTTTATGCTTTCGCTTTTTTACGCTTATCAGTGACTTCCCACTTACCGTCAACAAAGAGCGCTGTCCAACCAGATGGTTTGCCATTCTCTTCCGAACGAACGTAGTTCTCTTTTGTTTTGCGACTAAAGCGTACAACTGCAGGACGACCATCAGGATCTTCTTGCGGTGCGGTCGCTAGGTATTTGAACTTCTCAGGTAAACGCTCTTCAAAACGTGCCAGTTCAGCAACCAAAGGAGCACGTGTCTCGCGCGATTTCGGGAAGTTGCTTGCCGCCATAAATAGACCTGAAGCACCATCACGAAGTACGAAATACGCATCTGAGTTTTCACATGGCAACTCGGGGAAATGAACAGGATCTTCTTTCGGGGGCGCGACTTCGCCATTCTTCAAGATCTTTCGAGTGTTCTTGCACGTTTCGCTCGTACAATCCATGTATTTACCAAAGCGACCGTTCTTAAGCACCATATCAGAGCCACATTTGTCACATTCAACAACTGGACCATCGTAGCCTTTTACTTTGAACTCGCCGTATTCAACAAGGTAGCCTTCACAGTTCGGGTTATTACCACAAACATGCATCTTACGCTTGTCATCAATCAGGTATGCGTCCATCGCTGTTTCACAGATCGGACAACGCTTTTTAGCACGAAGAGCTGCGGTTTCAACGTCTTCTTCTAGAACGTTAATAATACCTTCTTCGTCACCCAAGTTGATGGTTGTCTTACAACGCTCTTTTGGTGGTAACGCGTAACCTGAACAGCCTAAGAACACACCTGTCGAAGCAGTACGGATGCCCATTGGACGGCTACACGTCGGACACTCGATATCCGTCATGACGATGTGGTTTAACTTCATACCGCCTTCTGACTCATCCAGCTCCGCTTTTTCAAGATCGCCAGTAAAATCAGCAAAGAAGTTGTCTAACACAGCTTTCCAGTTCACTTCACCTTCAGCGATTTGGTCCAATTTCTGTTCCATACGCGCAGTAAAGTCGTAGTTCATCAAATCGTTAAAGCTGTCATCAAGGCGGTCAGTAACAATTTCACCCATTTTTTCAGCGTAGAAACGGCGCTGATCAACTTTCACGTAGCCACGATCTTGAATCGTAGAAATGATCGATGCGTAAGTCGACGGACGACCAATGCCTCGTTTCTCCAGCTCTTTAACCAGTGCTGCTTCAGTGTAGCGCGCAGGTGGCTTTGTAAAGTGCTGTTTAGGGTCAAGTGACTCTAAGCTTAGCTTATCGCCAAGTTGTACCGCTGGAAGGATTGTATCCTCGTTTTTGCCCATTGGACGCTGTACACGAGTCCAGCCGTCAAATTTAAGGATACGGCCTTTCGCTTTAAGCGTGTATTCTGCCGCTTTTACGCTAATGGTTGTTGAATCGTATTCTGCTGGCGTCATTTGACACGCTACAAACTGATTCCAAATCAAAGCATAAAGTTTGTGCGCATCAGCATCGACACCTTGCAGGTCTTCCGCCTTAACACCCACATTTGAAGGGCGGATCGCTTCGTGCGCTTCCTGTGCTCCTTCTTTGCTACCGTACGTCAATGGTTTCGCTGGTAGGTACTTATCACCAAACTCAGAACCAATAAAGTCACGTACAGCGTCCACAGCCTCGGCACTTAGGTTAGTCGAGTCAGTACGCATATAAGTGATGTAACCGGCCTCATAGAGGCGCTGAGCTAGCATCATGGTCTTTTTCACGCCGTAGCCCAGACGTGTACTTGCTGCCTGTTGAAGCGTAGAGGTGATGTAAGGTGCTGAGGGCTTGCTCTTTGTAGGGCGGTCTTCACGCTTACATACTTCGTAACTTGCATTCTCAAGTACAGACATCGCTGCTTTGGTTTCTGCCTCATTAACTGGCTTAAACGCAGAACCGTCTTTCTGAGCAACAAGCAGTTTAAAGTCCGCTTTGTCTTTCGTTTTCGTATTCGCATGAATGTCCCAGAATTCTTCTGGTACAAACGCGTTAATCTCACGCTCGCGCTCAACTAACAGTTTCACCGCAACAGACTGCACGCGACCAGCAGATAAACCACGAGCCACTTTTTTCCAAAGTAAAGGTGAAACCATAAAACCAACGACACGGTCCATGAAGCGACGTGCTTGTTGGGCATTTACACCATCCATGTTCAGCTCGCCAGGTGTCTGGAAAGCTTGTTGGATCGCGTTTTTCGTAATTTCGTTAAAAACTACACGTTTGTATCGCTCTTCATCGCCACCGATGATCTCACGAAGGTGCCATGCGATTGCTTCTCCTTCGCGGTCCAAATCGGTTGCGAGATAAACGCAATCTGCGTCTTTGGCGAGTTTTTGTAGTTCGTTGACAACTTTTTCTTTGCCTGGAAGGATTTGGTAATTCGCTTCCCAGTCATGATATGGGTTAATCCCCATCTTTTTGATCAACGCTTTGCGGTCTTTCTCTTTTTTAACGCGCGCTTTCTCTTCCGGACTCATCCCTTTAGTTGAGATGGCTGCGGCTTTTTTCTCACCAGTGCTTTGACCGGCCGTAGGCAGATCACGCACATGACCAACACTAGACTTAACAATAAAGTCTTTACCAAGGTACTTATTTATCGTCTTTGCCTTGGCTGGTGACTCCACTATAACGAGTGATTTACCCATAACTGACTCTAACGTCCTTCATAATAATGCGGGTAGAAACCTTGTTTAAAGGCCACCCGCATAATGTTCTATTTCATTGCTTCTTTTTTTACTATTGTGCGAGATGAAAAGAAGATCAACTGCTTTTTTGAAATTCAGATCCGATTGGTTGACAATTCATCGTCTTTATACTTCAAAGAGACAGGGTTCTGAAAGGTATTGAGCGGCATATCTAAACAGGCAAACTTAGCATCCGCTAATCCAATGCAATAAATTTTGTTACCCATCACAAAATAGTTTGGTTCAATGCTCTGCCATCTTCCTCCGCATCATGCTTATACTCTAAAAATTGATCTGTTTAGTCTTACTGAACGATTGACTGAATTAATCATGCAAACCCATTTTAGTTGTAGGTATACTCAGCGTTCTTAACTGAATAGGATGGTAGAAAGAATATGTCTGATAGAACGTTTATCGAAGAGTTCGACCTTCTTTTGATCGCTAACCAAATCATCCAAGAGCACGATGATTACATCGAGGGGATGCGAGCAACAAGCGTAGAAGAAAAAGAAGGTGTTTTAGTTTTTAAAGGTGAATACTTCCTTGATGACAAAGGTTTACCAACTTCAAATACGACTGCAGTATTCAATATGTTCAAATACTTAGCGCATCACCTTTCTAAGGAATTTACGCTGGTTAAATAGTATTGGGAAACAAAAAAGCCAGAGTGTTATTCACTCTGGCTTTCCTGTTTTAGGTCAGAATATTTAGCAACTTAAAGCCTTAAGTTTGTCGAAGTAGTCAGGGAACGTTTTCGACGTACACTTTGGATCGTTAATCGTCACAGGCGTATCACTAAGTGCCACCAGCGAAAAACACATCGCCATTCGATGATCATCGTAAGTATCAATCGCAGCATGCTTTAACTGAGAGACAGGTTTGACGATGATGTAGTCTTCCCCTTCTTCCACTTCCGCACCAACTTTACGTAACTCAGTCGCCATAGCTGACAAACGGTCTGTTTCTTTTACACGCCAGTTATAAACGTTACGAATAGCGGTAGTGCCTTCGGCAAATAACGCTGTTGTCGCGATGGTCATTGCAGCATCAGGGATATGGTTGTAATCCATATCAATGCCTTTTAATTGACCAACACGTGAAATTACGTAGTCATCACCCCATTCAATTTCTGCACCCATTTTTTCAAGCGCATCAGCAAATTGAATATCACCTTGAATGCTGTTTTTACCGATACCCGTGACTTTAACTTCTCCGCCTTTGATGGCTGCCGCCGCCAAGAAGTAAGAAGCAGAAGACGCGTCACCTTCAACCAAGAAATCACCTGGAGCGATGTATTGCTGACCGGCTGGGATCACAAACTCTTGATAGTCGTTGTTGATCACATCGACTCCAAACTGCTTCATGATATGCAGGGTGATATCGATATAAGGCTTAGAAACCAAATCGCCTTCGATGTTGATGCGAATTTCACCTTCAGCCAATGGCGCAGACATTAAGAAAGCGGTCAAGAACTGACTTGAAATGGACCCATCGATAGAAACTGTACCTGCTTTTAGGCCAGTACCAATTATTTTGAGAGGCGGAAAGTTCTCGTTTTCCATGTACTCAACGTTCGCACCAGCATCTTTCAGTGCCGTGACAAGGTGACCAATTGGACGCTCTTTCATACGAGGTTCGCCCGTCAGTACATACTCCCCTTCTCCAAGACAAAGAGCCGCAGCTAATGGTCGCATCGCAGTGCCAGCATTGCCGAGAAATAATTCTACTGGTTCTGAGACAGAAAACGGACGCCCAAGGCCTTCAACGAGACATTCTGTTTTATCTTCGGAAAGTTGGTATTGAACGCCTAGTTTAGTCAGCGCATTCAGCATATGACGAATATCATCACTGTCGAGGAGATTAGTAAGGCGAGTTCTGCCTTTAGCAAGAGCAGCAAGTAAAAGAGCTCGATTAGAAACGCTTTTAGAACCAGGAAGGTTCACTTCCCCTTGAATTTTATTGATAGGTTGTAACGTTAGGCTTTCCATTAAAAGTTGATAATCCTTTGTGCCCTCAACATACGATTTTTTATGAGGGCTAAACAATTCTTCGTGAATTCAGACTACCCAAAAAAACACGACAAAACCAGAGTAAATCGGCGCTAATTTATGAATATCCTCAAGCAGCCTAAAGATACAGAATTAAAGGCATTGCCAGCGATGTAAATAAGAGCGAAAGAAGTACGGCGAAACAGCAAACTATTTCGACTTTATTTGACGATAAGCCAGCCCGACTGTACATGCCTGATTAAGCTTCGTTAGGCTAAAACAACCTAGGGTTAATAAGTGATATCAACCCTGACTCCATCATCAAAATATAAGATACGAACTTCATCCCCTCGACTAAATAACATATTTTTATCAACATCTTGGATGACATTAATTAGCTTATCGCCCTTCACTTTGATGAGTAGCTCAACTAACTTATATTCAACCGTGTATTGGTAATTACTTTGGTTTTGAGCAACTGCGGCACCTGCAAGCGCACCCACTGCCGTCGCGACTTCTCTTCCCGTACCGCCACCAAATTGATTACCGACTAAACCACCGATAGTGGCACCAAGTAGTGTCTTCCAACCGTTACTTTTCGATTGAACAACCTCTTGTTGAGTAATATAACGGACAGAGTCAATCTTCCCGTAAACTACTTCATTAACTGGCTTGGCAACATTTCTTTCATAGGCTGCGTTGGCGACAAGTGGTAAAAACAGTATGATCCCAAGCCATACTTTTACGATATTTCTTAACCAGGTCATCATAAACTCCTCTGACTCCAATGTTGGTAACGACTTCTTATGGCTATTTATTTAACTGAACTCGATGAAACGTTCAACTTTCCCTCACCCTATAAAGCACTCAGCGACCCCAATGGTTTGCTGGCTTTTGGTGGTGACTTAAACCCCATGAGAATCCTCAATGGTTACTATCAAGGCATTTTCCCTTGGTATGGTCCTGGTGAACCTATTTTATGGTGGAGCCCTTCTCCGCGCGCTGTGTTTGACCCATTGCAGTTTAAGCCATCTAAAAGTCTCAAAAAATTTCAGCGTAAACATAACTATAAAGTAACACTCAATTTCGCGACAGAAGAAGTGATTAGACTATGTTCTTCAACACGCCCTGTAGAGGAAACATGGCTCAACGAGGAAATGCAAGCTTCCTACATTGAGTTAGCCAAACTTGGTCACTGTCACTCTGTAGAAGTATGGCATGACAACAACCTGATTGGCGGACTATATGGCATCTGCGTGGGCCAACTTTTTTGCGGAGAGTCGATGTTTAGTCTAAAAGATAACGCATCCAAAATTGCATTGTGGTACTTATGCAACCATTTGGCGTCAAAGCAAGGTCAATTAATCGATTGCCAAGTTATGAATTCTCACTTGGCATCACTTGGCGCATTTGAACTTGAGCGTGACGAATTTATGCAAAAACTACTATCTTTAAGAGAAAAGCAAACACTATTTGATGCCTATCAGCCCCAAGTTTTGCAGGATTCAGTATGAGTACGGATATACAACATATTCGAATAGGGTTGACGAATAATCACCCTTGTAGTTATTTGCCTGAACGGCAAGAGCGGGTTGCGGTGGCGCTTGATGAAAGGCTGCATACTGAAGAAAATTACCAGTTGCTCATGGCTAACGGTTTTCGTCGTAGCGGAGATACCATATATAAACCGCATTGCGAGCATTGCACCGCTTGCCAGCCAATTCGAGTCTCGATTCCAGACGTTAGACTATCAAAAAGTCAGAAGAGGCTGCTTAATAAAGCACAGTCTTTACGCTGGGAAATGAAACCTGAAATGGATGAGGAATGGTTTGAGCTTTACAGTCGGTACATCTGCAAACGGCATAAAAACGGCACTATGTACCCACCAAAGCGTGATGAGTTTGCTCGATTTGCTCAAACCAGCTGGCTGACAACGTCGTTTTTACACATTTACGATGAATCAGATCAATTGCTCGCCATTGCAGTGACAGATTTGATGCCACAATGCTCGAGTGCTTTTTATACTTTCTTTGACCCTGACTACGAGTTATCTCTTGGCACGTTAGCAGTGCTTTATCAAATTAAATACTGCCAAGAAAACAAACAACAGTGGCTATATTTGGGATATCAGATTGATGAGTGCCCAGCAATGAGCTACAAAACACGCTTTCAACGCCACCAAAGGCTAGTAAATCAGCGTTGGCGAGGGTAGAATACGCCTCAACTTTACATAATTACTATTTAGCGGCAGAATATAGCCCGCTAATATTGCCTAATTTCTAAAGAGGATTAAATGGCTAAAGAAGACGTAATCGAGATGCAAGGCACAGTCCTTGACACTCTACCAAACACTATGTTCCGTGTTGAACTTGAAAACGGTCACGTTGTGACTGCTCACATCTCTGGCAAGATGCGTAAGAACTACATCCGTATCCTAACGGGTGACAAAGTAACTGTAGAGATGACTCCATACGACCTGTCAAAAGGCCGCATCGTCTTCCGCGCTCGTTAATCTCTGATTTTCGGATGCAATAAAAAACGGAGCAAGCTGCTCCGTTTTTTATTGCACAATTTTTTCCGATTTAGTTCAGATAAAAAAGCGCACGATCTTCTCGTGCGCTTTTGCGTTTGTTACCGAATAACGATTAATGCATCGCTGTCTCTTTCTCACTTAAGTATTCAAACTCAAGCGTATCGTTGACCAGCGTTACTTTCACTGTACCGCCGTCAACTAAAGATCCAAACAACAGTTCGTTAGCCAAAGGCTTCTTAAGCTGTTCTTGGATAACACGCCCCATTGGGCGAGCCCCCATAGCTTTGTCATAACCTTTATGTGCTAACCAATGGCGAGCGTCTTGCGATACTTCCATTGAAACGCCTCTCGCATCAAGTTGCACTTGCAGTTCAACAATGAACTTATCAACCACTTGATGGATAACGCTTTCATCAAGGCTGTTAAACCAGATGATGTTATCAAGACGGTTACGGAACTCAGGAGTAAACACCTTCTTAATTTCCGCCATTGCATCGTGACTGTTGTCTTGTTGAATCAAACCAATTGATTTCTTCTCGGTTTCCGCCACACCTGCGTTAGTTGTCATAACAAGAATGACATTACGGAAGTCTGCTTTGCGACCATTGTTGTCCGTTAGCGTACCGTTATCCATGACTTGCAACAGCAGGTTAAAGATATCAGGGTGCGCTTTTTCAATCTCATCAAGTAATACGACTGAATGTGGGTGCTTAATAACAGCATCAGTTAGCAAACCACCTTGGTCATAACCGACATAACCAGGAGGCGCACCAATTAAGCGACTTACGGAGTGACGCTCACCATACTCAGACATATCAAAACGAAGTAGCTCGATACCTAGAAGCTTAGATAACTGCACTGTCACCTCTGTTTTACCAACCCCTGTTGGGCCTGCAAACAAAAATGAACCAACAGGTTTGTTGTCTACACCTAAACCTGCACGTGTCAGCTTGATCGCCTCGGATAATGCATCAATCGCATTATCTTGACCAAATACCAACATCTTCATTTTGCTATCTAAGTTTTTCAAAATGTCTTTATCTGAAGAAGAAACCGACTTCTCTGGAATTCGCGCCATTTTGGCAACCATTGATTCGATATCAGCCACTCCGACCGTTTTTTTACGACGGCTTGCAGGAGCAAGACGACTACGAGCACCAGCTTCATCAATGACATCAATGGCCTTATCTGGTAGATGGCGTTCATTAATGTATTTAGCCGACAGTTCTACCGCGGCACGCAGTGCTTTATTGGTATAACGTACTTCATGGTGAGCTTCGTACTTCGGCTTCAAGCCCATCAAGATTTTAGTTGTGTCATCTAATGAAGGTTCTACAACGTCTATCTTTTGGAAACGGCGAGACAACGCACGCTCTTTCTCGAAAATGTTGCTGTATTCTTGGTATGTCGTCGAACCAATACAACGCAACTTACCACTACTTAAAAGAGGCTTAATAAGATTTGCTGCATCGACTTGACCACCAGATGCCGCGCCTGCACCGATGATGGTATGTATTTCATCGATGAACAAAATGGCATCTTCTTCTTTTTCAAGTTGTTTCAAAATCGCCTTGAAGCGCTTTTCAAAATCACCGCGATATTTGGTACCAGCGAGCAAAGAGCCAATATCTAGTGAATAAATCACGCTGTTTTGAATAACCTCAGGGACCTGCCCTTCGACAATTCTCCATGCAAGACCTTCCGCAATGGCTGTTTTACCAACCCCTGCCTCACCCACTAGTAGTGGATTATTCTTGCGGCGTCGACAAAGTACCTGAATAGTGCGCTCTAACTCTTTATCACGTCCAATGAGTGGGTCGATGTTTCCATCTTTAGCGACTTGATTAAGATTCGTCGCAAAGCTTTCTAGGCGTTCTTCAGAATTAGGCTCTTCAACACTTTCTGAGCTAAACGAGTCTGATGATGAATCCTCACCTGCACCTGATGCTTTAGTAATACCGTGGGAGATGAAGTTAACAATATCTAATCGGGAGATGTCATTTTTCTTCAGAAGGTAAGCGGCATGCGACTCTTGCTCACTGAAGATAGCAACAAGCACGTTGGCGCCTGTTACTTCATTACGACCAGACGACTGTACATGAAAGACGGCGCGTTGTAGTACACGTTGAAAACTCAAAGTCGGCTGCGTTTCACGCGTCTCATCACTATCTGGGATAAGAGGCGTAGTTTGATCGATGAAAATATCGAGTTCGTTGCGTAAAGCGTCGAGATCCGCCTTACAAGCTAGAAGGGCTTCCTTAGCTGCATCATTTTCCAACAATGCAAGTAGGAGGTGTTCGACAGTCATAAACTCGTGGCGTTTGTCGCGCGCCCGAGCAAATGCACCGTTAAGGCTTGACTCTAGTTCTTTATTTAGCATAAGTACCTCCCGAAAAAACAACTGGGGTTGTTCGAGCAAGTCTTCTTTGTTTACGCTTGCTCCATAGTGCAAAGTAGCGGATGTTCATTTTCCCTTGCGTACATCGTAACTTGCGCTACTTTTGTTTCGGCAATTTCTGCGCTGTATGTGCCGCAGATTGCCTTTCCTTCATAGTGGACCTGAAGCATGATTTGAGTTGCTTTATCAATATCATGTGAGAAAAATCGCTCAAGCACCTCTATGACGAAATCCATAGGTGTATAGTCATCATTATTGAGTACGACATTGTACAGCTTAGGTGGCTGGACTTTCGTACTTTCTCGCTCCAGAAGATCAGAGTCCGGAGTGACCCATTCAAAATTTTTACTCATGGCAATCTAAAGATATCGTATCAAAGGGTTGATGTTTTCGACCTATAAAAACAATCTACCACAAGCATGCAGCGCGGTGTAGTGAGTTATGGCACCGAATTCGATCTTTGATCGATAAAAGTTGCTACCTAATATAGAGACTAATGCACGTCTTGATACGGCGCAAATAAAAGATGCTTGTCGATAAGTTACACATTTTTTCTTATAAAAGAACTTTCTATTTATTGCTCTCGGACTATTGCAAACCACCCCATCATCTTCTATCTGGATCACACTTCCTCATTGAGAATACGGTAATTATCACGAAAACTTCATTTTTTATTCAGTCAGAGGATTCTTCTCCCATAAGCAACACGGACAGTATGGCTTTTTCAGTATGAGCCACTTCATAGGCAAATTGACTAAACTTCTGCGTATATACGAAAAACTGTTTGCAAATTTGTTAATCTCAAAAGTGATTTGTTTTCAATTATGTTTCTGTTTGTTGCTCACTGCTATTGACTGTCGAAATTCATTGACTACAGTGGAAAGTGTCGATGCATAAATCATCATTTTGAAACCTCTCTTCTTTAAGTGGTTTGATGAATGTGACTTATCATTGATTTGACGTTTGTTGGCATTCGCTGACAATGGTAGTACCAAGTTAAAGGTATAACTTGGTTGCAGTAACAACATCAGTAAAAAATGCATGAGGGATGTAAAGCATGGCTACAGGTACAGTAAAGTGGTTTAACAATGCCAAAGGATTTGGGTTTATTTGTTCAGATGAAGAAGAGGGAGATATCTTTGCCCACTACTCAACTATCCAGATGGACGGTTATCGTACACTGAAAGCAGGCCAACAAGTCTCTTACGAGATTGAAAAAGGTCCCAAAGGCTGTCACGCGAGTAGCGTCGTGCCTCTTGAAGGCCAAGCCAAATAATTAGAGCGCTGTCGAAATATAAAAATATTGCTCTCGAAACGCCACGTTGATGTTTTGAAGAGAAAAATAAACCCGCCAAGATAGCGGGTTTCTTACTATTTAGAGCACGTGTTACAAAAGGAACACTTACAACGCACTTACAGGATAGGAAACACGCCGAAAACGACGTGTTTTTTAACACTAACTTACTTGTTAATGATTGCGTTAAAGGTTTCGCTTGGACGCATCAATTTAGAAACCAATGCATCGTCTAGTAAGTAGTAACCTCCTAGCTCACCTTTCACGCCTTGCGCATTATTTAGCTCAGCAACGATCGTTTCTTCCTGCTCTGACAGCGCTTTTGCAATTGGTGCAAATTCAGCAGCAAGATCCGCATCATCCGTTTGCTCTGAAAGCGCTTTCGCCCAGTAAAGTGCAAGATAGAAGTGGCTTCCACGGTTATCTAGCTCACCCACTTTGCGTGACGGAGATTTGTTGGTGTCTAAAAACTCACCGGTCGCTTTGTCTAGTGTATCTGCTAGAACCTGAGCCTTAGGATTGTTTGTCGCTACACTTAAATGCTCTAACGAAGCTGCAAGCGCTAGGAACTCGCCCAAAGAATCCCAACGAAGGTGATTCTCTTTTTCTACTTGTTGAACGTGCTTAGGAGCAGAACCACCAGCGCCTGTTTCAAATAGACCACCACCATTCATCAATGGAACAATAGATAGCATCTTAGCAGACGTACCTAACTCTAGAATTGGGAACAAGTCTGTTAGGTAGTCGCGAAGAACATTACCTGTAACAGAGATAGTATCTAGGCCCGCTTTCATACGCTCTAGTGAGTACTTACAAGCTTCAACAGGAGATAGGATCTTAATCTCTAGACCGTCAGTATCGTGATCTGGTAGGTAGGCGTTTACTTTCTTGATGAGCTCAGCATCGTGCGCACGGTTTTCGTCTAGCCAGAATACAGCTGGAACACCTGTTGCACGTGCGCGAGTCACTGCTAGTTTAACCCAATCTTGGATTGGTGCGTCTTTAACCTGACACATACGGAAGATATCGCCTTCTTCAACCGCTTGCTCTAACAGTACGTTACCTGAAGCATCAACAACGCGAACAGTACCCGCAGCGTCTAGAATGAATGTCTTGTCGTGAGAACCATATTCTTCAGCTTTCTGAGCCATTAGACCAACGTTAGGCACGCTACCCATAGTGGTCGGGTCAAATGCGCCGTGCTCTTTACAGAAATCAATAACCGCTTGGTAAATACCTGCGTAGCTACGATCTGGAATCATCGCTTTGGTGTCTTTTTGTTTACCATCTGGTCCCCACATTTGACCCGAAGAGCGAAGCATTGCTGGCATAGAAGCATCTACAATAATGTCACTTGGTACATGTAAGTTTGTGATACCACGATCAGAGTCAACCATCGCAAGTTCTGGTTGAGTTTGGTAAACCGCTTGAATGGCCGCTTCAATTTCTGATTTTTGCGCTTCAGGTAGAGACTCAATTTTTGAGTAAACATCACCGATGCCATTGTTTACATCAACGCCTAGCTCTTCAAACAGCTTACCGTACTTATCGAAAACGTCTTTGTAGTAAACTTTTACTGCAAGGCCGAAAATGACAGGGTCAGAAACTTTCATCATCGTCGCTTTCATATGAAGAGACAGCAGCACGTCTTGCGCTTTCGCTTCTGCAATCTCTTTCTCGAAAAATTCAACCAACGCCTTCTTCTTCATTACGGAAGTATCAATGACTTCTTTATCTAGTAATGGGAACGCAGACTTAAGCTCTTTAACTGTACCATCATTACCGACAAACTCGATTTTGACCTCTGTTGCACCAGAGATAGTTGTAGACTTTTCGCTACCAAAGAAGTCATTGTCTGACATGCTCGCAACATGAGACTTAGATTCTGCTGACCATGCACCCATTGAGTGTGGGTTTTTCTTCGCGTAGTTCTTTACCGAAGTCGGA
Source organism: Vibrio sp. 1641 (assembly GCF_033339995.1). Classification (NCBI taxonomy): domain Bacteria; kingdom Pseudomonadati; phylum Pseudomonadota; class Gammaproteobacteria; order Vibrionales; family Vibrionaceae; genus Vibrio; species Vibrio sp. 1641. The sequence goes on from NZ_JAWOVP010000003.1 coordinate 514,207, forward strand.
GCACGACGGTCTGAGTTACCTTCACGAAGTACTGGGTTAACCGCACTACCTTTGATTTTGTCGTAAGCCGCTTTAATCGCTTTCTCTTCGTACGTGCTCGGCTCTTCTGGGTAGTTTGGTAAATCGTAACCTTTCGCCTGAAGCTCTTTAATCGCCGCTTTAAGCTGAGGAACTGAAGCTGAAATGTTAGGTAGCTTGATGATATTTGCTTCTGGAGTTTGAGCTAGTTCACCAAGCTCAGTCAACGCATCGCCAATGCGCTGTTCTTCTTTTAGATGCTCTGGGAAGTTAGCGATAATTCGACCTGCTAGTGAAATATCACGAGTATCTACATTGATGCCAGACGATGCTGTGAATGATTGAATGATTGGTAGTAATGAATAAGTTGCTAGCGCCGGCGCTTCATCAGTGATGGTGTAGATAATTGTAGGTTTTTCTGTAGGCATGAAATTTCCCTATTTTTTAATCAACTTGTTGGCTGATCAACTCAGCGTCTGAGTTGGTTTAATTGACGCATTGCTGCACGTTAGCAGTACATGTCTCCTCACTAACGCCACATGCGGTTCGCACTCTTTGTTGTAGTTTGAAGCTCTAAGCTCTGAATCCATGAGTGCACTGATATAATTAAACAAATAACACGAATTAGTCTATCATTCTGTGCGCGTTTGTTAGTTTTAGGCGCGCAAATCATATCCGATCATGAGAAAACTTAAAACTTTCAAACACAGTTCATTTACATTTTTGCAGGGTAGTTAACATGTCATCTCGTACAGGTCAGGAAAAAGGTCGCAGTCGTAACCAGTCTAAAACGGGCCATTTTAAACACTCAGGAGCTCGCAATGGCTCGAAGACTCGTACTCAACAAGACCGCCGCCCTAATCGTCCAACAAAAAGCCAAAAGCCAAAAGTGGCCCCTAAAGATCGTAAAGTCATTATTTTCAATAAGCCTTACGATACGCTCAGTCAATTTACCGATGGCGATGGTCGCAAAACGTTAGCGGACTATATCCCAATCAAAAATGTCTATGCGGCTGGCCGATTGGACCGAGACAGCGAAGGTTTAATGGTACTCACTAACGATGGCATCTTGCAGGCGAAGCTAACGCAGCCAAAGTCAAAATCACCGAAGACTTATTGGGTTCAAGTCGATGGCGCTCCTCAAGAGCAAGATCTTGAAAAATTGAGAAAGGGAGTAGAGCTAAAAGATGGTATGACTCTACCAGCCGAAGTTGAAGTTATTCCAGAACCACAAGTCTGGGACAGAACCCCTCCGGTCCGTTTTCGAGCAAATATCCCTACAACTTGGTTAGCCATTACCATTATTGAAGGAAGAAATCGTCAGGTACGTCGCATGACTGCGCACATTGGCTTCCCTACTTTGCGCCTCATTCGTCATTCGATGGGTGATATCGTCCTTAACGACCTAATGCCTGGTGAATGGAGAGAAATCTCTCTCTAATAAGCAGAAAAGATAAAAGCAGGCTTAAAGCCTACTTTTTAGATTCGTACTTTTTCAGTTAAGCCCTATCTAATGAACTAAGGGATTACTGCTCAGCAAGCCAGTTTTTAAATGCCTCTTTTTCCGCCGGAGACGCTTTCTGGTACATCGTCTTTAATACATCAACCATTGGGCTGTCGTTCGATGCGGCTGTTGAACGGGTATCACTAGTCTCAACTCGAGGCTCGATATCACTTACTGATTGTTGATGCTGATTCACAGTTACATAACTAACGGCAACACTCGCGATACCGCCAGCAATATTGTAGTTGCGAGATTCTTGAGGGTAATTACGACCAATTTGAACACCATCTGACTCTAATACATCTTCGACCAAAGCAATAGGTTGGCCTTTGGTATCCAGTAATTGCCAATCTAGAGGCGAGATGTTGTTTTGCGCTTGGCGAAGAGTTTTAAACTCTGGCAGTTCAAACGTTAGCTTTTCGTTTTCAGCATCAAATTTAGCAACGATTACATCACTGTAAACCGTCTTAAGGTTTTCGTTAATTTCGAATGTAGGTTGATATTTGAAGACAATTTGATTCGTTCCGTCAGGTAGTTCGATTGTCTTCTCACTAGAAAAAAGACCACCTTCTAGATCTGGCTTCTCCATGTTGACGGCCAATAACTTCACGTCTTCTGGAACCACTAAAGTCGTTGCAGCGTAGAGGTTTGTACTGGCAAAAATAGACAGTGCCATTGCCACTTTTAATGATAACTGCATAGAATTTTTCATCCTTATCTTCATAGTAAAAGACCCAGCATATAGCTGGGTCTTACAATATCAAACTGGGTATTGATTACCAGTAGAAACGAGCACCAACACCGAAGTTAGTTGCGTCGTCTGTGTCTTTGTTGTCGAAGTCAGTACCTTCGAAAGTGTAACCCGCTTCTGCGAATACACGTGCCCATTTAGAGAACTTGTATTCAACACCAGCGTAGAACCAAGAAGAGTCTGCGTCTACTTTACCTGCTTCGTCAGTAGACTGAGCTAGGTACTCGTAACCAGAGTATAGAGTTGTTTTAGGAGCAACAGCGAACATACCAGCTACAACGATGTAGTGTGAATCAACTGTTGATTTACCTAGCTTATCTTCGTTTTCGTTGTAGTAGTACGTAGCACCTAGAGTGTGCTCGTTTAGTGCGTACTCAGCAGTTACTTCAAAAGATAGGTTTTCGTTATCAGTACGCTCTGTGTGAGAAACTGTTTGCTCTACACCATTAAGAACTAGTTTTTTCTCTTTAGTTACGTTGATGTCGTTGTTCGCAGTAAGTACACCAGCGTGTAGAGATAGGTCGTTGAAAGATTTACCAACGAATACTTCTAGTACTTCTTCGTTAGAATCTTTTTCGCCTAGCGCGTAACCAGCTTTTAGCCAGAACGCGTCATTTTCGTAAGCGTATTTGATTTGAGAATCGTTGTTCCAAGCATGACCGTATGCAGTTTCCGCTGCGTTACCACCGAAGAAGTAAGAGTAATCTGCGAAGTATACGTCATCAGCCCAAGTACCTTCTTTACCGAAGCGAAGAGTACCCATATCACCCATATCAAAACCGATGATGTGGCGACGTACGTATACAGAGTCATCTGTACGCTCGCTTGAATCAGCACCTGCGTCGTAGTTGTCACCTAGAGCAACACCGATTTCAACTTCACCCAGAACTTTTAGGCTTTCGTCAACAACGTAAACCGCGTTCACACCAGTACGAGAAGAGCTAGTGTTTAGCTCTGCTGTGTGATCAGTTTTTTCTGTGAATAGAAGAGTTGGACGTAGCTGACCGTAGAAATCTACAGAACCTTCTTCAGATTTGAATACTTCAGCTGCGTTCACTGAAGTTGCAGACGCAACTACAGCTAGTGCTAATAGAGTTTTTTTCATAATTAATCCACTGCCTTTTCTTAGTTCGGGATATCCTTGTCCGGTTCCCTTTTTTTATATGTTTGAGGTAGAGCGTTAACAAAACGTTATACAGCACCTCCTCAAAATCTGGAGCTAAGAGTGCAAAAGATTATTCTGGCTGTCAAATTTTCTAAATACCAATGTAAAAAAAACAAAATACCATTACAAAACAACAACTTGATAAGATTACCTTTATTTATTCGACGAACATCTAACCAATCTCCATTATTATTTGTAATTTACAAAATTATTAACAAATGGTTTTTTAATCCAATAAGTAAATTTAAAAAAACAAAAAAAAGAATAAAAACCTACAAATCAGACAAAGTTGGAGTTTTATATTTTTCATATAATGAAATTAATTTCATTAAGATAAGGTTCAATATTTTTTTGTGAAGGAGATCTACATTCCTTATAAAAGCATTCCGTTTTGTGAACTACTGTACAACTAGTGATGTGTGCTACTATTCGCCTCCAACGCATTTGAGGCCCGTATGCTGACCAGTAACATTCAAAAATCGATTCGTAATAGCTATCAAAACCTTCAAGATCAACTTGATAACTTTGTGCCTAGAAGAGCACAAAACTACCTTGTTGCAGAGATTGCAAAAACGCTGTGCGGTCAGTATCACAAATCTAACCGAATACTCGTTGCAGAAGCAGGGACTGGAATTGGTAAATCGCTCTCCTATCTAATGGCGACCATTCCCGTGGCTGTACATAACAATAGAAAAGTGGTTATCTCAACGGCGACCGTCGCCCTGCAAGAGCAGCTCATAAATAAAGACCTCCCTCTTTTTCGTCGGATTACCGACCGAGAGTTTTCTTTTATTTTGGCAAAAGGCCGTCAACGCTATTGTTGTGCAGAAAAGCTCGCTACTGCTAGCGGTGCTGATGGTGGCCAGTTAGCCATGTTTGAAACCAAACCTAAGCAAAAAGATATAGAGCTGTTAGAAACAATGCATCGCTCTCTTGCGCAAGGTAAATGGGACGGTGACCGTGATTCTTGGCCTAAACCCATCGACGATAAGCTTTGGCAACTGATTGTCAGTGATAAACACAGTTGCAATAACAGTTTACCAGGCCACCGCGGCTGCCCATTCCAAAAAGCGCGCTCAGAGTTGGATAAAAACGATGTCATCATTGCTAACCACTCTCTCGTCATGGCAGACGCAGATTTAGGTGGCGGCGTGATTTTACCTGAGCCAGAAAATACGATATACGTCTTCGACGAGGCACATCACTTACCTCACGTCGCTCGTGACCATGCTTCAGCATCTGCGAGTTTAAAAGGTGCGGCAGCATGGCTTGAGAAGTTAAATCAGTCGATTAGTAAGTTTTCATCACTCGCAGACGAGAAACGCGTAGCTCGATTTCGCAACGACCTTCAAGACGCGGTTCAGAACTTGATACCGGCACTGACTCAATTGCCCAAACAGTTCGACCCGGCTCAATTTGAAGAGGGTATCTACCGCTTCGAACACGGTGAACTACCAGAATGGCTAGAGAACCAATCCAAAGAACTAAAACAGTTCAGTAAAAAAGCAAATCAGAGTGTGGCAAAAATTGCCGACCTTATTGCGGAAAGAGTAAAGGACGGGGAGCTTGCGACAAGGTTGGCTGAACCAGCGCTTGCAGAGCTCGGTTTCTACATTCAAAGGTTAGAAAACCTAGCGCAAGTATGGCATTTAATGGCTGAACCAACTCGTGAAAAAGGTGCGCCTTTAGCTCGCTGGTTAGAAACCCACCCCGATCGCGAGGGTGATTTCATTGTGAGTGTTTCGCCACTTGAAATTGGATGGCAACTCGACCAACAGATTTGGAGCAGATGTATTGGCGCCATTTTGGTTTCCGCAACGATGCGTGCATTAAACTCTTTCCATTACTTTTGCCATCAGGTTGGTATTGATGGAAAACCAGAATCAGGCACTCAGTTTTTAGCGCTTGCGTCACCATTCGATTACCAAAACCAGGCAGAATTGCTCATCCCTGCGATGAAATATGAACCACCAGCGCCTCAATTTACTGAATATCTTATCGAGATATTGCCTAAGTACTTGGAAGACAAGAAAGCCAACTTAGTATTATTCTCATCCTATTGGCAGATGAACCAAGTCGCGAAGGCACTCTCTTCGGAGTTCATAAAAAAAGGCTGGGCGTTGCAAGTTCAAGGTGAAAGCTCACGTCAAGAAATTCTAAAAAAACATAAAAAGTTAATAGAATCAAATAAAACCAGCGTCTTATTTGGTACTGGCAGTTTCTCTGAGGGGCTAGACTTACCTGGCGAATTACTTGAAAACTTGGTGATTACAAAAATTCCATTTGGCGTTCCAACCTCCCCTGTTGAGCAGGCTCATTCCGAATACATTGAGAAAAAAGGAGGAAACCCGTTTATGCAAATAACTGTACCAGACGCAAGCAAAAAGCTGATCCAGAGCGTAGGTCGCTTACTGCGTAAAGAGAGAGATTCTGGTAGAGTAACGATTCTTGATCGACGCCTAGTCACTAAGCGATACGGACAAGCCTTAATCGACTCACTACCTCCATTTAAACGTAAAATAGAATATTAGAAGAATCACCATTTATGGAAATGATTGAGCCAACCATGCTGTTGGTGTTGGCGCTTGTCGCTTTTGTCGCTGGATTTATTGATGCAGTTGCCGGTGGTGGTGGCATGCTTACCGTACCTGCTCTACTGTCGCTGGGCTTGCCGCCTCATATTGCACTAGGCACCAATAAACTTGCCGCTACCTTTGCTTCTTCTACTGCAGCATTTACGTACTACAAAAAACGTCTATTCAAACCTCAATGCTGGAGGCGTGCATTCGTGGCAACACTCGTCGGAGCGACATTAGGTACGCTATTTGTAGATGCGATTAGTACGGATTGGCTGGAAAAAGGATTGCCGCTTGTTATTTTGGCGGCAGCGTTGTATACCGTTTTTCATAAAACACCCCACTCTGCTCATCAAAGTCCAATACCCGAGCCTTGCCCAAAACTTCATAAAAAACAGTACATGCAAGGCTTATCCATAGGATTCTACGACGGACTCGCAGGGCCTGGAACTGGGGCTTTTTGGACAGTAAGTTCAATGGCGCTGTACCGGCTGAATATCTTGCTCGCCTCTGGCTTAGCAAAAGCAATGAACTTTACCAGTAACTTTACCTCTTTGATCACTTTTGCATTCCTCGGACATATCAACTGGGTGCTAGGCTTAACAATGGGAGTATGTTTAATGGCTGGTGCTTTTGTTGGCGCGCACTCCGCTATTAGATTTGGTTCTAAATTCATTCGTCCTGTATTTGTTACTGTCGTCAGCATACTAGCCATTAAATTGGCTTATGACGCATGGTTTGTAGGTTTGTCATGAACATTTCTCAACTCCAGGAAAATCTAGAACAAATGGCGAAGCAAGCCGCTGTTCTTGACCGTCAAAGAGGCGAACATCATGTTCCGCTTTTTGATGAGCGTTTATTTGGTTGCCGCTCTCGCTTACTTACTCCTTGCGTAAAAGAAGCAAAAGCCACGCTGGATGCGATTGTGCGTGAGCAAAATGAAGGTAAGCTCACCGCTTTGCGTGCTGAGTACCTCACTGAACGGTTAGTGGCGCAAATCGGTGCGATTCAACGCGAGATTTCTACCACTAAAATTCGTAAGAATGAAATCAAACATAGCAGCCATTTCCGTAAGCCTATCAACGTGCTTTATCAGGAACTCGCTCAACACCAAGAGTGGGCAAGACGCTTGCGCGAGATGGTGTTAGAAAAAGAACGTGCTGTCGAAAGCGCTCCTAGTTTTATGCGTGCCGACGCTCAAAAAGTATTACTAGCAACCGAGCAACGTTTAGCGCGTTGTGAAGCAGCACTTCTTAAGCTAGAGAACCAAATTACACATAGGGAAAAACATCAATAATGGCTGACCAAACAACCTCGCCTTTAGATGACGCACCTGAAGAGATCAAACTGGCTGTCGATTTAATCTATTTGCTTGAGAGCAATGAGATAGATCCAGAAGTTGCGCTTAACGCTTTAAAGATCGTGCAAAACGACTTAGAAAACAAATTAAAAGCAAAGTAGCTCAGAGCGTTTCACTCCTTTCACCGAGACTCATTTTCAGTGCTCTTACACAATGATACTATTCATAAAAAGTACGCCCCAAAAGGATAAATAATGAAAGTAATCAGCTTTAACATCAATGGACTACGTGCGCGACTGCACCAACTCCAAGCGCTAATCGACAAACACCAACCTGATGTGATTGGTCTTCAGGAAATTAAAGTTCACGATGAAGCATTCCCGATTGAAGCTGTCGAAGCCATGGGCTACAAAGTGTATTTTCATGGTCAAAAAGCACATTACGGCGTAGCAATGCTTTGTAAGCAAGAGCCTCTACACGTACAAAAAGGGTTCCCGACGGATAACGAGGAACATCAAAAGCGCATGATCATGGCAACGTTTTTAAATGAAAACGGCGAAAAGGTAACTGTGCTAAACGGCTATTTCCCTCAAGGGGATAACATCAGCCACGAAACCAAATTCCCATACAAGCGCCAATTCTATAAAGATCTGATGACCTACCTAAACGATCATCACAATAACGACGAGCAATTGATTGTTATGGGTGACATCAACATCAGCCCTATTGATGCAGATATCGGTATCGGCGAGCCAAACCGTAAACGTTGGCTAAAAACAGGTAAATGTTCATTCCAACCTGAAGAACGCGAATGGTTGAAAACCTTACTAGACTGGGGCTTTGTGGACACCTTCCGTAAGCTATACCCAGAGGTGAACGATCAATTTTCGTGGTTTGACTACCGTTCTCGCGGTTTTGATGATAACCGTGGCCTACGAATTGATGTCATTTTGGCAACCCCTTCTCTAGCGGAAAAGTGTATTGAATCTGGTATCGACTATGAGCTTCGTGGTATCGAGAAGCCTTCAGATCACGCACCAATCTGGTCAACATTTAAGTAATATATTGCAAAGCTATAAGCGAGACTCAACGCTAAGCTTAGTCCAATAAAAAGGGAGACTCAGTCTCCCTTTTCATACAAATTACCAGTTAATCACTGATTCAGCGGCCAAACCGTTTGACCATCAATAGTTATCGGTGTTTGAGCAAATTCGTTCAGACAGTAGCCTGTATTACTACTTGCAAAGTAAGTGAGCGGCATCGGCGGTAGATTCAGCGCCACAACCTGCTGTTTCGCTTTTTCTGTGAACGAGAACCCCCACATATCGAGATAGCTAGTCATATCTCGCTGAGAGATGTAGCTCAGAGCAATAAGCAACCAGTCGTTGTTCGAGATGCTATTTGCTTCTTCCCGAGAGTAGTTGGCAAAACCAATGCTCAATCGTCTCTCATCCCAAAGCGCGTCGTCCGATTTTAAGCGGTTAAACTCACGTTCAATCAGGTGCAAGCGCGCCAATAAATGCCAACCATTTTTAAGCACACCTTCATGCTGCGCCGCCATCATCATTTGAATGTAAACACGAGCGCCCCAACTCCAACTGGTTTGATTTTGCGCAGCCATGTATGCGTTTGGATCCGCTTGAGTTCGGCTAGCTTGCAATAATTCAAACTGGCCTTTGAAATCCAAGCTTTGGCAAGTTGAAACTTTTCCCGTATTCTGGAAGAAACGAGACTTACTGTAATACGAGTAGTAATTGGTCGTTGAATGCCCTTCCCAGCCTGAAAATCGGAATCGACCTTTTTCTAAACCATGACCAAGCTCATGTAAATCACCGTGACCGAGTGGGCTGAATGACCAGTAAGCATCGTAAGGGTTACCCGAACAACCATAACCACACGTCGCTTGGTCAGCGTTCATGTGCTTCACTATATCAATATTGGCGATTTCCCAACCTTGGTTTTGGGCGTATTGAATAATTTCAGGCACTTCATCTATGCCCGGCCCTTGGAAACCTGCCAGCACATGCGGGTAGTTGTGAACATATTCTTCTGTTGCAAGCGCCATTTCCGAAGGGGTAGACCACATTTCATCGTTGACCGACTCCAACATTTTGTCGCGCTTTGAGTGTACTTCAAACCCAGGAGTGATCAGCTCAGCCCAATCGAATAAATTGGCTTCTAACTGTTGAATAAAAGCGTCGTTGTCCTTCTCACTTCTCCAAACTGGATGCTGTGCCACATGATTAAATTTCAGTTCAACCGGAACATCATTTTTGTCAAAGTGAACCTGTACTGGACCACCATAAGGAGAAGTCAGCGTGATGGTTTCACCCGGCTTCACTTCATAGCCGAATGAAGTCAGCAGTTTTGGTCGCGTGTATCCATCTTTGCTGAACTCATGAGTTGCACCACTTCTTAAAGTGTTGATGACAATCTTAGTCGCCACATCATTGCTGTCATTACGTTTAACCGTAAAGGTTTCCCCAGGAAGCGCATACACACCAGCCGAACGGAAGTTACGCTTTGATTCCATATTAATCGTTGCACTGATTCTCTTTATGTCAGGGCTAAACTCACTACGGCTGAAGTTCCCCATATTTGGTTGTTTTGGGTTTACGCTTCGGCTGTTGTATTGCACGTAATCGGCAAAGTACGACTTTAGGAATTCGGTCGTTTGGGTTGATTGTTTGTCCATCGGGAAGACAACCGTTTGACGATAATGATCAGCCAGCAATACCATGAGTTTTTCGTATTGGTAGCCGTTTTGATTAAACAAATCTACTTTTTGTTCATCAAGCTTTTGCAACCAATGGCGAATGCTGTTTGCCCCTGCATAAAATTGACTGTCCATATTCGCAGTGTCAGGGCAGGATTTGTCATCACACTTTGACAAGTCAACGTTGAAATTTTGAGATTCAAAACGAGACAACAGCGCTTGTTGTGTGATGACAGAGTCCGGCACAACGTTCATCAACGATGAAGGTTCCCAGTCGACCAAGCCTAACTTACGCCAATAGTTATCTCCCACATAATCAACATGGAATTTTTCCAAAATGTCTTGGCCAAGTTCAGTTAGTCCTCCATCCCAATGCAGGTATAGAACAGGAATTTGGGCTTGCTCAGCGTATTCCAAAGCTTCGAGTACTGGTTTGTTGGTATCTCCAGATTGCAGATGCTGTGACAAGATCAATAAGTTTGGAGTATTGGTTTGCAAGCAGCTAAGTAGCTTCGAACCATCGCATAGGCTGGCCTCGTTAAACGCCAACTCTTGTGAAACATTGTCTTTTAGCCAATTCCGAGTCGCTTGCTCATCCGGAAAGTAATAAGACTGATCCATTTGCGCGATGACGACGTTTGAAGTAACTCCGCCCGACAACCAAGTGACCAGGTTACTTAACCATTGCGTCATCGCAGAGTTGGAAGAGTCGGGAAAACGTTGTGCCGTTCTAAATGGGTTACTCCCTAATAGTGCGTAACGTTGACCATTAGACTTTTCCCCGGCAACGCCAATTGACAGAGCTTGATCTTTGTAACCGCTTGCCATGGCCTTATTGGTCATCAAGATGGTGTCGTTGAAGCCATACTGAGGTGCCAAGATCGCGGCATCATGGGTTGGATCCCAATAAAGACCTGAAAGGTTTTTCGCAATTGCAGATTTGATCGTATTCGACTGCATCTTGTGAGCTTCTACAACCTGACGACTTTTACGAATGAATTCGCTCGGGTCAGAAACGAGCAGTGCATTACCAGTTTCAAGAGCTTGTTGAACTGGAGCTGGCGTTGGTTTTACTTGAGCATTAGGTTGTGATTCTCCCTCTCCCCCACCACATCCTGTGGCTAAGGCGGCAATGCCCAACGATAGAATTGTTTTTTTCATTTTTACTTACTAAACAATGAGTTTACCGAATGTTAATGTAAGTTGATGAATAATAAGAAAGAGTCTTTTACATCGACTGAAAAAATAGGAATGAAGATAACAAAATTATCAAAAGCAATAGCACCCACTCCGATGCTATTGCCTCTATTGATAATTAGCTTAAAGGACGCAGATAAGCTAAGAAACGCTTCTCTGCCACTTTAAAACACCACAAGATCATAAACGTCAGTGCCATGTAGAACAGCCCCGCCGTCAGGAAAGACTCAAATGGTGCATAGTAGCGCGAGTTAACTAGACGCGCAGCACCAGTTAAATCCATGATGGTAACGATGCCCGCGACTGCACTTCCGTGCAGCATAAATATGACCTCGTTGGAATAAGCGGGTAATGCTCGACGCAATGCACTCGGCAAGATAATACGTCTGTATGTCATAAACTTACTCATGCCATAGGCTTTCGCAGCTTCCACCTCACCTTTCGGCAAACCATTAATCGCACCACGAATAATTTCTGCGGTGTAAGCCGATGTATTCAGAATAAAAGCGACCAAAGCACAGAACCAAGCGTTCTCCCACAAGGTATCTTTCACAGGGAAAAACTGATCCATGCCGTAGTAAATCAAATACAGCTGAACCAATAGCGGCGTTCCACGGAAAAAGTAAATGAATCCCCAAGAAGGTAAGCTTAGAGCGTAATTGGTACTATTGCGTGCCACGGCTAATGGGATAGAGACACACAAGCCAATAACCAACGCTAATCCCACTAACCAAACTGTTGTCCAAAGTCCCTGAAGATAAGTTGGAAAGCTTTCAATAATCAAAGAAAAGTCCATAACTTACCTCGCATGAATACTGAACTTACGCTCAACAAGCTTGAGTAGCCCGGTCGAAACGCTGGTAAAAAATAGAAAGATGAGCGCGACAGCCATGTAAAAGGTGAACGGCATTTTCGTTGTACCTGCTGCCAATGAGCTCATTCTCACCATGTCATCCAGACCAATAATGGAAACTAACGCTGTGGTCTTAAGTAACACTAACCAGTTATTACCAAATCCAGGTAATGCATGACGAATCATCTGAGGAAGTAAGATTCTTCTAAACGATAAAGCAGAACTCATCCCATAAGCTTTCGCCGCTTCTAATTCACCCTTGTCCACCGCCATGATCGCTCCACGAAAAGTCTCCGCCATGTAGGCGCCAAAGATAAAACCAATCGTGAGTACACCAGCTATAAATGGGCTGACATCAATATAATCAGGTAAGTAAGACGTCCATTCATGGTTTGGATCACTCGAGGCAAACCACTCGTTGAGCGTTTCGTTGATGGAGTAAAGGCTGTTATTTAAAAGTATTTGTCCACCAAAGAAAATTAGCATCATCAGAACCAAATCTGGAATGCCGCGAATGACGGTGGTGTAAAGAGTGGCAATCGCCCTTGCCCATTTGTAAGGCGCTAACTTAGCTAATGCGCCAAGCATGCCTAAGACCATGGCGAGAATGAGTGAAAGCACTGCAACTTCTATTGTTACTAAAGCTCCTTTCAAAATCGAAGCTTCGTATCCTTGTAAATCTAGCATAGGTGAGTTCCTAATCCCTAAACTCAAAAAATCGACCGTTGACTACTTCTAGGAACAAGCCAACGGTCGCTTAATTACGGTTTATTCACCGTACACATCGTAGTTAAAGTATTTACCAGCAATTTCTTGGTAAACACCTTTCTCACGTAGTGAAATAATTGCTGCGTCGAGTTTCTTCGTCAGATCTTTGTCTTGTTTACGAACAGCGATACCCATACCTTCGCCAAACCATTTTGGATCGGTTAACGATGGTCCAACAAACTCATAAGCTTCGCCACCTGCTTTGTTGATCACACCCTCTTCTAGAGCAGACGCATCACCTAAAACGGCAGCAATTCGACCATTTTCTAGATCAAGATACGCTTCATCAAAAGAGCCATAACGCACAATTTCAACATCATCGCCGTAGTTGTCAGTTAAGTACTTGTCATGTGTCGTCGCACGTTGCACGCCAATTTTGACATCTTTAAGATTATCAAAATCTAGACCCGCACCTTTCTTAGCGATAAATTTATTTGGGATTTGTGCGTACTTGCCAGTGAAATCGACTTTTTTCTTGCGCTCTTCAGTGATAGACATTGCTGCGATGATGGCATCGTACTTACGTGCAAGAAGAGAAGGGATAATACCATCCCAATCTTGAGCGACGATTTTGCACTTCACTTGCATCTCTTCACAGAGTGCATTTGCCATATCTACGTCAAAGCCTTTTATTGAGCCATCAGTTTCTGTCCAGCTAAACGGAGGGTAAGCACCTTCGATACCAAAGCGAACTGTTTTCCATTCTTTCGCTTGGGCAACACCTGATACTGCCGTTGCAGCAATCGTTGCTGCTAATAACCACTTTTTCATTTCCATACTCCTGTGATTGCTATTTTATTTCGTTTTGTTTGTTGTGTTGGCTTAGGAGGCAATAGTCTGCCGCCTAACAAATATTAGTAAATGGATGAGATAAACTGCTGTAATCGTTCTGAATCCGGGTTTGTAAATAGCTTAGCTGGATTTCCCTGTTCTTCCACTAAGCCTTGATGTAAAAACATCACATGGTTTGATACGTCACGCGCAAACGCCATTTCGTGCGTGACCACCAGCATAGTTCGCCCTTCATCTGCCAAATCTCTCATTACCCCCAGAACTTCTCCTACAAGTTCTGGGTCAAGCGCAGAAGTTGGCTCGTCAAACAACATCACCTCTGGGTCAACTGCTAGCGCACGGGCAATAGCTGCACGTTGCTGCTGACCACCAGATAAGTGCCCAGGGTAATAATCTTTACGCTCATACAAGCCTACTTTCTTAAGCAAGACTTCTGCATTTTCAATCGCTTGAGCTTTTGGCACGCCTAAGACATGAACAGGCGCCTCAATCACGTTTTCTAGTACGGTTAGGTGAGACCAGAGGTTGAAACCTTGGAAAACCATTGCCAGGCGTGAGCGAATACGTTGGACTTGCTTTTCATTAGCAGGAACAGATTCACCTGCTCTGTTGTTCTTCATTTGGATTAATTCACCATTTACCCAAATTTCGCCCGCGGTAGGCGTTTCTAGCAAGTTGATACATCTGAGAAAGGTACTCTTGCCTGAGCCGGAAGAGCCAATGATGGAGATAACATCTCCTTTGTGCGCGGCAAGTGAAATGCCTTTTAAAACTTCATTTTGTCCAAATGTTTTGTGCAGGTCTTTTATATCTAGCGCTGGTACATCATTCATGCGCCCTACTCCCTGTGTTTTTGTCACTGCAATTAAGGGACTCCGCCCTCTCTAATTCGGAACAAATTAGCACCGCCCCTTGAAACTTGCAACAAATTATTAACCTAAATAATTCGAATAGAAAGATACGATAGACAAATTAATATGCAATATATAGCAACATATTCTTCAAAAGTTGAATATTAAATATAAAAAAGCCCCTTTCAAAGGGGCTTAATAAATTTACAAAAGTGTTAATTGAAACCTATTCGAGGTCGCAATGAATTAATTAAAACGACTGACTACCAACGAGTTTGAAGTACGTAATGTCACTTCATTTTCCAAGCCTTCTTTTTCAGAAGTAATGATGCCATCTAGGTCTTCATCTAGTTCAGGCTCTGACGCTTCACCATTGGAAAAGAAGCTCATAAAAACTTTAGAATCAATATTACTATCTTCATTCACTACCAAAGCAGTGCGATTAAAATCGTCCGAAGCTGAAACTTTCAAACCGTTAACGGCCGATGTTGGGAAGTTGTAGTAATGCAATTCTGGAACAACAACAGAATCACTATCACTTGTTGTGAAAATGCGATGTGTGACTCTGTAGTCGCCTGAAGTTGCAAAGTAAGCGACACGAGTAAAGCCTTCAGTAGACGATGTTAAGCCCATGTCCAGATCAATCACGGACTCTGCACTTCCTTGCGTTGATACACTTGGTTTTGTGTTCGGCAGGTTATCAATATTTAAGTAAGCACTCGGATCAACGTCAATATCCCATCCGTCAGAGATCGTTTCGTTAAGTAGAGACTCCCAACCATTAACTTGATTCTCTGAGAACGCCATGTATACCCAAGTTTCTTTATTCGTTGCACTAGGGCGATTATATTCAACGGCCGTTTTATCCAGCTTCAACGCGTCATATGCAAAGCCGTTAGTAACAAAGCCAATGTTGAGCGAGTCGTAAGTATAGTCAGAAGACGAATAAATGTTTGACGTATTATCCGCCCTAACTAAGGCTATCTCACCAGTTCCCCACGAACCAATACCATACTGGTAAAGCGCTTTGTCGCTTGAACCTGATTCATACTGAAACAATGCCGTTGGTTCACCTTTAAGCCCCATCAGTTCATCAGTAGGCAACATATCAGGGTTCGGAGACGTGAAAATATCGGTTTGCGAGACAAAGTTGTAATCTCCGCCACCTGATTCAGCGTTTCGGTAATCTAAGTTAGTAAACTTATTGCTTGCTAAGTTACCGCCAGTAAAGCATTTGTTCAAAGAGTCTCGGTTTAGTGCAAAAGTAGCATTACGTAGTTTCTTATCTTGCAAGAACTCTTTTGAAAACGTGTTTACGCGAGCTTCTTTGCCGTTAAATTCTATTGCTTGAAACGTTACAAAGCCGCCGTCAGGGATATCTTCAAGATAAAACTTAAAGTTATCAGTGGTAGGTTTGATAATGTCTCCGGATCTTTTGCCATCGACATCAGAGTAGTAACCGATAACGTAGTTGGTCACTTGCTCTTTTGACGCTGCACTATAGGTTAAAACCGTTTTATCGCCGTTCAGCTCAGTTTTGTGGTCATATACAGTACAACCTTTCGTAGTTGCTTCACTTTCAGTCATTGTTGCTGGTATAGCAAAATCAAAAGTAAACGCAGTTTTCGGCGCTGCACCACCGCCACCGCCGCCACCGCCGCCGCAACCGACCATTAACCCTGAGATGATTGCCACTAGTGGCAGTACTTTAAGCTGTTTCATGTCTTTTTCCTAAACTGAGCGGCAATGATTAGCCAAAAAATTGTCTTTGCTCTGTCCAAAGCAAGAATAAAGCCAGCTTTATATAATCACCGTGAATATTGACATTTAATCTGCATCTCGTGCAAAAGGACAAAAAGTTCTAATTTTATGCAACTTGTGTAATGAAATTACACAAGATCTCCGCATCTCATTCGCATGCCAGAAACTTTCTGTAGTTTTATTTCACAACCATTCTTAAAGTGATCTAAATCAATCACCCTAAATGGCTATCTTGCTAGACTCCTGCCAAAAGATGAGGCTTTTTTTGCGCCTCAACACAATAAGTTATTAGCTATGCTTAGGCACAGTGTCGACGTGTAACAAATCTAACAATAGCTAGCATAAGCGTGCCGCAGGATGCGGATTAACACAATTGAATGAAGAATTCATAACTTTTAAATATATGAGGAATCTATGTCAGACGCAGTTAACAAAACGCACTCTGATTCAGATATCGAGACCAAGAGCTACCGTGAGCTTCATCGTCCAGCATCTGAGTTCGCAAGCCGTTCAGACTACCTAGACCACGAACTACAAATCATGAAGCCACGTCGTTTTGGCTTGAACTTGCCAGGTCGTGACTTCCGCTTTGAGCTTGAAGACCTTGTTCCAGCGCTTGCTGGTACTATCGGTATTATCGCAATGTACTCTGCGGTAATGATGTCTTGGGCTGAAGGTCTTACTGCAGCATGGGACCACGTAAACTTAGGCAAGGACTTTGCTATCGAAGTTGCGCGTGTAGAAATGCTCATCCCTGCACTTCTTTTCTGTGTACTTGCCTCTGGTTTTATTAACCCTAAAGCCAACCTAGCAGGCAACCACGGCCCAATGATCCCTCTTATTGGTACCATCGCTCTTGCTGGTGCTCACCCTCTTGCATTAGCAATTCTCATTGGTGTGTTTGGTTTGATTTTGAGCCTCTTAAAAGGTGGGTCAAAACTGGTTAACCTCACCTCTGAAGGTACGGCTGGTGGCCTTCTTATTTTCTTAGGTTTAACCGGAACCATGAGCCAAATTAACTCTATTCAAGCTTGGGCTGTTGGTTTGCAATCCGATACGGTTGCCGCTGGTAGCATGGGTTACATCGGTCTAATTGTTCTTGCGGTTACCATTGGCTTATACGCGTTCCTTGCTAAAGTGAACAAACGCTGGCTAGCGATCCCTGTTTGTGCCTTCACTGGACTTGCAATCGCACTTGCTCTTGGCGCAGGCTTCGATATTAAATTCGTAACCGAGACAGGCCTTCCAAACCTAAATCCAATCTACTGGTGGGGTTCAACAGAAGAAGGTTGGATGCTTGGTCTTCCTAATATGGAACACTTCATCGCTTCACTACCATTCGCCATTCTTGCGGTAGCAATGTGGTCACCTGACTTCTTGGGTCACCGTATCTTCCAAGAGATGAACTACCCACGTAAGAGTGAGAAAGTGCTGATGGACGTTGATGACACAATGACAATGTGTTCCGTTCGCCAAATGGTCGGTACTGCAGTGGGTGGTGGTAACATCACATCATCTTGGGGGACTTACATGATCCCTGCTGCAATCGCGAAACGCCCTATTCCTGCTGGTGCCATCTTACTAGGCTCTCTATGTATTATTGTTGCAATCCTTGGTTTTCCTATGGACGTTGCAGTATGGCCTCCAGTTATGCGCGTTGCTCTTCTCGTTGGTGTATCTCTACCACTGCTTGAAGCTGGCATGCAGATGGTGAAGGACTCGAAAGACTCACAAGCAGCAGGCATTTGTATCTTTGGTTCTGCCGTTGTTAATCCAGTTCTAGCTTGGGCACTAACTATGCTTTTAGATAACAACGGTTTAATTGGAGATAAAGAGCGCGCGTCTCGCCTATCATTTGTAGACAAGATTGTGATCCCAGTAAGCGTACTTGTTATCTGTTTAGTTGCTATGCTTGCAGTTGGTATGCTTGAAGGCCAGTATGGCATCCAAGCTTGGCTATAAGCTAGCAGTCCAGAAATTTGTGGGTAGCGCTCGTCGCTACCCCATTTTTATCGAGATTTTTGAGGATTTATTGATTTAGTTTAAGGTTTGCAAAAAAATTTTAGTTTAACCTCTAACTGTTGCTTAAAAAGAGAAACGTTAAAACTAGTGACAATATTTATAGTTTTGTAAATCGAATACGTAAATTTAAGACTATAAATATTGTTATTCATAAGAGTGTACTGTTCCCCTCTTTTATCTGGGGATAGCTGGCTCAACGGCGAAGCAGTACGTATTTTTTTCTACTAAAAAGGTAGGTATGTCATGGCAGAGCAATTTGCTAAAGCTTGGGAAGGTTTTGCTGCAGGCGACTGGCAAAACGAAGTAAACGTTCGTGATTTCATTCAGAAGAACTACACTCCGTACGAAGGCGATGAATCTTTCCTAGTTTCTGAAGGTACTGAAGCGACTAACAAGCTTTGGGCTAAGGTAATGGAAGGCATCAAACAAGAGAACGCGACTCACGCTCCTGTTGATTTTGATACTTCAGTTATCTCTACCATCACTGCTCACGATGCAGGCTACATCGAAAAAGACCTAGAAACTATCGTAGGTCTTCAAACTGACGCTCCTCTAAAACGTGCGATCATCCCTAACGGTGGTATCCGCATGGTTGAAGGTTCATGCAAAGCCTACGACCGCGAGCTAGACCCACAAGTTAAAAAAATCTACACAGAATACCGTAAAACTCACAACCAAGGCGTTTTCGATATCTACACTCCTCAAATCATGGCGTGTCGTAAATCTGGCGTACTGACTGGTCTTCCAGATGCATACGGTCGTGGTCGTATCATCGGTGACTACCGTCGTGTTGCTCTATACGGTATTGACTTCCTAATGAAGGATAAATTCGCTCAGTTCTCTTCTCTACAAGAGCGTTTTGAGAACGGCGAAGACCTACAAATGACAATGCAGCTTCGTGAAGAGATCGCAGAGCAACACCGTGCTCTAGGTCAAATCAAAGAAATGGCTGCAAAATACGGTTGTGATATTTCTCGTCCTGCTGAAACTGCGCAAGAAGCTATTCAGTGGACTTACTTCGGTTACCTAGCTGCTGTTAAATCTCAAAACGGTGCGGCTATGTCTCTAGGTCGTACTTCTACGTTCCTAGACATCTTCATCGAACGTGATATCGCGGCTGGTAAGCTAACTGAAGAACAAGCTCAGGAAATGATCGACCACTTCGTAATGAAACTACGTATGGTTCGTTTCCTACGTACTCCTGAGTACGATGATCTATTCTCTGGCGACCCTATCTGGGCAACTGAGTCTATGGGTGGTATGGGTCTTGACGGTCGTACGCTAGTTACTCGTACAAACTTCCGTTTCCTAAACTCACTATACACTATGGGTCCTTCTCCAGAGCCAAACATCACTGTTCTTTGGTCTGAGCAACTACCTGAAGGCTTCAAGAAGTTCTGTGCGAAAGTATCTATCGATACTTCTTCTATTCAGTACGAAAATGACGACCTAATGCGTCCAGACATGAACTCTGACGACTACGCGATCGCATGTTGTGTATCCCCAATGGTTGTTGGTAAGCAAATGCAGTTCTTCGGTGCTCGTGCGAACCTTGCGAAAACAATGCTTTACACCATCAACGGTGGTGTGGATGAGAAGCTAAAAATCCAAGTTGGCCCGCAAATGCCTAAGATCGAAGGCGATGTTCTTAACTACGATGAACTGTGGGAGAAAATGGACCACTTCATGGATTGGCTAGCGAAACAATATGTGACTGCACTAAACGCTATCCACTTCATGCACGATAAGTACAGCTACGAAGCGGCACTAATGGCTCTACACGACCGTGACGTTAAACGTACTATGGCTTGTGGTATTGCTGGTCTATCTGTTGCGGCTGACTCACTATCTGCAATTAAATACGCAAAAGTTAAGCCAATTCGTGACGAAGACGGTCTAGCAATCGACTTCGAAATCGAAGGCGATTACCCTAAATTCGGTAACAACGACCCACGCGTTGATGACATTGCATGTGAACTTGTTTCTGTATTTATGGGCAAAATCCGTAAGCTTAAGACTTACCGTGATGCAATCCCTACTCAGTCAATTCTTACTATCACTTCAAACGTGGTTTACGGTAAGAAAACTGGTAACACGCCTGACGGTCGTCGTGCTGGTGCTCCATTTGCTCCAGGTGCAAACCCAATGCACGGTCGTGACGAGAAAGGTGCTGTAGCATCACTAACTTCAGTTGCTAAACTGCCGTTTGCTGACGCACAAGATGGTATCTCTTACACATTCTCTATCGTACCTAACGCGCTAGGTAAAGATGAGGGTTCACAACGCGCTAACCTTGCTGGTCTTATGGATGGTTACTTCCACCACGAAGCGGGTATCGAAGGTGGCCAACACCTAAACGTGAACGTTCTTAACCGTGAAACTCTAGAAGACGCAGTTAAGCACCCAGAGAAATACCCTCAGCTAACAATCCGTGTATCTGGTTACGCTGTTCGCTTCAACTCTCTAACTGCAGAGCAACAAGCTGACGTAATCGCGCGTACATTCACTGAGTCTCTATAAGACTATAGCGAAATAACGTTCTAGTAATACAACAAAGGCTGATGCTAAGTAGCATCAGCCTTTTTTATTTCTTGAATGAAAGTTGTGATATCGCGAAAGACTTTTGCCCGCATTCTTACGTATGATGCGAAAAAAGTTAGCAAATAAAGTCTATGAGATTTAGTAAATTAATTATTCTTACCCTTCTTTCTCCAGTTGCAATAGCATCCACTAAGTCTACGGTTTCTTTTACCATCGACAACGATGGTATTTTTGGCGTCGATCAAGACTATACGAATGGTGTTTTCCTTTCTTACGCGACAGACCAACTGACACAAGAAAGCCAATGGAAATGGCTGAGTCTAGCTAACTCAGAGCACGCCAATATCGATAAAATAGAGTTGGTTCTTGGCCACAAAATGTGGACTCCAAGCGACATTGAAGCCGATTATCCACTAATCAATGATCGCCCATATGCCGGTTACCTACACACCGAAATCAACTACCTTTCCCTAACGAGTGACAAAGCTGTACGGTACAATTTCACCATAGGAGCTACGGGTGAAAGTTCGCTATCAGAAAAGGCGCAAGAAATCGTTCACGGCATAACAGGATCGACGGACCCTCAAGGTTGGGATTACCAGATTGAAGATAAAGTTGCGTTCAGCCTTGGTTACCGCGTATTTAACAAATTGATGCGCAGCGAAGAACAAAAAACACAATGGGAGATCACCAACATTAACGACATCAATGCGGGTAACTTCCGTAGTGATGTCTCTCAAGGCGTCATGTTTCGTTGGGGTACAAACCTAGCGAATAGCATCGGAGCAGCCAATATCAGTGTCGAAAGCCCTTTCTCAGCAAGTATGATCGCTCAGAACACGTCGAGTTGGTTCTTGTTCACCGGGTTTGAAGGTCGTTACCGCTTTAATGACATGACTATCGAAGGAGATCGTCCTGGCATTCCTGAACCGTCAGCGCCATACGACGTCACACTGCAAAATTGGCAAGCAAGTGCCGTCGCGGGGGTATCTTGGTACAACCAAAATTACGGTGCAAGCATCACCTTTACGATTAAAACACCGGATTATGAAGAAGCCCAAACCGATGTTTATGGGACAGGCTCGTTCTCCGTGTTCGCCTTTTTCTAAAAACTGGATTATCCCAGCATCGAAGTCAATCTAGATACACGGCAAGTTCTCGGGGTAGGTATTAACCACCTCGTGTTCAAGCGTTTATGTAGATTGGCTCCATCTATTTTCTTTCTTCAAATAACCTTGCCTTTAGTACCGACAAAGCTGTTTTAACCCTGCTTTTTGTAATAAAATAACAGCTAGAATTTACTAGTAATGAGAGCAAAAGATGTCAACAGCTGGTCGTATTCACTCATTTGAGTCATGTGGTACCGTAGACGGACCTGGTATTCGATTTATCGTCTTCTTGCAAGGTTGTTTAATGCGCTGTAAGTATTGCCATAACCGCGATACTTGGGACACGCATGATGGCAAAGAAGTCACGGTTGAAGAAATCATTTCCGAAGCGAAAAGTTACCGCCACTTCATGAATGCATCAGGCGGTGGCGTTACTTGTTCTGGCGGCGAAGCGATGCTTCAACCGGAATTCGTACGTGATTTTTTCCGCGCTGCTAAAGCCGAAGGCATTCATACATGTCTAGATACTAACGGTTATGTTCGTAAGCACACTGATGTTATCGATGAAGTACTGGATGCAACAGACTTAGTCATGCTTGACATCAAACACATGAAAGACGAAGTGCACCAAGATCTCATTGGTGTATCCAACCGACGCACATTGGACTTTGCTCGTTACTTGCAAAAAATCGGAAAGAAAACATGGATTCGCTATGTCGTCGTGCCTGGTTACACAGATGACCCAGAAGCAGCACACATGCTTGGTGAATTTATTAAAGACATGGATAACATCGAAAAGGTCGAGTTACTTCCTTACCACAAATTAGGGGCTCATAAGTGGGAAGCGTTAGGCTTAGAATACCCACTCGAAGGCGTAAACCCGCCACCGAAAGAAACCATGGATGAAATTCAATCCATTCTTGCTCAATACAACGATAACGTAAAATACTAAGTGAACCGCAAGACTAACCTCTTTAAAATACCAGCTTATTGCTGGTATTTTTTTGATTATATCTAAGCCTTATCAGTGAGTTTCTCTGCGGTCATTTAGGTATAAAAAGAACGATAGAAATGATTGCGTCATGTTCGCATAGGAAGGAAGTAACATGGATTTGTTTAACTTAGGCTCTCTTGTTGTCTCAATTTGGATAGTAGTAGTCTACTGCCTACCAGATTGGAAAAAAGTCGTTTGGCCCAAACTGGAAAAAGAAAAAGGATTTCAGCACCTCGTTTTTGCAACGCTCTTCTTTTTCAGTATTTTATGGACAGCTCAAGCAGGTGTAAAAGAAGGATTACAGATTCATTTTCTTGCACTAACAACGCTGACGATGATGTATGGTTGGCGCATGGCATTTCTACTCAGCATTCCCGCTATGTTGGTCAACCACCTACTACATGATGTGTCCTTGCTACTCTTACCCACGTCGTTAGTTCTATCAGCCCTAATTCCGATTTTCATTAGTTACTTAGTGTTTCTTCTGAGTTACCACTACTTGCCACGAAACATTTTTGTTTTCATCTTCGTTGCTGGATTTTTCAATGGCGCGATAACAGGAAGTCTGCACCTCATCATTAACTCTTTTTATCACCTATCAGTTGGTCACTACGATTGGGAAACCATTCAACATAACTACTTTGTTTTTGTGCCGTTGCTCGCCTTTCCTGAAGGTCTACTAAATGGTATGGCACTGGCGGTTTTAACCGTATTCAAGCCAGAGTGGCTGAGAGTATTTTCAGACCGAGACTACATATACAATCATTACCATAAATAAGTGTTTTCAAACTGGTCAAAAGTGACAGTTCTTGCCATTTTTTAGTATTAAATATGTGTTGAGATCATGTTTCACTCATGTCTTAAGCGTTAACCTAAGCACATTAAAAATGTATTAGATATCTAGTGAGGTCACCATGGAAATGTCAAACGCTCAACGTTTGATTCTATCAAACCAATACAACCTTATGTCTCAACTTGATCCAAGTAATGCGGCCAAATACAAACGCTTACAAACGATCGTTGAACGTGGTTATGAACTACAAATGCGAGAGTTGAACAAAGATTTCGGCTGCCTCTCAGAAGCAGAATGTCGTGAGATCATCGACGTTATGGAGATGTATCATGCGATGCAAGAATCTTACAACATGCTAGACAATGAAGACCGCAGCAACGTAGATCAGCGCCGCTTGAAGTTCTTGGGATTTGATATCGCTTCAGAAGCGCAACAAGTACATTACGTACGTTTTCTCATCGATTCTGAAGGTTTGTACCCTCAGTTTGACAAGGCAGATCATCACTTTAACAGCCAAATGCCGATGCTAGATAAATACCGCCGTATGCTGCAAACTTGGCGTAACTGCCCTCGTCAGTATCATTTATGTGAAAACGAACTAGCGCAAATCTTCAGCGCATAAAATGGTCGTCTAAGATGAGGAGAGCGCCCGCTCTCCTTGTTATTTACCCTGTCACAAACTTATCTAAGACTTTGCTCTCTTCCTACCTCTTTCACTTACCTTGCTCAATGTAGAACAACGAATCACTGAGACTCTTCTGTCTTTGCCAAATATTTGATTTCTATTGCACCTATTCACGACATAAATTCGTCCTTAATAAAAGAGTGATTCAAATGTCACTTTTACAATAAATTCATAATTGTTAAGCAAAATTGCAAATCCCCGACTAGGCTTAAGTAGAGAAAGGCTGTGATTGAAAAATTCATATCCACCGCTCACCGTTGTAACGAAAAAACCGTCCATAAAGCAAAGTCTTTGGTGTCGCCAATCTTACATTCTGTACGAACCAAATGTGATAACAGGACGTATATTCAAACAACAACGAGCATAACTGTTGGTGGAAAGCCTGAATCAACGTTCGTCGGTAGACTGACTATTAAAGGGGAAAGCGACATGAGTATTTTCGACCACTATCAATCAAGATATGAAGCTGCAAAAGATGAAGAGATGTCGTTACAGGAGTTTTTAGCCCTGTGTAAAGATGACAAAAGCGCTTATGCTAATGCAGCAGAACGCCTACTGATGGCGATTGGTGAACCAGAGATAATCGATACGGCAAAGGATCCGAGACTAAGCCGAATCTTCTCGAATCGTGTTATCTCTCGTTATGAAACCTTTAAAGACTTTTATGGCATGGAAGATGCCATAGAACAAATTGTGTCTTACCTAAAACATGCGGCGCAAGGCCTAGAAGAGCGTAAGCAGATTCTTTACCTACTTGGCCCTGTAGGTGGCGGTAAGTCTTCGCTTGCAGAAAAGCTTAAGGCTCTGATGGAACAGATGCCTATTTATGTTCTTACTGCTAACGGCGAACGCAGCCCAGTGAATGACCATCCGTTCTGCCTATTCAAAGCCACAGAAGATGGCGATATTTTGAAAAAAGAATATGGCATCGAGCACCGTTATCTTCGCTCGATCATGTCTCCTTGGGCCGCTAAACGTCTTCACGAGTTTGGTGGTGATATCACCAAATTTAAAGTAGTGAAAGTACGCCCTTCTATCCTTGACCAAATCGGTATTGCCAAAACTGAACCAGGCGATGAAAACAACCAAGATATCTCATCATTGGTTGGTAAAGTCGATATTCGTAAGCTTGAACACTATTCGCAAGACGATCCAGACGCTTACAGCTACTCCGGTGCGCTGTGTAAAGCAAACCAAGGTTTAATGGAATTCGTTGAGATGTTCAAAGCACCAATCAAAGTGCTTCACCCGCTGTTAACAGCAACGCAAGAAGGCAACTTCAACGGTACAGAAGGCCTTTCTGCGATTCCATTCGACGGTATGATTCTGGCTCACTCAAACGAATCTGAGTGGCAGACCTTCCGTAACAACAAGAACAATGAAGCGTTCTTGGACCGTGTTTATATTGTGAAAGTACCTTACTGTCTACGTGTTTCAGAAGAAGTCAAAATCTACCAAAAACTTCTTGAAAACAGTGAGTTGTCTCAAGCCCCTTGTTCACCAAGCACGCTCGAGACTCTGGCACAATTCAGTATTCTTTCTCGACTTAAAGAGCCTGAAAACTCGTCCATCTTCTCTAAGATGCGCGTATACGACGGTGAAACGCTGAAAGATACGGATCCAAAGGCAAAAAGCTATCAAGAGTATCGTGATTATGCTGGTGTCGATGAAGGCATGAACGGTCTCTCAACACGTTTTGCCTTTAAGATTTTGTCACGCGTATTTAACTTCGACCAAACCGAAGTGGCAGCCAACCCTGTACATCTATTCTATGTGATTGAACAACAGGTTGAGCGCGAACAGTTCCCTGCTGAAACAGCAGAGAAATATCTCGAGTTCTTGAAAGGCTACCTAGTACCTCGATACGTTGAATTTATCGGTAAAGAGATTCAGACCGCTTATCTTGAGTCTTACTCTGAATACGGCCAAAACATCTTCGACCGATATGTCACCTATGCAGACTTCTGGATTCAAGACCAAGAGTACCGAGATCCAGAAACTGGTCAGCTATTTGATCGCTCTTCACTGAATGCTGAGCTAGAGAAGATCGAAAAAACAGCTGGTATTTCTAACCCGAAAGATTTCCGAAACGAAATCGTTAACTTTGTGCTTCGTGCGAAAGCGAATAACAATGGTCAAAACCCGGTTTGGACCAGCTACGAAAAACTGCGCACAGTAATCGAGAAGAAAATGTTCTCCAATACCGAAGAGCTACTTCCGGTTATCTCATTTAATGCGAAAACCTCTTCTGAAGATCAGAAGAAGCACGACGACTTTGTCGCTCGCATGATGGAAAAAGGCTATACCGAGAAACAGGTTCGCCTACTTTCTGAGTGGTACCTACGAGTACGTAAGTCATCCTAACCCAGTATTGAGTTAGGTCGCTTGTGAAACATGAAGAGGGCTATTTCATGGCGCAATTTATAGACCGAAGGCTCAATGGCAAGAACAAGAGCGCTGTTAATCGACAGCGCTTCTTGAAGCGCCACAAAGAGCAAATAAAAGAGTCGGTAGCAGACGCAGTGAATCGACGCTCGATTACGAATACGGAAACGGGCGAAGACGTCTCTATCCCTCACAAAGACATCAATGAGCCTATATTTCATCAGGGCAAAGGTGGTGTTCGCGAACGAGTTCATCCCGGTAACGATCAATTCATTACTGGTGATAAAATTGAGCGTCCCAAAGGTGGCGGTCAAGGTAGCGGCTCTGGAGAAGGGAACGCCAGTCCAGATGGAGAAGGCCAAGACGAATTTGTATTCCAAATATCAAAAGATGAGTACCTCGATATTTTGTTCGAAGATCTCGAGCTGCCTAATCTAGAAAAAAACCAAATTGCCAAAATCACTGAATGGAAAACACACCGTGCAGGCTTTCAAACTGCCGGTATCCCTTCCAATATCGCCGTAGTACGTTCTCTGCAACAATCTCTTGCGCGCCGTACTGCAATGACTGCTGGTAAGAAACGACTTCTTAAAGAGTTAGAAGACGAACTTGCTCGCATCAAAAATATTGAACCTGCTCAGCAGTTTGAAGAGAACCGCTTGAAGGCTGAAATTGAAGAACTGCGCAAGAAAATCGAAAGCGTGCCGTTCATCGATACCTTCGACTTACGCTTCAAGAACTATGAGAAACGCCCGGTACCATCGAGCCAAGCGGTCATGTTCTGTCTAATGGACGTATCCGGTTCGATGGACCAGGCAACGAAAGACATCGCAAAACGCTTCTATGTTCTTTTGTACTTGTTCTTAACTCGTACCTACGAGAATGTCGAAGTCGTCTTTATCCGCCACCATACCCAAGCGAAGGAAGTGGACGAGCACGAATTTTTCTACTCACAAGAAACCGGGGGTACCATTGTATCTAGCGCGCTCAAGTTAATGGATGAGATAGTAAAAGAGCGATACCCGATTGGTCAGTGGAACATATATGCAGCTCAAGCATCCGACGGTGACAACTGGGCAGATGATTCGCCAAGATGCCGGGATCTGTTAGTGAACAAATTACTTCCAAACTGTCAGTACTACTCTTACATAGAGATCACGCGGCGCTCGCACCAAACTCTATGGCATGAGTACGAAAAACTCACTGAAGAGTTTCCTAATTTCGCAATGAAAAACATTCGCTCTGTGGAGGATATTTTCCCAGTCTTTCGTGAACTATTCCAAAAAGAAACGGCGTAAGGAGGCTAGCGATGAATACCGCAACGAGAAACCTCTCAGGAGAGGCGCCTAAGAAGCGTAACAGTAAAGTGTTGCCAGATGGACCAGATTGGACATTTGAGCTGTTAGAGCGATACCACAAAGAAATTAAGCGTGTCGCGGAGCATTATCGCCTAGACACTTACCCTAACCAAATAGAAGTGATTACTTCAGAACAGATGATGGATGCCTATTCAAGCATCGGCATGCCAATCAATTACAACCACTGGTCATTTGGTAAAAAATTCATTCAAACAGAGCAGAACTATAAACATGGTCAAATGGGGCTAGCCTACGAGATTGTGATTAACTCCGACCCTTGTATTGCTTATTTGATGGAAGAAAATACGGTAACAATGCAAGCACTCGTGATAGCACACGCGTGTTACGGCCATAACTCTTTTTTCAAAGGTAATTACCTATTCCAAACGTGGACTGACGCCAGTTCTATTATCGACTATCTGCTGTTCGCCAAAAAGTACTTAGCCGAATGTGAAGAACGATATGGCGTAAAAGAAGTGGAAAAGCTGCTCGACTCTTGTCACGCGTTAATGAACTTTGGTGTAGACCGCTACAAGCGTCCAGAGAAAATCTCAATTACAGAGGAAAAAGCAAGACAAGAAGAACGCGAAGCATACCTACAATCTCAAGTTAATGAGCTTTGGCGCACCGTACCGACAGCCAAGACGAAAGAGGAAGACATTAAAGAGCGATTCCCAAGTGAGCCTCAGGAAAACTTGCTCTACTTCTTCGAAAAACATGCGCCGTTACTAGAGCCATGGCAACGTGAAGTTGTTCGGATCGTCCGTAAGATCAGTCAGTATTTTTATCCGCAAAAACAAACGCAAGTTATGAATGAGGGCTGGGCAACGTTCTGGCACTACACCATACTCAACCATCTTTATGATGAGGGCTTGGTGTCTGAAAAGTTCATTCTAGAGTTCTTACATAGCCACACCAGTGTCGTGGCTCAGCCGCCTTATAACAGTCCTTACTTTAATGGTATTAACCCCTACGCGTTAGGCTTTGCCATGTTCCGAGATATTAAGCGTATCTGCGAAGAACCAACTGATGAGGACAAGGAGTGGTTTCCAGACCTAGCAGGAACCGACTGGTTAGATGCAGTGCATTTCGCGATGCATAATTTCAAAGATGAAAGCTTTATTAGCCAATACCTTTCTCCGAAATTAATGCGTGATTTCAAGCTGTTTGCGATCAACGATGATGATCATAAGAACTTTATTGAAGTCGCTGCTATACACGATGAGATGGGTTATAAACGCATTAGAGAAACCTTAGCCGCTCAGTATAACTTATCTAATCTTGAGCCAAACATTCAGGTGTTCAATGTCGATGTCCGTGGTGATCGATCGCTTACGTTGCAGTACGTTCCTCACAACCGCATCCCACTTGATGATAGTTACGAAGAAGTTCTAAAGCACGTGTATCGATTATGGGGCTTTGATGTCATTCTCCAAGAAGTGAAAGACACCGGTCACCGAGAGGTGTTAGCGACCTGCCCTAAACGGAACCAATACGACACTAACATTTAACTAATACCGCGATACAAGTAAAACAAAAAGGCTCCTAATTCAGGAGCCTTGTTTATTCTTAAATCTATATGAGCATTTGTTACGCTTGCTTCTCAACAATCGCGCGCACGGCTTCTAGGTCTTCGGGCGTATCAACCCCTGCCGCTGGTGCTTCTTTCGCTACCGCCACATGAATTTTTTCACCGTACCAAAGCACTCGCAGTTGCTCAAGACACTCAATCTGCTCTAATGCACTTGGTGCCCAGTTGACATACGTATTAATGAAACCAGCTCGATAAGCATAAATACCAATATGACGCATTAATGGGTTGGCAATAGTTTTGTCTTGTTTAGCAAAGTTATCGCGATCCCAAGGGATGGTTGCTCGACTAAAGTACATCGCATAGCCTTGCTCATCTGCGACAACTTTAACAGCGTTCGGGTTGAACACTTCCTCTTCCGAGTCTATTTCTACAGCTAACGTCGCCATCGGGGCTTCACACCCAGATAAGTTATCAGCAACCTGACGAATGATGGACGGCGGAATCAAAGGCTCATCCCCTTGCACATTAACAATAATGTGGTCTGACGGAATAGCCATCTTTTCAACAACTTCGGCAAGACGCTCCGTACCTGATTCGTGGTGGGGAGAGGTCATACAAACTTTACCACCAAATGACGAAACCGCTTTCGCAACACGCTCGTCATCAGTTGCAACGATGACATCTTCCGCACCCGCTTGTAGCGCTTGTTCATAAACCCACTGAACCATAGGCTTACCACCAATATCCGCTAGCGGTTTACCAGGCAAACGGCTCGATGCGTAGCGCGAAGGGATGACAACCGTAAAAGACATTAGCGTCCCTCATCCATGCTCATAGTGCGAGCTTCAGGCTCTAGCAGAACTGGAATACCCTCTTTGATCGGGTAAGCAAGGCGATCCAATTTGCAGATCAACTCTTGATTATCTTTATCGTACGTCAGCTTACCTTTGCAAACAGGGCAAGCTACAATCTCAAGTAGACGGTGATCCATAAGCCGCTTTAACCTCTTTTATTCTATTTAAAATTTGCTCTGCATCGTTTGACTCAAACTGGGCAGATACAGGCAGATACCACCAATTATCTTGCGCATAATGGCTGCACTTGACGGCATCTTTCTCGGTCATAATCACATTGGTCCCTTGTTGAGCCAATGCTTCTAATTCTTGTTGATCAAAGTCTTGATGGTCAGCAAAACCTTTTGTGACTTTAACATTTGCGTTCATCGAGTTTAGTGTATGAAAAAAACGCGGAGGATGCCCAATGCCCGCAAATGCGACGAGATCTTTCAACTCCGAGACATCCACATGTTGCTTAGTCTTAAGATTAATAGCTTTAGAGGGTGCTAAAGCCATTGCGATTTCGCCCGTATGCGCTTGACCGCCATTGGTGATGATAAAGTCGACTTCTTTAAGTCGCTCAATACCTTCACGTAAAGGACCTAATGGAATCAGGCTTTCATTCCCAAACCGGCGATTCCCATCCACAATCACTAACTCAATATCACGGCCTAACGCATAATGTTGTAATCCATCATCCGTAATTATGATATCCACATCCAAATCTAGCAGTGCTTTCACAGCATTTGAACGCACAGGATCTACCGCAACAGGTGCTCCTGTACGGCGATGAATCAACTTAGGTTCATCGCCACAATGCTTCGCTGGCGTATCTTCTTTTAGCACTAACGGATAGACAGGAGCCTTTGCCCCATAACCACGAGAAACAACCCCCGGCTTAAAGCCCATTTGCTGTAGTTGCTCAACAAGCCACACAACAACTGGTGTTTTACCATTGCCACCAGCAGTGATATTGCCAACCACAACAACAGGTATTGGCGCATTATAAGCTTGCTTACGGCCAGTTTGGTATTGCTTTCGCTTTGACTTGCTTATCGCTCCAAATAATAAACTCAGCGGCCACAAAAGCGGCCACAAGAGGTATTTTATTGGATGGTTTTCAAACCAGATTTTTTCAATCACCGCGCTTATTCACCAAACTGAATACGGTGCAATTGTGCATACGCACCATTTTTCTTAATAAGCTCAGCGTGGTTGCCACGTTCAATGATGGCACCATCATCAACCACAAGAATTTCATCGGCTTTCTCGATTGTGGATAAGCGGTGCGCTATTACAAGTACCGTTTTATCTTTTTGCAGCTCATCAAGTGCAGCTTGAATAGCTCGCTCGGATTCGGTATCCAAAGCCGAAGTTGCCTCATCAAGAATCAGCACTGGAGCATCACGCAATAGAGCTCGCGCAATCGCAACACGTTGGCGTTGACCACCAGACAAGCTAGCACCATTTTCACCAATCATGGTATCAAGTCCATCATCCATTTTGCCGATGAACTCCATCGCATGCGCGAGTGTTGCCGCTTTCTCGATATCACTGCGCTCGTATTGGCCATCCGTTGCGTACGCAATATTGTTTGCTATCGTGTCATTAAACAAATGAACATTTTGCGATACTAGTGCAAATTGCTGACGTAAATTCTTTAGCTCGTAATCACGAATATCATGCCCATCTAATGTGATAGATCCACTGTCAACATCATAGAAGCGGTTGAACAAGTTCGCGATGGTACTTTTACCTGAGCCAGAACGGCCAACTAGCGCCACCGTTTTTCCTCTTGGAATATCGAAGCTGACATTTTCCAATGCTGGTTTTTCTGCACCAGTGTAAGTAAAGCTTACGTTTTTAACTGAAACATCGCCATTTGCGCGTTCAACTGTCAACTTACCTTCGTTTTTCTCAGGCTCGAGGTCAATTAACGCGAAGAGCGTTTGGCTCGCGGCCATACCACGTTGGAACTGAGAAGTAACGTTAGTCAGCGCTTTAAGTGGGCGCATCAGACCAAACATTGCAGAGAACACAACAGTAAATGTACCTGGAGTCAGTTGCTCTTTAATCGAATCAATACTTGCTAAATAAAGAACGGCAACAATTGCAAGTGATGCAATCATTTGGATGATAGGGTTAGCCGCCGCTTGAGCCGTCACCAACTTCATGCTTTGTTGACGCATTTGGTTGCTGACTTTTTCAAATCGTTGACGTTCGATGTCTTGGCCGCCATAGCTCAACACAACTTTATGGCCTTTCAGCATCTGCTCTGCTGATGCAGTTACGTTACCCATCATGGTCTGCATATTTTTGGATATTTTTCTAAAACGTTTAGAAACAACACCAATACCCCATGCCACAACGGGAGCAACAGCAAACAGCACTAGCGACAATTGCCAGCTGTTGTAAAACATCAAAACTAACAGACCAATGATACTTGCACCTTCACGGACAATGCTCACCAACGCTTGGCTAGTTGCCGCTGATACTTGCTCTGAGTCGTAGGTTATACGCGACAATAAGTTGCCCGTCTTTTCCTTATCAAAGTATGACACTGGCATGTGCATAAAGTGATTGAACACCATGCGACGGACTTGCATAACTACGTTGCCAGATACCCAGCTCAAACAGTAGGTGGAGACAAATCCACTTATGCCACGGATGAACATCATGGCAAAAATAATCAATGGAAGCGTGCGTAAAAAATCAGATTCAGCGTTCCCAAAACCTTCATCGAGTAGTGGTTTTAGTAGGGAAATCATATAGGTATCTGATATGGCATTAATAACTAATGCAATGACTGCAACGACAAGACCTGACTTATAAAGGCGAATAAATTGCCATAGACGCTTAAACGTCTGCCAAGTCGTTTCATCAGTATTTATCGACATAGAAGTGCTTTATTTTCTTACATTAAGACTCTCATTCTACTCCCTTACGCAGCATCTGCCTATACCAAGGCTCAAATGTATCGCTACGTTTGGTTTCTGAGCGCCAATTATCACGGTGAATAAAGAAGCTTACCTGACCACCCTCACCAGTATCAAGCCAAGTAATGCCAAGCTTTCGGTATGAAGCAACGACACTTTCCGCTGGCATTCCCCATCGATTGTTTTTTGCTAAAGAAGCAACCGCCACACTCGGGCTCACCGCCTCGATAAATCGAGGATTCGATGAACTTTTACTCCCGTGGTGAGGGACTAGCACCACATCGCTTTGTAACTTTCCGGGTTCTCTAAGCAAAATCCACTCGCTAATGGCCTCAATATCACCAGTAAAAAGCATACTAAAGTTAGAAATAGGGTCAGTAAGTCGTAATACACAGGAGTGCGGATTATACGCACGTTGAACAAGTGCAGGAGGCCAGAGCACTTCCATGTTTAATCCTTGCCATTTCCATTGGTCACCTCTAGTGCAAGGCTCATATCCGATAAAGAATTGACTACTAAGTTTACGCTGTGGAGAAAAGGCATCTTCAATGAAAAAGCGGCCGCCTGCGTGATCATTATCGAAATGGCTTAGAATCAGTGTATCTATGCTTTCATAACCTCGTTGATGCAAAACCGGAGTGACGACCTGCTCTGCGATACTGCCGCTTTGCCATGCTTTACCAGTGTCATACAGCAACACCTTGTCGTCTTTTTCTACAACCACTGCAAGGCCATGACCTACATCTAATACATCGATACGCCAATGCGGTTCATACTCCGATGCAAGCTTGATACTAATAACGATGCCGAGTAACAAATACCACGCGTACTGAGACATGAACCGTTGAAATATTAAGCAAACCACTATCGCCATAACCAGCATTGTCATTTCCATGCTAATAGGTTGCCAAGAACCTATTGCGTACTGTATTGACGTGCTCAATGGCTGTAATGACCAGTCCACCGAATGCCACAGAGGCTTCGCTATCATTTCAAGAAACAAAGATGAGAACAGGGCTAGAAACATCAAAGGTACAACGATAAATCCGAACCAAGGAATAAATACCAAGTTGTAGGCTATTGAGGACAAACTAAAACCGGAGAAGAAATGGCCACCAACAGGTACGATTAAAGCGCTCAACATCAATTGAGTAAGCAATAACGCTTTTAATCGCGCTTTCCAACCTCCCCTTTGATGTCGAATCAAATTAATTGCGAACAATACCGCACAAACGGAGAGGTACGATAACCAAAAGCTCATACTGTAGGATGCAAAAGGTTGGACAAGCAGTTGTAGAGATACTGCAAGCAAAAGAACTCGCCAAGAAGTCCAGTGCACCAGAGTATACTTCAGGAGAACGTAAACAACGCATACCGACACTGCTCGCGTAGTAGGCAGAGAGAAATCCGCTAACCAAGCGTAGGCAACAGCGAAGATCAGCCCATATAAGCTAGGTAACAACTGGTATTGGGGTAATAGATAACGAACGGTACCGCCCACGACTAGCCCAAAAGTAAACGCCATACCAATATGTAAACCAGAAATGGAGACCAAATGCAGTAAACCACTGTCCCTGAGCGCTTGCCAATCTTCCTTAGACAACCAAGAACGGTCAGCAAAAACTAACGCACTTATTAACGAGAAATGATGAAGGGAAGACACATCATCAGCGACATCGGCAATAATGGATTGACGCAGAGATACATTAGAACGAACAATCCACTTAGCATCTTTGTTAACAACCGCTCGGGCGATAATATTTTTACCCATCGCGTGCTTTTCAGCATCAAAGCCAGCTTCGTTGCGTAGACCTGTAATCGGCTTTAACGAGATGGATGTCGTAAACTCACTGTTAACATCGAGTGGAAAAGGCGTAATAAGACGGATTTTAGGTTTAAGAAAAGGTAACAGAGTTTGAGAATTTACCGCTTCTATAGCGACAATACCTTCATAACCGTGACTTATTTGCGTAAAAGGGCTGTCAACTTTACCAATTATGGTAATATTCTCCCCTGCTTGAAAAAGGGCTTGTCTCTGAGACTCCAATACATTGCCGTGGACGATGACAACCATAAAGCCCGCAATTGCGCCTATGCTAATTAAGCCACGACGTAATTTGATTATTGAGCCAGTGGTTATTATTCCCAGCAGCAACCAACGCCAATCTGGTATTGTCGGCCACCAAGCCGACGAGATTACGCTCGCTACAAATAACGCCAAGGTCCAACTTTTTTCTGAGAGAGTCATGCTGTCCTATGCCTAGAAAGCTGATAAAACGCTTCATGCCAGATCATGAATTGATCAAACGCCAAAAAGCATTGAAGGTCTTCGGCAATGTGTTGTACAACCCGAACTTGTGGTGCTTAAACCGCCGCTCGGCATCAGGGGCTTTTGCTGTCGGGTTATTTATGGCTTTTGTTCCGCTGCCGAGCCAAATGATCATGGCCGCTGGTTTGGCCATTATGTTGGGTGTCAATCTGCCCCTCTCCGTCGCTTTGGTATGGATCAGCAATCCTATCACTATGCCTGTGCTATTTTACTTTGCGTACAAGCTAGGTGCTCTAGTGATGCGTCTTCCCCCGCAACCTTTTCACTTTGAACTATCGTGGGAATTCATCATGCAGCAAATGAGCACCATTGGACCTCCATTTCTATTGGGCTGCGCAATTTGTGGGGTTGTATCCGCGATTATTGGCTACTTCGGAATTCGAGGGCTTTGGCGCTACTCGGTGGTACGGAGCTGGCAAAAACGCAAAATAAGATAAGACCTTACTGCGTAAAAATCAGCATTTGAGCTATCAGTTGAGGGGCATCTAACAGTTAGAATGAAACGCGATGTTACTCAAGTAGGATAAATACAAAAAAGGACCGAATTCGGTCCTTTTTGTTTTTCGCATATTGTAAAACAATCCGCTATTTAGAACTCAGTACAGCCGCCGGATTCAACCTTGCGGCACGCGAAGCAGGATACCACGTCGCAAGTAAACTAAGCACTATCGCCGTCACTGACACCAATGCCACATCTGGCCAGTGTAGTTGTGATGGTAAGAAGTCGACGAAGTAAATATCACCCGATAAAAACTGATGACCAATTAAGCTCTCTAACCCTTTAATTAACGGAGTCAGGTTTAACGCCACTAAGACACCGATAACACTGCCGACGAGACTACCAAATACACCAGAGAATACACCTTGCCAAACAAAGATCCGTTTGATTAGGCTATCTTTTGCTCCCATTGTTCGCAAAATTGCAATTTCCGCCGCTCGGTCTTTCACTGCCATCATCAACGTAGACACAATATTAAAACATGCCACGCCAATCACCAGTACCATCACCAAGTACATAATGGTGCGCACGAGCTGAATATCGCGATACAAAAAACCAAACTTTTGCTGCCAGCTTTTCAAATACACGTAAACATCAACCATGCTACCAACCTCGCGAACAATAGAAGGCGCATTGAGAACATCGTCAGTTTTTAGTGAAATGCCTGTGACCCCTTCCCCTAACCTCGCGTATTGCTGCGCATCAGCTAATGGTACTAACGCTAGAGAGTGGTCGATTTGGCCATTCAACGTTAAGAACCCTGACACCTTCACGCGCACACGCTTAGGAGCCTGCACTTTATTTGCGCCGCCTGTTTGCGGAATCATTAACGTCACATAATCCCCCACGCCGACATTTAGCTCGTTTGCTACACCTCGGCCTAAGATCACTTGCTGCTGACCAGCATAAAAGTTTTGCCAAGCAGCTTGGTCAATAAAATTCGACAAACTAGACACCGCTTGCTCGAAAGTAGGCTCTACACCACGAACTTCTATCGCTTTTAGCTTACTGCCTTTTTCTGCCAAACCCGTAAAACGAACATACGGTGCTGCCGCAACAACATGTTCATGTTTTAGAGCTTGATTCATCGTTTTGGTGTAGTCCTGAAGTGGTCCATTAACACCTTCTAACTCGCCGTGTGGGATCACAGACAACACACGCGATTGCAGCTCGCGCTCAAAGCCATTCATTGCAGACAAACCGATAATGATCACAGCAACGCCAACCGCAATACCAATAGTCGAAGAAAGCGATATGAAAGACACCATCTTGTTGCGCTTTTTCGCTCGACTGAAGCGACCACCAATCATCAAAGCTAAAGAGGTAAACAAAACTAGCCCTCCGCAGATGCTGTATCAGTCACAAAACGATCTACGAGCAAACCATCTTGCATGTGCATTTGACGATCCATTTTTGCTGCCAGCTCTTTGTCATGCGTGACAACCAAAAATGCAATGTTTGACTCTTTATTGAGCTCGCGCATCAAATCATAGATAGACAGTGCCGTATTGTGATCTAAGTTCCCCGTAGGTTCATCAGCCAAGACCAGGTCAGGTTTATTCACCAATGCACGCGCAATCGCAACACGCTGACGCTCACCGCCCGATAACTCGGAGGGTCTATGTTGCATCCGATGACTCAAACCAACTTTATCTAACAGCGCTTTAGCCGCCTGTTTTGCATCCGCTACTTTAGCACCGCCAATCATCAGTGGCATCGCCACATTTTCAAGCGCAGTAAAGTCAGCCAACAAGTGATGAAACTGGTATACAAAACCAAGGTGCTTGTTGCGTAATGCCGCCTGTTTGTTCGAGCTCAAAGCTGATAGGTTTTGCCCTAGAAAATCAACTTCACCATGAGTTGCGTCATCTAACGCACCTAAAATATGCAATAAGGTACTTTTTCCCGAACCAGAAGAGCCAACAATAGAAACCAACTCCCCTTTGTCGATATCGAAACTTACGCCTTTCAACACTTCCGTATCTAACGAACCCTCTCGGTAGACTTTACGAATATCACGACATTCTAATAGCTTATTCATAGCGAAGTGCCTCAGCAGGTTTAACAGAAGATGCTCGATAAGAAGGATAAAGCGTAGCAGCAAGGCTAAGAGCAATCGCCAATACCACCACTAAAAGAATTTGCAGTGAATCAATCAAGATGGGTAGATGACCACCAAAGCTGAATAGCGCCACACCAGCAGATTCAAGAATCGCATTTAGATTAAGTGACAAGATCACGCCCGCAGCGCCACCAACAATCGCGCCAATTACACCACTGCTTGCACCTTGCACCATGAAAATGGTCATCACTTGAGATTGAGTCATGCCTTGAGTTTTCAATATTGCGACTTCTGATTGCTTCTCCATTACCACCATGATTAAAGCGGAGATAATATTGAATGCAGCGACACCCACAATTAGACCTAGCATAAGTCCCATCATGTTCTTTTCCATTTTCACCGCTTGGAAAAGCTCACCACGCTGTTCGCGCCAATCACTCCATTCCCATCCATCAGGCATGGGTTGGTCAGCAAAATCCGTCACCATAAATGGGTCAGAGAAAAAGACACGCCAACCAGAAACCGTGTCTTTAGGGAAACGCATCAGCTTAGATGCATCCGTCATGTTCACAATCATTAATTGACCATCAACGTCCGATCCCGTATTGAAAATGCCTGAGACAGTAAAGTTTCGCTGGCTAGGAATACGGCCAAGTGGGGTAAACTGCGTTGCGTTGGTCACCATCAAGCGCACTTTATCCCCGATTGAGACCTTTAGTGAACGCGCCAAACTGTGACCCAAAAATACATTGTAGTCACCTGCTTGAAGTGACGATAATCGTCCGGCAATCAAATGGTTGCTAATCGGATCGCCTTTCTTAGGTTCAATACCGATGAGGTAACCAGCCGTCAGCTGTGCAGAACTCTGAATAACAGCCTCTCCTCTAACGATAGGTTCCGGCTGAGATTCACTCGACATCGCTTGAACAAATGGAGGGGCAGACTCGGTCATAGGCGTTTTTCCATCGTGTTGCGAAACAACGGCATGAGGTAGCACACCTAAAATGCGTTCTTTTAACTGCGATTCAAACCCGTTCATCACAGAAAGAACCGTCACCAACGCCATTACACCGATCGTAATACCCGCCGTCGACATATAAGAAACAAATCGGCTGAACCTATCTCCAGAGCGTCCCCGAAGATACCTTAAGCCAATAAACAATGAGATAGGATGATACATATAAGACAAACCAACTGGTTGTTTTGATATAAAGCTTTAGCGGATTATCTTACCTTACTCTTCTCATTAAGAAGACAAGAGAATCGCTAAATTTGTCAACGACATGCAATAAGTCTGTATTTAGGGCAAAAAGTTCAAGGACAAACCGGCTAAACTTGATAACTTCATTCAGTTAGCGATAATCAGTGCCCTATTTCTCTTTGTTTGTTGAGTGAACAGGGAGCGCTCACTGGCAAAAGGATCGACTATATGACAGAGCAAGAATACTTTACCGTCCATCATAACCTCACCATCAACGTCGAAACGTTGAGTGCGGACTTTGCTTTGCCAGATGAAGAAACATTTGCCTCCGAAATTCCAGCACCATTTATTGTCGCCAGTGAATTTAGTCACTTAGATATGTTGGCAGACAACGCGCGTCTAGAGCTGAAAAACAAAGAGTTAAAGCATGTGATCAACTTGCTTGATACGCAAAACGCGAAACTTAACCTCTTGTTGAGCTTTATGCTTTCACAACAAGATGACGCCTCCATTCGATATCAAACGACGCAGTTTGGTGCTAGTCAACTCAGTTTCCGCTCAGATACAGCGTTAACTACTCAACAACTCGTTCGTGTTAAACTGTTCCTCGATCACCCTGCTGCGGCGATTTATTGTTACGCTCAAGTAGAAGAATGTGATGCTTCAGAGCAAGATTTCATTATCACGCTTAGATACAAGATGCTCCGAGAATCTGATCAAGATTTACTGATAAAGGCGGCACTGTATCAACAACAAAAACTTTTACGTCAGCGCTCGATGGAGCGAGATAAAAAATAATTCCTATGACAAAAGCAACGATTCTTTCCGTCACCAACCCTTCAGAGCGTGGCGACAAAAAACAGCTAGGTAATTTGCCGGGCGCAGCTCTACCTCTAGCCATTGCAGAGCTAGCCAAGCAGCATTCGAGTCACTCGCTACTCGTTGTGCCTGACCCGCAAATCGCTTTAAAGCTTCAGGCAGAGATTGAGCAATTCACCGACCAAACGGTAAGCCTGTTCCCCGACTGGGAAACGCTGCCTTACGATAACTTTTCTCCGCATCAAGAAATCATCTCTGAACGTATCGCACGCCTATACCAACTGCCAAGTCAACGTGATGGCATAACCATCGTCCCGGTCAGTACAGTATTGCAACGCCAATCGCCACGTGATTTTCTGTTGCAACACACTTTAATGGTGAAAACTGGTGATCGGCTCTCGCTAGAGAAGTTACGTGTACAACTTGAAAATTCTGGCTACCGCCATGTAGATCAAGTCTTTGGACCAGGTGAATATGCAAGTCGTGGGTCTATTCTGGATCTCTTTCCTATGGGCAGCAATGACCCGTACCGCATCGACTTCTTTGATGATGAAATAGATACCATTCGCACGTTTGATCCAGAGAACCAACGCTCTATCGACGATATTCAGCAAATCCAATTGCTGCCTGCACATGAGTTCCCAACCACTAAAGAAGCGATTGAAGATTTCCGTACACGTTGGCGCACCCAGTTCGACGCACGCCGCGAGCCTGAATCAATCTACATGCAAGTGACCAAAGGCACGTGGCCCGCTGGTATTGAGTATTGGCAGCCGCTGTTTTTTGACCATACCGAGACTTTATTTGAATATTTGCCAGAAGACTCTCAAGTCATCACATATGGTGATATCGAATCTGCGGTCGATACTTTCTTAACCGATGTCGAATATCGATACGACCAGAAAAAAGTTGATCCGCTGCGTCCTCTTTTGACTCCTGAACAGCTTTGGTTGAAAAAAGACGAACTTTTCAGTCAACTAAAACAGCTCCCTATCGCTCAATTGAGCCTAGATAAAGTGGTTAAGCGTGCCGGTCGTCAAAACCTACCAGTACAATCGTTAGCCGAGCTTGGCGTTCAACAACAAAATAAAGAGCCGCTCTCGCGCCTTCGTCAGTTTAGTGAGCAATTCAGCGGCAAAATCGTTTTCTCGGTAGAGTCAGAAGGTCGTCGTGAAGCACTAACGGAGCTGTTGCAAGGCATCAAAGTTCGGCCAGTCGTACATGGCTCACTTTACCAAGCTCTAGACTCGGGTGATCGATTCAGCTTGGTCTTAGGCGCAGCAGAGCATGGTTTCATTCACGAAGAGCTGAACTTCGCTCTGATCTGTGAAAGTGATCTACTCGGTGACCGTGTTATCCAGCGACGCCGCAAAGATAAAAAAGCCGTCAACAGTGACACCGTTATTCGCCATCTTGCGGAACTAAAACCCGGTCAACCTGTGGTTCATATTGATCACGGTATTGGCCGCTATATCGGTTTACAAACACTTGAAGCCGGTGGTATGAAAACGGAATACGTCACCCTTGAGTATCAAAACGATGCCAAGCTCTACGTGCCAGTTTCATCACTGAATCTTATCAGCCGTTATTCTGGCGGCGCTGAAGAGAGTGCGCCACTGCATAAATTAGGTGGTGAAGCGTGGGCAAAAGCACGTCGTAAAGCGGCAGAAAAAGTGCGTGATGTCGCGGCAGAATTGCTGGATGTGTATGCTAAACGAGAATTAAAACCTGGCTTCAAATTTGAGCTAGATCGTGGGCAATACGCAACATTTAAAGCAACATTCCCGTTTGAAGAAACAGATGACCAAGCGATGGCCATCAATGCCGTATTGTCAGACATGTGCCAGGCAAAAGCGATGGATCGCTTAGTATGTGGTGACGTGGGCTTTGGTAAAACGGAAGTCGCTATGCGCGCAGCATTTGTCGCAAC
The DNA here is from genome assembly GCF_033339995.1 of Vibrio sp. 1641. NCBI lineage: Bacteria > Pseudomonadati > Pseudomonadota > Gammaproteobacteria > Vibrionales > Vibrionaceae > Vibrio > Vibrio sp. 1641. The sequence continues at coordinate 556,492 of NZ_JAWOVP010000003.1, forward strand.
GGATAATAGTAAACAGGTCGCCGTACTCGTACCAACAACCTTGCTTGCTCAGCAGCATTTCGAAAACTTCCGTGACCGTTTTGCCAACTTACCAATCCGAGTTGAAGTACTGTCTCGTTTTAAATCTGCCAAAGAACAAAAAGTCATTTTGCAAGACGTTGCCGATGGTAAAGTCGATATTGTCGTTGGTACGCATAAGCTGCTTTCGAGCGACATTAAATTCAAAGATTTAGGTTTGTTGATCGTTGATGAGGAACACCGCTTCGGGGTTCGTCAAAAAGAAAAGGTCAAAGCAATGCGTGCGGATGTGGACATTCTTACCCTCACCGCAACACCAATTCCACGCACACTGAATATGGCAATGAGTGGCATGCGAGACCTGTCGATCATCGCTACACCTCCTGCACGCCGTTTAGCCATTAAAACCTTTGTTCGACAAAAAGAAGAGCCAGTGGTCCGTGAAGCGGTACTGCGTGAAATTATGCGTGGTGGTCAGGTTTACTTCCTGCACAATCAGGTTGAAACCATTGAAAAAACGGCAGAAGACTTACAGAAACTCATCCCAGAGGCACGCATTACCGTGGCTCATGGTCAAATGCGCGAGCGCGAACTTGAGCGAATCATGAATGACTTCTACCATCAGCGCTTTAATGTGTTGGTGTGTACAACCATCATCGAAACCGGTATCGACGTACCAACGGCAAATACCATAATCATGGATCGTGCGGACAATCTTGGCTTGGCGCAGTTGCATCAATTGCGTGGCCGTGTTGGACGTTCACACCATCAGGCCTATGCTTACTTATTAACGCCACATCCAAAAGCCATGACCAAAGATGCCATCAAGCGTCTTGATGCGATTGCTTCACTGGAAGACTTAGGTGCTGGCTTTACGTTAGCAACCCACGATTTAGAAATCCGTGGTGCTGGTGAGCTGCTTGGTGATGAGCAAAGTGGGCAAATTCAATCCGTTGGTTTTACACTTTATATGGAAATGCTGGAACAAGCAGTGCAAGCATTAAAAGAAGGCAAGGAGCCATCTTTGGATGAGCTGCTTCGTGAGCAAACTGAAGTGGAAATGCGAATCCCAGCGCTCTTACCAGATGATTACATTCCGGATGTAAACACACGACTGTCGATGTACAAACGCATTGCGAGTGTCACAAGCAGTGATGAACTATCAGAGCTAAAAGTGGAACTGATTGATCGCTTTGGTCTGCTTCCAGACGCAACAAAGAACTTACTTGCCGTCTCAGAATTGAAAATTTCGGCTGGTAGTTTAAAAGCGAAAAAGATAGAAGCCCATGATAAAGGTGGATTTATCGAGTTTTACCCTGATGCTGACATAAATCCAGCGTATTTAGTTAAACTGCTGCAATCACAGCCGCAAAAATTTGCAATGGAAGGTCCAACTAAGTTCAAGTTTAGCGTACCATTGGTGGACCGACGTAAACGCATTCAGTTTGTTCAAGACTTACTGAATGATTTTAAACAGAATTTATTACCAACGAGCTAATAGTCGAATGAGAATACTGATCCCGTTATTGCTTCTATGTGTCTCAATGCCCTCTTGGGCACAGCGCCAATTTGATATTGAAGTGATCATTTTCAAGCGAGCAGTCGACGCTGAAAGCACAACAGAATCTTGGCCGAATCAACTGCCAAAAATCGATATGGAAAATGTCGGTAGCCTAGAGAGTGAATCCTACCGCCGCTCTAAAGGCGTGACACTTTTGCCAAGTTCTTCTTTCCGTCTCAACGCGCAAGAAGCGGCACTAAATAATCATGCCGGCTTTAAAGTGCTTAAACACGTAGCCTGGCGTCAAGGTGACCGAGGTAAATCTAGCGCCCCAATTTTCCGCATCGTTGGCGGTCGAGATTTCTCTGATTCTTATCAAGCAGATGGCCGCCCAATCAATGGCAATAGTAATCAAACATTTTCCAGCGACGGTTACAGTGAAGAGACGGTCAATGGTCCTTTATATGAACTAGATGGTCGATTCCAAATATACGTACAGCATTACCTCTTCGCCGAAACAACACTAGATCTGCGCGAACCAAGTGTTAGAGAGGTGCGTTTTGAACCAACCTCAACTGAGCAATTGGCGGATGACTTAGGTGAAGTAGACGGTAACGTCCAAGTCGGTAACTTGGCAGAAATATCGCCGACAGTAACCGAAGAGAAATTCCTGAAGAGTTATCGAATGGATCAAAAACGTCGTATGCGTAGCAGCGAGACTCATTACCTAGATAACCCGTTGATGGGTATGATCATTCAAGTTCGTCGGGTTCGATAAGCACGAGCGGTTCGACAAAGCGCAGCAAAGCTGCGCTTTGTTTTTATCTGCTATACCTCAGTTATTCCTAACCAACGCAGAGCAAGGAAAATAGCTGCGTTCAAGTATAAATAGACAGCTTTCAATTTACTTACACTCAACATGGAAGTCGTATTAGTTCATGAGTCCAGACTTTGAAATCATTGCGCCCCGCTTAGCGCTCAAGCTCATCCCTGCTGAAGAAGCACATTCACTACAACGATTACTTGCAGAATCCCCTTCGCTGCACCAATGGCTTGACTGGTGTGATAAAAACGTCACATTGAAAACCGCGCAGGACTTTCTGTTGGCAACCCGTCTTAACTGGGTCAAAACTGAGGCTTTTGGTTTCGGTATCTATGAGCGGCAAAGTAACACTTTGGTTGGAATGGCAGCGGTTAATGAGTTATATCATACGTTTAATATGGCGAGTATTGGTTACTGGGTTGCCGACCGCTATCAACGGCAAGGCTATGCCCAAGAAGCCGTTAAAGCCTTAGCAGAATTCTGCTTCGCAAAGCTAAGTTTAACTCGACTAGAAATTGTTTGTGACCCCGACAACGAAGCTAGCCAAGCCTTAATTGAGTCCGTCGGTGCACAAAAAGAAGCCATCGCCAGAAACCGGTTTATTTTTCATGGTAAGCCTAAAGATGGCGTTGTGTACTCACTTTTACCGACAGATCTAACATAAACAAAAAGCCACCGACTTGCGGTGGCTTCTGCATTTTTTAAGATACAACACATCCACACAGAGTGGATTTAAAACCTTAGTGCAGCTTAAGGTTTGGACGCAGCACGCGATTAATGCGGCCGACGAGCATCATCAGACCGGTTTTGAATACACCGTGCAACGCCATTAGGTGCATGCGATACAATGAGATGTAAACGACACGAGCAATACGACCTTCTACCATCATCGACCCTTTAGTTAGGTTCCCCATCAGACTACCAACGGTTGAGAAGCGACTTAGAGACACTAATGAACCGTGATCTTTATATACGTAGTCTTTCAACTCGCGCCCGTTGATCTTCGCGACGATGTTACTAAATGCCTGGCTTGCCATTTGGTGTGCAGCTTGAGCGCGTGGCGGCACGAACGAACCGTCAGACTGGGTGCATTGTGCTAAGTCACCAATAACAAAGATGTCATCATCTCGTGTTGTCTGTAGTGTGTTTTTCACTACAAGCTGATTGATACGGTTCGTTTCTAAGCCAGCGATATCTTTAATAAAGTCTGGAGCTTTGATACCCGCAGCCCAAACCATGATTTGAGCTGGGATCTTCTCACCATCTTTTGTAGTAAGGCCATCTTTTTCAGCTTTAGTCACCATAGTGGCGGTGCGCACGTTTACGCCCAACTTCACCAACTCTTGATGAGCAGCAGAAGAAATACGTGGAGGTAACGCTGGTAAAATACGCTCACCTGCTTCAATCAGATTGACGTTCAACTTGCTAGAATCAAGATCACCGAAGCCATAAGTGCGCAGCTCTTTAACAGCATTATGTAACTCAGCTGATAGTTCAACGCCAGTTGCACCAGCACCAACAATCGCAATATCGACCGTACCGTTACCGTTTTTCGCGTGCAGCTTTAGGAACTCGTTGTTCATTTCTGTACGGAAACGGTGTGCTTGCTCAGGGCTGTCTAGGAAAATACAGTTTTCACGAACGCCAGGCGTGTTGAAGTCGTTTGATGTCGAGCCAATCGCCATCACTAGAATGTCGTATTCTAGCTCACGGCTTGGCATAAGAAGTTCACCGTGTTCGTCTTTAAGCTCACTTAAGATGATCACTTTACGTTCACGGTCGATGTCTTGAAGACTACCCATTTGGAAGTCGAAGCTGTGGTTTTTTGCATGAGCTCGATAGCTCAGTGCATCTACTCCTTCGTCCAAAGAACCTGTAGCAACCTCATGCAATAATGGCTTCCACAAGTGGCTCGCTTTTCGATCGACTAGCGTAATTCGCGCACGGTTTTTGCGACCTAGAGTTCGACCAAGCTTAGTTGCCAACTCAAGACCACCTGCACCGCCGCCTACAACGATAATGCGTGTCACAATGATTTTCCTCTACAAAAATGAATATATGGGGTTCAGCTCGATGCATGACTCACAAACATTTGTGGCATCCATCCAACCGATGAATTCTTGGTTCTTAGAGGTGTCTCAATTACTTGGATTAAAAAACTACCACCCACTTTGATTCTTTATCTATCAATGACTTGTCAGGGTTTGGCATGTTTATCTGGTACGCATACGACGCCAGAAGTTTTTGGGCAAGTTTATTACTCGCTCTCAATTTTTTTTGATATTTATCAAATTATTTTAGTCCGGTTCATTATATAGAGACCAACTTTGAAGGCAACCAAAATCCGTGTAACGAGTACGGATTGACTACTTTTCGACTACTCTACAACAAGGTGTTCGTGCTACATAGGAGGGAAGTAAGAAAACGGTAAGGAGAACACAATATTCAAAGCGTTAAACCAAGAAAATGTGCCTTTCAAAGAGACAGTGGCTCGGCATACTCAAGAGAAGGAATCGCAGCAAAGCAGCCAATAAAAACGCCGCTTTACTGTCTACACTCAACATTAGTAAGTATTTTTAAATGCCTTTATCGCTTGTAAATGATGAGAGATTTTTTTGAACTTATGAGACTGAGTTTCATCCCAAATGATTTGATAGTGTTTTTCTAACTCAGCTGCCGTTTTCGAATTGTCATGCACTTCATCATCTTTAGAGAGAATCACTAAGCAGTGAGCTTGATTTTTCGCTCGGAACTGATCAACACATTTTGTTGCGATATCTTCGTACTCTTCTGGGCGATCGATTCGACCAGCCATCGTTTTTTCTGGGTGCAAGTTCGGGTTGAACATCACTTGCTTGATACCGCATAGAAAACCAATTCGCTCAGACCAGTAACCACCTAAACCTACCCCACAGATTAACGGGTTTGGGTCATCAGATTGATCGATAACTTTAGACACTTCTTTTAACAAGTGTTGCATGTCGTGCTTTGGGTGAAGGGTGCTGTAATTGATAAAACGAACGTCGTCGTCGATAAATTGCAGTTGAAGAACTTTTTCGTGGTTACCCGGGCTTGTGCTGTCAAAGCCGTGTAAGTAAATAATCATCTGTACCTCTCCCTGTGTGTATCTGGTACTTTTATTAAAACTACCACTATTTCCTTACTGTTAAAGGGGAAAATATCACGAGTTCTCAAAACAGTGATCTTCCATACACAATGAGCCTTTCAACTCATACGCACTGTTTAAGTATTGTTCATTTCCCCACAATTTATAGGCAAGTAGATACCAGAGCATCGCCATCACCAAGGTTCTTGGTTGCCAAGCATGTACACCTCTCAGCCAAAGAGACACATCTTCGATACCTCGAATTTGGCAATACTGCTTTACCGCTTCTTCCACAGGCGAATTCGCGACCTGAATAGTTAAGGTCAAATCAAGCCTAGGGTCAGCAATCCCGGCATACTCCCAATCAATGACTTTCACCCCATTCTCTCCTCGCACTAGGTTATAACACCCCAGATCGAAGTGACATAGGGCAAGTGGAACAGGTTCAACGTTCGGTTCCGTGCGCCACTTCATGTACAAAGCCTCAAACTCCGTACCCACATACTGACCATCAAGCTCAAGCCAATAATGATCGATGCGAGAAATATATGAAAATGGAACCAAAGGAATTGCGCTTATCGGATATTGATGAATCTTCGCCGCAATGGATAATAAATCGCTTAGTGCTAAGCCTGACTCCGTCAGTGCCTCTCCTTCTATCCATTCCACCAGCAACCCTTGCTCATGAATAAAAACTGGCTTGGGGCCAATTTCCAATGAAGAGACCACATTCAGCACTTGATATTCACTGTGACGAGAAATTGAAAAAGCCTTGCAGACATGACTGGTCGGTCGCCAGATGTATGCAAGGCCTTGAGAAGATTCCAACCGCCAACAGCGGTTGGTTAGCCCCCCGGTAACAGTTTGTACTTTTACCGGAGGCTCCGTAAAGAAGCCATCGAGAGCATTAAGACTCGGATCTAACTGTTTTGCTTGTTGCCAAGAAAACCATGCCATTGATGACTTCTCCACCCTGTTCGATTAAAGACCGAATAGGCTCTTAGATTGCGCTTTACGAATTTCAGTTTCATCCGCCCACTCAATCAAACCTGTTTCTAGGTCCATTAGGCGCATGGTCATCTTGTAGTATACATCTTTATCGCTACCTGCATTTTTCACAATGCTAGATAGGTTGCCGTAAAGCATGTATTGAGCACCAACCATTTTACCAAATTGGATCGCTGTGCTTTGGTTAACAAGCTCATCCGTATTTTGGAAGTTAAGTTGTTCACGCACAGACTCAACACGATCCATATCAACAAAACGGAACTTACCTGAGTTCAACATCTTAGTAGAGATCGTGTCAGTAATGGATTCAGTGTCAATATGTTCACTGGTTTTGTTCTTAATTCGCTCAACAAAAACGATAGGACGTTGGTCACGAGTAATTGCTGCGACAGAGCCCGACATCATCATGCTATCCACCATTTCAGCCGCGATTTTTTGTAAATCTGTTGAGCCAAAATCGATAGTCGTGGTTTCTGTTGCTTGCGCATCGCCGTAAGAGACTTTGTTAGAACAGCCACCTAAAATGACGGCAAGACCTAAAAGAGCAATAATACTTTTTTTCATGAGAGTTCCTTAGTTTTTCAATACCAGCGCATCGTTAGCGCGGCAGCTTCGGCAGAGCCGTTAAGATTAATCGTCTTGTGCTTCTCTAATTTGCACACGGAATTTTGTGCCATTTGGATTCACAGTAACTTCAGATAACGTGACTTGCTCAAATCCTCGCACAATCATTTTTCGCCACGGACCAGGTTTGGTATTCACTTCTAAACCATTGTTGTCATACCAATAAAATCGGTAAAGAATGTGCTGATCACCTTTGTAATTGCTACTCAGCTGCACGACTCCTCGTGGGCGATCATCAACGTAAGTGGTGGTGATGTTGTCAACTAATAAGCGACTACCTAAAACGTTATCATTAAAGAATACTTTTTGCGTTTGGCCATCAATTCGAATACCAGCCGTGTTTTCGGCGCATCCAACTAAACCAATAGCCATTGCTAAACAAACAAGCCATGCTTTCATTACAGTCTCCCTAGCTGTTTATGCCACACGGTTGAGTGTGCTCCCTGACGAGATACCCATACCAATGTAGTCTGCTGTGCAGGCACTTCAAACTGATAGGTTTGATCACCCAAGTTTAAACTTTGTGTTCCCGGTTTCACGATTTTTGAAGCCGTTTTCACTTGCGCTGGCAATGTTTGCCAACTTCTCGTATCTGGCTGTTCGGTCAATGTGTTCCATACATTGAAAAGTATGTTGCCCACATCATCGCCTTTTTTCGCCGCCTCTTTTCGGATTCGATCTTTTGCCCAAACACGAAGAGCTTGACGGATCACTATTGTAGTAAGACGTTCATTAAGATCGTTTTGCGCCATCGCATTAACATCAGTCAGCGTACTGGAAGGCAATACCTGACCATTTAAAACAACATCGCTAAAACGTTGAGCACCTCGGTTCTGATAATAAGGAAGCGCCAACGAATAAATCGCGCCATTATCGCGACTGTCGTAAATCGGTAAATCAATACGCCACCCTTTCATCGCCTCAACAACACCCTGCTCATCAATAACGATGACTCGCCCTTGTGACTGAGTTAATCCAGAAGGTGCTTTGCCATACCGCTTCTCTAGCATGCGCAAGTCTTCACGCATGCCCAGCTTCTTAGCAGCGTATAAGGTGCTTTCCACAACTTGCTTGTTGTCTGGCATTACAGCGAGTGCTCGTCGGTAATCAACATAAGCACTGTTTAAGTCTCGCGACGCTTCATATAACAAGCCAGAAAGATAGAACAGATAACCATTTTGTACCGCGCTTAGTTTTTTACCAGCATCAGGGTAGTTCGCTAACACACTGCCTAAATTGGCAGACATGCCTTGCTTGTTAAGGTCTTTCTCTGCTGCTTTTAGCTCTTTTTCACGCGCCTTTCTTGCCGCTTCCTGAACTTGATTAGCACGACGCACTTCAACTAGTGCTCCTTCTAAATCGTTTTTCTGTAAGTAATTTAGTCCTAGATACAGGTGCAAAAAGCCAAGTTCGTAATCGGCGGGATGATAGTCTTGGAGATTGTCGTTCACTGCGAGAGAGCCGACGCTCGTTGCCGTGTCTGACACAGATATCGTCGCTCGATCTTGTTGAACACGTACGGCACGATCGCTGCTTTCTAGCGCATTCAAACTTGTCGGGTAATCTTCAGCAAGAAAAGAGATGCGACCTTTTTCAAAATTGCCAAGTATCTCGCCACCCACTTCACTTGATTGAAGTTGTTTTGCTTTGGCATATTCCCCTGCAACAACGGCTTGATAAACTTCTTGATTCTGGTTGCTGTAATGACTAAACAGATTGCCCGCAGATAAATTCGCGCAGCCAGAGGCCATTAAAGCCCAGCTCATCAGCCCTAACAGCTTTACACCTAGTTTCACATTTATCTCCACAAATGTGTCATTCGACAGGAAAAAGAAGTGGGTGAATCACCACCCACTTTTAAAAGCTTAGCTCAATACCATTGGACCTAGAGGGCGGCCGCCTAGTAGGTGCATGTGAATATGGTAAACCTCTTGGCCACCATGTGGATTACAATTAACGATTAGGCGATAGCCGTCTTCAGCAATACCTTCTTCTTTCGCTAACTTTCTAGCAACAGTGAACAAACGCCCCATCATTGCTTCATCTTCAGCTTCTACATCATTCGTTGTTGGGATCAGTTTATTCGGAATAATGAGAATATGGCTTGGTGTGCGAGGGTTAATGTCGCGAAACGCAGTCACCAAATCATCTTGATAAAGGATATCGGCAGGGATTTCCTTGCGAATAATTTTACTAAAGATCGTTTCTTCCGCCATGAGGACTCCATTTTATAAACGTAATTAGACCCCAATTAGTATGCGCCAACCAAAAGCGGAGCTCAATAAAAACAGTGTTCACTTAACATTATTAATCAAATGCTAATTAACGAAGCTTTTTTTGTCGTGTGCGTCATAAAATGCGCGTCACAAACTGAATACAATCCAATGAATTTTGTTACTTTTTTAAGACAATTAGTATTTTTATACCCAAGTAAACTCAAAAATGCTTGGGTAGCTTGTCTATTTTTGGGAGAGGAAGCTCACTTATGCGAGGTTCAGTTATTAAAAGGATGTATGCCGGCTTTGCACTGATCATCATCCTATTTGCCGTCACAATTGCCATTATGATGGGAGGAATGAGTGATATTCACGGAAAATTTGGCACGGTTTCTAAATCATCCCTACCGTTGGTATCGTTATCTAATCAAACCAGTGTTGAGCTGCTTTCTGCCGACAAATCATTTAAAGACTTCCTGACGACAGAGAATAAACAACGCATGGATGAAATGCGTCAGGAATTTGCTAGATCTCAACAGCGCTTCGAATCCACATTGGCTCAACTGAAAACCGCAAGCCAAATCTACCCTTCTCTTGCCGAACCGTTTTCACAGTTAAAAACGTTAGAGCAGAGCTATTTTACAGAAGCTCTAGAGGCCATGGACAACTACGAAGCAATGTTCGCGGCTCAAGAAGAAGTGCAAAAATCCTCACGCCGCTTCCAAAAACTGAATACCGAACTGTCGGTTGGTCTTAAAGAATATGTGGCAGATCAAACCAGCATTTCTGTCAAAGTCATGGCAAAGAGCTACTTTATCAAGTTAAAAGATGCCGAAGTAATTACCTCTGATGCCCTCGCCAGTTCCAACCCTGAGTTTGTTACGCAAGCCGTAGCTAAAAACCGCAAAGCAGTAACGCACTTGAATTACGCATTCCGCGGGTTGGTGACTCAGCTTCCTGAGCTAGAAAAAGCATTTGGCGAATCTGTAGAGCAATTTACTCGCGACGTTGGTATGCGTGGCGGTGTGTTAGACCAACATAATAATTACCTCAATGCTCGCGCCGCTTTGTATAACAATATCGCCAACCTAGCAAATAAAGTGGATTCAACCATGGCGATTCTTGAGCAATTCACGACAACCGCAACAGATAAGCTCAATGAATCATTGGCAGATGCAGGTGACATATATTCAGCGGGTGTAACGAAAGCCATCATCATTGGCGTTATTGTCGTTTTACTCGCGACAGCGATTGGCTACCACATCGCACAAAGCGTTCGCGAACCGTTGACTCGTATTCTAAAAGTGTTAGAAGGCCTGACTGAAGGTGATATGACACAGCGTATCGATATTCGCTATAACAACGAATTCAGCCGTGTGAGTGGACACATTAACTCACTCGCCGACAACCTTCACGAGATCTTGGTGAAACTCAACGAAGCGTCAGAAAACCTATCGTCAACCGCGACAACCAACGAACGCACCTCTTCGCAAGCACAAATTAAATTGAGCTCTCAACGCGAACAAACAGCAAACGTCGCTACTGCGATGACAGAAATGTCTCATTCAGTGCAGGAAGTCGCGCAAAGTGCGCAAGGCTCGCTAGAAATGGTGCAACGCGTCGAATCTGCCTCTGAAGAAGGCAGAAATGTTATGAGCAGTAACATCTCAACCATTAATCAACTAGAAACACGTTTGAACGAATCGGTCTCCGCAGTTTCTGAGCTACAAAAGATGAGTGGTCAAATTGGGTCTATCCTTGATGTGATCCGCAACATTGCGGAGCAAACCAACCTACTGGCATTGAACGCGGCAATTGAAGCGGCTCGCGCTGGTGAACAAGGTCGCGGCTTCGCGGTAGTGGCAGATGAAGTACGAGTACTCGCATCAAGAACGACTCAATCAACCACTGAAATTGAATCCATGATCAGTAATCTGCAAGCTAGCTCGCAATCGGCGAACCAAGTCATACAAAGCTGTATGAGCGATATGGAGATGTCGGTTGAGCAAGCATCAAAAGCGAACAGCTCAATGGAAGAGATCCAGGCGCTAATCATCGAAATCAGCCAAATGAGTACGCACATTTCACAAGCAGCAGCAGAGCAAAGTGAAACATCAACAGACATTGCTCGCAGCATTGAAGATATCAACAGTATCGCCGATGAAAGTTTCCAAGCCATGTCGAGTATCGCACAAACCAGTGAATCACTGACCCACTTGGCTCATCAGCAAAATGAATTGGTCCACCGCTTTAAGTTATAAATACTTTATAACTAAGAGCATTAATTAGTGCAATCAACTGTATAAGGGCGACTTTTTGTTAAGTCGCCCTTGTTTTTTGTCGGCCATGTCTACATATGATTAATAAGGCCAGCTCATCCCCTTGCACAACTCTTTTCGAGCGGCCTCATAAAAAGGAAAATCTATGGCTGTTCATGTTGGTATTATCGACCAAGACCCAGTGAGATTGGTCACTCCTCTATTAGATAATCGTACGCTAAGCACACATATCGTCTTCATCGGAGACAAGAGCCAGTTAGATATATTTGACCGACTGAGTGCCGTTTTAGATCAACGAGAAATTACTTCTGAATTTTTTGAAATTCCATCCGCTGTTAATACATCTCTGATCAAACAAGCAATTCAAAAATTGGCAAAAGACCTCCATGAACGCGGCGAAGATGTAAAATTGAACGCGAGCTGTGGTCTTCGTCATCGCTTGTTGTCGGTGTACGAAGTTTTCCGTACCTATCGCTGGCCAATTTTTGTGGTAGAGCCTAGTAGCGATAAGCTTTGTTGGTTATACCCTGATGGCAAAGAAGATACCCAAGTCGAAGATCACATTACGATTGCAGATTACCTCACTATCTTTGGTGCACGCGGCGAGTTTCACCACGTTGATTTACCACCTCTTCTTGATAAAAAATTGTATGAACTTGGTGAACGATGGGCCTCAAATGCGCTTGAGCTTGGGCCAGGTCTAGCAACACTTAACTACCTTGCAACCACATGCCGCAAAGAACAAAAGCTTGATGTCGAGCTCTCCGAAAAACAGCAGGGCTACCGTGAGCTCAACATGTTGCTTTCAGATTTAGTAGAAGCAGAAATCGCCACCTATGAGAATGGCGTTTTAACGTTTGCAGATGAAGATGCTCGACGCTTTTCAAACGGTGAGTGGTTAGAAACTTTGGTTCACAGCACCGTGAAGCAAATCCAAGACACCATGCCGACGATCCAAGATCGATCGTTAAATGTTCAGGTTTATCGCAAACTTGGTGAAAGTGAAGTACGCAATGAGTTAGATGTCGCAACAGTTGTAAACAACAAGCTGCACATCATCGAGTGCAAAACCAAAGGCATGAGAGATGACGGCGACGATACTTTATATAAGTTAGAATCGCTTCGCGATTTATTAGGTGGCTTACAAGCGCGCGCAATGTTGGTGAGCTTCCGTCCTCTTCGTCACAATGACATTACTCGTGCTGAAGACTTAGGGCTAGCCCTGATTGGCCCTGATGAGCTTAAAGATTTAAGAACGCACTTAACGGCTTGGTTTAAAGACGCGGGCGGTTCAGACGAGATATAGTGCCATTAAGAAAAGCTAAAATTCACAACGATAAAAAGCAGCATTAATGCTGCTTTTTTTATACCTAAATTTTAGCTGTACGCATTTCTATAAGTAGAAAAAAACCAGAGGTTAGCCTCTGGTTTTTTCTGTTTGTTTAAATGCCAACTATAGCGGCTTAAAGCATTTTACGCGCTGCTTCTACAACCACTTTAATTGAACGCGCTTCCGTTTCTTTCAGAGTTGAATGATCTGGAATCTCTTTTTGTGTACGGTTGATGATAACACCAGCCACACAACCCGCTTTTAAACCAGAGCTCGCACACATTGTTAGCAGTGTTGCAGACTCCATCTCGAAGTTAAGTACGCCCATGTCTTGCCATTCTTGCATAGAGCCTTGGAAACGCTTAACAACACGACCAGAGAACGTATCGTAACGTTCTTGACCAGGGTAGAACGTGTCGCTTGATGCAGTCACACCCATGTGAACTGTAGCGCCAGACTCTTCTACTGCTGCTTTCATTGCGGTTGCTACTTCAAAGTCAGCAACTGCTGGGAATTCCATAGGAGCAAAGTGTAGGCTCGCACCGTCAAGACGAACTGACCCCGTCGTTACGATCATGTCACCCACGTTTACATGTGGTTGAATTGCACCCGTTGTACCAACACGTAGGAAAGTACGAACACCAAGCTGTGCCAATTCCTCAACTGCGATAGAGGTAGAAGGACCACCAATACCTGTAGAACAAACCACAACAGGTTTACCGTCTAACTCTGCACGGTATAGCGTGTATTCACGATGGCTTGCTAGAAATACTGGATTTTCCATTTGTTCTGCGATTTTTTGAACACGCGCTGGGTCACCAGGAATGATCGCTAGAGTCGCACCATTAAGATCAGCTTCAGTAACACCTAAATGGAATACAGCTTGAGACATAAGTCGCTCCTTATTGTGGCTTATTTTATGAACAATAAGCTCATTAATCAGTTATTGGGTACAGATGCACTGTAGCGAACCTTTCACCAACATAGAGTGATCACAATCACAATGACAAAATGTAATGAAAATTAAATTTCAAACAAAACTGGTATTGATCACACTTTAAGGGGCGTTAGATCATTTTGTTGCATAGCAATGCGTGATTTCAAGGACGAGAAAAACGTCTGATCGCATCAGGTTAATACGGTTAAAAAAAGCCCGATACACGAATGCCTCGGGCTATTAATGAGTGGGATCAATGGTTAGGTCAGTTATTTGATCTGCTTGGACTCAAAACGAAGTAATCTCAACGCATTCAATGTCACCAGTGCTGTTGCACCACTGTCGGCTAATACAGCAACCCACAACCCAGTTACACCAAGTAAACTTGTCACTAAGAATACACCTTTCAAACCTAGCGCTAACGCGACATTCTGACGAATGTTACTTAGCGTCGCACGCGACAGTTCTATCATGGCAGGTAGCTCAATCAAACGGTTGTGTGTTAACGCCGCATCAGCAGTCTCGAGCGCAACATCCGTACCGCCTCCCATCGCAATGCCGATACTCGAAGCTTTCATGGCTGGAGCATCATTGATACCGTCTCCCACCATCGCAACGGTATGTTGTTGTGATAGCTTCTCGACGTAATGCACCTTGTCTGCAGGTAACAAACTCGCTTTATAATCCAAGCCTATTCTATTTGCCATTGCTTCTGCACTTCTCGGGTTGTCACCCGTTAGCATCACCGACGTGACCCCAAGTTCCTTCAGCATTGCGATGGCTTGCTGGGCATCTGAGCGCAATGTATCTTGCCATGCGATCACGCCAATGACCTCGTCATCGAAACGCACAATGACAACCGTTTTACCTTGTTGTTCCAACGTAACCACTTGCTCTTTGGCTTCTTGAGAAAGTGGAAAGTCTGCCTTTGAAGGCGTGACCACTTGGACCATTTTTCCATCGACGTAACCAGTGACACCAGAGCCTACTTGCGCGGTTTTATCCAACGCTTCAGGAATAGTAAGCCCCTGCTCTTGCACTTTGGTAACTAAAGAAACCGCTAGAGGATGACTTGAACCAACCTCGATTGACGCAGTTAGGCTAAGTAACTTGTCTTCATCCATATCAAAAGCAAAGACGTCAGTCACTTCTGGTTTACCTTGCGTCAGTGTCCCAGTTTTATCAAATGCGACAGACTCAACCTTGCCAAGCAACTCAAGCGCCGCTCCACCTTTGATCAATGCGCCCCGCTTAGCAGCTGCCGCCAAGCCAGAAGTGATCGCCGCAGGCGTTGAAATTACTAATGCACATGGACAAGCAATCAACAGCAGGGCAAGTCCTCGATAGATCCACGTTTCCCACGGTTGGGCAAATAGTAATGGCGGCGTAACGATAACCACCAGAGACACCAACATCATTAGTGGCGTATACCAACGGCTAAATTTATCAAGAAAGCGTTCTAATGGTGCCTTACGGGATTCTGCTTCTTCAATCAAATGAAGAATTCGGTCTATCGCATTCTCGCCCTGACGGGAAGTCACCTGTAAGCGAACCACTTTATCGACAACCACAGCCCCGGCCATCACTTTGCCACCGGTTTGATGCTCAACGGGAACAGATTCTCCCGTTAACGCACTTTCGTCAAAACTCGCAAGCGCATCTTGCAAAACACCGTCGGCAGGCAAACGACCTCCGGGTGCGACTTCTATGATATCCCCTGGTTTAAGCTGAGCAGCTGGTACTTCTTTACGTTCACCATCAATTATTAAAATTGAACTTTCTGGGACTAAGTCCATTAACGCCTGGACACCGCTTCGCGCGCGAGATGATGCATATGCTTCTAACTTTTCACCAATAAGGAAAAGCAATAACACCATTGCGGCTTCGGCGGTTTCACCTAAATATAAAGCGCCGAGCGCCGCTACACTCATTAACGTTTCAATCGCAAAAGGCGTACCGCTACGCGCCAACTTAAATGCTTTGAGCGCGATTGGGTATAAACCAAGTAAACACGTCAAAGTGAATAACCAAGCGCTTATTTGAGGGTCGATCTTAGAAATTACTGCCGCAGTAGCCATTGCACCAGCAATCGAGAGAATTTGGATGTTGTCTCTTATGACGCCAAGCCAGCCTTTCTTTGTAGTGCTTGGTTTTGGAGCATCCAGTGAAGAGAGCGGGAAACCCGTTTTTTGGGCTGTCTGCTCTATCGTAGCTATCAGCTCTAGACCATCAAAATCGACGACCAGTTTTTCTGTTGCAAACAAAACCTTGGCTTGGCTGACGCCTTGTAAAGACGTAATGGCTTTCTCAAGCTTTTGCGCACAAGATGGGCAATCCATACCTGACACAAGCCAAGCATTCCGAACGGAGGAATTACTCTCCCTTGTGGGATCGTCTTCCTCGCCTGTGTCAACGCTGCAGCCTCCTCCACTACAGCAAGAGCTTTCAGAAACATCAACACTGGCCTGAGAGATATTGAGCGAAGATTTTACTGCCGCACAGCATGACTCGCTTGCACCAAGCGGCACCGCAGTTTTGATTTTGCTAGATTGGCAACCTTGATGTTTTGTACACATAATTTTTTCCTTATTGGTATCGGTGATTTACCTATTGCTAAGGATAAACCTTAGAGTAAGCTCCAAGGTCAAGATAAATTTGTACAGTTCGGCGATAGAAAATAAAAAAGACGCCGAAGCGTCTTTCCAAACCAGTTTAAAAGCAATATTCCGTAAAATTTAAACAGAGAGGTTAAACGGGATGCTTAAAACACTCATTTAATGTCATTCCGATGGCACGCAGCACGTCTCTTCTTGTGATAACACCAACCAACTTACCTTTGCCATCCACCACTGGATACATTTTCGGCTTTCCAACTTTCATCATGTCAGCCAGTTCAATTACTGACATTTCTGGAGAAACAGATAAGACATCATCATGCATACACTCTTGTACCGTATGTGTATCTTGGCAGTGATAACTTGCTTTCACCAACTTATCTAATAAGTCTTGCTCCGATAAAAACCCAACCACTTTTTCATTTTCATCAATGACAGGGCCACCTAGTGTGACACTTTGCATTACTTTGTTTAAAGCTGCCGAAAGTGACATATCTTTCGTGAAAGTCACCGCTTGCAACGTCATGTAATCTTTTACTTTTAATGAATGCATTCTTATCTCCTTAAGGGCATTTTATTGCGGCCTTTAGATAAGTGTCGCCTAATTTCCTGATTTTACTAAATGGAAAGGAGTAATTTTATTTATAGGCACAGCCTATTGAACTAAAACAAAATTAACTCACCGAACAACATTCACTGTATTTCGTTAAACGCAAGATTCAGCCAGGCTGATTTTTCTAGGCAATAAATACAACAAAGCCAGTCAAATTGACTGGCTTTGTTATTAAGTAATTGTTGCGTTAGCTATGTTGGCGGCGCATGTTGTCTAAAATAATGCCAGTCGCCATCGCGACATTCAGTGATTCGGCACCGCCAAACGCCGGAATCGTGATCTTATCTGTCACTAATTTTGCTGCGGCTTCTCGCACACCATGAGATTCGCTGCCCATCAACAAAATACCTTCAGCAGCGAAATCCGTTTTATGAACGCTCTCTCCTTCCAAAAACGCGCCATATACTGGCAATTTGGCGTGTTCCAAGTAACTTGGCAAATCCACCAAACTCACTTGTACGCGGCCAAAGCTGCCCATGGTCGCACTGATCGTTTTAGGATTATAAGGATCAGCACAATCTGTACTCGCAATAATGTGCTTGATGCCATACCAGTCTGCAACACGAATAATCGTACCTAGATTACCAGGGTCGGATACACCATCTAGCGCAATCATCAATCCTTTCGCTTGAGGCTCTTTTACACTCGGAATTTCAACCATAGCAATGGCCGCATTATTGCTCACAAGCGTGCTCGCTTTGGTCAATTCATCAAGCGATGCTTCAACACAATCAAAACGATTTAGCGTACCAGCATTTTGTTCGAGAAATGCCGCTGTTGCAAAAACCTGCTTCACCTTCAATGAACTACTTGCTAGCTCTAGTACGTTCTTTTCACCCTGAACTAGGAATAAGCCATGCGCTTTACGCTGTTTCTTTTGACCTAAAGCACGAAGCAGTTTTAATTGGTTTTTTGAAATCATTAAAGTATCCCAGGTGAAAATGATTATTCGGCGAGTGTACCCTAAACAATCTTCACGACAGTTCGGTATCAAGCGGATGAGATTATAAATTATACCTAAATAACCTCAAGAAGCTTGATCATCAGAAGACGTTGAACACCAAGCGTAGCCAAAATAAAAGAAGGCTCAAAAACGAAAAAAGCCCTGCGATAACGCAGGGCTTTCAAAGGGTGGGACCCCAGCCACATCCCGGCACACAAGTCACACGCTGCGGCTGCTTCCTTCCGGACCTGACCGAGTTCACGAGCTATTGTTGCGAGAGGACCAGAGCCCCATAATTCTTTTCGAGAGGTCTTGCCTCAATCGATGGGGCGATTATTCAGTATCAGCTCTCATAATGCAAGAGCAAAAACCTTGAATTTCATCATTTCATTACCGTTTGGACAAAACTCGATCAATTCATTCCTTTATGATGAAACCGTACAGTCACGATAAGAGGAGTCGTGCCGTGAGGACTGCTTACTCATGTACATGTCTTCATCAGCCAAATGCATCGCTTGCTCTAAGCTCATGTGCCGTTCCCTTTTTGCAGAGAAACCAATAGAGATACTTATAGACTCCAAATCACTACATAATTTGCCTTTCACGTCGATTCTACTGAGCTCTCTCATTGCTCTAGTTAACTCGGCTTGCGTTGGATAACCCAGCAATATGAACTCATCCCCTCCAATTCGATAACATCTTCCCGACCAGACATAATGAATTTTTAGTGCCAGTAGTTGTAAAACTTCGTCCCCAGCGCGATGCCCATAAGTGTCATTGATTCGTTTGAAATGATTAATGTCTAAGTAAAGTATGGATAGATCTTTGTTTACTCCTTTTCGATACTTTACTTGCAACGCACGACGGTTCCTTAACCCTGTTAAGTTGTCAGTGTTCGATTGACGGTAAAGATAAAGCGAAACACAAATAGCAAACAATAATACAAAGATAAACACAGCTTGTGTTTGCGTCGCTAATCGAATCTCATATTCAAGTGCGGTACGCCAATCTGGGCGTACATCGTACTGAGCAATGATCTTATCAACTTCTAACATCGCTATCGCTCGACTGAAGAAAGGCGCAAGCATGGCTCCTTTTTCATTCGCGACCAATCCAACAGAGAGTTGTGACTCATAAAACTCGCCAATAGCGGTATCCTGCTCTATCGGAACCAGTTCACTGAGACGTAAAAAATGATTGAGCATCGCCGTATCCATCGGAATGTAATCGACTTCTTCATTTAATAGCCCCTGAATGAGCTCTTGTTGAGTACGATAACGTTTGAGTTCTTTTAGCGGTAACAGTTGCGTCATCATTTGATCGAAAAAGTCATCCTTAACCACGCCAATCCGCTCAGATATCAACTGTGAAACATGAGAGTATGTGCTCGGCTTGTAACCTAAACGCTTGACCATCACCGATGCTGGCGCGTAATGGGGCTTTGGAAAGTAGCTAAATGCGCGCCGCTCACGGCTGACCGTTAACGGCGCCAAAATTTCGAAATTACCTTGGATAAACTCATGGTACATAGAACCCCAGCTTTCACCAGGCTCACTAATGATCAAGCAGTTTAAAGCCAAGATCTCACAGCTTCTCAGGACTACATCAGCCGTCATCCCTTCGACACTACCATCTGCGTTGTATACAACATATGGAAAGATAGATTCGAGCTTAATCCGTATTGGTTCATTAAAATCAAGGGGCAATAAACGAATAGACTCACGCAACGCTGCTCGCCTTAATTCAAATTGATACTGGGAAATTTCTTCGCGAAGCTGCTTTTGCACCGCTTCTCCGTGAATAAACGTGGCGAACGTGTCCAACTCCTCAAGATGATGATCTTTTTTACTGATGATGGATACGGGCTTTATCGAAATCTGATCATTGAGCATCTTGGCGTCAAACCCCTCCATCAGCATCGGCTTGAGCTGGTTAATGGCATCGACAACGCCGTCCACAGCACCTGAACGTAGCAGTGTTACTGCTTGTTCGTGACCTTGATAAGAGATCTGTTCTAGACCAGGGTAGTGTTGTTTAAGTAATTGGGCATAAACTGTATCTTTGGGGACGCCAACACGCGAAATATCACTCAACGTCGAATCTTTTAAGCCAAAGAGGTAGGTATATTCGATATTTGTTGGGCGGGAATAACTAAAACGTTGAGCACGTTCTTGTGTGTAAGTGATATTCGCAGCAAAGTCCGCTTCCCCATTCGCTACTGAATTTAGAATGGCATCAAAGCTGGAGTAGTTTACGTATTGAACGGTAAAGCCAAACTCCTTTGAAGCAGCATTGAAAAGAACACGAGTGACGACATCATCCGCTTCAGTCGCGACTTTATAATGAGCAATTAAAGGGGCTTCGGCTTTTACATTCAAACTCAAGAGGCAACATGCAAAAAGCAACAGTGTTCGAGCAAAAGTTGTCATGACAAACTTATCTTAAATCAACCACTTATATTGTGGTTATTATTATTGGAAGTGTAGTAAATATGAAATGAAGAACATATACTAATCTCCATTTTGTTCCACAACCAATTCGATACTCTGCCGCACATGTCACTTTTTACCTGACTAAAAATTCATAATTCAGCCTGTTCATCGCTACTACGTAAAATATAGTCAGTCATCCAAGCCGTCCCTAACAAACAGATCCAAACCACGAAAACAGGGTTTGGCACATCCGTGGTCGGGCTGACGACTAAAGCGGCAAAACCCACAGTCGGCAATGTCCAACATAATAATTTGCTCCAACGAATGGTATGTTGAAGCTTCGCAAGTGCTTCCATTGACGCTAACATTCCCGTCAAACTTAACGCCATAAGAACGGCGTACGGTAGGCCTGCAATCCACAATGGGAGCAACAAAAACAACGGCCACCAGCTGTGTTTATTGGATGGCGTCCAATGCGCAGCCGACCACCACATCGCCATAACCGCAATGGTTTGAACCACTGTAACCCAAGCAGATCCATCCAGCTTACCGCCTTGCTGTGTGACCATAAGACCAACTTGCAGTGTAAGTACAATAAGACCAGCGGTGAGCAACACGCCTAAAGAGCTTCTACGAGAAAACACCACCATTAAAAGTGGGAAAAGGATCAAAACACCAACCGACAAAGCAATTGGCTGCATTGAGAGTGTCGCACCAAAAGCCATCATCGCGCCCAGCAATACTAAGCCAGCGAACCCACCTTGTGGCAGAACCCACAGCGCGGGGATCATAAGTGCAAGAACGGGAATGTCACCCTCGCTCAAACTCATCGCCCGAACGCAGACAACAGCGAGTAAGGTCGTAACGAAAAATTGAAGTGTCGATAAAATCATAGCGCCTCCTGGCTTCCCCACCTACTTGGTAACTCAACGGCAAAAACTGGGATTGAAAGTCGTTGAGAGGGTCTAGATTCAAGCTTAGCTTGCGTTTGCTTCATGCTGTTTAAGGCTCATCAACCAACGACACTAAAGAACAGAAAATGTAATTCTTCAAAGTGAGTCGCTGGCAACACAAGGGTTAAGAACCGTTAGCAATATACAAGTCCAATGGTTTACCATTCCTTAGTAATCCAAAATAGACACTTTTGAGTATGGACCAATTTTTAGCGCAAATCTTTGCTGTAATTCACCAAATTCCAAAAGGAAAAGTCTCCACCTATGGGGAAATTGCAAAAATGGCCGGTTATCCGGGCTATGCGAGACATGTTGGTAAAGCACTGGGCAACTTACCAGAAGGCAGTAAACTCCCCTGGTTTAGAGTGGTAAATAGCCAAGGAAAAATATCTTTAAAAGGCAGAGACTTAGAGCGACAAAAAAAGAAATTAGAAGCAGAAGGGATTGAAGTATCGGAAGTTGGCAAAACTTCACTTAAAAAATACAAATGGCAGCCTTAAGCTGCCATTTTTTGTTCTCAGTGCGTCGTATTAACGTGTTCCAACTAGACGAATATCTAATTGGTGAGTTTGTGCTTCATCTGTAATAACACCGTTATGTGTGTCGCTGATAAAACGCAGCTTTCCATCTACCTCAATGCGAGCACGAACGCTGTAACGATGGTTTGGTTTGATTTCATTGCTGTCGTAACTCAACTCAAAAGAAAGAGGAACTTGCTTACCTTCTGTTTCGAATGTCTGTTTCGCCAACACTTTTGCTGGCGCATCCGCCAAAGACACATCTTCTAACGCAATAGTAACCACTGCGTTTGGTGGCAAGGCAATCCGCTCGCGATAAGCCACTGTACCTGTAATCGTCTTCATTGACGCTTCTGTAGATTCCATTTCTGTATTTTGAGAAGTTTGGCAACCCACTAACGCAGCCCCAAAGAGTAGAGAAGTAACAAGTAGTAGTGTTTTTTTCATATATTCCTCGAAAAGAGCATTAAACCGAAGCAATTATAGGTGTGGAATATAAAACTGTCTGCTTCCTGTCACTTTATTTGACAATAGTTTGACTGAGTTAGAATTTATCAAACAATTGATTTTGTTTCATAATTGGAACAATACTATTTCTAAGTTACTCAATAGTTCTTAACTATGCCACTTCACAAGAGTGAGGCTGTTGAGGTAACTTGGGATGAAAGACAACGGTGAGGAGACACAATGAGTAAACCACTACGAGAATTGCTCAGCCTACTACAACTCGAAAAATTAGAAGAAGGCTTGTTTCGTGGCCAAAGTGAAAACCTAGGTTTGCCTCAAGTTTATGGCGGTCAAGTAATTGGGCAAGCGCTTTCTGCTGCGCGCTACACCGTTGAAGAAACACGCACGGTACACTCCTTCCATAGCTATTTTTTGTACCCTGGCGATCCAGAAAAACCTATTATTTATGACGTAGAAAATCTGAGAGATGGCCGTAGCTTTAGCACTAGACGCGTAAAGGCAATTCAAAATGGACGCCCTATTTTTTACCTAACCGCATCCTACCATGGCGATCAACCTGGGTTTGATCATCAAAAAGAAATGCCAGATATCCCTGGTCCAGAAAACTTTGCCTCAGAGAGTGAGCTCGCAAGCCATATTGCAGAATTTCTACCCAAACGCTTACGCAAAACATTTTGCGGGGAAAAGCCAATCGAAACTCGCCCCGTTACGGTTATCAACCCTTTGAAGCCCAAAAAAGCAGAACCCAAACAGTACCTTTGGATTCGTGCTAATGGTGAAATGCCAGAGAATCAGCTAATTCACCAGTACCTTCTGGCCTACGCATCCGATTGGGGATTCCTTGTGACAGCAATGCATCCACATGAAGTCTCATTAATGACGCCTAACTTTCAAGTGGCCACCATTGACCACTCTATCTGGTTCCATCGTCCGTTTAAGATGGATGAATGGCTTCTATATGCGATAGAGAGCCCAACGGCGAGCAATACTCGTGGGTTGGTCCGTGGCGAAATATACAACCAGCAAGGTCACTTAGTGGCGACCGCCGTGCAAGAAGGGGTGATGCGCTACACGAAATAGCTCGTGTTCGCCAGACGAAAAAAGGAGTGCTGTTCCGCACTCCTTTTTTAATGGGTATCAAACGATGATTAATTTGGTTGATACTTCATGTTAATAACCGACCATTCGTAAAGTGATTTCGGGTAACCATATTCGCCTTTCCCGTAAATGACATTTGGGTCGGCATAGAATCCACCTTTATTCGTTGCTAAAAATTCACGAACCCCACGACGGTAAGTAATCACAGGTGCTACTAACTCATACTCTACCTTTTCCATCTTCGAGTCATCAATTATTAAGAACCGAGTCATACGAATCGTGCTGCCGTTGGTGCAGTACCCTGGGTCATCATAGTCAATTGCTTCAAAAGGCTTGAGATCATCTTCGAACAGCTCTGATGTACATCCATCAAATCGAGCTAAGTGTACCCACGCTCCTTTTATTAGAGTTTGGTCATCGTTACCCACCGGCTTGAATGCAAGTAGTGCAATCTTACCTTTGCCGTATAATTTCAATTCTTCGTCCGTTGGCTCACGCACTGAACGAACGTTCATCAAACCAAACTCACTTTCTTCTAAGTTAGAAAACTCACGTGCATTTAGCGTGCTAAACAATACTGTTTGTTCAGTTTCAAGCAATGTATATTGATCCGCAACACCTTCATCTGCAAAGCTTAGATACAGCTGGACTTTCTTACTTTCCAACGCTTTGTAATCTCTAGATTCTCCTTCCGAAACGTCGAGAGAAATCCAACGTCTTTTTACTGGTGGGAGGTCAAGTAATGTCAGCTCTTCCTTATCAACATCTAATGAAGCGACTCCTTTAATTGTTGAGCTGGATATTTGATAGCTGCGGTTTCCTATTGGTGTACCAAAATCTAGCTTAACCTTTTTAAATGGTTCAAATTCCACCTTCATCGTGGAAGTACTTAAACCAGGGTGCTTCGCTTTGTTAATAGTGCCATTTACGACGATTGTTTTAGCTTTGTAGTTGCGTCCAGTGAGGGTTACCTCTACTTGGTACTCGCCTGCGTGTAAAATCTTCAAGCGCCCCGTATCAGGGGAAACTAACTCGACCACAGGATCTTTTTGGTTAATAAGACGGTAACTTGCCTTCGCAGTCCCACCACTCATCACTGGTGAGATAACACTACTAGCGGAGAATTCTACCGTTGGGTAAGTAACCGATACAGGGTTTGTGCCTTGTTTAATCGTGACCGAGAAACTACTTTCACCCGGATCCACTTTGTCGTCCCCCGCATCCGAAACAATAATTTTTGTGCTACCCGCGTTAAGAATTTGCATGGCACCCGTTTGGCTGTTTAAGGAAACTACATCTGTTGCTGCGTTGTCTGCAAATCGGTACGTAACTTCCCCAACCGTACCAGAGATTTTCGGCGCAACAAATGTTTGGCCAACCTTCCAAATCTCTTCCACATCGGATTGAACTTCAATTCGGCTCGGCGCACTCAAAATTGTCACGTAGACTTTTTGATCAGGACCAACAGTATAATTCGCGCTCTCTTTTCTGCGCACAGTTAGCGTCGCTTTACCCGCTTTATACACATGGAGACGTCCTTCACTAAAACCACCGACAACATCTGGTGCGGTGTTATCTACAATCTCAATTTGCTCGTCAGCACTCAAACCAAAATCACGGTGAAGATCAAAACTGTATTTGTTGCTGTATACAACGTCATAATCGTGCGTTGCCATGGGTTGGCCTTCAGCCTTTGCAACTTTGATGACGACATTAAATTGAATAGGTTGGTAGAACTCCCCACCATCGTCTTCAAACTTAAGGTCGTACTCACCCGCAGTCACTACCTCCAATTTGCCGTCAGTCATTCGTAAGCCATTAGGTAAGCTGCTAACTAGATTTACGTTACCTTTTTGCCCTTTAAACGCCAGAGGGATTGAAAGATTTGGTTGATAGGTAAGCGGCATTTCAATGTCTTTTATAACGGGATGAGGCGCGCGATTAACTTCAAGATCAAAACGAGTTTTGCTTGCAGGATAATTACGCATGTCATGCTCGTAAATTTCCACTTCAGCAGCACCAACACCTTTGATCAGTAATGCTTCACCATTTTCAGTTTTAGCAACAACGTCTTCACCACGAATGATTCTCAGCTCATAGTCACCGTAGGCGTTCGTCACCTTAGGGAAAATTCGTCCACCTTCCTCATAAGTTGTGACAATATCCGCTGCGCTGATTTCTTGACGCTTGCCTTGTTTTATATCCACAAAGAATTGCGCTGTTTGCTGTTTATCCAGAAACGCGTCGCTGTAAGTTGCAGTCGCTTCAACCGTTAATCGCCCAACATTATGAACAAGAAGCAAACCCGTTTCAGGGTCTAGCAACTCGGCCACCTTGCTGTCTGGTACGCTATTTATTATTTTGTAAGAAATACGTTGCGTTTGAGCTTTATCTAGACGCACTGGTTCTAACGTCAACCCTTCTCGATACTCGTCTTCAAGCAAAGCGAACTGTAATTGCCCCGGAGCTACTGCATGCAGTTTAACCGTAGCGCGAACTTGTTTCGGCAAGTAAAAGTCGTTACCTGAATCAGTAATCAGCACCGATGCCTGACCAACTGAACCTAATGAATATACCGACCCGTTCTCATCAACACGAATCAAGTTATGACCACTTTCTACCTCATAACTCAGTTCGCCTTTTTGGCCACGGACGATCAACGCTTTTCCTTCTGACTCAATCGCATTGAAATTCAGATCACTCACTGAAAGTTCAGTATTGATACCTCGCTCTACAGTCACAGAAAATCTTGCTTCAGAAGATTCATAAGCAGAGCTACTATCTGTAGCAAGAATAGTCGCCGTTCCTGGGCGCAGAATTTGTAGTATTCCTGAGTCATTAATTTTCACGACATTTGGCGGATTAGAATCAATGACTTGGTAAGATACCGACCCATGTACATTGCTCAGTTTTGCTTCAGTAACCGTTCCCACTCCTTCAAACTTCAATACCGTGTCTTCCACTTTTAATTGCGGACGGTTCTGCTTTGTTATCGTAGTTGGTGTCTTCGTATTGTTCGGCTTAGAGTCTCCCCCACCGCCACAGCCAGCAAGTAAAGCTGCGAGAAAAAGCAAATAGTAATTTCTGTTCATTTTTAGTAATACTTTGTTACATACAAGATGGAGCGATAATAATACGATGTTTTATTAATCACTATCCCCATTTTTGAGTACTTTATTACTTAAGTAATTGCTACTGTATTCATCCTAAAAACAAATACTCAAAAATAGCGACCAAATTACATGAAAACACAAAAAGCAAACGTTTAAATCAAACTCTTCCATTAATTTAGTAAAAATTAATATTCAATAAAATAAAACATGAAAAAGAAAGAGAAAAAATTGCGTTATTTTTTCTTTCATTATGATGTACAGGATTAATGGACTGTAAAAACAAATGGTTAATGAAAAATAGAAGAGAGAATAAATATCGTTTATATTTATAAAAATCTGATAGGAAATAGTTTTAAAAGCATAATCAAACTACCTTTTAACATTTAAAATACTAAAAGGTAGAATTAACATTAGATAGAATTCTTATAGGGCGAGTTATTTTAGGATTGGTAACTCTGTTGTGTATTTAATGGACTCCATAGCAAATGTTGAAGTCACATTAGATAGCCCTTTTACGCTATTAACTAACCGCTTATAGAATTCGTCAAAACACTTCATATCTTTGACTAGTACTTTCATCATGTAGTCATACTCGCCAGCCATACGATAAAACTCCATTACCTCAGGAAAGTCACTCACAGTTGTAACAAAATGGTGATACCAACCTTCGGAATGATCAATCGTTTTTAACTGAACAAATGCAATGAAAGATAGCTCGAGCTTTTCTGCACTTAACAACGCCACGCGTTTTTCGATGTAGCCCTCTTCTTCCAACCTTTTCAAGCGCTTCCAGCATGGTGTTGTAGTAAGATTGACTCGCTCAGCCACGTCATTTAATGACAAGGTGCTGTCGGTTTGTAGTAAAGCAAGCAGCTGCTTATCTATTCGATCTAAACTCATTTCTATAAAACCCATAAAATGTAGAAAATTTTTCTACAGATATCTTTATTAAGAGTAACAATAGCAAAGTTTTTCTCGGAAATTATAGATAAATTATCCCTATCTAATACTTATCTATCGATTTCCCAAGGAGAGACGCCATGTGTACTGACCACAATTGGATCAACAATGCAGTGCGTAAAATTGAAGCAGACTTCCAACGTTCTGCTGATACTCACTTATTTAAACTCGAACTACCTTCTCTTGATGGTATCGATATCTATCTAAAAGATGAGAGTACGCACCCTACAGGCTCTCTTAAGCATCGATTGGCGCGCTCATTGTTTCTTTATGCTATTTGTAATGGATGGATTGGTCCTGAAACCACTGTAATCGAGGCGTCCTCAGGCAGCACTGCCGTTTCGGAAGCGTATTTTGCGCGTTTACTTGGCTTACCGTTCATTGCCGTCATGCCGAAAACCACTGCACGTAAAAAGATCGAACAAATTGAATTTTACGGTGGTAAAGCGCACCTTGTTGAACGATCAGATCAGATTTATGACGAGTCTCGACGCTTGGCTCAAGAGCTAAATGGTCACTACATGGACCAGTTTACTTATGCTGAACGCGCTACTGACTGGCGCGGTAACAACAACATCGCGAACTCTATCTTTAGCCAAATGGAGTTAGAAGATCACCCGATTCCTAGCTGGGTAGTGATGAGTCCTGGAACAGGCGGCACATCAGCAACCATTGGCCGTTTTATTCGTTACCAAAAATACGACACTAAGCTTTGCGTGGTAGACCCTGAAAACTCAGTGTTTTACGATGCTTTCCAGTCAGGAAATCACTCATTGAAAGGCGATACTGGCAGCAAAATTGAAGGTATCGGGCGACCACGTGTCGAACCAAGCTTTATTGCTGGTGTCATTGATGAAATGCGCAAAATTCCAGACGCAGCCAGTGTGGCAACCGCCCATTGGGTATCTCAGCTGATTGGGCGTAAAGTCGGCGCATCAACAGGCACCAATCTTTACGGTGTGCTGCAATTGGCTTGTGAGATGAAACAACGCGGTGAGAAGGGTTCTATCGTGACGCTTCTATGTGATTCTGGAGAGCGTTACCTAGATACGTATTATGACTTAACATGGGTAAAAGAGAACATCGGCGATATTCAACCTTACTTAGCTCAACTCGAAGTCATTCAAGCAAAAGGTTGCGTTGAGCCAGCTTGTTGCGGCTCAACTAACGCTTAACGTGCAAACTGGACTTTAAAAAACAGCCCAACTTCATGCGGGCTGTTTTTATCGCTGGGTTTTACTTTTTCTGGCGCGCTTCAAACGCAGCCAATTGTTCTGGCGTTGCCGCTGGTTGATGATTTTGTTTCCATTCATCGTAAGTCATCCCGTAAACACGTTCGCGAGCGTCATCAATATCTAAATCCAAACCGAGATTTTCAGCCTCAGATTTATACCATTTGCTAAAGCAGTTGCGACAGAAGCCCGCAAGGATCATCAGGTCGATGTTTTGTACGTCTTTGTTGGCATCTAAATGCGCCAATAAACGGCGAAATGTCGCCGCGTCTAACTTATCTTGTTCTTCTTGAGTCAAGTTTTTGTATTTGAATTCAGCCACTTTCCTTTCCTTCTCTCTTATTTAACTAGCTTTCGTCACCATATCTAGTTAGTCGGTAGTCATGAGTAAGAAGTATGCTTTAGCGCAACAATTTCCATTCTAAAATCACTACCTTTGATAAAAGCTGATATGATAATTACCATCCATCCTATTGATTAAATTAACATTTAAACAAATCATTACAACGGTCTTTTACCAAGGTTATCGTCTAGTTATGAAAAACGCCATTCTATTATTGTCTGCCTTGACCATTAGCGTGCCAACTTTAGCTGCTCAAGAACAAGCTCATCAATCTTATTTTTATCTGGGTAGTGGTAACGTTGGTTTTGATACACCGTATTTCGGCTCGGATAGAGACAATGAGTGGTCAACACCACATATCACAGTTGGCTGGGGTTACCATGTAAACCAATACCTCGCGTTTGAAGGGGTTCTGCGCTATTCACAAAATGAACTTAAGAACGATGCTCTAAAAACTGACTTAGATCTTCACTATTACCAAGCAGGTATGTCTGCTGTTGTAACAAGTGATAACTTAGACGATACGCCACTATCACTGTTTGGTCGCGTAACTGCGCTTGGCACTCAAGCTGAAATGTATGTTCCAAACGAACAAAAAGTCACAGATGATTCAGGTGCACTATTCAACATCGGTGCTGGTGTCCATTGGGATATGAGCAAAGATATCTGGTTACGCGCAGAGTACATTTATAATGTCGCGGATATGGGTTTTGAAGATTTTTACGACAGCTACGAAGGTGTACAAATCAGCCTAGGGAAACGCTTCTAACATTAAATAGCACCAAGTTTCAATTGAAAAACAAAGAAGCCGAGTGTTTTACCTCGGCTTCTTTTAGATTCTATAGTATGTCGTCATTTACTGAACAGAGAACGTTTCTGTTGCCTCTTTGTTCACATGGTTGCTTGGTTGACCAGCATCGAGAGAATGCAAAATACCATCTTGACGATCTTTTAATGCATTCGTCAACGTTGGAAGTGCGGTAGTTGCTAGCAACGCCATAACACCTGCAACTAAAACCATTTCGACCATGTAACTACCACGTACTTTTTTCAAGGAAACACCTCAATAATAATAGGCATAGGCTGCTTTCCTAGCATTAAACCTAACAAGACCCAACATTCAGTCAAAACGATGAGCGAGTCCTGTGCCCCTCGAAGAAGTGGCGAAATAATAAACAAAAATAATCATTAAATCTATAAGTAATCACTATCTATACAAAAAAACACCGAACAAAAATTGCCCGGCGTTTTCAATCAAAGCTTTACGTGCTACTGCTAGGGGTGGGCAACACGGCCCTTCGTATCATGGCTAATTGCTTTGTTTAACTCTGCTTCTACATGACCTGGTGCTTGTGTTTTCGCCGAAATCAATCGGTACATTGCCGGGATAACAAACAAGGTCACCAATGTCGCAAACCCCATCCCGAAAAAGATAACCGTACCCACGGCAATACGGCTCTCATAACCCGCCCCTGTCGATACTATCAACGGAATTGCGCCAGCAAGTGTGGTAAACGCAGTCATCAAGATTGGACGTAGACGTCGCGCAGCTGCATCAATGATCGCTTTTTCAAACTCAACGCCACGATCACGTAGCTGATTGGCAAATTCTACGATCAAAATACCGTTTTTCGTCACCATACCAATCAACATGATCATGCCGATCTGGCTATAAATATTCATACCTTGGCCCATAATAACCAAACCAAGGAAGCCACCAAATACACCCATCGGCACCGTAAACATGACCACTAACGGGTTTACGAAGCTTTCAAACTGAGCCGCCAACACGAGATACGCCACTAGTAGTGCCAATGCAAACACAACAGCAACACTTGCTTGGTTCTCTTTAAAGTCTTTCGACTCCCCCGAATAACTCACCGAAATGTCACCCGGTAAGTTGTCGATGGCTTCCTGGTCTAGGTAATTCAGCGCATCTCCTAATGTATAACCTTCCGACAGGTTGGCAGTAATAGTGATGGACTTC
The DNA here is from genome assembly GCF_033339995.1 of Vibrio sp. 1641. Taxonomy (NCBI): domain Bacteria; kingdom Pseudomonadati; phylum Pseudomonadota; class Gammaproteobacteria; order Vibrionales; family Vibrionaceae; genus Vibrio; species Vibrio sp. 1641. Next base: position 587,609 of record NZ_JAWOVP010000003.1, read on the forward strand.
TGTTTGTTGTAGTGAGAAAGACGAATAGAGGCCGCCACTTCTTCAATTTTTGTGACCGCATCTAACGTCACTAGCTGACCGCTATTCGTGCGCAGATAAATCTGACTTAAATCTGCAGCATTATTAAAGCTATTTTCATCACCGCGAAGATACACATCGTACTCTTCGCCACGCTCAACATAAGTCGTTTCGCTTTTACCACCGAGCATGATTTCTAGGGTGTCAGAAATGTCTTTAACACTGACTCCTAGCTCTGCGGCACGCTGTCGGTCAACTGTAACCAATAACTCAGGCGTTTTTTCCGAGTAATCTATCTCTGCTCCTTCCATCATTGGTGATTCTTCTGCTTTGTTCTTTAGCATTTCAGCCCAAACAACGAGCTCATCGTAATCAGAGCCGCCTAATACGAACTGAACTGGCTCACTCGAACCACCTTGGAAACCTGGCATAAATGGGAACACTCGAACATCTGGGATACCCGCCAATTCTTTCCGTACTTTGTTAAGGGCTTGCTGAGCCGTGATATCACGTTCGTTCCAATCTTCTAGAATCATGATCACAAAGCCTGTCTGGTCTCCTGCCTGGCCACCAAACGCTGGCGTTTGGATACTGAATGACTTCAGATAACCTTGCCCTAGTAATGGCATCAATCGGTCTTCGACAATATCCATATTGGCTGACATACGATTGTATGACGTAGCATCTGCACCGCGCACAAACGCGAATATCACACCGCGATCTTCTTGTGGGGTCAGCTGGGCCGGTACCTGATTCATCAAGAAATAGCTACCGCCCAAACAAGCTAGAATCACCAGGGGAGCAGCCCAACGTACTTTTAATGCGCCTTTCAATAATGCGCGATAGCCACTCTCAAGCTTGCTAAACAAGCGATCAACCGCTTCATTGAATCGATTTGGTTTTACATTCGCTTTCAAAATCTGACTACCTAATACAGGAGTCAGCGTCAGGGCAATCAAAGAGGAGAATATGACCGACATAGCCAGCAATACAGAAAACTCTGTAAATAGTAGACCTACCATGCCATCCATAAAGGAGATCGGTAAGAACACCATCACCAGCACTAATGTTGTTGCTATAACAGCAAAACCAACCTCTCTTGTGCCTTTATATGCGGCGAGTAATGGCGATTCACCGCGTTCAATATGGTGGAAGATATTCTCTACAACCACAATTGCGTCATCCACCACCAAACCAATCGATAATATCAACGCCATCAAGGTGATCAAGTTGATAGAAAACCCAAAGTAGTACGCGGCAATGAACGAAGAAATCAGAGAAACAGGTACCGTAACCGCAGGAATTAAGGTTGCACGAGCTTGGCCGATGAAAATGTACAATACCAAAATCACCAAGCCGCCCGTGATAAATAGCGTGCTGTACACCTCTTCGATTGAACGCTCGATAAACACTGTCGCGTCGTAATCTATCGCAAGACGTGTACCTTCTGGTAAGAACTTCTGGATGTTATCGACTTCAGACCTAACCAGCTTCGCAACCTCTAACGGGTTTGCGTCTGACTGCGGTACCACACCAAGACTGATGTTTACTACACCATCACTTTTGAAGGTTGAGTTTTCGTTTTCTGCACCAATGAAGACATCTGCTACATCTTTTAAATAGATAGGTGTATTGTCGCTTGCGCGTTTAATGACAAGATATTGAAAATCTTCAGGCGTGTTATAAGTACGAGCCGTACGCACGGACATTACTGTTGAGTCGTTGCGAACTTCACCTCCTGGGCTTTCTAGGTTCTCACTTCGCAAAGCTGATGTAATGTCCGAAGCTGTAACTGAACGTCCAGCCATTAGTTCTGGCTTAAGCTTCACGTACATGACCTTGTACAAACCACCGGAGAGATCAATGGAGCTAACCCCAGAGACCAGGCTAAAGCGGTCCATCAATACACGTTCGGCATAATCCGTTAATTGAGTACGGTCCATCTCTGCAGAACTGAGATTGATGTAGAGCGATGCCTCTCCCGAGCCATTGTTCTTATAAACAATAGGGTCATCCGCTTCATCAGGTAGCGAGCGCTGAGCACGAGCCACGGCATCACGCACGTCGCTCACACCTGTGTTGAGATCGTAACCTAATTCAAACGTGATCGTGATACGCGACATGCTGTTACAAGTAGTGGAGCTAATTTCATCAACTCCACTGATCCCAGAAAGCTGGTCTTCCAAAACGGAGGTAATTTGGCTTTCAATAATAGTCGCAGATGCACCCTCATAACGCGTACTGATAGAAACGACTGGGCTTTCTATATCAGGCATTTCACGAACGGCTAATTTGGTGAATGACACAAAGCCAAACACACACAACAGCATGCTCAGAACTAACGCCGCGACAGGGCGTTTAACTGCAACGTCGGACAGTAACATTAGTTTTCTTCCTCATCCGATTCACTGTCATTGCGTGTCACATCCGTGGTGTTCGCTTTTAGTGGCGCGACAATTTCTTTCACTTCGACACCATCACGCATGTTAACAATGCCTTGAACCACAATCTTGTCACCAATCTCAACACCAGATTCGATCACCACCTCGTTGCCAACACGAGCACCTAGCGACACTTCTTGACAAGTAGCTTTGTTGTTTTCATCAATTACATATACAAAACGTTTAGTTCCGGAGTATTCAAGCGCTTGAACAGGAATGATTGGCGCCTTAATAGCAGGAAATGCTAGTGAAGCGTTCATCAACATGCCCGGCTTCAATTGATTTTCTGGGTTATCAAACTCAATACGCACGCGAAGATTCAGTGTTTCGGCGCTGATACGCGTATCAATACCTGTGACTTGACCAGTAAAGATCTGGCTACCCCATGCACTGGTTTTAGCGATGACTTCCATACCAATAGAAAGCATCGATAAATAGCGCTCCGGTACTTGTAAATCCAGTTCCATGACGGAAAGATCATCCAAAGTCAAAAGTTCAGTACCCGCACTGACCATTTTGCCGCGGCTAAAATCGATAAAACCAACAGTGCCAGAAAATGGAGCAGTAATATGGAGATCAGCTAAATTGGCTTGAGCAGCATCTAGCCTCGCTTGTGCTATTTCAACACTGGCTTTTTGTGCATCGATTTCAGTTTGAGTAATCGCATTCCGCTTAACCAAACGTTGGAACTCTTTTAACTTACGCTGTTCATCTTTTAGATACGCCTTTGCCTCAATCAAAGCGGCTTGAGCCTTATCGTCATCTAACTTAATTAATAACTGGTCTTGCTGAACATTTTGATTCGCTTTAACAGCGATTTGATTCACTTTGCCGGCGACTTCCGATGCGACAACCACAGACTCCGCTGCCTTTAATTTGCCGATAAGAGTTAAGGATTGATTGATCTCATGCGTTTCTACTTGTTCAGTCACAACAGTAACCGCTGAGCCTCCTCGCATCGCAGCGCAAACCGATGGAGAACTCAGTAATATAGAAAGCGTTAAAACAGATAACGATAACGTGGCTTTCATGCTCATGATATTGACTTCTAAACGAATAAACTTATGTCATTAAACTGCTTACAGTTTATCAGTAGATACGGTGTTTAACGTCAAGTAGTGTAAATTCAAGTAAAAAGCGCGCCTCTCTTCTGTTCAAAGGACAAACAAAACGCTGACTTTCTACCATCTTTGCCCAAAAAGACAGCATTCAACGTAAAAACGTAAGAAAAACGCTTTACAGCCTGAGCGAGTTTGCTATGATTCGCTCCGCACTTGGGAGATGAGTTGGGAAAACATCTTACTAAGTATAAAAATCCTCTGGAGGGGTTCCCGAGTGGCCAAAGGGAGCAGACTGTAAATCTGCCGGCACTGCCTTCGATGGTTCGAATCCGTCC
>NZ_JAWOVP010000004.1:0-82885 GCF_033339995.1 Vibrio sp. 1641
GTGCCGACTACCGGAATCGAACTGGTGACCTACTGATTACAAGTCAGTTGCTCTACCTACTGAGCTAAGTCGGCACACTGTATTCTTTTTTAGAAGAGATTATCTCTTCAGTTTTTAAAATCTCACTTAAGTAAGATTCTAGAAATTGGCTCCTCCTGCTGGGCTCGAACCAGCGACCTGCGGATTAACAGTCCGTCGCTCTACCAACTGAGCTAAGGAGGAACTATTCTTTTTGTGTCTTGCTTATGAAGCAAACGCACCAAGTATGGTGCCTCGAGGCGGAATCGAACCACCGACACGAGGATTTTCAATCCTCTGCTCTACCGACTGAGCTATCGAGGCAAAAGAATGGTGCCGACTACCGGAATCGAACTGGTGACCTACTGATTACAAGTCAGTTGCTCTACCTACTGAGCTAAGTCGGCACACTTTATTCTTTGTGCTTTTGTCCGTGTTATAACATTTCGTTAAGACACCAACAAATCAAATTGTGGTGCCCGGAGGCGGAATCGAACCACCGACACGAGGATTTTCAATCCTCTGCTCTACCGACTGAGCTATCCGGGCAACGGAGCGCTATTAAACGGATTTTCCCGCGTTGCGTCAACCACTTTTTTTAAATAATTTCAAAAAAGTGGTTGTTCGAACGCTTTTTATTCAACTGTCACTACAAAGTTTGCTTCGAGTTAAATTCCTTTTTGAAATTTGTAACTTTTTCTAGGTAGCGACGCGCTTCTGCGTTCGGGTGTTTCTTGGTTAACGCCCAATAAACTTGGTTGGGTTGCAATGAATTAAGATCTTGCATTGCGCGTTTGCGATCACTGCGATGAAATGTGTTTAAAACTCCTCCAGTACCGCCATTGTAAGCTGAAATCATGCTGTACTCGAGAGAGGTAGGGTGGCGGACTTCTCTTAAATAACGATTTTTTAAGATATAGAAATACGCAGTACCAGTATCTATGTTGTTTTCTGGATTAAACAAATATTCAGGGCTTGGTTGGCCCGAGCGCTTTTTCACGAGTTTGAACACATCTCGTCCCGCTGTTTTAGGTACAACTTGCATTAGGCCATATGCATTTGCCCAACTTACCGCGTATGGGTTGAAACTGCTCTCGGTTTTAATAATGGCGTATATCAAGTCTTCTGGAATGTCGTATTTCTTGGAAGCTCGACGAACGATATCGGCGTATTGGTAGCTGCGTGTTGAAAAGTGGTCTTCAACCATGGGAATTTCGACATAATACGCTTTCTTGAAATCTACATTTTTGGTTTTTATTTTATTTGCGATGAGGTATTCCGCAAATCGGTTTGCCCGCCAAGACCATTGAATTGGCTTATTGTCTTGGTCGACAACTTGTTTATACAGGAATGGTTGCCCCTCTAACCTGATACCTTTAGAGGAGAATAAGTCGACATGAGCGGGATCGTCTGGTGTTAATAAGGTGGTGACAATCGCGTCTTTTAGGTGTTTTTGGGGCTCGGTCGGTGATACGGTCTCTATCGTGATCACGCCTTTGCGAAAGTCGACCTCGGCGCGGCTAAGGTAGTTATCGATGTACTTAACGTAATTACTTTTGCCAGCGTACTTGATTTCTTTTTTACCCCAGCGCTTTTGAATATTGCCTGAAAAGCTATTGATTAAGGCATCTAGCGCCGCAGTATCTTTTTCAAATTGTCCTGGTAGCTCAGCTAAGTTATTGGCAAAACGGTTTGTTGGCTCGTAGTTGACGTCATAAATCTTTTCGACGAATTCACGGCTACAGCCTGCCATTAAAAGTGCGGCAGCGATAAAGACAATTTTTTTCATAAGTATCAGAGTTATTGAAGGTAATAGAAAAATGACACCACAAATGGTTGTGATGTCATTGTTTAACTCAAGCGACTTTATTCGCTCGGCGGTGTGTAACCTTCGATATGAACGTCTTTTCCTTCAAAGAGGAAATTTACCATTTCTGTTTCGATCAATTTGCGGTGTTCTGGATCCATCATGTTGAGTTTCTTCTCGTTGATCAACATGGTTTGTTTGTGTTGCCACTGAGCCCACGCTTCTTTCGAGATGTTGTCGAAAATGCGTTTACCTAGTTCACCAGGGTAAAGTTGAAAGTCTAGACCTTCGCCTTCTTTCTTTAGTCGAGCACAAAATACAGTGCGGCTCATAATGACTCCTTGTATTCAATTAACGAAGTTCGTGGGGTAGCGTTTCCAGCAATAGTTTTACTGGCGCGGCTAAACCGACTTCTTCAGGTTTAGATAAGTTATACCAAAGACCTTTGTTGCCTTCCATTATCACGTCCGGTTGCTTTGATAAATCAATCAAAATTGGCGTGATATCTAGGTGGTAATGGCTGAATGTATGACGAAAGGTAATCAGTGTTTGCTTCTGTTTGATATTGCTGGCTTGAATGCCGCGTTGATCCAGTAGCAATTCAATGTCGCTTTCTGCATCCACATGTTCGGTTTGTGGGAAGCAGAATAAGCCACCCCAAATGCCTGTTTGTGGTCTTTGCTCCAACCACACCTCATGACCATTTTCGGTGTTGTGGTGAAGCATCACGAAACGAGTTTGCTTGATTGGTTTATCTTTCTTCGGTTTTTTGCCCGGGTAGTCGAGCACATTACCTTGTTGTTTTGCCACACACAGGTCAGCAACAGGGCAGAGGCTACATTTGGGTTTGCTGCGAGTGCAGACCATTGCGCCCATGTCCATCATTGCCTGGTTATACTTATCTACATCCGTTTGTGGGGTATGCGTTTCGGCAATTTCCCACAGCTGGTTTTCAACCTTTTTTTGTCCTGGCCATCCTGCAACTGCGAAACAGCGGGATAGGGTGCGCTTCACGTTACCATCAAGAATCGCGTGTGGTTGTTTATACACAGACGATAAAATGGCGGCAGCAGTAGAGCGACCAATCCCCGGTAGGGCGTTCATTTTCTCTATATCAAGAGGAAACTCACCATTGTATGTAGAGGCGACCTCTTGTGCTGCTTTGTGAAGGTTACGGGCTCGGGCGTAATACCCTAAGCCAGTCCAAAGGTGTAGGACTTCATCTTGCTCAGCATTGGCAAGATCGATTACGGTTGGAAAGCGCTCCAAGAAACGTTGGTAATACGGAATAACCGTAGTGACCTGAGTTTGCTGAAGCATAATTTCAGACAACCAGACACTGTATGCGGTCTTATTTTGTTGCCACGGAAGATCTTTTCTTCCATATGCGTCATACCATTCTAGGATGGCACTGGCGAAAGGTGTCACGACTTGCTCTGTATTCTATTATTGGTTAGGTGCAAAATTGCACCACATAATGGGCAAGAAGTACAACGGATAAACAGTAGGGATATAAAGAGGTGTTTCGTTGCTTTTGGGTTGCCATAGACCAAGAGCTCAACAAATACTTGCACCTAAGTAAATTCTTTGGATAATCCCCGCTTTGATTAATCAATGTGCAGGCAAAATCAATGAGTGAAGTAACCACTAACGAATACAACGAAGACGGAAAGCTGATCCGCAAAATCCGCAGCTTTGTACGCCGTGAAGGGCGTTTGACTAAAGGTCAAGAGAGCGCGATGAATGAATGCTGGCCTACGATGGGTATTGACTTCAAAGCTGAACTTCTCGATTGGAAAGAGGTGTTTGGCAACGATAACCCAGTAGTGCTTGAGATCGGTTTTGGTATGGGTGCTTCATTGGTTGAAATGGCAAAGAACGCGCCAGAGAAAAACTTCATCGGTATCGAAGTTCATAGCCCAGGCGTTGGTGCTTGTCTTGCCGATGCTCGCGAAGCGGGAATTACTAACCTGCGTGTAATGTGTCACGATGCGGTAGAAGTATTCGAACACATGATCCCAAATGGCAGCTTATCGACACTGCAATTGTTCTTCCCAGACCCTTGGCATAAGAAGCGTCACCACAAGCGTCGTATTGTTCAATTAGGTTTTGCGGAAATGGTGCGTGAGAAGCTTATCCCTAATGAAGGTATTTTCCACATGGCGACCGACTGGGAAAACTACGCAGAGCACATGATTGAAGTGATGAACCAAGCGCCAGGTTTCGAAAACATTGCTAAAGATGGTGATTTCGTTCCTCGTCCAGACGATCGCCCGCTAACGAAGTTTGAAGCTCGTGGTCACCGTCTTGGTCACGGTGTTTGGGATATCAAATATAAGCGTATTGCGTAACCAGAGGAGTTCATGGGATGTACCATTACGCGATATTAGCGAATCCGGGTCATAACCGAATTTACTTTGATAGCGCAATGACCATTGCCTGTTCTGAGCTAAAAGCAATTTTAGCTTCACAAGGCGTGGATGTGACAGAAATTGGTAGTAAAGACGTTGGCTTACCTGCTGCGTTGGTGTTTTCTTGTCAGGAAGCGCTAACCGATGAGCAGGCGCGAAGAATCGCAGCCTCTTCGATTTACTATGCGCTATTTGAAGTGCGCGAAGATGGTTTACTTCGACCAGTTCAATCGCCCGTATTTAACACTTTCCCGGAAAGTATGAGCCAGATTTTGCGCTACACCGGGAAAACAAACGAGCAGTTTACCCGTTTGATGGTGAATATCGGCATTAGTGCGTCCAATACGGGAAGTGAACAACTGACCTTAATGGATCCAATGTGTGGTAAAGGTACAACCTTATTTGAAGGCTTGATCCACGGTTTGAACGTGGTAGGGGTTGAGATCAACGCCAAGTGGGTGCAAGAGATCCAGACCTTTATTGTTAAGTTCATGAAGAATGGCCGCTTTAAGCACAAAGTGAGCAAAGAAAAGCGCACTGCGGGTGGCAAGAAAGTGGCGGATGGTTTCGTGGTTGAAGCTGCAGCAAATAAAGAAGATTACAACCAAGGCAATCTTCAGTTTATGAAGCTGTATTCGGCTGATACTCGTATCGCTGATCAAGTCGTGAAAAAGAACTCAGTTGATGTGATGGTGTCTGATCTGCCTTATGGCGTGCAACACGGCAGCAAAAATGCTAAGGACAGCAAACTGAACCGCAGTCCACTAGAGCTTTTAAACGAGGCTCTGCCTGCATGGAAAGTGGTATTGAAAAAGCAAGGTTCAGTGGTGTTGTCTTTCAATGAATTCACATTGAAATGGAAAGATGTCGCGGCATTATTTGAAGAGCAAGGTTGGAAGGTACTTTCAGAAGAGCCTTACATCGGTTATCTTCACCGTGTTGATCAATCTATCAACCGCAATATTATTGTGGCAGTAAAACCATAATCGACTTGAGTCGAACGAACCCTATGGAAAAGCCAACGACACGTTGGCTTTTTTTACCTCTGAGCTCAACGAGTTCTCTTGTAAATAGAAGGTAGAGAATGAAACCGACAGTGGAAATTTTGACAGATATTTTGGCGGAAGTACGCCCTTTAATCGGCCAAGGTAAAGTGGCTGATTACATTCCTGCTCTGGCAAAAGTACCCAGCAACAAGTTAGGTATTGCGGTATACACCAACGAAGGTGAGGTTATTAAGGCGGGTGATGCCGATGAACCTTTCTCTATCCAATCTATTTCAAAAGCATTGAGCTTGACGTTAGCGATGTGCTTGTACAAGCAAGAAGAAATTTGGTCTCGAGTGGGAAAAGAGCCTTCGGGGCAGGCATTTAATTCGCTAATCCAGCTAGAAATGGAGCAAGGTATTCCTCGTAATCCATTTATAAATGCTGGAGCGATAGTAGTGGCAGATTTGTTACAAACTCGCTTATCTGCACCTCGTCAGCGCCTGTTGGAATTTGTGCGTCAGCTTTCTGGTGATACCCATATTGTGTATGACAAAGTCGTTGCGGCATCCGAAATGATGCATGGTGATCGTAATGCGGCGATTGCATATCTCATGCGTTCGTTTGGCAACTTCGAAAATGAAGTGATTCCAGTACTACAAAACTACTTCCACGCTTGTGCGCTGAAGATGAGTTGCGTCGATTTGGCTAAAACGTTTAGCTATTTAGCAAACAAGGGCACATCGGTACAAACGGGTAAGCCTGTAGTTTCTCCTGTGCAAACCAAACAACTTAATGCACTGTTAGCAACGTGTGGCTTGTATGATGGCGCGGGCGAGTTTGCTTATCGCGTTGGTATGCCTGGTAAGTCTGGTGTTGGTGGTGGCATTATCGCGGTAGTACCTGGTGAAATGACCATTTCAGTATGGTCTCCAGAGCTTGATCCTTCAGGTAACTCGCTTGCGGGTACTAAGGCGCTTGAGCTGCTCTCAGAGCGAATTGGCCGTTCAATTTTCTAATGTTAGAAATGTGTCAACCTTATTTAGGACGGCACAGTTTCTAAATAAAAAGCCTCTCAATTGAGAGGCTTTTTTTGTTTTTGGGTTGCGTTACTCTTCGCTTTCTTCGGCCATAAAGGCTTCGAGCAAATCATTAAGGAAGAGCTTCCCTTTTTCAGTAATTTGCCAGTGGGTAGGCGTTTCACTCAGGTAGCCCATTTCTATCGCCCAGTTGATGGTTTCTTGAATCGTACTAAGCGGTAAGCCCGTGGTGTCCACGTAATCTTGCTTCGGACAGGCTTCAATTAAGCGGAATCGGTTCATAAAGAACTCGAATGGACGATCTTCATCCGCGACGACATGTTCCGTATGCAGATAAGGTTTGACCATATTTTGATAAGCCGCTAAATAGCCTCGCGGGTGTTTTACCTTTGTCGTTCGAATAATACGTCCGTCGGTAAAACTGAGTTTGCCATGAGAGCCACAACCGATACCAAGGTAATCACCAAAGCGCCAGTAGTTGAGGTTGTGCTGACACTGATAGCCCGGCTTACTGTAACCGGAGATTTCATATTGCACATAACCCGCGGCTGCAAGTTTTTGGTGTCCGAGCTCGAAAATATCCCACAAATCATCATCGTCAGGTAGCGTTGGTGGCTTGTAGTAGAACATGGTGTTTGGTTCGATGGTCAGCTGATACCAAGACAAGTGCGGCGGTGCCAACTCAATCGCTTTGTCCAAATCTGCCAAGGCTTGTTCGATGCTTTGATCAGGTAAGCCGTGCATGAGATCGAGGTTAAAGCTGTTCAAACCGATTTGGTGCGCCAGCTTAGCAGCATTGACGGCTTCGTCTTGGCCGTGAATGCGCCCCAAACGCTCAAGCTTCTGCTGCTCAAAGCTTTGTACGCCGATAGAGATACGCGTTACACCAGCTTTGCGGTAGCCAACAAAACGCTCTGCTTCGATGGTGCCTGGATTCGCTTCCATGGTGATTTCGATTTCAGGCTTGAACGGAATACGCGCTTCAATGCCCTTAAGTAGACGCTCGATGCCTTCTGCCGAAATCAAACTCGGCGTACCACCACCAATGAAGATTGAATGCAGTGGACGTGGCGCTTCGTTAAGTCGGTATTTCTCAATGTCGGTATCCAAATCTTCTAAAAGGGCACTGATGTACTCTTCTTCTGGAATCTCGGTTTTGAGTGCGTGAGAGTTAAAGTCGCAATACGGGCACTTTTGCACACACCAAGGGATGTGTACATACAAGCTGAGTGCTGGGGGCGTTAACATGGTCTAATTCGCTCGTGATTACTGAGACACTTGCTCAGACAGTTGAGCAAACAACGACTTGAGCGCTTTACCGCGGTGAGACAGTTGTTTCTTACGTGCAGGTTCAAGTTCGGCTGACGCACAGTTGTCTTCAGGAACAAAGAAGATAGGGTCGTAGCCAAAGCCATTTTCACCGTGTGCTTCAGTTAGAATTCGGCCTTCCCATTTACCGTGACAGACGATAGGCGTTGGGTCGTTCTCGTGACGCATGAGGACTAATACGCAGTGGAAACGTGCTGTACGCTCTGCTTCTGGTACGCCTTCCATTGCCGCTAGCAATTTTTCTAGATTCTCTTGATCAGATGCGCTCTCGCCTGCGTAACGTGCAGAGTAAATGCCCGGAGCGCCTTTTAAGAAATCGACTTCTAATCCAGAGTCGTCTGCAATGGCAGGAAGCCCTGTTTCTTGTGCGGCATGGCGAGCTTTAATGATTGCGTTTTCAATGAAAGTTGTACCCGTTTCAGCTACTTCCGATACATTGAATTCACTTTGCGCTAATACTTCAAAGCCGAAGTCAGACAATAAATCTGCCATTTCACGAACTTTGCCTTGGTTACCAGTTGCTAGCACAATTTTTTTCATGGGAATCTCTTTTAATAGTGATAGAGGAGAACAAATCGTTCTCCTCTAGATATTCTTTAACTAATAAATGGTTTTTAGCCTGCTTAGATCCAAAAGCTTTTGGAACATCACAACCCAATTACTCTTCAACATAAAACTTCTGGGTGAATTTAAGCTTACCTGAGCCTTTGTTTCCAGCTTTTACGTCAATATCGAAAGTAAAAGTTTCTTCGTGGGTAATTGACAGTTCGGCTAAGTAGTATATCGCATTGCCTTCTTTGACTTCACGAAAGGTCAAGGTCTGAGTTTGGCCGATAAGGTTCTTCGCGCGTCCAGCAATTTTTGCTTCTAATGCTGGCTTACCCAATGAAGCTCTATCTAACACGCTAATATTAACCACAGCGAGGTATCCATTACGTTTGATATCGTAGCTACGTGCGACTTTGGGTGTTAGGAATGTTGAGTTAAACGCGACATAGTGTACTTCGATATCTTTCATATTTTTAAACTGATCGGCGAAGCTTGGTAACGACAACAGGCTAATCAGTAATGCGGTAATCCATTTGCTCATTGTTACTTCCTCAAAGCACTTGTTATAAAACAACCATAGCTGCAATTTTACCTTGGTCAGGGGGTAAAAAATGCGTACTCAGTCGTTGGTATTAGTAAGTGTGGTACAAAATCGTAAATAAAAAGCCATCATAAGATGGCTTTAATTTCTGTCGGTATCTGGGTAGGCGATTCTATCCGAACTTGTTTGTGCCGTCCTAATTCACCTTTTTCTATGTGAACCAAGCCCTTAGCGATTTTAAACTGCTTGGCTAAGAACTTAGTTAGGTGTGCATTAGCTTTGCCATCGACAGGTGGAGCAGTAATGGCGATTTTTAGCTCTTCACCATGCAAGCCAACGATTTTATCGCGGCTAGCTTTAGGTTGAATATAGAGCTTCAGGATGATGTCCTCACCATCTTGCCAAACTGCAGCTGACATTATAGCTGGAACCAAATTGGACCAATGATATCGCCCATTAAGAAGTTCGCGAACTGCAAGCCGATAAATAACACCAGTACGCTTAAATCAAGACCACCAATAGCCGGAAGAATACGACGGATTGGAGCGCACATTGGCTCGGTCAGTTGATGGAATACGTACTCGATAGGGCTGCGGCCTTGGCTTACCCAGCTCAAAATTGCACGGATCAATAGTACCCAGAACAATAGGCCACCAGCGGCTTTGATTAATGATAGTAAGCCCAAGAATAAGAAGTCAGCGCTGAAAGAGACGGAACCGTTCGAAGCTATTAGGATAAGCACGACAAATTTAAGCACACACAACACGTAGGCAAACAACACGGTTGCTAGGTCAATATTCCCCACGGAAGGGATAACGCGGCGCAGTGGACCAATGACCGGCTGAGTCGCTTTTACTATAAATTGCGAGAATGGGTTGTAGAAGTCTGCGCGCGCAGCTTGCAACCAAATTCGCAAAATTACGACCATGATGTACAGGTCAAATAGGGTTGAGATGAGAAAACTCATTGAATTCATAAGGTACCCTTAACAAGTGATGGATGATACTAAACGGAGTTCATCCAAATAATTAAAACAGTTTTTCCATTTCTTCCGCGCGAGCCACAGCAGCTTGCATGGCTTTAGCGACAATATCTGAAAGTTGATGTTCGTTGAATGTACGCAGTGCTTCTGCCGTTGTCCCACCTTTCGATGTTACGTTCTCACGCAGGGTCGATAGCTCAGTTTCTGGGTTGCTAACCACCATACTGGCCGCGCCCAGTGCAGCTTGCTGAACCAATAGTCGAGCGGTCTCTTTATCAAAGCCTTGCGCAATCGCTTCTGCTTGCATCGCTTCCATAAACAGGAAGAAGTATGCTGGAGCACTGCCCGCTGCGGCAATCACATTATTGATGCCAGACTCTTGCTCAACCCAGCATACTTTACCGACCGCTTCCATTAACTCTGCGGCAAAAGCTTTGTCGTGCTCGGTTACATGAGTTGGTGCGAATAACCCACTCATACCCAACCCAAGTTGTGATGGCGTATTTGGCATAACACGAACCAAGTTCAATTTGGTGGCTAGCATATCATCCAATCGTGAACAGTTGATGCCTGCGGCAATAGAAATCACCAGTTTATTAGTGAAATCGATCGATTGCAGTGGTTTACAGACATCAGCCATCATTTGCGGTTTTACAGACAATACCACCACATCCGCCTCGGTCGCAGCTTGGATGTTATCGCTGGTGGTACGGATGCCAAAATCTTGTTCTAGCAGAAGGCGACGAGCCTCTGAAGGAGCCGTCGCGGTAATGTTTTGCGCTGGGTATCCGTTAGCAACCAAGCCGGAAACAATGGCTCTCACCATGTTGCCAGCACCAATGAAGGCGATTTTTTTATGTTCCATTTGTCTGATTTCCATCATGATATTTAGAATTTGTTGTGCGCTCAGGTGTATAATGGCGCCGCTGTTACTTACTGCTCCTATTGGCGAGTAAGATGATTGCGCATTTACGCTCTAACGATTGGCGACATAACTTATGTCGCGAGTGAGCGTTTTGTTGATTTAGCTGTAGTCTCGTGCGCCGAAAATAGCGGTTCCAATACGAACCATTGTACTACCAGCTTCGATTGCAGCGGTCATATCACCACTCATTCCCATTGATAATGTATCGATTTCTGGGAACTGTGCTTCGAGTGTTTGCTTCAACGTAGCCAACTTCTGAAATTCATGGAGTTGTGATTCGTAGTCAGACACGTTGGCAGGAATCGACATCAACCCTCTTAAAGTGAGGTTGGGTAGGCGAGAAATCAACTCCGCCAGCTCGAATACTTCCGCTTCAGTGACACCAGACTTAGATGCCTCACCACTGGTGTTAACCTGAATCAGAACTTGTAGCGGTTTAAGTTCGCTTGGACGCTGATCATTCAGGCGTTGAGCAATCTTGGTTCGATCGATGGTGTGAACCCAATCGAAATGTTCGGCAACAAGTCGCGATTTATTCGACTGAATCGGGCCAATGAAGTGCCATTCGATTCGATTATCTGGATAATGCTCGGCAAAGTGCTGAACTTTACTGACGCCCTCTTGGACGTAGTTTTCACCAAAGGAGGTTTGTCCCGCTTGGTAGGCTTCGAGAATTGCCTCGACAGGTTTAGTTTTGCTTACCGCTAGAAGTTGCACTGACTCTGGAGTTCGACCACATTTTTGCTCGTCATATCGAATTTGAGAGGTGATATGTTCAATATTTTGTTGAATACTACTCATAGCTGTACTTTAGACTTAAGGATTTTAAATGGATATCACTGAGTTACTGGATTTTAGTGTAAAACATAATGCCTCGGATCTACATCTTTCTGCAGGTGTCCCACCAATGGTTCGTATTGATGGGGATGTGAGAAAACTAGGTATTCCAGCGTTTACACACCAAGAAGTGCATCGTTTGGTTTTCGAAATCATGAACGATGCCCAACGCAGTGAGTTCGAAGAAAAACTCGAAGTCGATTTCTCTTTTGAGTTGCATAACGTTGGCCGTTTCCGTGTCAACGCCTTCAACCAATCTCGCGGTTGTGCGGCAGTATTCCGTACCATTCCAAGTAGCATTCCAACTCTGGAAGAGCTAGAAGCGCCAGAGATCTTCAAAAAAATTGCGAACGCTGAAAAAGGCTTAGTTCTGGTCACTGGCCCAACAGGTTCAGGTAAATCGACGACCTTAGCAGCCATTGTTGACTACATTAACCGTAATCACAACAAGCACGTACTCACAATTGAAGATCCGATTGAATTTGTTCACAACAACAATAAATGTTTGATCAACCAGCGTGAAGTTCACCGTGACACCCATAGTTTCCAAAATGCTTTGCGTAGTGCATTGCGCGAAGACCCGGATGTGATTCTAGTCGGTGAGATGCGTGATAAAGAAACCATCAGCCTTGCCTTAACGGCGGCAGAAACGGGTCACTTAGTTTTCGGGACGTTGCATACCAGCTCGGCGGCAAAAACTATTGACCGTATTATCGATGTTTTTCCTGGTAGTGATAAAGATATGGTCCGCTCGATGCTATCTGAGTCTCTTCGTTCGGTTATCGCGCAAAAGCTTCTGAAGCGTAATGGTGGTGGCCGTATTGCATGCCATGAAATTATGATGGCAACGCCTGCGATTCGTAATTTGATCCGCGAAGACAAAGTCGCGCAGATGTATTCGATCATTCAAACAGGTGCGGCTCACGGCATGCAAACAATGGAGCAAAATGCTCGTCAGTTAATGGCTCAAGGCATGGTTGCTCGTGAAGAGGTCGATAGTAAGATCGGATTAGAAGTGCAGCAATTCTCGTAACGTTCATACAGATAATGGTGAATACGGAAGATGGATCTAGATAAATTTCTCGAAGGCATGCTGGCGCTGAAAGCGTCGGATCTTTACATCACGGTTGGAGCGCCAATTCTATTTCGTGTGGATGGCGAATTGCGTCCGCAAGGGGAAAAACTCACCGAGAGTGATGTGGCTGCATTACTCGATAGCGCTATGGAACCAGATCGGCGTCAGGAATTTCGTAAAAGTCGCGAGTCGAATTTTGCCATTGTGAGAGATTGTGGTCGCTTCCGTGTGAGTGCCTTTTTTCAACGCGAGTTACCAGGCGCAGTGATTCGTCGTATTGAAACTAATATTCCTACTTTTGAGCAGTTAAAGTTACCGTTAGTGTTGCAAGATTTGGCGATAGCTAAGCGTGGTTTGGTGCTGGTGGTCGGTGCTACTGGATCGGGTAAATCGACCACCATGGCGGCGATGACAGGCTATCGAAACAGCAATAAAACCGGGCACATTTTGACGGTCGAAGATCCGATCGAATTCGTGCATGAACACAAGCGCTGTATCGTGACTCAACGCGAAGTTGGGTTAGATACGGAAAGCTATGAAGTTGCGCTTAAAAACTCGCTGCGCCAAGCACCAGATATGATTTTGATTGGTGAGATCCGTAGCCGTGAAACAATGGAATACGCGATGACCTTCGCCGAAACGGGTCACCTGTGTATGGCAACGTTGCACGCCAATAATGCCAACCAAGCTTTAGAGCGCATTCTTCACTTGGTACCGAAAGATCAAAAAGAACAATTCTTGTTCGATTTGTCGATGAACCTAAAAGGCGTGGTTGGTCAGCAGTTGATCCGAGATAAAAATGGGCAGGGACGTCATGGTGTATTTGAGATCTTGCTAAATAGCCCACGTGTGTCGGATTTGATTCGTCGCGGAGATTTACATGAGTTGAAGTCAACCATGGCTCGCTCAAATGAGTTTGGTATGCTGACGTTCGATCAATCTCTCTATAAGTTAGTGATGCAAGGTAAGATCAGCGAAGAGGATGCACTACATAGTGCCGACTCGGCAAATGATCTGCGCTTGATGTTGAAAACGCAGCGTGGTGAAGCATTCTCTACGGGCAGTTTGGCGAACGTTAAGATCGATATGGATTAATCCAATCCAGAAACAAAAAAAGGTTGGCAGGAGCCAACCTTTTTTCATTGTGCTTGAAGTGTTTACTCACCCCAAAGGGCTTCAAACCAGCTTTCTAGAATCACCACTGCTGACTGGCAGTCAACATTACCTTTCGATAGGGCTTTATAGCCGCCCATGCTGAACAACTCCGCACGAGCTTCTGCAGTAGATAAACGCTCATCATGCAGTTCAACAGGCAATCCGTATCGGCCTTGCAGACGCTTAGCAAATTTTCGTGCACGAGGGGTTATGGTCTCAAGGTCTTTACCATGCAGATCGGTCGGTAAACCGACCACTAGCAAATCTGGTTGCCACTCTTTGATTTGCTTTTCGATATCGTCCCAGTTTGGAATACCGTCATTGGCTTTAAAGGCTTTTAATGGGGAAGCTGTACCAGTAATTTCTTGGCCAATAGCGCTACCAATGCTTTTGGTTCCAAAGTCAAAAGCCATAATTGTGCGTGACATAAGGTGTCTCTATCTAATGTAACTGTATATTTGTACTAAGCATGTCCAGAGTCTGCTGAAAGGTGACTTGGGTCGATGCCCAGCTTTTCGACCGCTTTCTTCCAACGCTCGTTGATTGGTGTATTAAAGATAATTTCAGGCGTCGCTTCAATGGTGAGCCAAGAGTTTTCGACCAGCTCACTTTCTAATTGGCCTGCACTCCAACCGGAGTAGCCAAGTGCCACTAAGTAATCACTTGGTTCTGCTTCTGTTCCTAACACCGACAGAATATCACGCGAAGTGGTTACCGCGAGGTCATCGGTCATTTGGACGCTGGACTCGTAGTAATCTTTGGGTTTATGCAAAATAAAGCCACGATCTTCCGAGATTGGGCCGCCATTGTAAACTGGTCTATCTAGACTGGCTTCAAATAGGCGCGGGTGTACTGGCTGAACTTCCACCTGCTTGAGCATGTTGCCGACGGTGATATCAACAGGAGCATTGATCATCAGCCCCATAGCGCCGTCTTCGTTGTGCTCACAAACGTAGATCACGCTGTTTTGAAAGTACGGATCTTTCATCCCAGGCATGGCAACCAAAAAGTGATTTGTGAGATTCATACTCATATTGACCCTTAACTCTCGTAAATGCCCTTAAGCAAACATCATACAATTTACATCTAGGTATGTGCATGAGTTTGCTTAAGTTAATGTACTACGCTCTCTATTAACTGTAATACAGTTTGAGTTATTCGCCTTTTACTCGACGCTCAATCGCATCCATCAGCTTGCCTGTGATTGAGATATCAAAAGCTGCTTCAATTTCGCGAATACAGGTTGGGCTGGTGACGTTGATTTCTGTTAGCTTGTCGCCAATTACGTCAAGGCCAACAAAGATAAGGCCTTTTTCTTTCAGTGTCGGAGCAACGGTTTGCGCAATTTTGAGGTCGGTTTCGCTTAGCGGACGAGCTTCACCAGTACCACCAGCGGCTAGGTTGCCGCGCGTTTCGCCTTTAGCAGGAATGCGTGCTAGACAGTAAGGCATAGGTTCGCCATCTACCACTAGGATACGTTTGTCACCGTTGCTGATGTCTGGCACGAAGGTTTGTGCCATTGCGTAGTTTTGACCGTGGTTAGTCAATGTCTCGATGATCACAGAGACGTTTGGATCGTTTTCTTTCACACGGAAGATGGACGCGCCACCCATACCATCAAGCGGTTTCAGGATGACATCACCATGTTTTTCACGAAATTCTTTAATTTTCTCTGCTTTTCGCGTCACGATAGTTGTAGGTGTCAGCTCTGGGAACCATGCTGTAAACAGCTTTTCGTTACAATCACGTAAGCTTTGAGGCTTGTTAACGATCAGTGCACCTTGTTCTTCTGCACGCTCAAGGATGTAAGTCGCGTAGATGTATTCAGTATCAAACGGAGGATCTTTACGCATTAGCACCGCGTCTAGTTCAGACAGTTCGATAGTTTGCTCTGATTTGAACTCGTACCAACCGTTTGGATCTTCTTTTAGTTCCACCACTTTAGTATCTGCAATGGCAACGCCTTGATCGAGATGCAGATCATTCATTTCCATGTAGTGGATTTCATAGCCGCGTCGTTGCGCTTCAAGCATCATGGCAAAGCTAGAGTCTTTTTTGATGTTAATGGACGAGATTGGGTCCATTACGATACCGAGTTTGATCATTATTTTTCTCCGTTTAACCAAGATCGCCGAAACGAACTTGTAAGGCTGTAATTGCTGTCAGAGCCGCTGTTTCGGTGCGCAGAACGCGAGGGCCGAGTAGCGTTTCTTCAAATTGGTATTCTCGAGTCATCTCGATCTCTTCAGACGATAAACCGCCTTCAGGACCGATCAGTAGGCGCACTTTTTCAACCGGGGTTGGCAAAGTGTTGATTGAGTATTTAGCACGAGGGTGAAGGTTAAGCTTTAAACCATCGTACTCTTCTTGACACCACTCTTCCAAACTCATAATTGGACGAATTTCGGGCACGACATTACGCCCACATTGCTCACAGGCACTGATGGCGATTTTCTGCCATTGCGCGAGTTTTTTCTCAAAACGCTTTTGGTCAAGCTTGACGCCACAACGTTCAGAAATCAGAGGAGTGATGGTATTGACGCCAAGTTCAACAGACTTTTGGATGGTGAACTCCATCTTATCGCCACGTGAAATGACTTGACCAAGGTGCAGATCTAAAGGGGATTCAATACTGCTTTCTACACGCTCGGTGATGTTAACCAAAACTGATTTCTTGCTGACTTCACTGATAACCGCTGGGAACTCTGCGCCACTGCCGTCAAAAAGGAGAACGTCTTGGCCTTCTTTCATGCGCAAAACACGACCGATATGGCCTGCTGCGTCGTCACTTAAAGCAAGTGAGCCAAGTTGATGAATGGTTTCTGGATGATAAATTCGAGGGGTACGCATGAGATTTCCAGCAAGAGAATAAACTTAAACCCTAACATGGATGCTTTGCACCGAAAAAACAAGGGGCAAGAAGCGTTTCAATATCAGTAATTGAAACGCTTCGAGGTCGGAGGTTACAGTGCGCGGCAGGCTTCTTGAACAAATGGGTTGTGATTGCCCTGTACTTTTGCAATGCGCTCGTCACGCTCACATTCCCATTTATCGGCAGGATAGGTTTTGTTCCAAGCACTCATTAATTGCGTTTGCTGCTTCGACAGTTTGAAACCGTACTCTTTGCTCATGTATAGATAGGTACGAGCAATTGAACCACGCGCACGGTCTGGTGGCATGACTTTACGCTGCTTAAAGTTCACTTGCATCTCACAGCGACCATAACTCACGCCATCCATACCGTTCCATTGGCTGAAGTTGTAGTTCGAACGGTCACCGTTTACTTCACCAATAGCAGGAGTTAGGTTGTGCAAGTCTGCTTCCATCAAACGAAAAGTTTTGTCTTTTTTCTTACAGTTTTTACGTCCGCCATCTTGCCAGCATTGACGCTGGTGGCCAAATTGCCACGCAGGAACAATGTGCTCCCATTCGATTCGTGCAGCCCGTTTTTCTTGTTTACGGACTTGGTAACCGCAAGAGGCTAAATCGGGTAAGCCTTTCTTGCCTTGCCATTGAATGTTACAGCCACAGTAGAAGCTTGTTGGGTGGTCCTGATAAATTTTGACCGCCTCACGTTTGGCTGCAGAGAATGAGCTCGGTGGCGCGGCAATCGCAGTGCTAGAAAGCGCGATAAGCAACAGAGAGAGTAAGTATTTCATGATAAAAGTCTTTATAAAGTATGACTTTATTCATGATAACACGCATAAAATAGCTTTAGTGATGAGTAAGTTAACAATAAGTGGCGAAGGGAAGGTTTTGATCAACTCGATCTTTATTTTGGGAACGCAAGTAACACTATGAGGTAAGGGCTACGATAATTGAATGCCGGTGAAGTTAAGTGGTTGGCGGCATTTTTGACAAGAGTACGTCGCCTCTTTGCGCAGCACTTTATTATGACGGCGAATCGATAGAGGGTAGGTCATACAACCACAACGATACTCAAAGGTTTTACCTTGAACGGATTTTACTTCAAAGCTGTGAGTGGTTTTGGCTGGTACGTTAAATACGGCTTCCATGACGCCTTTCCATTCTTTACCGTGAGGCCTAACTCGCCCGTAAACCTGATAAGTAATCAGGTGTGCTACTTCATGAGGAATGACTTCATCTAAGAATGCTTGGGTGTTTTCGCGAAATAAAACAGGGTTTAGGCGTACTTGATTTAATTGAAGGTAGGCTTTTCCTGCCGCTTTCCCACGGACGTCGAAGGTGATTGTTGGAATCGGGAAAGAACGTTTGAAAGCTTGTTCCGCCATCGCGATACATCCCGCCATCACTTGCTTGGCTTTATAGCTGAGTTCTATATCCACAATTCACCTCGATAAATCAAATAAAAAAGCCCCCGCATTGCGAGGGCCAGATCATAGCATCAGTTAATTATGGTGTGTGTTTTTTCTTGATGGTGGCATGGTAAGCGTGCCATGTACCGTAGCCTAGAATTGGCATGGTAAACAACATTCCGATCCCGTAGGTCGCAAAGCCGATAAGAATACCGCCACAGATGATCGCTGCCCAAACAATCATTGCTGGAATGTTGGATTTCACGGCATTAAAGCTGGTAAACACAGCGGTCATCATGTCTACGCGACGCTCCATCATGAGCGGAATAGAAAAGGCTGAAATGCTAAACACCACACAAGCCAAAACAAAGCCAACTAAAGAGCCGATGACAAGGAAGGGTAGGAACTCACTTAAAGGTGCCCCTTGAACAGAAGGGTAGAGTGCATGAAGTAGAGCGGCAATGCGCATCCAAAATATCATACACACTGCGAGTAACACGGCGAACGCCCATTGAGATGTTGAGTTACGACCGATCGCTTTCATTGAATGGAACAAGCTTGCTTTGTGTCCGCGCTCTCTCTCCCAACTGGCATCATACAAACCCAGCGCGAGAAACGGACCAATTAACATGTAAACAATCAAACTGGGCATGACGACTAAGTGTGTGCCTTGCCACTGTACAAGCAAAACAATGCCTATCGCAGCTGCCATAAAACAGATGCCATAGAAAGCACTAATAAGCGGCATTCGCACGAAATCATGCAGACCTAATGCGAGCCAATGAAAAGGTGCAGAAAGATTGACCGTATTGCACGGTATGGTTCTGGCGTATTCGTTGTCTGGCACTTCCTTTCGCTTGTTGTGGAAGTCCGATGGATTAACAGTTCGAGGCATAACTCCTCCTTGATTTATTCCCACATTATCCGCTTATACCAACTGACAGCGGTTTTTGTTCAGTCAAACTTGAAGCGACTTTTTCAAGTTTACATCTGAGCATTGGCTTAGTTTGGTATCGGCCATAAAGATGCTTAACTCATGTCTTTACTTAAGTGTTGCTTCCACAGTCGCCAGCATCCGACGTCTCTATTTAAATTGGAATTAACAATATTTTAACTATTGGCGGAGATGGGATAATTTACAAATAATTGCTTAAAATTTATTCGGTATAAAAATGAGGGAGAAACAGGACTGCTTTGTGGGGCAGGGCGGTATGAGCCGAAATGACTAGATAAAAGTTGCTGAAAATAAAAAGCCCCCACCATAAGCGAGGGCTTGATTGATTCTTGCTTAGCTTGATTATTTGATGCCAGCGAAATCGCGTAGAAGTGCAGCTTTGTCTGTCGCTTCCCACGGGAATTCTTCACGACCGAAGTGACCGTAAGCCGCTGTCTTCTTGTAGATAGGTTGAAGAAGGTTAAGCATTTCTTGTAGACCGTATGGACGTAGGTCGAAGAATTGACGAACCGCTTCAATGATGATGTCGTGAGATACTTTCTCAGTACCGAACGTTTCCACCATGATAGACGTTGGATCAGCAACACCGATTGCGTAAGAAAGTTGGATCTCACAACGGTCAGCCATGCCTGCCGCTACGATGTTTTTCGCTACGTAGCGTGCTGCGTATGCTGCACTACGGTCAACTTTTGATGGATCTTTACCAGAAAACGCACCGCCACCGTGACGAGCTGCGCCGCCGTAGGTATCTACGATGATCTTACGACCAGTTAGGCCACAGTCACCCATAGGACCACCGATTACGAAGCGACCGGTTGGGTTAATGAAGAAGTTTGTTTCTTTGTTGATCCACTCAGAAGGTAGCACTGGCTTAATGATCTCTTCCATTACCGCTTCACGCAGGTCTGAAGTTGAGATTGAGTCACAGTGTTGAGTTGAAAGAACAACCGCGTCGATACCAACGATGTTACCTTGATCGTATTGGAATGTTACCTGAGATTTTGCATCAGGACGCAACCAAGGTAGTGTGCCGTTTTTACGAACTTCTGCTTGCTTTTGAACAAGACGGTGAGAGTAAGTAATTGGCGCTGGCATTAGTACTTCAGTTTCGTTACAAGCGTAACCAAACATGATGCCTTGGTCGCCTGCACCTTGTTCTTTAGGGTCAGCTTTATCAACACCTTGGTTGATATCTGGCGACTGTTTACCGATTGTGTTTAGTACCGCACAAGAATCTGCGTCAAAGCCCATATCTGAATGTACGTAGCCGATTTCACGAACGGTTTCACGAGTTAACTCTTCGATGTCTACCCATGCTGAAGTCGTGATTTCACCACCCACCATTACCATACCGGTTTTAACGTAAGTCTCACATGCAACACGAGCCTTTGG
Source organism: Vibrio sp. 1641 (assembly GCF_033339995.1). Taxonomy (NCBI): domain Bacteria; kingdom Pseudomonadati; phylum Pseudomonadota; class Gammaproteobacteria; order Vibrionales; family Vibrionaceae; genus Vibrio; species Vibrio sp. 1641. Next base: position 20,280 of record NZ_JAWOVP010000004.1, read on the forward strand.
ATCTTGCTCTAGAATCGCGTCAAGAACCGCATCAGAAATCTGGTCTGCAATTTTATCTGGATGACCTTCTGATACTGACTCAGAAGTAAACAGGTGCTTAGCCATGTTAGCTCCACTATATCTGGTTTAAAACTGGGGAATGATAAACTCTCCAGCGCAAATTAATACTAATTTTTGTAGGTGTATCTACATCTAGACGTCTATTCTAAATTTGATTGCTCGAATTACAAGCTCTTTTTTGGTTTTTGTTATAACCAAACGTTTGCCTGATTTATTGATAATTTTAAGAACTTCGAACGATTTGGCGCGAAAGGTGCAATATTTGTGAGGTTTTGGACTGGAAAACGTTTGCACACCCAACAGGGCTTTGAGAGAATTATGACCTACTTTTCGTTTCGCTTAATGTACTCAGGAGCAGACATGTCGTCTCGTAAACATCTTGCCAATGCAATTCGTGCTCTAAGCATGGATGGTGTTCAACAAGCTAACTCAGGCCACCCAGGCGCACCAATGGGTATGGCTGATATCGCTGAAGTTCTTTGGCGCTCTCACCTAAACCATAACCCTTCAAACCCAGAGTGGGCCGACCGCGATCGCTTTGTGCTGTCAAACGGTCATGGGTCAATGCTTATTTACTCTCTACTGCACTTAAGCGGTTACGAGCTATCTATTGACGATCTGAAAAACTTCCGTCAATTGCACTCAAAAACCCCAGGTCACCCAGAGTACGGCTACGCGCCTGGTATCGAGACAACAACGGGTCCTCTAGGTCAAGGCATCACTAACGCTGTTGGTATGGCGATCGCAGAGAAAGCACTAGCGGCACAGTTCAACAAAGAAGGTCACGATATCGTTGACCACTTTACGTATGTGTTCATGGGTGACGGCTGTCTAATGGAAGGCATCTCGCATGAAGCATGCTCTCTTGCTGGGACGTTAGGTCTAGGCAAACTGATCGCGTTCTGGGATGACAACGGCATTTCTATCGACGGTCATGTTGAAGGCTGGTTCTCTGACGATACACCTAAGCGTTTTGAAGCGTACGGCTGGCATGTAATCCCAGCAGTCGATGGTCACGACTCAGACGCGATCAACGCAGCAATTGAAGCAGCAAAAGCGGACCCACGTCCTACGCTTATCTGTACCAAAACAATTATCGGTTTCGGTTCTCCTAACAAGTCTGGTTCGCACGACTGTCACGGTGCACCACTAGGTCACGATGAAATCCAAGCGGCTCGCGAATACCTAGGTTGGGAGTACGGCCCATTTGAGATCCCGGCAGATGTTTACGCTGAGTGGGATGCAAAAGAAGCGGGCGCCGCGAAAGAAGCAGCTTGGAATGAAAAATTCGAAGCATACGCTGCAGCTTGCCCTGATGAAGCGGCAGAGCTTAAACGTCGTCTAAACGGCGAACTTCCTGCACAGTGGGAAGAAAAAGCGAACCAAATCATTGCTGATCTTCAAGCAAACCCAGCGAACATTGCATCACGTAAAGCGTCGCAAAATGCACTAGAAGCGTTTGGTCAAATGCTTCCTGAGTTTATGGGTGGTTCTGCTGACCTAGCGCCTTCTAACCTGACCATGTGGTCTGGTTCTAAGTCTCTAGAAATGGAGGACTTCTCTGGCAACTACATCCACTACGGTGTGCGTGAATTCGGTATGACCGCTATCATCAACGGTATCGCATTGCACGGTGGTTTCGTTCCTTACGGCGCAACATTCCTAATGTTCATGGAATATGCTCGTAACGCAATGCGTATGGCTGCGCTGATGAAAATTCAGAACATCCAAGTTTACACGCATGATTCGATCGGTCTTGGCGAAGATGGCCCAACTCACCAACCTGTTGAGCAAATGGCGTCTCTACGTGTAACTCCAAACATGAGCACATGGCGCCCATGTGACCAAGTTGAGTCTGCAGTTGCATGGAAACTAGCGATTGAACGTAAAGATGCACCAACTGCACTTATCTTCTCTCGTCAAAACCTAGCGCAACAAGAGCGTACTGCTGAACAAGTCGCAGACATCGCGAAAGGTGCTTACATCCTGAAAGATAGCGAAGGTAAGCCTGAGCTAATCCTTATCGCAACAGGTTCTGAGGTTGAGCTTGCAGTGAAAGCCGCTGAGCAACTAACTTCAGAAGGCAAGAAAGTACGCGTTGTTTCAATGCCATCAACAGACGCATTCGACAAACAAGACGCTGCTTACCGTGAATCTGTACTGCCATCAGACGTAACGGCACGTATCGCTATTGAAGCGGGCATTGCGGATTTCTGGTACAAGTACGTAGGCTTCGACGGTCGCATCATCGGTATGACAACATTCGGTGAATCTGCACCTGCTGGTCAGCTATTCGAGATGTTTGGCTTCACGACTGAAAACGTAGTGAACACAGCTAAAGAATTGCTAGCGTAATTGCAGGACCATCTAAACAGTCGAACGTAAACGACAACTGTTAGATGCTAAAGTTAGAAAGGCCATCATTATGATGGCCTTTTTATTTTTGTCAGGTTTTCCAACCTTGTGGAATGCTTTGGTGAATGCAGTCTAAAAGTACGGATAAGCGCAGTGGTGGTCGTCCTGCTGGTGTATAGCAGTTAATGGAAATAGGCTCAGAAAGCCAACCTTCTAAGCAAGGTGTGATTCGCCCTGGGTGATGTTTCTCATAGCCGCATGCTGTCCAAGTCGGCAGCAGTCCAATACCATGACCATTCGCGATACTGTCTATTTGCATTGCTATGTTGTCGCTGTATAACCGACTAACAAAGGGTTCTAAAAAGAACTCACCGTGTTGAGGGTGTGCTAGCATCAATCCATTTTCTTGCACTGAACCAAAATCGATCCATGGATGTGCTTCAAGTTCTTTGGGGTGCGGTATAGGCCCATGTTGTTTTAGATAATTTGGAGAGGCAAAAGGCGTATAGCGAAATACCCCCAGCACTTCTTTTCGCCAGTCTAGCTCTTTACGTTCACCGAGCCAGATGAACAAATCTGGGTCATGGTGCGCTTCAGAAAAGTCACTGGTAAGTTGAACCCTAACGTCAGGATTATCAGCAAGAAAACGATTGAGTACGCCGCCGAGCCAGCTTCTAACTAAGGCAGTGTGACAAACAATATGCAGTGGCCCTGAAACTTGGTTCGTTAAACCTTGAAGTGCATCATAACTCTCTTCACTTAACTCAAGAATCTGGCGGCTGTAGTGGGCAAAGATCTCTCCAGCTCTTGTCAGAACTAATCGATTACCTTGTCTGGCGGTTAGAGCCTGACCGAAGTCTTCTTCTAATTGTGCCAAGCGACGACTTAGCGTTGATTTTGGCTGATTAAGGGCTTTAGCAGCGGCTGTCAAACTTTTATGCTGATTGAGCGCATCAAAGGCTCTAATTGATGCTAAGTCGTGCATATTTCTTTTACTCCTTACTGCGTTATGTACGAGTTCCATAAATGGAAAGAACCGTTCCATAACTCTCACTATGCATCTCATTCTATTTGTGAATAATTCACTTTCGAAAATAATAATCATTATCAATTATGGAGATGTAGATGTCTACTCTTAGACTGCCAGTTATTACCGCAACTGGTATTTTAGCCTTCGTCAGTGTCCCTCATGTTTTTGCCAATGATGCAGTTTCTAAAATGGAAACAGTGGTTGTAACTGCATCAAGCTACGAGCAATCTCAAGCGGACGCGCCTGCAAGTATTAGTGTTATTTCACGTGAGGAGTTGGACTCCCGTTATTACCGCGATGTGACTGATGCACTAAAAAGTGTGCCAGGTGTTGTCGTGACAGGTGGTGGTGATACCACCGACATTAGTATCCGTGGTATGGGTTCTAAATACACTTTGATACTGGTCGACGGTAAACGTCAAAGCACGCGTGAAACTCGTCCAAATAGTGACGGTCCTGGTATCGAACAAGGTTGGTTACCTCCTCTTCAAGCGATTGAGCGAATCGAAGTTATTCGTGGCCCAATGTCGACGCTTTACGGTTCTGATGCGATTGGTGGTGTGATTAACGTCATCACACGAAAAGATGCGCTAGAGTGGACAGGTAATGTTCAACTGGGCACGGTACTACAAGAGAATAGCCGCTCAGGGGGAGAGCAGAGCGCGAACTTTTTCGTTAATGGTCCGTTGGCTGAAAATTTATCTCTCCAAGTATATGGTCAGTACACAACCAGAGAAGAAGATGACATCGAATACGGTTATGAAGATAAAGATATGCAGAGTATCTCTTCAAAACTGACTTACCAGATTAATGAGCGCCACTCGGTACAATTAGAAGGTGGCACGTCGGCACAAAGTCGTCGTGGTAATGTGGGCCTTTCAGTGCCGACCACTGGGTGTCGTGGTGGGTGTGAAGACTCACTGAATGAATATCGTCGTAATTACGTAACGGTAAGCCACAACGGTGATTGGGATTCGATTGGCATTTCAGATACTTACTTACAGCGAGAAGAGAGCGAGAACAAATCTCGTGAGATGACGATCACCAACACCACGTTCAAATCGAGCTTGGTGACTGGTATCGGAAACCATACGTTGACGACGGGTGTGGACGCCACTCATGCAGAGCTTGAGGATTTCACCTCCAACAAAGCGTCATCGAAGACTGAAACATCGAATACGCAGTGGGCTGTTTTCATTGAAGATGAATGGAGAATCGCTGATCCGTTTAGCGTTACGCTTGGTGGTCGTCTAGATCATGACGAAAACTATGGCGCGCACTTTAGTCCGCGTGTTTACGGTGTATGGCGAGTTGATCCGTCTTGGACGGTGAAAGGCGGTGTGGCAACAGGTTTCCGTTCTCCACAATTACGTGAAATTACTCCTGGCTGGGCGCAAGTCAGTGGTGGCGGTAATATCTACGGTAACCCAGATCTTGACCCTGAAACGTCGCTAAACAAAGAAATCAGCGTCTTGTATCAAGGTGATTCTGGCTTAGATGTCTCTTTGACAGCGTTCCATAACGAATTCAAAGATAAGATCACACGTGTTGTTTGTCCAGACACTATCTGTACTGATGGTCCAAACCAATGGGGCGCAGATCCAACGTACCGTATTAACGTGGATGAAGCCGTCACACAAGGTATTGAAGCGACCTTAGCATCGCCGTTAACGGAAACCATTTACCTTAGCTCGAGCTACACATTTACCGACTCAGAGCAAAAAACAGGTGAATATAAAGGCATGCCGCTGCAGCAGTTACCAAAGCATCTGTTTAATGTGGATGTGACTTGGCAAACGACAACAGATCTAGAGAGCTGGGCGAAAGTCACGTACCGAGGTAAAGAAATGGATCCGGTTACTGGCCCATCAAGAAACAGTATTGTAGAACCAGCTTATACCTTTGTGGACGCCGGTGTGACATACCAGTTAACCGACAATACTCGTATTAAAGGCGCTATCTATAACTTGCTGGACGAGGAAATCAGTTACGAAGAATACGGATATATTGAAGATGGTCGTCGCTACTGGTTAGGTTTAGACGTCGCATTTTAATTATCTATCGTTGTAATAAGGTCGAGCATAGTCTCGACCTTTTTTAATCCTGCTTTACTTTGATTCAACAGGTGCGTTTGTCAGCCTGATCAGGTAGTATCTGTGACACGAAATTTTTGGTAGGGCGAAGGATAAATGCTAAAGGTTGCGATCAATGGATTTGGACGTATAGGTCGTAATGTTCTGCGAGCGGTGTATGAAAGCGGAAAACACCAGCAGATCAAGGTTGTGGCGGTAAACGAACTAGCACAGCCAGAGGCGATGGCACACCTACTGCAATATGACACCAGTCATGGTCGCTTTGGTAAAAAAATTTCCCATGACCAAGAACATTTGCATGTTCATCATGACAGCGGTGAATATGATTCCATTCGCATTCTCCATCTCTCCGAAATCGAATTACTTCCTTGGCGTGATTTAGAAGTTGATATCGTCTTGGATTGCACTGGCGTATTTGGTTCGCAAGCGGATGGGCAAGCGCATATAGAAGCAGGCGCGAAGAAAGTACTGTTTTCGCACCCGGGCGCAAACGACCTAGATAATACGATTATCTATGGCGTGAACCACGAAACTCTGAAAGACGAGCACCGTGTTGTCTCCAATGGCTCTTGCACCACCAACTGTATCGTTCCCATCATTAAAGTATTAGACGAAGCCTTCGGCATAGAGTCTGGCACCATTACCACAATTCATTCGTCCATGAACGATCAACAAGTAATCGATGCGTATCATAACGACTTACGCCGTACCCGTGCTGCAAGCCAATCTATTATTCCGGTGGACACTAAGTTGCATAAGGGGATTGAAAGAATCTTCCCGAAATTTTCCAACAAATTCGAAGCAATTTCTGTTCGTGTTCCAACGGTTAACGTCACTGCAATGGATTTAAGTGTCACAATTAGTACAAATGTGAAAGTTAATGACGTAAATCAAACCATTGTTAACGCATCTCAGTGTACATTACGTAACATTGTTGACTATACTGAATCGCCACTCGTTTCCATCGATTTTAACCACGACCCCCATAGTGCGATTGTGGATGGAAGCCAGACTAGAGTGAGTAACGGGCAACTCGTAAAAATGCTCGTTTGGTGCGACAACGAATGGGGCTTTGCTAACCGGATGCTGGATACTGCCTTAGCAATGCAAGCTTCTTCGCAAGTGGAACAGTAATGACGAAGAAGTGATGGAGAATTTTTATTTCTAGCCTTGAAATAAATCCATAATATCTCCATATCTATAACCAGTTTGAAGAATTAACAGGCTTGGCAGGGTTGCCGAGTTTTCAAAAACTTTAATTATTAAATATTTGAGAGGACACATCATGTCTGTAATCAAGATGACTGACCTGGATCTTGCAGGTAAACGTGTATTTATCCGTGCTGACCTAAACGTGCCAGTAAAAGACGGTAAAGTAACTTCGGATGCACGTATCATCGCATCTCTTCCAACTATTAAGCACTGCCTAGAAGCAGGCGCTAAAGTAATGGTTACGTCTCACCTAGGTCGCCCAACTGAAGGTGAATACGCTGAAGAGTTCTCTCTACAACCAGTTGTTAATTACCTAAACGACGCACTAGATTGCGAAGTGAAGCTAGCAAAAGACTACCTAGATGGCCTAGAGCTAAATGCGGGTGAACTTGTTGTTCTTGAAAACGTTCGCTTCAACAAAGGCGAAAAGAAAAACGACGAAGAGCTATCTAAGAAATACGCAGCACTATGTGACGTATTCGTAATGGACGCATTCGGTACGGCTCACCGTGCTCAAGCATCTACTCACGGTGTTGGCATGCACGCAGACGTAGCATGTGCTGGTCCTCTACTAGCAAACGAACTAGAAGCGCTAGGCAAAGCAATGGACAAGCCAGCTCGTCCAATGGTTGCTATCGTAGGTGGTTCAAAAGTTTCTACTAAGCTAACTGTTCTTGAGTCTCTATCTAAAATCGCTGACCAACTCGTTGTTGGTGGTGGTATTGCTAACACATTCATCGCAGCTGCTGGCCACAACGTTGGTAAGTCTCTATACGAAGCAGACCTAGTTGAAACAGCTAAGAAGCTAATGGACGAGTGTGCAATTCCAGTAGCAACTGACGTTGCATGTGCGAAAGCATTTGACGAGAACGCAGAAGCTGAAATCAAGCACGTTTCTGAAGTACAAGACGACGACATGATCTTCGACCTTGGTCCAGATTCAACTGCTGAACTAGCTGAAATCCTTAAAAACGCTAAGACTATCCTATGGAATGGTCCAGTAGGCGTATTCGAATTCAAGAACTTCGAAGCTGGTACTAAAGGTATCTCTGAAGCTATCGCAGCTTCTGAAGGCTTCTCTGTTGCAGGTGGTGGTGACACGCTAGCGGCTATCGACAAGTTCGGTATCAAAGCGGATGTATCTTACATCTCTACTGGCGGCGGCGCTTTCCTTGAGTTCGTAGAAGGTAAAGTTCTTCCAGCAGTAGAAATGCTAGAAGCACGAGCTAAGTAATTAAAGCAAAGCGGGGGAGTGATTCTCCCGCTTTCTTGTTTGCTGCAACGTGTGAGGAACTCTGCTAGAATAGCCTCAGTTGTGAGCAAACGTTTGCAAGATTTTCAACTTAACAAGTTTTGTTTAAAAACGACAGATAAATAGGATTACATCCATGTCTAAGATCTTCGACTTCGTAAAACCAGGTGTTATCTCTGGCGATGACGTTCAGAAAGTATTTGAAGTTGCAAAAGAAAACAGCTTTGCACTTCCAGCAGTAAACTGTGTGGGTACTGACTCTGTAAACGCAGTACTTGAAGCAGCTGCAAAAGTTAAAGCTCCAGTTATCGTTCAGTTCTCTAACGGTGGCGCTGCTTTCTTTGCTGGTAAAGGTCTAAAACTTGAAGGTCAAGAAGCTCAAATCCTAGGTGCTGTTGCTGGTGCGAAATACGTTCACGCTGTAGCTGAAGCTTACGGTGTTCCAGTAATCCTACACACTGACCACGCAGCTAAGAAACTACTTCCTTGGATCGACGGTCTACTAGACGCTGGTGAAGAGTACTTCGCGCAAACTGGTAAGCCACTATTCTCTTCTCACATGATCGACCTTTCTGAAGAGTCTCTAGAAGAGAACATCGAAATTTCTGCTAAGTACCTAGAGCGCATGGCTAAAATGAACATGACTCTAGAAATCGAACTAGGTTGTACTGGTGGTGAAGAAGACGGCGTTGACAACTCTGATATGGATGCGTCTGAGCTATACACTTCTCCAGAAGACGTTGCATACGCATACGAGAAACTAAGCGCAATCAGCCACCGTTTCACTATCGCAGCATCTTTCGGTAACGTACACGGCGTATACAAGCCAGGTAACGTTGTACTAACTCCAACTATCCTACGTGATTCTCAAGCGCACGTTTCTGAGAAATTCGGTCTTCCAGCGAACTCTCTAAACTTCGTATTCCACGGCGGTTCAGGTTCTTCTCTAGAAGAAATCCGTGAATCTATCGGCTACGGTGTAATCAAAATGAACATCGATACTGATACACAGTGGGCTACTTGGGATGGTATCCGTAAGTTCGAAGCTGAAAACCACGATTACCTACAAGGTCAGATCGGTAACCCAACTGGTGAAGATGCACCAAACAAGAAGTACTACGATCCACGCGTATGGCTACGTGCAGGCCAAGCTTCAATGGTTACTCGTCTAGAGCAAGCATTTGCTGACCTTAACGCAGTTGACGTACTATAATCGTTACTGATTAAGTTACTTAAAAACCCGCTCTTTGAGCGGGTTTTTTTATGCCTATCACTTTCTTCCCTGCTGCTTTCTCCCGATATTTTTATGCGTTAGATTGTATTTGCTAGTGAGATATCTCACCTTTAACGTTTTTTTAAAGAAAACATGGGAATATCAGTCTTAAGAGTGGCGAAATCAGAGTGCATTGCGTAACCTGTAACAAGTCAGTGTCAGAAAGCTCTGATAAAGTCTTGTTTTGCATATCTTTGCGAAACTCTGACTTTGAAAAAAGTCAGAGTTGGGATATTGTGCCAAAAATCTGACACTGTTCAGTGGAGCAATAGGGATGTTGTTTTAGAAAAGAGCCTTTAAAAAACAAGGTTCATAAATTAACGGCAATTGGATTTATATCTCTTTATTTTTGAGGATAAGAATTATGGCAGGTGAATCGGTGGGTATCGATACCACTTTAACGGATGGTCTAACTCAGGCTGAAACTTGGCTGACAAACAATTCAGATCTACTGGTTCAGTACGGTGTGAACATTATCTCTGCGCTGCTTATTCTGTTTATCGGTAATCTTATCGTTAAGGCAGTCGCTGGTAGTGTTTCTAAAGTACTAGAAAAGAAAAACATGGATAAGGCCGTCGTTGAATTTATTCACGGTCTTGTTCGTTACTTGCTATTTGTAATCGTGCTAATCGCGGCTCTTGGTCGATTAGGAGTTCAAACCGCTTCTGTTGTTGCTGTGATTGGTGCGGCAGGTCTTGCTGTTGGTCTTGCACTACAAGGTTCACTATCAAACTTTGCAGCAGGCGTACTTATTGTTGCGTTCCGTCCATTCAAATCAGGCGACTACGTAGAAATCGGTGGTGTGGCGGGTAGTGTTGAAGCAATTCAAATCTTCCAAACCGTTCTAAAAACACCAGACAACAAAATGGTTGTTGTGCCTAACTCTTCAGTTATCGGCGGTGCCATTACTAACTACTCTCGCCATGCGACACGACGTGTCGACCTAGTGATTGGTGTTTCATACAAAGCAGACCTTAAACTAACGAAGAAAGTGATTCGTGAGACGCTAGAGAAAGATCCACGTATCTTGAAAGACCCAGATATCACAATTGGTGTACTTACGTTAGCAGACTCTTCAGTTAACTTTGTGGTTCGTCCATGGGTGAAAACTGCAGATTACTGGGGCGTATACTTTGATGCAATGCAAGGTATTAAAGAAGCATTGGATGAAAATGGTATCGAGATTCCATTCCCACAAATGGATGTTCACCTGAACAAAGTCGACGCTTAATCAAAAGCAGTCGATATTCAAAAGCGAGGCCAATAGGCCTCGCTTTTTTATATTTCGTAAAGGGTGTGATGACCAGCAAGTAAGAGGCGTTTTAGATGTTTACCTGCAAATCCAAATGTGAACTCAGGTAAGCCAGGCGTATAGAGCAACTCTTGATGTTGATAGAGATTGGTATCAACAATGATAGTGATGTATTCCGGTAAGCCTATTGGGCAAACCGCGCCGGGTACGCAACCTAACACTTCGACCATTTCATCGTCATTACAAATAGAGGGACGTTTACCTGTAATCGCTTTAATCTGCTTGGCATCGAGGCGCGAGTCCTTATCTGTCAGATAAACCGCGTAACCTTGTCCTTTGAGTGTTAAAAAGAGGCTTTTGGTATGCGTACCCGTCCAACCAAGCTCTCTCGCAATGCGTATATCTGTCTCAAAGTCTAAGATGGCTTCGTGCTGCCATTCCCGAAAAGGAATAGAGAGCGCGTTGAATCGCTCTCTATTGTTGTTATAAATACGTTTTAGTGACTCCATGTCTTTGCTGCCTTACTACCTGGTGATTACCAATACTTATCAATAAGCTCACTCGCTAAGATATACGCTATTGTGAACATCATCATTGCGATTGCAATGTCGATGGTTTTTTTCACTTTTGGTTTAGAGAGTGTTGGACCTAGTTTGGCTGCTCCTATCGATAAAGTGTAGAACCAAACAAAGGAAGCCAGAATCGTACCTAGTGCAAAAGCAATGCGATCATGGCCTTCAAATTGTCCACCGATCGAACCTAGAATAACGACTGTATCTAAATATAAGTGCGGATTAAGCACAGTGACAGCTAGCGCACCTAGAATAACCGTTCGACGACCTCGAGCTACAATCTCCCCTTTTGATTCCGATTCACTCTCTGGCTTAAAAGCACTTTTTAGCGAGAGCAGTCCATAGAAGCTCAAGAAAGCAATACCACCAAGTGTCACCGACGTCAGTAAGATTTCATTTTGAGACAGAATTGCACCACCACCAAAGATACCTAGAGAGATGAAAATCATATCTAGCACGCTACAAATAGTGGCGGTTGTTAGGTGGTGATTACGCTTTATGCCTTGATTCAAAACATACGCATTTTGCGCGCCGATCGGAATGATCATTGATGCTCCTAAACCAAAACCTTGCAATAGAACCCACAAGCTCACACTTCACCTCACTTCAAAATAACAAATACATTTACAGAGAGGGGAAAGATAAAGCGTTTATCTAAATAAGTATAATTAATGATTTTAATCTTACATTAGATAGACTAATTTAACGGGAGGCGTTTGATCAGGAGTGAGAGGAAAGGTATGCGAGGGTTAGATTACAAATGGATTGAGGCATTAGACGCTATAGTTTATCAGGGTAGCTTTGAGCGTGCTGCCGAGCATTTATTTGTTTCTCAATCCGCCATTTCTCAACGTATCAAGCAGTTAGAGAAGTTTCTCGCGCAGCCTGTTTTAATTCGAAGCCAGCCACCTAAGCCAACGCCAATTGGTAAAAAATTGTTGGGTCTTTATCGGCGAGTACGCTTGCTAGAGCATGAAATTCTCCCCGAACTAAAAAATGATACCAGTACGCGACCTGTGCAACTCTCTTTAGCGACTAATGCAGATAGCCTTGCAACATGGCTACTGCCAGCGCTGCAAAATGTTATGAAGCAGCGTCAAGTTGAACTAAAACTGACTATCTATGGTGAATACCGCTCTATTGAAAAACTCAAAAGTGGCGAAGTGACAGGAGCGATCAGCTTGGAGTCCCAGCCAATCCCCGGATGCAGAGCAGACTATTTAGGTCGCATCGATTATGTTTGTGTCGCGAGCCCAGAGTTCTATCAGCGTTATTTTTCTAAAGGCGTAAATAATCAGACATTGGCAAAAGCACCGGCCGTTTCATATGACCAATATGATGATCTACATAAAACATTTCTTACCGAGCACTTTAACGTCAATCCTGACAGCGTTATTCATCACAACATCAGTAGTTCTGAAGCGTTTCTAAAAGTGGCGTTAGCTGGTGTAGCTTATTGCTTGATCCCCCGCTTGCAAATTACCGACGAATTAGACAGAGGTGTGTTGGTTGATGTGACTCCAGGTTTTTTAATGTCCCATCGGATTTATTGGCACCACTGGCAGTTAGAAACTGGGGTACTACAAGAAATCTCACATGCGATAGTGGGGTATGCGCAGCAGCATCTACCTCAATAAGTTTGTCAGAGCTGCATATCGTTAACTTAGTGTGTTTTGTTTAAAAATTACGCCAATGTTACATAGTCAAAGTTGTGTTAGAAGTCACTATGGGTGCTTGGATAATCGGCGGAAGTTTCTATTATGAAACCACACGCTTTCTCAGCCATGATAGTGATGTTGGAATCTGAGATTAAGTACTTAATTTTGTATGGATGGATTTATTGAATGAAATTGTATTCATTTTTGCTGGCTTCAGCACTCAGCCTTACCAGTGCTTCAGTTTTGGCGAATACGCCAGAGTTTGCTCATGTTACGACAACGGGGTATGGCGAAGTGACGGCCACACCTGATATGGCTACGTTTTCTGTAAAAGTAGTCGATACGACAATGACGGCTGAACAAGCGAAATTGTCCGTAGATAAAACCGTTGAAGAGTTTCTAAAAAGCTTGTCGGATGCCGGCTTGTCAAAAGACAATATTACTAGCTCGAATTTATACCTTGCTCCTCAGTACCACTACCCTAAATCAGGAAAAGCAGAACTTGTTGGGTATCGAGCATCTCGCAGTATTGATGTCACGGTGACGGATCTGAAAAACCTTAACCAATACCTAGATATGGCGTTAGAAGCGGGAATTAATCAGGTTGATAATATTCAACTTAAGGTAAGCAACCAAGCCGAGTATCAGCAAAAGGCACGAATGGCGGCGATTAAGGACGCAAGAGAAAAAGCAGGGTCATTAGCGACTGGTTTTGAGAAAAAGTTGGGCGATGTATGGCAGATCAATTACAGACAGATGCACGTTCAGCCTGTGTTAATGCGTTCAATGGCGATGGATAGTAAAGAAGGAGCGAATAGCTACCAAGATTCAACTATGATCATTCGCGATCAAGTCGATGTCATTTATAAGCTAAAGTAAGGCTTAGCAAACAGTAAAAAGCAAAAGGCAGGGAGTCATAACCCCTGCCTTTGTCGTTTCTGTTTCACTGTTTAGTGAAGGATACGAGCACGGATTGTGCCTTCAATGTTTTTGAGCTTTGTTAGAGCTTCTTCTGCTCGTTCAGTTTCAACGTCGATCACTACGTAGCCTATTTCAGCGGCTGTTTGTAGGTACTGCGCGGCAATGTTAATGCCTTCTTCAGCAAAGATGGTGTTGATCTGAGTTAGAATACCAGGACGGTTCTTGTGGATATGAAGCAGACGAGAGCACTCTCCACTGTGTTCTGGCAATGACACTTCAGGGAAGTTTACGCTTGAAAGTGTCGAGCCGTTATCAGAGTACTTAGCCAGTTTGCCCGCCACTTCTAAGCCGATATTCTCTTGTGCTTCTTGCGTTGAACCACCAACGTGTGGAGTGAGAATGACGTTATCGAATTTTTGTAAAGGAGACTCGAACGGGTCAGCATTTGTTTTTGGTTCAGTTGGGAATACATCAATTGCAGCGCCGGCAAGGTGACCAGCTTCTAAGCTATGGCAAAGTGCAGGAATATCCACAACGGTGCCACGTGCCGCGTTGATAAAGATGGAACCTGGTTTCATTCGAGCAAATTCAGCTTCACCCATCATGTTTTTCGTTTCCGGTGTTTCGGGAACGTGCAAAGAAATCACATCACATTTGTTCAATAGTTCACTCATGGTATGTACTTGCGTCGCATTACCAAGGGACAGTTTGTTCTCAATATCGTAGTAGTAAACGCGCATACCTAAGTTTTCGGCAATAATACCAAGCTGCGTACCAATGTGACCGTATCCGATAATGCCAAGGCACTTACCACGAGCTTCGTAAGAGTTGTCTGCACTTTTCTTCCAAATACCGCGATGTGCAAGTGCATTCTTTTCAGGAATACCACGCACTAGTAAAAGGATTTGCCCAAGTACAAGCTCTGCCACGCTTCGAGTGTTAGAGAATGGTGCATTAAAGACAGGAATACCGCGTTTTGCTGCTGCATCTAGGTTTACTTGGTTAGTACCAATACAAAAACAGCCAATTGCAACCAGCTTGTTCGCCGCATTGATTACCTCTTCGGATAGGTTCGTACGGGAGCGGATACCAATGAAGTGCACGTCTTTTACCGCTTCAATTAGTTCTTCTTCCGGAAGGGAACCTTTATGGTATTCAATGTTGGTATAACCAGCTGCTTGAAGAACTTCAACTGAAGAAGGGTGGAGTCCCTCTAACAAGAGGATCTTAATCTTTTCTTTTTCCAGTGAAACTTTGGCCATTTTTTCTCGTCCTTAAAATGGAAAGGTGGGCTAATGTGGCGCACATTGGGCAAAACTATTAAAAAGGGGATAATTAACAGTTTTGTAGGAAGACAAACGTTTCCCTGTGCGTCTTCTGTTCAATAAAGTAACAAAAAAAAATTGCTTTGGGTAAGAAAATTACGGAATAAGAGATAATTTTCTTATAGAAAGGAATAAAAAACGGTGCCTTGCAGCACCGTATGTAATGAAATAACAGAAAAGTGAACCAGATAGGTTCATTTTGGGCTGTTATTTATTCTTCAATTTTTGCACCTTCTGGTGTGCCAGTGATCACTACGTCTGCACCACGATGAGCGAAAAGACCCACAGTCACGACACCAGCGATGCCGTTTATTTTGTCTTCCATTTCTTTCGGGTTGGTAATTTGCATATTGTGCACATCCAGAATCACGTTGCCGTTGTCAGTCACAACGCCTTCACGGTAAGCTGGGTCACCACCTAGTTTTACCAATTCACGAGCCACGTAAGAGCGTGCCATTGGGATTACTTCAACAGGCAATGGGAACTGGCCAAGTACGTCAACTGCTTTAGTGCCGTCAACGATACATACGAACTTATCAGAGATTGCTGCGACAATTTTCTCACGAGTCAGAGCCGCGCCGCCGCCTTTGATCATTTCACGTGCTGGGTTGATCTCATCTGCGCCATCAACATACACATCCAGCTTCATTACATCGTTACACTCGTATACTTCAATACCAAGCTCTTTAAGGCGCTCAGTTGAAGCGACAGAGCTAGACACTGCACCTTTAATATCATCTTTGATAGTGCCTAGTGCATCGATGAAGTGATTCACGGTAGAGCCAGTACCAACACCGACAATGCTGCCTTTCTCAACATATTTTAGTGCTGCCCAACCAGCCGCTTTTTTCATTTCATCTTGAGTCATGCCAATCTCCTGAATAGATGTTCGTTAACGTTTGCGGGCGTGATTATAGCGGCTTACTTGTCACTTTCCCATTGCCATATTTGGCTTGGGGTCACGATCTTAGGTAATGGAATGTCCCAGCTTTCAATTGGTAAGCGTTCTACATGTTGGCAGTCATGAGCGATACCGACAGGTTTAGCTCCCTCTCCAGTTATAAACCAACGTGACAGAGTACGATCGTAGTACCCCCCGCCCATGCCTAAGCGGTGTCCGATACTGTCGAACCCAACTAAAGGCGTGCAGATTAAATCAAGCTGGCGAACGGGTTTGAGGTGTCTGATATCGAGCTTGGGCTCTAAGATGCCGTACTTGTTGTAGACGAGCTGTTCATCACTTATATACTGAAGAAACAGTAACTGACCTTTAGAAAAGGGATGGATGACGGGCAGATAAACCGATTTTCCCTGTTGCCATAACCATTCAATGAGCGGTTTAGTATCAAGCTCACCGTCTGCAGAAAGGTAGATGGCAATATGTTGCGCCTGATCGATTTCAGGAAGTTGGGAAAATTGAGTAATAAGGTCGATTCCCGCTTGGTATTGTGTATCACAGCACAGAGCGTTGCGCTTTTCACGAATCAGTTTGCGGAAGTCTTGTCGAGAGAGGTCTGACATAGAGAGAATACCCCAGGGTGCCGTTGAGGATTGTGGCCCTTGAACCAGCTGGTTCAAGGCGGATCAGCAATGACAACCGTAGGCTTCTCGGTGCATGCCGAGCTTGCTCAATAGTTACCAAATACTAACCCTTAGGTATTGCTTATCGGCTCAGGGACTTAAATCCTGCTGACGCACACCCCAGGGTAAATTTTGTATTTACTGCTGTCCTTGCGTAACTTTGCTTAGTGCGTTCTCTAAAGACGCGGTGAGCTTTTCCATTCGCTCAGTAATTTCTTGCTGTTGACCATTGGATTCGTATGACTTGGTGTGCAACTCATAGCAAATATTCAATGCAGCAAAGGTCAGCAGTTGGATTTCATTGGTTACCTTAGTACGTTCGCTCATTTCTTTCAATCGGCGATCCAGATCTTTTGCCGCTGCAACAAGAGACTCTTCTTGTCCTGTCGGACAATTCACTCGTGTAAGTTTGCCTAATATTTCAACGTCGATCGCTTGATTGCTCATGATGAATAAACTCTATATTCGCGCTATCTAAGGTGTTGCTTCATACAACTACCGAGGAGCAAACTATAGGAAAACCGCTATTAAGATTCAAGCATTTCCCATCACAGAAAGAGAAATGATGACGAGATCACACAGGAATTGGGCAAATTGAACAAATGCTGTCCAAAATTGAATTTGATAGCCGTTTCAGACCACTAACCTTGATGGTAGGATATACCAATACATTATTACGCAAGAATGAGCCAAGTTATGAGTGAAATCACCCTTCCTGAATACCAATCTATTGCTGCTGAACTGCAATCTGCAAGCCTAGCAGTAACACCGGCGGAGTTACATGGCTTATTTGTCGGCATGTTAAGTGGTGGATTGGCGATTAATGATCAAACTTGGCAGCCTATTCTGTTTGACTACACCAATGATGGTATGGGTTGGCCTTCTACCGCGCTAGCTTTTGCTCAAAGCGTATTCACTGTTACTGTCAATGAACTAACTGGCACGTCGATGGAGCTGTCTTTATTATTGCCAGATGAGCCGGGCGAAGAAGGCTTATTCGCATTAGCCGACAGTGTGTCCGACTTTGTAAACCACTTTATTTCTGGGTTAGGTCTAGCAGGCGTTGCTCTTAATAAAGCATCTGATGACGCTAAAGAAGCACTGGCTGACTTAGAAGAGATTGCCAAATTAGGCATCGATGAAGATGACGATCTTGGTGAACAAGCGCAATTGCTAGAGCAAGTGATTGAGCACATCAAAGCTTGCGTACTAACAATTCATGCTGAATTTGGTGTTCGTCCTGAAAGCAGCGACAAAAAACCTACTATTCACTAATCGTAGACTGTCCAGAGGTTAGTATGAAGCAATATGATGTAGTCATTGCTGGTGGTGCCATGGCTGGTGCAACGTTAGCATTGGCGATTGACCATTTGTCTCAGGGAAAGCTCCGCATTGCAGTCGTTGAGCCTTTTAAAGCACAATCAGATATGCACCCTGGTTTTGACTCTCGCTCAATCGCATTGTCTTACGGTACTGTCAATCTGTTGCGTCAACTACAGCTCTGGACGTCAGTAGAACCGTTTGTCACCCCCATTGAACATATCCACGTTTCTGACCGTTCTCATGCTGGGATGACGGAGATTACCAAGCAAGAGGTTGGGGTTGAAGCTCTAGGGTATGTTGTAGAGTTAGCCGATGTTGGGCGTGTATATCAAGAATTATTAGACAGCAGCGAATCAATTACGCTGTTTTGTCCTGACTCCGTTACCGATATCGAGCGCGAGCAAAACTGTACCCATGTGACGTTGAAAAGTGGTGAGCAACTTGAAGCAAAACTGTTGGTAGCTGCAGATGGTGCTGTTTCGACCTGTTGTCAGAAAATTGGTCTAGAACTTTCTGAGCAAGATTTTGAACAAGTGGCTGTCATTGCCAATATTGTGACTCAAGAACCTCATCAAGGTAGAGCCTTTGAACGTTTTACTGAAAATGGCCCTGTTGCTTTATTGCCAATGAGTGACAATCGAATGTCCTTAGTTTGGTGTTTGCACCCTGAAGAAGCCCAAGCCGTTCTTGAGTTATCTGATCAAGCATTTCTCCAGCGTTTACAGAACGATTTTGGTTGGCGTTTAGGCGCGATGAAAAAAGTGGGTCGCCGTGCAAGTTACCCATTGCTTCTTCGCCATCGAAAGCAAAATATTTCACATCGCTTTGCGATTGTTGGAAATGCGGCGCAAACGCTGCACCCGATAGCTGGACAAGGCTTTAATCTCGGTATTCGCGATGTAGTCTCACTAGCAGAAGAAATTGTGCAGCAAAGTGAGGATGTGGGTCTTTATCAAGGCCTGATGCGCTTTAGTCAACGTAGAGAAGCAGATCGAAGCGAAACTATTTGGCTAACCAGTGCCTTGGTGCATGTTTTTTCAAATGATTTACCCGCGATGCGAATTGGCCGAAATACTGCCTTAGCAGCGATGGATAACCTTTCTATTTTTAAGCAGCCGCTACTACGCCATACTCTTGGCTTGGTAAAACGA
This sequence comes from Vibrio sp. 1641, assembly GCF_033339995.1. NCBI lineage: Bacteria > Pseudomonadati > Pseudomonadota > Gammaproteobacteria > Vibrionales > Vibrionaceae > Vibrio > Vibrio sp. 1641. The sequence continues at coordinate 39,338 of NZ_JAWOVP010000004.1, forward strand.
TGAACGGCCGCACTGAATTAGGTAATAAAAAGCAATGATGCAAAGTGTAGATATCGCCATCATCGGCGGAGGGATGGTTGGGTTGGCACTTGCTGCCGCGTTCAAAGACAGTGATCTGCGTGTCGCCGTTATTGAAGGTAAAGTGCCAGATGATTCGTTGAAAGAATTGCCCGATGTTCGTGTGTCTGCGCTGAGCCGCTCTAGTGAGACGATTTTGCGTAAACTTGGTGCTTGGCAGGGCATAGAACAGCGCCGAGCTTCACCTTACCATGGCATGGAAGTATGGGAACAAGATAGCTTTGCCAGTATTGAATTTAATGCACAAAGTATGGCACAACCTGATTTAGGGCACATTGTTGAGAATCGTGTGATTCAACTTGCGCTGCTTGAACAAGTCCAAAAGCTCGATAACGTCACTATGTTTATGCCTGCACGTTGCGCGACTCTCGCGGTCGGTGAGCAAGAAAGCTGGCTGACGCTCGATAATGGCCAAGCCATGACCGCTAAATTAGTGGTCGGAGCCGATGGGGCGAATTCGTGGCTTCGCCATCAAATGGATATTCCATTAACGCATTGGGACTATGGTCATCATGCTTTGGTCGCGAATGTCAAAACTGCTATGCCACACAACAGCATTGCGCGCCAGATATTTACTCCTCACGGACCGTTGGCATTTTTGCCAATGTCGCAACCAAATATGTGCTCTATTGTTTGGTCCACGGAGCCAAATCGAGCAGAGCAGTTAGTGGCGATGAGTGAACATGATTTCAATAAAGCGTTGACGAGTGAGTTTGATGCTCGACTTGGTCTATGTGAAGTAGTGGGAGAGCGTGCTGCGTTTCCTTTGAAAATGCGCTATGCGCGAGATTTTGTCGTCGAGCGAGTCGCGCTGGTTGGTGATGCGGCCCATACCATTCACCCATTAGCGGGGCAGGGTGTGAATTTGGGTTTATTAGATGCGGCCAGTCTTGCTCAAGAGGTGTTAGCACTTTGGAAGCAGGGACAAGATATCGGTAGTAAACGCAACCTAAGAAGCTACGAGCGTTGGCGAAAAGCGGAAGCGGCAAAGATGATCGCTACTATGCAAGGGTTTCGAGATTTGTTCTCTGGCGAGAACCCAGCTAAGAAGCTCGTTCGTGGCATTGGCTTAAGTTTAGCGGGGCAACTGCCGGGAGCGAAAGATGAGATCATGAAGCGCGCGCTTGGTTTAAAGGGACACTTGCCGGATCTGGCGCGTCAGTAAGTGCAAAGCGAACTTCAAATACACAAAAGGCTGGTTAATCCAGCCTTTGTTTTATCAACATTTTGCTAAGCATATGCGCATCGGAGTTTCATTATTTCTTGATTGATCTCTTTGACCGCTCGGAAATGGCGTTGCTCTGCTTTCTCCGGCAGTATTAACTTACCGTTATCAAACTCGAATCTACCGACCCCGTAAATATAAATTCTTCCTTTAAAAAGACGACTTATATGTTTAGCAATCATACTTGGTGTATAGCGCTTAAACAGTCTCATATTTACTTTCCTTTTATCTAACCTAGCCTAGGTATTCTACGTTCTGGACGCGAAAATTATTGTGACAGCAATAGTATTAAATACAGATGTAGGGTGTTGCGTCAGAGAATTGTGTTGTCTTAGACAATTTGACAGTGTCATCTCTTAAATAGCGTGAGGATTACCCCAAAAATAACCTCTCTAAAGGAACCCTTACGCCAATACACTCCTTTTTACGTGACGCATTAAGCAATAGTTTTGTTACAGAATTAAGAATAGAACGAAAACGGTTGTTTGCTAGTTGTTTCTATTAAGGTCGTGCCTCGCGCAACACACTTTACGTTCTAACGATTAGAGGAAATGAAAGAGAAAAAGTTCCACGTAAAAAAAAGCCCGCTTCAGCGGGCGAATAGTCACAGATGCATTACACAAAAGTGGATAACTAACTGCATGAATGCTGTCACTCAGCTAGCTGACTCACTTTATATCGGTTAAGTGCTTGTTTGAAACTTAACCAACAAATTCAGCATATACGAGTTTTATCTTTGTGACTATTTATGTTTTATATGTGATTAAAAATTCTCATGTCTATTTTTGTAGATATGAGCGAGATCACGCAGTGATAGAAACACTACGTGTCATTACATTGTTTTTAGACGATTAACGACAGATCTCAGCTACGGTCGGCTGGCACAATTGGATAAGATCTTGAATAGAAAGCGCCAGCCCAGCCATTCGATCGCCACTGCTGATCGTGACTTCCTGTTCTTCTAGTAAGCTGGGGTCGAACACGATTGGCATATGACGTTTGAGTAACAGAGGAGTGACAGTACCAACTTTGTAACCAGTGATGGACTCAACATCGGCTTGATCAACACAAGTCATCCGGCGACATTTCAGTAACGAGCGCACTTTTTTGGGATCAACGCTACGATCACCTGGTGCACAGGCTAGTGCATATTGATTACCCATGTCTCGTAGCAAGATTGCTTTCACCATTTGAGAAGGGCGAATGCCGCGTTGGTGCGCGGCATCCTCAATGGTGGTTGCTGGTCTTTGATGCGGTAACAGACGAAACGGAATGTGTTGGTCTGTGAGAAATTGCATCAAAGGAGTATTGATTGTATTACTCATCATCAAGACTGTAAGGCAGTGATTCGATTGTCCATTCACATTCTGGTTGCGCAACCAAACGAAGACGAGTGTCTTCATCGAGATTATTAGGCAGTACGATCAGGCCAATCGCGTGATTGTCACTGAACTGGTAGTGATTTAACAAAGCACCTACTGAACGCCAGTTTTCACCTACGCTGCGTTCGAGCTCAATTGGTTCGTCACTGAATGGAGCAGAAGTTGCACCTTTTACGATATACATCGCACGTTTATTGGTACCGCGATACTTCGCTCGTGCCACCGTTTCTTGTCCCGTGTAGCAACCCTTTGTGAAGCTTATGCCTCCTAAAGCTTGCACGTTGAGTGCTTGTGGAATGTGAGCATTCTGCGCGGATGCAGAGACAAATGGTAAACCTGCCTCAATATCGAAACGATTCCAAAGCTCATTTGTCGTAAAGACAGCGTCGGTAGTTTCAACGATTTGTTGTGCTTCTGGCGCACTTAATATCAGTAACCAGCGATCTTGGGCAACTTGCACTGCTGTGCCACCGTTAACTGGGCGAACGCTGCCAGTTGTCTTGCTCATTGTTGAAATGAATTCGTCGGCTTTGACGCCAGCAACGCCTAAGATAACGTCATCAGAAGCTTCAATCGTTACTTTAGAGAAAATAGCGTATTTCTTTATTTCACTAAGTTCTACGTCAATCGCCGATTTTGGTTGGATCATGCCGTAGCCATCATGATGATGAAAAAGGCGGAACACGCTCCACACTTTGCCTTTTGCATCACAATGTGCGCCCAGTGTTGATTGGTCTTGTTCTAAAGAAACAACATCGCAGGTAACCTGACCTTGTAAGTATGATTTTTTATCATCACCGATCATGGTGATCATGCCGAAGTTATCCAGCAGTGAGATAGATAACTCTGGAAGTGCGTCTTGAGTTGAGAGAGGTAATGCTGAAAAACGAGTTTGCCATTCCATAATTACAATGCCTTTTGAAGATATTTTTCCGCTATGTTATACCCAAATAACCTTGAGATACTAGGGGAGCGATTTACGAATCAACATTTGTCTGCTTTCACTATCGTATTGTGACCCGCACACTAGTGACGTAGCACATCCCTTGTTACACTCCGCACTAACAACAAGACATCTATGAAGGAATAGTGAATGTACACTCCGGAAGAAAAAGCGCGTATTAAATGGGCTTGTCGTCGAGGCATGCTTGAGCTTGACGTAGTAATTATGCCGTTTTTTGAAGAGTGCTTTGATACTCTGAGTGAACAAGAGCAGCGTGACTTTGTTTCTTTACTTGAATGCGATGATCCTGATCTGTTTACTTGGGTAATGGGGCATGGCCGTAGCGAAAATTTAGGTCATGCAGCAATGGTTGATAAAATTGTCGCCCATAACCTCAGCAAAGTTCGTTAATTTTACTGCTTCTCCCTCTCTGACTGCCCGAGTCTTCAATGTTGTACTTTTCTTATTGATGACTTGGGCTGTTATCTTCTCTAGTGTTCCGCTCGTATTATCGACTTATTTGTTATTACTGATTGTTAAGGCTCTCTCAAGCCAAGGCCTTGTTCAACCTACAAGTCATGGGCATTGGTATGTGCACTGCGATGGCTCGGTTAGGTTTGATGCCCTTGAGTATGGCGAATGCTCGGAAGATATTGAGTCCGAAAAGGGTCATTTACAGCGAGTCGATACATCGGCATCACCATTCAAGATAACATTCCAATTGCAATCTGGCCGTAGTGTTACGATTTGGCGTGATAGCTGTGACGATGAGCAGTATCGTCAACTATCTTTGGTATTACGCCAATGGGAAATGAAACAGGGAGCTAATGCTCCCTGCTGATGTAATAGTTTACTTGGTAGAGTTAAAGCTGTTTAGCTGGAACCAAAATCGTTGGTCCGCTGTTTTCCAGTTGGTTCGGATAATCAAGCGTGTAGTGCAAACCTCGACTCTCTTTACGCTGCATCGCACAACGAACCATCAACTCTGCGACTTGTAAAAGGTTACGCAGTTCTAATAAGTTGTTCGACACACGGAAATTGCTGTAGTACTCGTGTGTTTCTTGTTGCAACAGTTGGATACGGCGTAAGGCGCGCTCTAAACGTTTGTCAGTTCGCACAATGCCCATGTAGTCCCACATAAACAGACGAAGCTCGTGCCAGTTGTGCTGAATGATCACTTCTTCATCACTATTGGTTACTTTGCTTTCATCCCAACATGGCACCTGTGAGGGTAGCTCAACGTTAGTGTGATGTTTTAGAATATCTTTTGCCGCAGACCAAGCATAAACCACACATTCGAGAAGTGAGTTTGATGCCATGCGGTTAGCACCATGCAGCCCGGTGTAGCTAACTTCACCAATCGCATACAAATTTTTCAGATCGGTGCAGCCATTTCTATCCACCATGACACCGCCACAAGTGTAGTGTGCAGCAGGTACGATTGGGATTGGCTCTTTAGTCATGTCGATGCCCAAATCCATCAAACGTGAATAAATGGTTGGGAAGTGTTTCGTAATAAAGTCAGCAGGCTTATGACTGATGTCGAGATACATACAGTCGGCGCCTAAACGCTTCATTTCGAAGTCGATAGCACGAGCCACCACGTCACGCGGAGCAAGCTCTTTACGTTCATCGAAATCTGGCATAAAGCGAGAGCCATCTGGACGACGCAGGTAAGCACCTTCGCCACGCAACGCTTCAGTCAGCAAGAAGTTACGTGCTTCTGGGTGATATAAACACGTCGGATGGAACTGGTTAAATTCCATATTCGCCACACGACACCCTGCACGCCAAGCAATCGCAATACCATCACCAGACGACACATCTGGGTTAGAGGTGTATTGATAAACCTTTGAAGCACCACCTGTAGCGAGAACCACAAATTTGGCTCGCACGGTTTCGACATGCTCTTCGTTGCGGTTCCAAATATAAGCACCGATAACTTTGTTTTTATCACCGCCAATTTTGTCTTCGGTGATTAAGTCCAGAGCATTGTGACGTTCGAGAACATGAATGTTTGGATGGTTATGAGCGTTATCTTGCAGGGAGGTTTGCATCGCCATACCTGTCGCATCTGCCGCGTGAAGAATACGACGACGGCTATGACCACCTTCACGAGTTAAGTGGTAGCGAGGTTCATCGTCAGAGTCATCTTCTTCACGATCAAATGGGACACCACCGTCAATCAACCACTGTACGCACTCTTTTGAATGCTCAGCAATGAACCTTACGGTCTCCTCATCGCAAATACCATCCCCGGCGATTTGCGTGTCTTCAACGTGTGAATCAATGGTGTCTGACTCATCAAATACGGCAGCGATACCGCCTTGAGCATAGTATGTCGCCCCTTCGCTGCGTGGTCCTTTACTCAGCACCATCACCTTACAGTGGTTAGCAACGCGCAAAGCCAACGACAAACCTGCCGCGCCACTCCCTACCACTAATACATCACACTCATGTTCACGATTTGTGTTCATATAACTTTTATAATCCCAAGCTAAGGTAACAAGGCTACCTTGTGTATTATTTGCACACCATGTGCATTCCATTATCGCGACATCTGTCGCTAAGGGCTAAGTTGGGAGACCTATCGACGTCCGTGTTACGGCGGTGACTGAGCCACTCTTCTTTTTCATGCAGAGCATGAGCATGCTTCCTAAGTTATAATTTGTAACGCGGTGTTCAGATAGCCATTAGCCATGCAAATGAAAAGTAATAGTTTGTCAATGCCATTGCTTTTCCATGCTCGACCCAGCACAATCTGGGACAGAGATCATTCATTATACCCATTTCCCTCCAAGATGCTCGCTTGTCAAACTTAGACTAAAGTCAGGCAGCGGTGGTCATTTGGGTACAGACATCACACTGTGAAAAAACAATGACAAAAAACTTGAGAAACCATGGAACTTTCTCATTCACGTTAGGGTCACAATAGTGCTCAAGTAAGCAGTGGTGTCAATACTACGTTTTGCATAATTAGTACCCATATCTGAGAAGAGTAGGGGCATAACAAATAGGAGTATCCGCTCGAATGAACGAGCAGCTGACCGATCAAGTATTGATTGAGCGAGTTCAGAATGGCGATAAGCAAGCATTCAACCTGTTGGTAACAAAGTACCAGAATAAGGTATGTAATCTTATTTCCAGATACGTTAGTAATCCTGGCGATGTACCAGATGTAGCACAAGAAGCGTTTATTAAAGCTTACCGAGCTATCCCTAGCTTTCGTGGGGAAAGTGCGTTTTATACGTGGCTGTATCGCATTGCAGTGAATACTGCGAAAAATCACATTGTTGCTCAAGGGCGTAGACCTCCAGCGACAGATGTCGATGCTGAAGATGCTGAATTTTACGAAACAGGTAGTGCACTTAAAGAAATATCGAACCCTGAGAACTTAACGTTGTCCAAAGAATTGCAACGGGTGGTGTTCAGTGCAATCGAAGCTTTACCTGAAGATTTAAAAACCGCAATGACATTACGAGAGCTCGATGGCTTGAGTTATGAAGAAATTGCAGAAGTGATGGATTGCCCGGTAGGAACGGTACGATCGCGTATCTTCCGTGCTCGTGAGGCGGTGGAAAAGAAAATCAGACCTCTTTTGCAACGCTAGTACAAGTAATAACTATGGTGAAAATAATGGCTGACAAAGAAAAACTTTCAGCTCTCATGGATGGAGAATTGGTCGATAAGGCTTTAATTCAAGAGTTAGAGCAAGACCAAGAGAGCCGTGATGCTTGGCAGAACTATCACCTGATTGGTGATGTGATGCGAGGCGAAGCGCCAGCAAAACCTGAGTGGAATATTGCTGAAAGCGTGGCGTTAGCGTTAGAAGATGAACCTGCACACCGTGCGTTTGATTCGCACAGTGCAAATGTTATCTCAATTGCGGATACGCCAAAAGAGTCGCAACCAGAACCGCAAAAAGCAAAACGTCAGTTGCCAGGTTGGTTGACGCAGTTTGGTCAAGTTGCTGTTGCTGCATGTGTATCGCTTGTTGTTATTTTAGGTGTACAACAGTACGGTGGTAGCGATTCAATGTCGCCGCAAACAGATCAATTACCTGTATTGCAGACGGTTCCGTTTGCTGGCAGCGCAGAACCAGTGAGTTTGACTCGTGAGTCTGTAGAACGTTCTGTAGGCGAGGCAAATATGCAAGAGCAGCGCAAGCGTGTTCATGCTATGCTGCGAGACTACGAATTGCAGTTACGAATTAACAGTGATGCATCTCAACAAGATGCAAATCTGAATCCGGATATTGAATGAAAAAATTTCTGATCAGCGCTTGCGCTCTGTTCAGTATGATGTCTTCTCAAGCCTTTGCTGGTGATAAGCCAGCGGAGGCTTTATTGCATCAAATGAGCGAGGCGAGTAAGAATTTAAGTTACGAACTCTCTTATATCCTTATCAAAAAGAACAGCATTGAGCCGTTGCTGTATCGTCATGCTACGCATGGTGACGATCAATATGCTCATCTTGTCTACTTAAGTGGCCCTGTGCGTGAAGTGATTCGTCGCGGAACTGAAGTAAGTTATATCGAAACGGGTTTAGAACCGTTCACCATCGAGTCAGGTAAAATGGTCGCTCCGACTATGCCTATGCTCAACACCAATATCGATGAGCTAAACTTGTATTACGACTATGTAAAAGTGGGCAGAGCTCGTGAAGCTGGTGTGGCAACACAAGTGCTGCGTATTGTTCCTAAAGACGGTCTGCGCTATTCATACGTACTATGGATCGATGAAAAGAGTAAATTGCCGTTACGTGCCGACCTTGTGGACCGAGATGGTGAGATGCTTGAACAATATCGCACTATTTCTTACACGGTAAACCCAAAAATCGCAGAGTTAATGAGTGGCCTGCAAGATGTTCAATTACCTGCTGTTCTCACCATGCCAAAAGGCGATATTGGGACCAGTAATTGGCAGGTTGGTTGGATCCCTGAGGGTTTCGAGCCGAACGAGCTCAACCGCTATCGAATGGCCGTTACTAACCAAATGGTGGAGAGTCAGCTGTATTCTGATGGTCTGTTTAGCTTCTCTGTTTACGTAGCAAACAAAGATGAGCATTCGTTAAAAGGGCAGTTGGTTCGCCAAGGCAGAAGAACGCTACACAGTTTTGTGAGCGGTCAACATGAAATCTCTGTTGTAGGAGACATTCCACCGACCACAGCACAGCGTATCGCCCAATCTGTCACATTTAATGTAACAAAGAGTAAATAACAATGATGACCGCGTTGGCTACCGTTACAGACGTGCATCGTCGCGGCAAGCAATTCGAAATTGATTTAAGTTGCGAACAGCAGACCAGTTGCAGTAGTTGCTCTTCACAGAAAAGCTGTGGAACGGGCGTTGTTACTAAAGCCATTGGTAACAAGAGTTTATCTTGGCACCTGCGCACGGATAAATCGGTGAAAATAGGTCAAGTCGTCGAGATTGGTTTTCCTGAGTCGAGCCTAATAAAATCAGCAATGGCGGTTTATTTACTGCCATTGTTTGGTTTGATTATCGGTGCGATGTTTGGTCACTTCCTATTAGCGCCGCTGACAGCCGGCGGGGAAGGCATCATCATATTGGCATCGGTATTGTTTGCCGCTGGTGGAATGTGGATCGCAAAACGTGTTTCTCGTCCGTTAGAAGATGAATCCAAGCGCCAAGTTACCCTCGTTCGGGTACTTGGAGAGCCAATCCAGTAAGTGCTGTCCCCCTCCACTAAAGGTTATTTGGGTATGTACTTTAAATTACGTGCGCCCGTTAACGAAATTCGGTAGAATCTGCCAACTTGATTGAAATGCCGTCAGTAGATGGCGTTTCTTACTGTCCCTATTTGTAAAGAGTTAGTCACCCTAAATCTATGAAGCACATTCGTAACTTTTCGATTATCGCCCACATCGACCATGGTAAGTCGACCCTATCAGACCGTCTAATCCAAGTTTGTGGCGGGTTAACCGATCGTGAAATGGCCGCACAGGTTCTGGATTCTATGGATCTTGAACGTGAGCGTGGCATCACCATCAAATCTCAGAGTGTGACGCTAAACTACACCGCTAAAGACGGTGAGACGTATCAGCTGAACTTCATCGATACTCCGGGGCACGTTGACTTTGCATATGAAGTATCACGTTCTCTAGCGGCTTGTGAAGGTGCGCTATTGGTTGTGGATGCGGGTCAAGGTGTTGAGGCTCAAACACTGGCTAACTGTTACACCGCGATCGAAATGGATCTAGAGGTTGTGCCAATCTTAAACAAGATTGACCTACCTGCAGCTGATCCTGAGCGTGTAGCGGAAGAAATTGAAGAAATCGTTGGTATCGATGCAATGGAAGCAACCCGCTGTTCTGCGAAGACAGGCATCGGTGTTGATGACGTTCTAGAGAACATTGTGTCAGCGATTCCAGCACCGGAAGGTGATCCAGATGCGCCACTACAAGCGCTGATCATTGACTCATGGTTTGATAACTACCTTGGCGTTGTTTCTTTAGTGCGTATTAAAAACGGCGAACTGAAGAAGAACGATAAGATCAAAGTGATGAGTACGGGCCAAGTTTGGGGTGTAGATCGTCTTGGTATCTTTACGCCAAAACAAGTAGATACCGATATCCTTCGTACTGGTGAAGTAGGTTGGGTTGTTTGTGGTATCAAAGACATTCTTGGTGCCCCTGTTGGTGATACGCTGACTCTAGCGAAGAATGGTTGTGATAAACCGCTACCAGGCTTTAAGAAAGTTAAACCTCAGGTTTACGCAGGTCTGTTCCCTGTATCTTCTGACGATTACGAGAACTTCCGTGACGCACTAGGCAAACTAAGCCTAAACGACGCATCGCTATTCTACGAGCCAGAAAACTCTGCAGCACTAGGCTTTGGTTTCCGTTGTGGTTTCCTTGGCATGCTACATATGGAAATCATCCAAGAGCGTCTAGAGCGTGAATACGACTTGGATCTTATCACCACAGCACCAACGGTAGTTTACGAAGTTGAGAAGACGGATGGCGATCTGCTGTATGTTGATAGCCCAGCAAAACTACCAGCGATCAATGACATTGAAGAAATTCGTGAACCGATTGCGCGTTGTAATATCCTTGTGCCTTCAGAGTACCTAGGTAATGTAATCACCCTGTGTGTTGAAAAGCGAGGCAGTCAAGTTGATATGGTTTACCACGGTAACCAAGTCGCTGTGACTTACGATATTCCAATGGCCGAAGTGGTACTGGATTTCTTCGACCGTCTGAAATCAACATCACGCGGTTACGCATCTTTGGATTACAACTTCCAGCGTTTTGAAGCTTCGAACATGGTACGTGTAGACGTTCTTCTTAACGGTGATACTGTTGATGCATTGGCGATGATTACACACAAAGATCAGTCTCAGACTCGCGGTCGTCAGTTGGTAGAGAAGATGAAAGAATTCATCCCTCGCCAAATGTTTGATATCGCAATCCAAGCGGCAATTGGTAACCACATTATCGCTCGTTCAACGGTAAAACAGTTGCGTAAGAACGTTATCGCGAAATGTTACGGTGGTGACGTAAGTCGTAAGAAGAAACTTCTGAAGAAACAGAAAGAAGGTAAGAAACGCATGAAGCAGATCGGTAACGTTGAGCTGCCTCAAGAAGCGTTCCTAGCCATCCTTCACGTAGGTAAAGACTAAAGTTGAACTTTGTCTCACACTTGTCGGTCTTAAGACGTTAGATATTAAAATAAGTGAAAGGGTTTCGGCTCTTTCACTTTCGTATTTTTAGATAAGGGAATTTAATGGCGAATACATTCTCACTGATGTTGGTTATTGCGACTTTGGTAACTGGCGTTGTTTGGCTATTGGAAAAGCTGGTTTTCGCGAAAAAGCGTCAGGAAAAACTGGCTGAGATTCAAGCTCAGACGTCTAATGGTTTGGATGCAGTGACCTTGCAAAAAGTTGAGCGTCAGCCTTGGTGGGTTGAAAATAGCGTCTCTATTTTTCCTGTGATCGCGTTCGTTTTAGTATTACGTTCTTTTATCTACGAACCATTTCAAATCCCATCAGGCTCAATGATGCCTACCTTGCTAGTTGGCGATTTCATTTTAGTTGAGAAGTACGCGTACGGTCTAAAAGACCCAGTATGGCGTACTCAGCTAGTGGAAACTGGTAAGCCTGAGCGTGGTGATATCGTGGTCTTCAAATACCCACCACAACCAAGTGTGGACTACATTAAGCGTGTAGTTGGTTTACCTGGTGATATCGTGCGTTATTCAAGTGATAAGCAGCTTTGCGTGCAAAGCCAAGGCGAATCGGCATGTAAGCCAGTTAAACTGAGCAATGTTGAAGAAAGTCAGTTTAGCTCGAACGGTATTCCAATGATCCAACTGGATGAAAAATTGGGTAACGTTGAGCACAATATTTTGGTTAACCCTCTTGTGCGTAACCGCGTGGAGCAATATTTCCCACGCAGCGGAACGACAGAGTGGGTTGTACCACAAGGTCAGTATTTTGTGATGGGTGATAACCGTGACAACAGTGCTGACAGCCGTTACTGGGGCTTTGTTCCAGAAGCCAACTTAGTCGGTAAAGCTGTCGCGATCTGGATCAGCTTCGAGTTTGATCGTGGCGCAGATAGTGTTCTACCTTCATGGATTCCAACTGGTGTGCGTTTTAACCGCATCGGTGGCATTCACTAACCATTCAAATATCGAGAGAGTATGAATTCTCCAATTGATAAACTAGAGAGAAAGCTCGGCTACCAGTTTCAAGATGCCGGGCTTATCAATTTGGCGCTGACGCACCGCAGCGCCAACAGTAAGCACAATGAACGTCTTGAGTTTCTGGGCGATTCAATTTTAAGTTTTGTCATCGCTGATGATCTGTACCATCGTTTCCCAAAAGTGAACGAAGGTGACATGAGCCGCATGCGTGCTACTTTGGTTCGCGGACATACATTGGCGGAACTGGGTCGTGAATTCGATCTAGGAGATTATTTAAAATTAGGTCCAGGTGAATTGAAGAGTGGCGGTTTTCGCCGAGACTCTATTTTAGCCGATGCGGTTGAAGCCATTATTGGCGCAATTTACCTAGACAGTGATCTTGAAGTTGTGCGAGGCATTGTACTGAGTTGGTATCAGTCACGCCTTGAAGCCATTAAACCAGGCGTTTCACAGAAAGATCCGAAAACTCGCCTACAAGAGTTCCTACAAGGCAGAAGAAAACCGCTGCCTGTCTACACAGTGACTAATATTAAAGGTGAAGCGCACAACCAAGAGTTCACGGTTGAGTGCGAAGTAGCAGGTGTGGATAAGCCTGTAATCGGTAAAGGCACCAGCCGCCGCAAGGCAGAACAAGCGGCTGCTGAAACAGCACTTGAGCAATTAACAAATGGCTGATAACGAATTCGATATCGATGCGTTTTTCGCATCACAAGGTGAGCCAAGCTCGCCAGAAAACCAACACTGTGGCTTTATTGCTATTGTTGGTCGTCCAAACGTAGGTAAGTCGACACTTTTGAACAAGATTTTGGGTCAGAAGATTTCGATCACCTCTCGTAAGCCGCAAACGACACGCCACCGTATTATGGGTGTGGATACGGACGGCGATTACCAAGCAATTTACGTCGACACGCCTGGACTTCACATTGAAGAAAAGCGTGCGATCAACCGTTTGATGAACCGTGCAGCTAACTCGTCATTGAGTGATGTAAACCTTGTGTTCTTCTTAGTCGATGGTACGCATTGGACTAAAGACGATGAGATGGTGCTGACCAAACTTCAAAAATCGAACTTCCCAGTTGTGCTTTGTGTAAACAAAGTCGACAACGTACAAGATCGTAACGACGTGATGCTACACATGGCGGAGATGTCGAAGAAGATGGACTTCGTGGATGTTGTGCCAATCTCTGCCAAGCAAGGTAAGAACATTGACGTACTGCGTAAGCACGTGCGTAATCACTTACCTAAAGCAACGCATCACTTCCCAGAAGAATACGTGACTGACCGTTCTCAGCGTTTTATGGCGTCTGAGATTGTGCGTGAAAAGCTGATGCGCTTTACTGGTGAAGAGCTGCCATACTCAGTAACGGTTGAAATTGAACGTTTTGATTACAACCCAGAAACCGACGGTTTCCACATCAATGCCTTGATTCTTGTTGAGCGTAATGGCCAGAAGAAAATGGTGATTGGCAAAGGCGGCGAGAAGATTAAGACTATTGGTCGCGAAGCGCGTTTAGATATGGAAGAATTGTTCGGTCGTAAAGTTTACCTAGAAACCTGGGTAAAAGTGAAATCTGGCTGGGCAGACGACGAACGAGCGTTGCGTTCGTTGGGTTATATAGACGATTTATAATCTTGGCTGCGAAGGTGCTTCGCTCCAACATCGATGAAAAATCAGTATCGATTAAAATAAGGAGCCGCTCGGCTCCTTATTTTTTATTTCACACTTTTTAGGCACAATGACTTAGATGAGTAATCTGTCTTCCGAAGGTTTACAGCGCTGTTTTGTATTGCACCGACGCCCTTACAGTGAATCGAGCTTAATCCTTGATGTATTTAGTGAGGAATATGGCCGAATGACTTTAATGGCCAAAGGCGCGCGCAGTAAGCGTTCGAACTTAAAAGGCGCATTGCAACCTTTTACCCCGCTATTACTTAAATGGTCGGGGAAAGGCTCGATGAAAACTTTGCGTCAAGCCGAGCCGATAAGTCTAGGTTTGCCGTTAACGGGCATTAATCTCTACTCAGCCATGTACGTCAATGAACTGATTGGCCGTATTTTGATGGCTGAAGTGCCGATGCCAGCACTATTTCATGATTATTTGCATGCGTTAACCGAGTTGGCGCACAACGAGAACCCTGAGCCTGCACTGCGTCGTTTTGAGTTAGCCTTGCTGTCTGCGATGGGGTATGGCGTGGATTTTTTGCATTGTGCAGGTACCGGCGAGCCCGTCGATCCAGAAATGACCTATCGTTACCGGGAACAGAAAGGGTTTATTGCTTCGGTTAGGCGCGATAACCTCACGTTTTTAGGGAATGAACTGATTGCTATCAGTGAGCGGCGGTTCGTCACTAAAGAGCAGCTAAAAGCGGCAAAACGCTTTACACGTATAGCCTTAAAGCCGTATCTTGGCGGCAAACCTTTAAAAAGTCGTGAATTTTTCATTCAGACCCCCAGAGCACGGAGTAACGGAAAATGAGCTCAATTTATTTAGGCGTCAATATCGACCATATTGCCACTCTACGTAATGCACGTGGTACAAAATACCCAGATCCTGTTCACGCTGCTGAAATTGCAGAGCGTGCAGGCGCGGACGGTATCACTATCCACTTACGTGAAGACCGTCGCCATATTTTGGATCGTGATGTACGTATTCTGCGTGAAACCATTCAAACGCGTATGAATCTAGAGATGGCAGTGACGGACGAAATGGTTGAGATTGCGCTGCAAACTAAACCAGAGTTTGTGTGTTTAGTGCCTGAAAAGCGTGAAGAACTGACGACGGAAGGTGGCTTAGATGTAGTAGGGCAGCTTGAAAAAATTAAAGCTGCGACGAAAAAGCTGACAGATGCAGGCATTAAAGTTTCGCTATTTATTGATGCTGACCGTCAACAGATTGAAGCTGCGAAAAAGTGTGGCGCTCCGTTTATTGAGCTACATACTGGCCATTATGCAGATGCGACGACAGAAGACGAGCAACAAGCTGAACTGAAGAAGATTGCCGCTGGTGCTAGTTATGCACATGATCTAGGTATTATTGTTAATGCCGGGCATGGCCTGACTTATCACAATGTCGCACCAATTGCTGCATTACCAGAAATTTACGAACTCAACATTGGTCACTCAATCATTGGTCGCGCGGTATTTGATGGTTTAAATAAAGCGGTTGCTGACATGAAAGCATTGATGATTGAGGCTCGCCAGTCATAGGGCTATCTAGATGGCGATTATAGGGTTAGGGACCGACATTGCAGAAATTGAGCGTATTGAAAAAGCGTTAGCTCGTAGTGGTGAACCTTTTGCTCAGCGGATTCTTTCAGAAGAAGAAATGGCCAAATTCTCACAGCTTAAGCTGCAAGGTCGTTATCTTGCTAAGCGCTTTGCTGTTAAAGAAGCTGCCTCAAAAGCATTGGGGACAGGGATCGCAAAAGGGGTCACGTTTCACGACTTTTCCATCTCGAACGATGAGCTTGGAAAACCAGTGCTCGCATTGACGGGCACAGCCAAGCAAATAGCGGATGCGATGGGCGTTAACCATATTCACCTGTCCATTTCCGATGAGCGTCATTACGCTGTGGCGACGGTCATTTTTGAATCCTAGCTTGTAAGTCTTAAACAAAATACTAAAAAGCCAGAGCATTTGCTCTGGCTTTTGTTTCTCTTCAATAGATCACTGTTCAAGGTATAACTTTGCGGTTGTTGTTACTTTAATCATTTCATCTTGCAGCTCGAACATTTCAGGCTCAACTTCCTCAAGACTGATCCCTGAGCGCAGTGCTTGCTCAAGCGTCGCACAGAGTGATTTCAGCCTTGGAACACCACAATATGAACTACTGCCGTGCAGCTTATGGATGACATGAATTAGGTCGTCACGAGAGATATCTTCTTGCTCCAGAGCTTGGTCAACGACTGCTTCTACTTCAGGGATGAACTCAATCAACATGCGCAGCATATCTTTGGCGAGATCCTCTTTATTCGCGCTCTGTTTTAAGGCCGCTTGCCAATCAATAATCACATCCTGTTGAGGTGAAGAAACGGATTGTGGTGCGCTTCCTTCAGGTTCATCAACGTATGAAGGGGCGACTTTGCCAATGCTCTCTGTACAAGCATTTGGGTTCCAGTGAACCAAAACCTGTTGTAGCACATGCTCTTCAATAGGTTTGGTCAAGTAGTCATCCATTCCTGCCGAGAGCAAGCGGTCTCGTTCCCCAGCCATTGCATGCGCCGTTACCGCAATCACTGGCGTGTCTTTATTTAGCTCCAACTCTTTAATGTGCTTACAAGCGGTCACACCATCCATTTGTGGCATTTGGATATCCATGAAGATTAAATCGTACTTTTTCTCTGTCGCCAGGTTCACCGCTTGCTGGCCATTGCTACAGGCGGTGACGGTTTCTACTCGTTCGCGGAGCAGTGCAGAGATCAGCTTCAAGTTTGCAGGGTTGTCATCCACTGCTAGTACAGTCAGAGGTAAACGGTCCCCTTCGCTTGGCGTAATTGGAGCGCTTAATACCGGTGGCGATTCTACATGTTCGCTAATCAGGCTTTGTAGCAACTTACGGCGAGACAATGGCTTCGTCAGGCACTGGACGTGATGCTCTGTCATTATTTGGTCCGCAAGCGCCAATTCGGTACTCGGTGTCCCTAGGAGAACACTCGGAGCCATGCGTTTCGCTTGTTCTATCCAAGGTGTAATAACTTCCGCATCGTGAGTCTGGTTGGCCGCTAAATTCAACAGTACATAATCATATTGTTCTTCGTTGTTTGGTAGCGAAGAGCGGTAGGTTACTAAAATACCCTCCTGACTTAGAATCTGTTGGGTTACGGATGCGGCTTGCATGTTTGGTTCAATCAGCAGTAACTGCTTCCCAGTCAGAAGTTCCACTTCAATCAGTTCGCTCATTGGCATCTCGGTTGAGTGCAAGCGCACCGTAAACCAGAAGGTTGAACCTTGGTGTAGACGGCTGGTTAAACTGATTTCGCCGCCCATCTGGCTCACCAGTTTCTGAGTGATAACAAGACCAAGGCCAGTACCACCGTAACGACGTGAAATACTGGCATCCGCTTGGCTAAAGGCTTGGAACAACTGCGCTTGCTGACGCTCAGAGATACCAATACCGGTATCACGCACCATGAATTGTAGTTCGACGGAGTCTCCTGATTGAGAGCGCATTTCTACGCTAACATCAATGTTGCCTCGCTCGGTAAACTTGATTGAGTTACCGACTAAGTTCGTCAAAATTTGTTGGATACGTAGTGGATCCCCAACTAAACCTGGTGGAATTTTAGGGTCCACTTTTAGGGTGATTTCTAACCCTTTCTCATGTGCACTTGTGGCTTGTAGGTTAATTACCTCTTCTAAACTTTCTCGGAAATCAAAAGGAATGTTTTCCAGCGCCAGCTTACCCGCTTCAAGTTTCGAGAAGTCGAGAATGTCATTGATGATATTCAGCAGGTTGTTCGCCGACTTCTCAATCGTCTGTAGGTAATCCGTTTGGCTGTTAGAAAGCTGCGTTTTAAGCATTTGACGAGTAAAGCCAATCACCCCATTGAGCGGAGTACGCAGCTCGTGCGACATGTTCGCCAAGAACTCTGACTTAACCCTGGCCGCTTCTTGCGCGCGTTTCTTCGCGATATCCAGCTCAACGTTCTGAATTTCTAGCTGCTCAAGCGTTTCACGTAAGTCGGACGTGGCTTGGTCTATACTGTGCTGCATCTCTACGTGATATTCTGATAACGATACCGCCATGGCGTTGATGCCATTTTTTAGCTGGTCTAACTCACCGTGCATTTTGCCTTCGATACGCACATCCAGATGACCACGGCGAATGCGGTCAACGACATTCTTCATGTGGGTGATAGGTTGGGTCACATCGTGCATTAGACGTGAAGCAAACACACTTGCTAAGCCAAGACCGAGAACCAGAACTAAAAACGCAGAGAAGACTTCTTGATACTGTTGCAGCCTCAAGGAGGAGAGATCTAACTCGACGGCGATGTAACCAATCGCTTTTGTGCCTTGGCTTTCGTTCGATAACTCCGCTAAGTAGTGACCTTCTGACAAAATGGGGACACGCAATATCAGTGAGTTTTCGTAGATTTCCGAATTACCCAGTTGCGGGATCGGTTTATCTTTGGGAAACATCAAGGCTTCAAAATTAGGATGAAAGTTAGAGGTTACAAAGAGCTCATGATGTTCATCAAATACCGCGATACTACGAACCAGTTTGGAGTTTTTACGGTGCGCGTAGCTTATCAAGCGACGTACCGCCTCTCGGCTTTCTGATAGTAGATGAGTTTCACTGGCAATCGCCAGCGGCTCAATAATGCTGTTACCAGTGGTGATAACTTGTTTCTCAAGGTCTTGGTAGCGGTTAAATGAGAAAAAGCCGCTCAGTAATAAACCAATAATGAGAGTGGGAGCGAGAGTTAGTGTAATTACACGTGCTCGTAAGCCATATCTGGTCATGTTATCTAATTACATCGGAGTCTGGATATGGGAAAATAACGCATTATTTCTCAAGCGCACGATAAAGCCTTGAGCAAAGAAGTGACGTCACCGAATAAACGGTAAGCATAATCAAGTCACTCGAATCACACAACGGCTGCAATCAAGAATAGTGAAGCCGAAGAGCAATTACATATAAATCAGGCATAGAGCATGGCACGCATCTTTCAACCGAAAAAGAAAACCCAACTCAATACTCGGCACCAAGCAGTGCAAGTAGAGCGTTTAGATCACCACGGCGCAGGCATTGCTTACCTCAAAAAGAAGCCATTGTTTATCGATGGAGCACTGCCGGGTGAGGAGGTGGTCACTCAATTGGTGGAAGAAAAGAGCAAATACGCTCGCGGTAAGTTGATTAAAATCCTTAAGCCGAGTGAAGCTCGTGTGGAGCCATTTTGCCCACATTATCATGAGTGCGGTGGCTGTGATTTGCAGCATCTAGATTATGACCAACAATTGACGTACAAACAGCAAACGTTGCGTCAGCTAATGCGAAAATTTTCAGGCAGTGACATTGAACTAGATGCCCCGTTATTGGGAGATTCGCAGGCCTACCGTCGCCGTGCGAGAGTGAGCTTGTTTGTTGATAAAAAAACACGTCAGCTACATTTTGGTTTTCGTAAAAAGCAGAGTAAGCAAATTGCGCAAGTGACCGATTGCCCAGTGCTGGCACCGGAACTGAATGTTTTGCTGCCAGAGATTTACTCAGCCCTAAAAGCGTTCAAAAAGCCTGAACAATTGGGTCATGTAGAGCTGGTACTTGGTGATAATGGGCCGTGTATTACGCTGCGCCACTTGAGCGCTCTGACAACGAGTGAAACTCAATCTCTAACGGAGTTGGCAAAACGTCATGGCGCATCGTTGTACTTAATGCCATCGACAGAACAATTAGACCTTATCGAAGGCGATATACCTTTTTATCAAGAAGTTGGAGTAAAAATCCCTTTTGCACCAAATAACTTTATTCAAGTAAACCAAGGTGTAAACCAACAAATGGTCAAACAAGCGGTTGAGTGGTTAGACCCACAAAAGAGTGACCGAGTGTTAGATTTGTTCTGTGGTTTAGGCAACTTTAGTTTACCAGTTGCGAAATTAGCTAAGTACGTGGTTGGAGTAGAGGGTGTTGCAGAGATGGTAGAAAAAGCCACAAACAATGCATCTTTGAACCAAATCAATAACGCGCAATTTTATCACGCTAACCTTGAGCAAGATTTTGAAGGCCAAGCGTGGGCCGCAGAGCGGTTTGATAAAGTATTATTAGACCCGGCACGCGCGGGAGCGAGTGGGATCATCGATCAAGTTTCTGAGCTTGGCGCACAGCGTGTAGTTTATGTTTCTTGTAATCCTGCTACCCTTGCTAGGGATAGTCAAAGCTTGATAGAGCAAGGCTATAAATTAACTAAATTAGGTATGCTGGACATGTTCCCTCATACCAGTCATCTAGAATCGATGGCATTGTTTGAAAAGTCCTAACTTTAGGACTTTGACCCCTTATTTGTGGTGGGTGGTCATAAAGCCAGCGTGTACGCGCGGTAAAAAGAACTAACCTGGACGGTGTTAGTCAAACCACACGAATATAATAATTAGGATGATGAGATGGTTGCGGTAAGAAGCGCGCATTTAAACCAAGATGAACAGTTTGAACTCGAAAACTGGGTGGCTAGCCTAGGACAAGAGAAAAACACAGCCTCACG
This sequence comes from Vibrio sp. 1641, assembly GCF_033339995.1. NCBI lineage: Bacteria > Pseudomonadati > Pseudomonadota > Gammaproteobacteria > Vibrionales > Vibrionaceae > Vibrio > Vibrio sp. 1641. The sequence goes on from NZ_JAWOVP010000004.1 coordinate 59,838, forward strand.
CTTAATCGAAGTATATCGAGATTGCCAGACGGTATTAGCTGATAACGAGCAAGCGGAGCTGTTGTTGTGGCGTGGACGAGAAATGATCGAAATTTTGATCACCTTGTCTATGGATCAAGCCACTTTAGTGGCTGCTCAACTGTTTCCTTTGGTTTCAAGTGGTGCTTTTAACAGAGAAATTCTGGAAGAGAAATACAGCAAAGAAATCATAAAATTAATCGACGGCGTTGAAGAAATGGCTGCTATTGGCCAACTCAACGTCAACATGGAAGGCAGTGCAGCGTCATCTCAGGTAGACAACGTACGCCGCATGCTGCTTGCCATGGTGGATGACTTCCGCTGCGTAGTTATCAAGCTCGCGGAACGAATTTGTAACCTTATTGAAGTTAAAAAAGCGCCAGATGAAGTTCGACGTGCGGCGGCAAAAGAGTGTGCCAACATCTATGCGCCGCTAGCAAACCGATTAGGCATCGGTCAGCTGAAATGGGAAATTGAAGATTACGCTTTCCGCTACCAACAACCGGAAACTTACAAACAAATTGCCAAACAGCTTTCTGAGCGACGCATCGTTCGTGAACAGTACATCAAAGACTTTGTTGAAGACCTCACGCACGAAATGGAAGTGTCGGGCATCAATGCCGAAGTGAGTGGTCGACCTAAGCACATCTACAGCATTTGGCGAAAAATGCAGAAAAAGAGTTTGGCCTTTGATGAGCTGTTTGATGTGCGAGCAGTGCGTATCATCGCAGACAAACTGCAAGATTGTTACGCGGCTTTAGGCGTAGTTCACACCAAATACAAGCACCTACCGAGCGAGTTTGATGACTACGTTGCTAACCCTAAACCAAACGGTTATCAATCGATCCATACAGTAATTCTAGGGCCAGAAGGCAAAACCATCGAGATCCAGATTCGTACCAAGCAAATGCATGAAGAGTCGGAACTGGGTGTTGCAGCGCACTGGAAATATAAAGAAGGGGCAAGTAGCCGAAGCGGTTATGATGAGAAGATCACGTGGCTGCGTAAGCTACTGGATTGGCAAGAAGAAATGTCTGACTCTGGCGAAATGCTCGATGAGTTACGTAGCCAAGTCTTTGATGACCGTGTTTATGCCTTTACACCACGTGGTGATGTTGTCGATTTGCCAATGGGGGCAACGCCGCTAGATTTTGCCTATCACATTCACTCCGAAGTGGGACACCGTTGTATCGGTGCCAAAGTCGGAGGCCGTATTGTGCCGTTCACGCATAAATTACATATGGGTGACCAAGTCGAGATTATCACTCAGAAAGAACCTAACCCATCACGTGACTGGTTAAACCCATCATTAGGCTTCGTTCATTCTGGTCGTGCGCGTGCCAAAATTAACGCCTGGTTCCGAAAACAAAGCCGTGAGAAGAACCTTGAAGCAGGTCGTGAAATCCTTGAGCATGAGTTAGCCAAAATTGGCGCAACGTTAAAAGATGCAGAGCATTACGCCCTCAAGCGGTTTAACGTCAAAACACCAGATGAATTGTATGTTGGTGTAGGTAGCGGTGATTTGCGCATCAACCAAATCATTAACCATATTAACGCGTTAGTTAACAAGCCAACGGCAGAGGAAGAAGACCAGCAAGCACTGGAAAAACTGCAAGAAGCTGAGCATAAATCACCCGCGCAAAGCCGACCGAAAAAAGACGCAGTTGTAGTAGAAGGCGTCGATAACCTAATGACACATCTAGCACGTTGCTGTCAGCCAATTCCAGGTGACGATATCTCTGGTTACATAACGCAAGGTCGTGGGATTTCAGTACACCGTAGTGACTGTGAACAGCTAGAAGAACTGCGCCATCATGCGCCAGAGCGCATCATCGATACAGTCTGGGGCAGCGGCTTTGTGGGGTCATACATCCTCACGGTGCGTGTTGAAGCGATGGAGCGAGGTGGTCTACTCAAAGACATTACGACACTGTTCGCCAACGAAAAGATCAAAGTGACCAGTATGAAGAACCGAGTCGACTACAGACGTCAACTTGCCATCATGGACTTTGACCTAGAAGTCACCAATATTGAGGTGCTTTCGCGGGTTTCGAAACGTGTGGAACAGATCAAGGATGTCATGACGGTGAAACGCCTCGGCTAAAACTCTCGTCATAGTTATCGTTGTAGCGTTGTTGACTGCACGCACTCGCTCCATCACATGGTGAACCATGCTCAGGAGTCTCGTTTGTTTGTCGCCTAGCTACAACTTCAACTATTTACAGAGTTACACTTGCGTCATATTTGGCTTTCTATCTGCGTTAGCTGCACTTATTCCGACGTGCCGGCTCAGGGGCATCACATAGTAGGCTATGCTCAGGAGTCGCGAAAACTTGTTGCCTTGTCAAAGTAACAATTACTTAGTGAAAGCTGCTGAGAAAATATAATGTAGAAGGTGAGTGGTTTTGGCTGCTCACCTTTTTCTTTAATAGAAAGGTTTAAAGGAACAAAAAATGAGTCATCCAATTGAACAGTTAGAACAAATCATGGCGAAGCTGCGTGACCCCGAAAACGGTTGCCCTTGGGACTTAAAACAAACCTTTGACACCATCGTTCCGCATACAATAGAAGAAACCTACGAGGTGGTGGACGCGATTCAAAATCGAGATTGGCTCAATCTAAAAGAAGAGCTAGGGGATTTGTTGTTTCAGGTGATTTTTTACAGTCAGCTAGCGAAAGAGCAAGAGCTGTTCGACTTTTCGGATGTCGTCGAAACCGTGAACGAAAAACTGACTCGTCGCCACCCGCATGTTTTTTCAGATGTTGAGTTTGAATCTGACGAGGAAATTAACGCGAACTGGGAAGCGGAAAAAGCAAAAGAAAAAGCCCTAGTAGGCAAAGCGGAAGAAAGTATCCTAGACTCAATACCAAACTCTTTACCGGCACTTTCTCGTGCTACAAAAATTCAGAAAAAATGTGCAAAATTTGGGTTTGATTGGGATTCACTTGGCCCGGTTGTCGATAAAGTACGAGAAGAAATTGACGAAGTCATGGAAGAGGCACTGCAAGTTCAGCCCGATGAAGAGAAAGTTGAGTTGGAGCTCGGTGATTTGCTATTTGCGACTGTCAATTTGGCTCGCCACCTTGATAAAAACCCAGAAGTCGCGCTAGGAAAAGCAAACGTAAAGTTTGCGCGACGTTTTAAACAAGTTGAAGGCAAGGTCCAGCAGTTAGGCAAAGTACTTACAGATTGTTCTTTATCAGAACTCGACCATTTTTGGGATGAAGTAAAACAAGAAGAATCGAGGCAGAGGTAAACTGGCAGAATACATAATATAAGGTCAGCTTGTTTGGTTACACGAAAACGGACTTTGGTTTGTCTTTGCTCACTTTGATTTGAAGCAAAAAATAAAAAATTACGGTGTGATAGATTTCACGTTGTGGCGGTAAGGAGCTTCTGGTATATTTATCTCCCGTCCAGAAGCACTCCATTTCCCTCATTCAACCAATTTCAGGTTAAACATGACGACAAATTACATTTTTGTTACTGGCGGGGTTGTATCCTCTCTAGGTAAAGGTATTGCAGCAGCATCTCTTGCGGCTATTCTAGAAGCTCGTGGTCTTAAAGTGACTATGATGAAGCTTGACCCTTACATCAACGTTGACCCGGGCACAATGAGCCCTACTCAGCACGGTGAAGTGTTCGTTACAGAAGATGGCGCAGAGACTGACCTTGACCTTGGTCACTACGAGCGTTTCATCCGTACCAAGATGACCAAGCGTAACAACTTCACTGCAGGTCGTGTTTATGCCGACGTACTTCGTAAAGAACGTCGTGGTGACTACCTAGGCGCAACTATTCAAGTTATCCCTCATATCACTAACGCAATCAAAGATCGCGTTATTGCAGGTTCTGAAGGCCATGATGTGGCTATCGTTGAAGTTGGCGGTACTGTTGGTGATATCGAATCACTACCATTTATGGAAGCGATTCGTCAGCTAGCTGTTGAGCTAGGCCGTGAGCGCGCAATGTTCATGCACCTAACACTTGTTCCTTACCTAGCGGCTGCGGGCGAAGTGAAAACTAAGCCGACGCAACACTCTGTAAAAGAACTTCTATCTATCGGTATTCAGCCAGACATCCTAGTTTGCCGTAGCGATCGCGTTATTCCTGCGAATGAGCGTAAAAAAATCGCACTGTTCTGTAATGTTCCAGAAAAAGCAGTAATTTCAATGAAGGATGTAGACTCTATCTACAAGATCCCTCAGTTGATTAAATCTCAAGGGCTAGATGACCTTGTGTGTGCTCGCTTTGGTATTACTGCTCCGGAAGCAGACCTTTCTGAATGGGAACAGGTTATCTACGAAGAAGCAAATCCTACTGGTGAAGTAACCATCGGTATGGTTGGTAAATACATTGAATTACCAGATGCATACAAATCTGTGAACGAAGCGCTTAAACACGCTGGCTTGAAAAACCGCCTAAGCGTCACAATTAAGTATGTAGACTCACAAGATATCGAAACAAAAGGCGTTGAACTTCTAGAAGGTTTGGACGCAATCCTAGTACCAGGTGGCTTCGGCGATCGTGGTATTGAAGGCAAGATCCGTGCGGCTCAATATGCACGTGAAAATAACGTGCCTTACCTAGGTATTTGTTTGGGTATGCAAGTTGCACTAATCGAATACGCGCGTAACGTTGCGGGTATGGAAGGTGCACATTCAACAGAATTTAACAAAGAGACTAAGTACCCTGTGGTAGGTTTGATCACAGAGTGGGTAGACGAATCAGGTAGCGTAGAAGAGCGTACTGAAAAGTCTGACCTAGGCGGTACGATGCGTCTTGGTTCACAGCTGTGTCACCTAGAGAAAGGGACTAAAGCTCGTGAACTGTACGGTAGCGCGACGATCCATGAACGTCACCGTCACCGTTACGAAGTGAATAACGTGCTTCGTCCGCAAATCGAAAAAGCAGGCCTAAAAGTATCAGGTCTATCTGCGGACAAGAAGTTAGTGGAAATGATTGAGAACCCAGCTCACCCATGGTTTGTAGCGGCTCAGTTCCACCCAGAATTCACCTCGACTCCTCGCGATGGACATCCATTGTTTGCAGGTTTTGTTAAGGCTGCGGGCCAAAACGCACGCGGCGAATTCGAAAAGTAAAAGGATACGGGCGGCGGCGAAGGTTGTGCTGCTGCCCTTTAAGATTGACATTTATATTTGAAACGAGAGGAAACATTAATGTCTAAGATCGTTAAAGTTCTAGGTCGTGAAATCATCGACTCACGTGGTAACCCAACTGTAGAAGCTGAAGTACACCTAGAAGGCGGTTTCGTAGGTATGGCGGCAGCTCCATCTGGCGCATCTACTGGTTCTCGCGAAGCTCTTGAGCTACGTGACGGTGACAAAGCACGTTTCCTAGGTAAAGGTGTTCTTAAAGCAGTTGAAGCTGTAAACGGCCCAATCGCTGAAGCTCTAGTTGGCAAAGACGCTAAAGACCAAGCTGCAATCGACGCAGTAATGATCGAACTAGACGGCACTGAAAACAAATCTAAATTCGGTGCTAACGCTATCCTAGCTGTTTCTCTAGCAAACGCTAAAGCTGCTGCTGCTGCGAAAGGCATGCCTCTATACGAGCACATCGCTGAGCTAAACGGCACTGCAGGTCAGTTCTCTATGCCTCTACCAATGATGAACATCATCAACGGTGGCGAGCACGCAGACAACAACGTTGACATCCAAGAGTTCATGATCCAACCAGTTGGCGCTAAGACTCTTAAAGAAGGTCTACGTATCGGTGCAGAAGTATTCCACAACCTAGCTAAAGTTCTTAAGTCTAAGGGCTACAGCACTGCAGTTGGTGATGAAGGTGGTTTCGCTCCTAACCTTAAATCTAACGCTGAAGCTCTAGAAGTTATCGCAGAAGCTGTTGCAGCTGCTGGTTACGAACTAGGTAAAGACGTTACTCTAGCTATGGACTGTGCTGCATCTGAGTTCTTCGACAAAGAAGCTGGCATCTACAACATGAAAGGCGAAGGTAAAACTTTCACTTCTGAAGAGTTCAACCACTACCTAGCTGAACTAGCTAACCAATTCCCAATCGTTTCTATCGAAGACGGTCTAGACGAGTCTGACTGGGATGGCTTCAAGCACCAAACTGAACTACTAGGTGACAAGCTTCAACTAGTAGGTGACGATCTATTCGTTACTAACACTAAGATCCTTGCTGAAGGTATCGAGAAAGGCGTAGCTAACTCTATCCTTATCAAGTTCAACCAAATCGGTTCTCTAACTGAGACTCTAGCTGCAATCAAGATGGCTAAAGACGCAGGTTACACAGCAGTAATCTCTCACCGTTCTGGCGAAACTGAAGATGCAACTATCGCTGACCTAGCGGTAGGTACAGCTGCAGGTCAAATCAAAACTGGTTCTATGAGCCGTTCTGACCGTGTTGCTAAGTACAACCAGCTAATCCGTATCGAGGAAGCTCTAGGTGAGCGCGCTCCTTTCAACGGTCTTAAAGAAGTTAAAGGTCAAGCTTAATTCTTCACTGAATTAGCAGCTTAACTTAAAGCTTTTAAAACACCCTGCTTTGGCGGGGTGTTTTTGTATCTGACATATGAGAACAGGCTTTGCTTTTTGATGTCTTTCGCTTACGTTCATTTGTGATTCCATAGAACGAGGAGAGAGAGTAGAGAAGTCTCTTTGTTTCATTTTGCTGCCTATTTCTTGTAAGGAGCGTGTGAGTCTCCCTTTCTCCCCTAGAGGCAACCTCGCATTTATGCTATATATGTCACCTTATCTAATTCCTTCCGGTACAGAATGTTAGCAGCGATATGCGAATCTTTGTTATAGCCCTTACGCTACTGTTTGGCTTGCTTCAATACACTCTATGGTTTGGTAAAAACGGAGTGTCTGACTACTACACAGTAAAAGATGAAATTGAAGTTCAGCAACAAGTGAACAGCAAGCTACAAGCTCGCAACAATGAAATGTTCGCTGAGATTGATGACTTAAGGCAAGGTCTTGATGCGATTGAAGAACGTGCGCGTCATGAGCTCGGTTTAGTTAAAGATGGCGAGACTTTTTACCGCATTATAGGTGAGGAAAACCATTAAAATGTTGGATATGAACTCATCGCATATCGCAATTGTGCCTGCTGCTGGTGTAGGGAGCAGAATGAAGGCAGATCGCCCTAAGCAATATTTATTGATCGAAGGTAAAGCGGTACTGGAACATACCGTAGAGAAACTGCTTTCTCACCCAAATATTTCTAAGGTTGTCGTTGCCATTACTGACGGCGACCCATATTACCCAGAATTGTCCATTGCTAAGCACCCAGATGTGATTCGTGTAGCTGGTGGTAAAGAAAGAGCAGACTCTGTGTTATCAGGGCTAAACTATGTCAATGAGCATCTGGAAAGCGAGTGGGTATTAGTCCACGACGCTGCAAGGCCATGTGTATTAACATCCGACATTGACCGTTTGATTGATGTTTGCTGCGCTCACTCAACGGGTGGCATTCTCGCATCTCCTGTGAGAGATACAATGAAGCGAGCAAACGCAGTACAAGATATCGATCATACGGTAGATAGAGAAGCATTGTGGCATGCACTGACTCCACAAATGTTTAAAACTCAGCAGCTTACTCAAGCACTGGCTGACGCATTAGAACAGGGTGTAACCATTACCGATGAAGCCTCGGCTTTGGAATGGCTAGGCGAGAAGCCAGCCTTAGTTCAAGGGAATGCGAACAATATAAAAATCACTCAGCCAGAAGATCTTGCGTTAGCCGAGTTTTATCTAAGCCGTGAGCGCGGCGAATAAGAAAGGATAGAAAATGATTCGAATTGGTCATGGTTTCGACGTACATAAATTCGGCGGTGAAGGTCCGGTAATTATCGGTGGTGTAGCGATTCCTTACGAACAAGGTTTGATTGCTCACTCAGATGGCGATGTAGCGTTGCATGCGTTAACGGATGCTCTGCTGGGCGCGATTGCTGCCGGCGATATTGGTCGTCATTTCCCAGATACGGATGATAAATGGAAAGGCGCAAACAGTCGTGAATTACTGAAAGACGTTTACCGTCGAGTTAAAGAGCAAGGCTACCGTCTTGGCAATGCTGATGTAACCATCATGGCACAAGCGCCTAAAATGGCACCACACATTGACGCAATGTGTGCGGCGATAGCCGAAGACCTAGAAACCGACATTAGTAACATTAACGTAAAAGCGACGACGACAGAACGTCTCGGTTTTACTGGACGCAAAGAAGGCATTGCAACGGAAGCCGTTGTACTTCTGTTTAAGCAATAACTAGCAATTTGCTCCTCTAAGCTGTGATATCAGCGGAAACACATCATGTCAGACATTTTATCTTCATTGGCTTACTTAACAGGTAAGCCAATTGCATCGGCAAAAATCAAAGCGCAGCCAGAGCATTTTCAGGTTCGCGAAGATTTAGGTTTTGCCTTTACGGGCGAAGGCGAGCACTTAATGGTTCGTATCCGTAAAACGGGCGAGAACACCAGCTTCGTTGCTAACGAGTTAGCAAAAGCCTGTGGTGTTAAGTCGAAAGACGTTAGCTGGGCGGGTCTTAAAGACCGTCATGCGGTGACGGAACAGTGGTTAAGTGTCCATTTACCGAAAGGTGAAACGCCAGATTTTTCAGCGTTTTTAGCTCAATACCCAAGTATCGAAATCCTTGCAACAGATCGTCACAATAAAAAACTGCGTCCTGGTGACCTAGTAGGGAACGAGTTCGTGGTTACTTTGTCTGAAGTGACAGATATAGCGGATGTAGAGCAACGTCTTGAAAAAGTGAAACAAGTTGGCGTGCCAAACTACTTTGGTAGTCAGCGTTTTGGTAACGATGGTAACAACCTTGAAGAAGCACGTCGATGGGGACGCGAAAACGTTCGTACCCGCAATCAAAACAAGCGCAGCATGTATTTATCAGCGGCTCGTTCGTGGATTTTCAACCGCATCGTTTCAGCTCGTCTAGAGAATTGTGTGTTTGATAAGTTCATTGATGGTGACATTGCACAGACGAATTCTGGCACTCAGTTGATTGATGCAAACAACATCACTGATTTGCAAGTGCAATTTGCACAAGGTGAAGCGGCAATTACCGCTGCGCTTGCTGGCGATAATGCACTGCCTACTCAAACTGAGGCTCTGGCATTAGAGCAACCGTTTTTAGACGAAGAGCCTGACCTCATGGCGCTGATTCGTGGTAATCGCATGCGCCACGACCGTCGCGATATTGCGCTAAAGCCAAAAGATTTAGCTTGGACGGTTGAAGGTAACAACATTACGCTGACTTTCTCACTGGATGCGGGATCTTTTGCGACCTCTATTGTTCGTGAGTTAGTTAATGAGGTTGAAGTAGAAAGAGAATACTAATGGAACAGGATTCACGAAACCCGAAGCCCTTAAGAGTCTTAATCAGCAATGATGATGGTGTTCATGCTCAAGGGATTCATGCCCTCGCTGATGAGTTGAGAGATATCGCTGAAGTGACCATTGTCGCACCTGATCGAAATCGTTCAGGTGCTTCGAATTCACTCACATTAGAACAACCATTACGCGTGACTGAAATTGCCCCAAATATCTACTCAGTGCAAGGCACGCCCACGGATTGTGTGCATTTCGCGCTGAATGAGCTAATGAAAGATGATTTGCCTGATCTTGTTCTGTCAGGAATCAACCATGGCGCTAATTTGGGTGATGATGTTCTTTATTCTGGAACAGTAGCAGCAGCCATGGAAGGTCATTTCCTTGGCGTTCAGTCGGTGGCTTTTTCTCTAGTGGGTAAGCGACATTTCGAATCCGCCGCTAAAATTGCACGTCAAATTGTACAACAGCATTTAGCGTCGCCGATTCCAACGAATCGTCTACTGAACGTAAACGTGCCGGACTTACCATCAGAGAATTTAGGTGAAATTGAAGTTACTCGTTTAGGTGCACGTCATCACGCAGAGAATATGATCAAGCAGAAAGATCCGAGAGGCCATGACATTTATTGGTTAGGGCCACCAGGAAAGGAGCAAGATGCAGGAGAGGGCACGGACTTTTATGCAATTGAGCATGGCCGAGTTTCAATGACGCCTCTGCAAGTTGATCTCACCGCTCACGAGTCGCTGCGTGCTATGGATAGTTGGTTAAAGGAAGAGAAGTAATGAGTAACCCACATGCTGACAGGTTGATAGCGTTTCTTATCTCCAGTGGCATCAAAGACCAAAGAGTTCTGGATGCTATCCAACGCTTGCCACGAGAAAGCTTTGTTTCTCAAGCGATGATGCACCAAGCCTATGATAACAATGCGTTACCAATTGGTCAGGGACAAACTATTTCTCAGCCTTATATCGTTGCTCGTATGACCGAGTTGCTTGAGCTAGAACCGGCGAGTCGTGTTCTGGAAATCGGAACGGGATCGGGTTATCAAACTGCGGTACTGGCGCAAATTGTTGATCATGTATACTCCGTTGAGCGAATTAAATCGTTGCAATGGGAAGCAAAGCGTCGCCTGAAGCAATTGGATATCTACAATGTTTCAACTAAGCATGCTGATGGGTGGCAGGGCTGGGAAGCGCGAGGTCCTTTCGATGCTATTATTGTTACCGCTGCCGCTGAAGTGATTCCCCAAGCTCTTCTCTCACAATTAAGAGATGGCGGCAAAATGGTCATTCCTGTTGGAGATACGGAACAACAGTTATTAAAAATAGAGCGTAAGGGAGACGAATATCTCTCTACCGTTGTAGAAATGGTTCGGTTCGTACCTCTGGTTGCGGGTGATTTAGCTTAAGGGTTAGGGATAGGTGAATAAGTTACTACGTCATATTGGTATTAGCTTTGTGTTTGCTGCAGGACTAGTTGGTTGTGCAGCGCATTCCCCTGCACCTGTCTCTAGCCTAAAAAAAGACTATTCAAGCCTTGAAAGAGGGAGTTACAGAGGGAGTTATTATGAGGTAAAAAAAGGCGATACGCTTTACTTCATAGCTTATGTCACAGATAAAGATGTAAATGATCTTGTTCGTTACAATGAGTTAACTCAGCCTTACACTATCTACCCAGGACAGAGGCTAAAACTTTGGGCTCCGAAATATGTCGCCCCTAAATATGGTCAAAAAGTTGAACCCGTTGTGGCTCCTGTTGTTACGACCCCCCCAGCTCCAGTGACGAAAACATCAACAGCCTCTAAACCTAAACCTTCGAGTAAAAACTCTAGTCAAAAACCTACAGAGACTAAGCCTAAAGTCGTACAAAAACAGCCTCCAAAGAAGGTTGAACAATCGAAAACAAAGGAGTATGTTGGTTCAAAAGATAACCAAAAAGTGAAGCAAAAATCGCCAACTACCACAGCAAAGAGTGATAAAGTCTCAAAGTGGTTGTGGCCAACAAAAGGGAGAGTAATCAAGAACTTTTCGGCGGGAGAACAGGGAAATAAAGGTATCGACATCGCAGGACAGCGTGGTCAACCTATCGTTTCAACCGCAGCCGGCACAGTCGTTTATTCAGGCAATGCGCTACGAGGTTATGGCAACTTAATTATAGTAAAGCATAACGACAATTATTTAAGCGCATACGCACATAATGACAAACTGCTGGTCACAGAAGGACAAAGCGTAAAAAGCGGACAAAAAATCGCCACCATGGGTAGTTCAGGTGCAAAGTCGGTCAAACTACACTTTGAAATTCGCTATCAAGGTAAATCAGTGAATCCAAAACGCTATTTGCCTTAAAACTTTGAAAAACAACTTGCGACATCATTTAGCGACATATTGAGTTGTCATGTCTTGCTAACTCGCCAGGGGGAGGCGTTATGAGTATCAGCAACACAGTAACCAAAGTTGAAGAGTTTGCATTTGACAATGCGTCAGTGAAGACCATTGATAACGAACTCGAAAGATCATCATCCACAGAAAGCAAAGCGACTGCGCGTGAAGAATTTGACGCGAGCAGTAAAAGCTTAGATGCAACTCAGTTGTATTTGGGCGAAATTGGCTTCTCACCTTTACTTACTGCCGAAGAAGAAGTGCTTTACGCAAGACGCGCCCTACGTGGCGACGAAGCGGCACGCAAACGTATGATCGAAAGTAACCTACGTTTGGTTGTTAAGATTTCTCGTCGATACAGTAACCGTGGTCTAGCACTACTCGATCTGATTGAAGAAGGTAACCTCGGCTTGATCCGAGCGGTCGAAAAATTCGACCCAGAACGTGGTTTCCGTTTCTCTACTTACGCAACGTGGTGGATCCGACAAACGATAGAGCGAGCGTTGATGAACCAAACTCGCACGATCCGTCTACCTATCCACGTAGTGAAAGAGCTGAACATTTATCTGCGTACTGCGCGTGAACTTTCTCAAAAGCTCGATCACGAACCGACCGCAGAAGAAATTGCTGCTCAATTAGATATTCCAGTCGAAGACGTAAGCAAAATGTTACGCCTTAATGAGCGTATTAGCTCTGTCGACACGCCAATCGGTGGTGACGGTGAGAAAGCGCTGCTGGATATTATTCCTGATGCAAACAACTCTGATCCAGAAGTTTCGACTCAAGATGACGACATCAAATCATCGTTGATTCATTGGTTAGAAGAGTTGAATCCGAAACAGAAAGAAGTGCTTGCACGTCGCTTCGGCCTACTAGGCTACGAGCCTTCGACGCTGGAAGAAGTTGGTCGAGAGATTGGTCTGACACGTGAGCGAGTACGTCAAATACAAGTGGAAGGTTTACGTCGTCTTCGTGAAGTCCTAATCAAACAAGGTTTGAATATGGAAAACTTGTTTAACGTAGAAGACGATTAAATAATCCGTATTCCACTAGATACGCAAAAGGCTATGGTTCCCCATAGCCTTTTTTCTTTTTTGCTCCTTGGTGTGAGTCTATTTACAGCATCCTTTTCAAGCGATACAGCTCTTCAAGAGCTTGGCGTGGCGTTAAGTCGTCAGGGTCAATACCTGACAGAGCTTGTTCGACTTCGCTAGGCTCTGGAATCAGGCTCAACTGGTTAGCCACATCTACTGCACTTGGACGCGGTGTGTCACTGTTTTGCCCCAGTTGCTCTAGCTGAGATAGCTTGTTACGCGCATTTTTGATGACCGTTTTTGGTACGCCAGCTAAGCCCGCAACAGCCAAGCCGTAAGACTTACTTGCCGCACCTTCTTGAACTGCGTGCATAAAGGCAATGCTGTCTCCATGTTCTACGGCATCCAAGTGAACGTTCGCTAAGCTTGGCAGTTGGTTCGGTAACTCTGTTAATTCGAAGTAGTGAGTTGCAAATAGGGTCATCGCACCAATTTGTGTTGCGAGCCATTCCGCACTTGCCCAAGCTAAAGAAAGACCGTCGTAAGTACTAGTACCGCGTCCGATTTCATCCATTAGCACCAAACTGTTCTTAGTTGCGTTGTGAAGAATATTGGCTGTTTCGGTCATTTCTACCATGAAGGTCGAGCGGCCAGATGCAAGATCATCTGATGCACCAATACGAGTAAATATACGATCTAAAGAACCAATCTGTGCGGATTCTGCCGGTACATAAGAGCCGATATGTGCCATCAATGCAATCAGCGCAGTTTGACGCATGTAGGTTGATTTACCACCCATGTTTGGACCGGTGATGATCAACATCTTACGGGCTGGGTTAAGCTCAATTGGGTTCGCGATGAACGGCTCTGTTGTTACTTGTTCTACGACTGGATGACGGCCAGCTTGAATGTGAATTCCTGCGTCTTTCACAAGCGTTGGGCGGCAGTAATCTAACGAATCTGCACGCTCTGCTAGGTTTTGTAATACATCTAGCTGAGACAGAGCAGAAGCTAGGTTTTGCAGCTTCTCAAGGTTTGGCATCAATAGATCAAACAGTTCTTCCCACAACTGTTTCTCAAGTGCTAACGCTTTAGACTTCGAGTTAAGTACTTTGTCTTCGTGTTCCTTAAGCTCTGGGATGATGTAGCGTTCAGCGTTTTTGAGTGTTTGGCGACGTACATAATGCGGTGGAACCAAATGGCTCTGGCCACGGCTCACTTGGATAAAGAAGCCATGAACGTTGTTATAGCCTACTTTAAGCGTATCGATACCGTGTCGTTCACGCTCATCTCGCTCAAGCTGCTCAAGATATTCTGTTGCACCGTCTGCCAATTTTCGCCATTCATCGAGCTCCGCATTGTAGCCTTCAGCGATGACGCCACCATCACGAATAACAACCGGCGGATTTTCTTTAATCGCGCGTTCTAACAGGTCACATACTTCGTCAATCGGAGCTGCATACTTCGCCAATTTCGTTAGGTACGGATGGGTCAAAGAAGCGGTGACAGATTCTAGCTCTGGTAGCTGTTGCATGGCATTGCGAAGTCTAGCCATATCGCGAGGGCGAGCAGAGCGTAATGCAAGGCGCGCTAAGATACGTTCAATATCACCAATTTGCTTTAACGTTGGTTGAAGATCGGCAAACAGAGCTTGTTCTTTAATCTCACCAATCGCATCAAGGCGATTGTTTAACGTTTCAATGCAACGCATAGGCTGATGCAACCAACGCTTCAGCATTCGGCTGCCCATCGGAGTTGCACAATGGTCGAGTACTGCAGCGAGCGTGTTATCGGTTCCGCCTGCTAGATTTTGAGTAATTTCCAGATTACGTCGGGTAGCAGCATCAAGGATGACGGATTGATCCTGATGATCAAACGTTAAAGAGCGAATATGAGGTAAAGCCGTACGTTGAGTATCTTTTACGTACTGGATCAAACAACCAGCAGCACATAACCCTAAGGACGCATGTTCTACACCAAAACCAACCAGATCTTTTGTGCCAAATTGTTGATTGAGTTGTTGCTTAGCCGTATCAAGCTCAAACTCCCAGACTGGGCGACGACGGTTACCATTGCGGCTCGCCATTAAATGTACAGGTTCAAAATCTTCTGGGAACAGTAGCTCACGTGGTGCGGTACGTTGAAGCTCGGCTGTCATCGCTTCTTCAGTTTCTGGTTCTGTCAGTTGGAAGCGACCAGAGGTGACATCCAGCGTCGCATAACCGAACTTACCGTTGTGATGGTAAATTGCTGCGATTAAGTTATCGACACGCTCAGAAAGCAGCGCCTCATCCGTCACTGTACCTGGTGTCACGATACGCACAACTTTACGTTCTACTGGGCCCTTGCTGGTGGCCGGATCGCCAATCTGTTCACAGATCGCCACAGACTCACCAAGCTGAACAAGTTTTGCCAGGTAGCCCTCTACGGCGTGAAATGGCACACCCGCCATTGGGATAGGTTCACCTGCAGACGCACCACGTTTGGTCAATGAAATATCAAGAAGCTGAGAAGCTCGCTTGGCATCATCGTAAAAGAGTTCGTAGAAATCGCCCATGCGGTAGAACAGCAAAATCTCTGGGTTCTCAGCTTTTAGCTTGAGGTATTGCTGCATCATCGGAGTGTGTTTTTGTTCAGCTTTCACAGGTAAGTTCTTTTGTTTATTTCCGTAGCGGCTTAGGATACGTGAATCCCTATCAAGTAAAAAGAGACAAAGGGCATTTTGGCTATGGAAAAAACAACAAAATTGAGTGCCGATTTAGGCGCATTATTGGCTAAACACGGGCATCTTTTAACGACCGCAGAATCATGCACAGGTGGTGGTGTTGCTACCGCCATTACTGACATTGCTGGTAGTTCAGCGTGGCTTGACCGTGCGTTCGTCACCTACAGTAATGAAGCGAAAATGGAGATGCTTGGTGTGCAAGCTTCAACGTTAGAAGCGCATGGTGCAGTGAGTGAGCCAGTTGTGATTGAAATGGTGCAGGGTGCAATTAAAAACTCCAATGCCACCATCGGTGTGTCCATCAGTGGTATTGCAGGGCCGGGTGGTGGCAGTGAAGAGAAACCAGTCGGTATGGTCTGCTTTGCTTTTGCTGATAACCAAAGTTGGCAGCAAGTAGAAACCATGTATTTTAATGGTGACCGTGCAGAAGTTCGCAAAAAAGCGGTCGAGCACGCGTTGACTCAATTGTATCAACATCTGCTCTAGAATTTCTTAACTTGTTTTAGCCCAGCATTGATAAGGGCTAGAGCAAATCATGACTTTAGGTCAGCCAAATTTTTTTCATACAGGTATGGACACTGTATGAATCAACAGTATAATGGCTTTCATTGCTGAGCAGTTCTTCTGCTTAAGAAAAATGAATTACTATTCGTCGCCCAAAGAAGATGAATAAATCGGAGAAAGTAATGGACGAGAACAAACAGAAAGCGCTCGCCGCTGCGCTAGGTCAAATTGAAAAGCAATTCGGTAAAGGCTCTATCATGCGCCTTGGTGATAACCGCGCAATGGACGTAGAAACCATCTCAACGGGTTCTCTTTCTCTTGATATCGCTTTGGGTGCTGGTGGTCTACCAATGGGTCGTATCGTAGAAATCTACGGCCCAGAATCTTCAGGTAAAACAACGCTAACCCTTGAGCTTATTGCTGCTGCACAACGTGAAGGCAAAACGTGTGCGTTTATCGATGCAGAGCACGCTCTAGATCCTGTATACGCGAAGAAACTTGGCGTTGATATCGATGCATTGCTAGTTTCTCAGCCAGACACAGGTGAGCAAGCGCTGGAGATCTGTGACGCACTTGCACGTTCTGGTGCTATCGATGTTATGGTTGTCGACTCTGTCGCAGCACTAACACCGAAAGCAGAAATCGAAGGCGAAATGGGCGATAGCCACATGGGTCTGCAAGCACGTATGCTTTCTCAAGCAATGCGTAAGCTAACGGGTAACCTAAAGCAGTCTAACTGTATGTGTATCTTCATCAACCAAATCCGTATGAAGATTGGTGTGATGTTTGGTAACCCAGAAACAACAACAGGTGGTAACGCACTTAAGTTCTACGCTTCTGTTCGTCTAGATATCCGTCGTACTGGCGCAATCAAAGAAGGTGACGAAGTCGTAGGTAACGAAACGCGCATCAAAGTTGTTAAGAATAAGATTGCAGCACCATTTAAAGAAGCAAACACACAAATCATGTACGGCCAAGGCTTTAACCGCGAAGGTGAACTTGTCGATCTAGGTGTGAAGCACAAGTTAGTTGAAAAAGCCGGTGCTTGGTATAGCTACAATGGCGATAAGATTGGTCAAGGTAAAGCGAATGCGTGTAACTACCTGCGTGAGCATCCTGAAGTGGCTAAAACTATCGATACAAAACTGCGTGAAATGTTGCTAGCGCCAGCACTTGCGGAAGCGCCTGAAGCTGGTGAAGCGCCAGAGCAAGCTGAAGAGTTTTAATCTCTCATAGATTAATAAATGACAAAGCCCTGCTATGCGGGGCTTTGTTGTATCTATTGAAATCAGAAATCGAATTATCACAAAGGCCATTGAGAGCCTGTACAGCAAAAATACTTTTAGGATCATCATGTACCAAAAACGCCAGGCGCCAACATTATCGAGCAAAGAGGCAGCTATCCAATTGCTTAGCCGTCGCGATCATGGTCAGTATGAGCTTTACCAAAAATTATCGATGAAGGGCTATGAAGAATCAGATATAGACATCGCAATTAATTTTTGCCTAGATCATAACTATTTAGATGATTTACGTTACGCGAAGAGTCAAATTAGACAGCATGTATACAAAGGACATGGAGAGCGTCGAATTCGTCAAGAGTTAAACCAGAAGCGTGTTGCGGAATCGGTGATTGAGCAAGCTATGGCTGAAGAGCCGCAAGATTGGTTTGAACTGGCTAAACAGGCGGCAGAAAAGAAATTCAAAGGTATTAAAGCCAAAGACCAGAAAGAGTACGCTAAACAGGTGCGATTTCTGCAATATCGTGGCTACAGTTTTGACCAAATCAGCTACGCGCTGAACTTTGAGGACGAAGATTAACGGTCAGTCGTCCGCACTGATTTTTGTTTTGCTTCAAATTTTTTCTCCTACTCCCTCTTTTCCTCAAGAAAACTAGTCTCAGCTGTTTGCATGATCTACAATACGGCAAAATTCTAACTCGACTATTTTCAGGAAGAGCTGCATGTACATGAGCACTGATGAGGTTCGTAACGCGTTCCTCAAGTTCTTTGAGAGCAAAGGACACCAAATCGTAGAAAGTTCATCGTTAGTTCCACATAACGACCCAACCCTGCTGTTCACAAACGCAGGTATGAACCAATTTAAAGATTGTTTCTTAGGCTTAGAAAAACGAGCCTACACTCGAGCGACTACGGCTCAGCGTTGCGTACGTGCTGGTGGTAAACATAACGACCTAGAAAATGTTGGCTTTACTGCTCGTCACCACACATTCTTTGAAATGTTAGGCAACTTCAGCTTTGGCGATTACTTCAAAGAAGATGCGATCTCCTTTGCTTGGGAATTCCTAACCGAAGTTCTTAAACTGCCAGCGGATCGTTTATTGGTAACTGTTTACGAAACCGATGACGAAGCGTTTGACATCTGGAACAAGAAAGTTGGCGTGCCCGCTGATCGTATTGTTCGCATTGGTGATAAAAAAGGCGGCAAGCCGTATGAGTCTGATAACTTCTGGCAAATGGGCGACACTGGCCCTTGTGGTCCATGTACTGAAATCTTCTACGATCACGGTGAGCACATCTGGGGTGGCCGTCCTGGCACGCCTGAAGAAGATGGTGACCGTTTCATCGAGATCTGGAACAACGTATTCATGCAGTTCAACCGTCACGCAGACGGCACTATGGAACCGCTACCAAAACCATCGGTAGATACTGGTATGGGTATCGAGCGTATCTCTGCAATCATGCAGGGCGTTCACTCAAACTACGAAATCGATGTATTCCAAGCTCTTATCAAAGCAGCAGCAGAAGTGATCGGTTACGAAGACCTATCAAACCAATCACTACGCGTTATCGCTGACCACATCCGTTCATGTTCATTCCTGATCGTGGATGGCGTTATGCCTTCAAACGAAGGTCGTGGTTACGTATTACGCCGTATCATCCGTCGTGCAGTTCGTCACGGTAACAAGCTGGGCGCACAAGGTGCATTCTTCCACAAGTTGGTTGGCGTTCTAGCTGACATCATGGGTACGGCTGGTGAAGAGCTGAAGCGTCAACAAGCTGTGGTTGAAAAAGTACTGCGTATCGAAGAAGAAAACTTTGGTCGTACACTTGAGCGCGGTATGGCGATTCTAAACGAAGCATTAGATAACCTAGACGGTAAAGTACTGGACGGCGAAACCGTATTTAAACTTTACGACACTTATGGCTTCCCAGCTGACTTAACTAACGACGTTGCACGTGAGCGTGAGTTCGCAATCGACGAAGAAGGTTTTGAGAAAGCGATGGAAGAACAGCGTCAACGTGCGCGTGAAGCGGGTAACTTCGGTACTGACTACAACGCAGCAATCAAAGTTGATACGCAAACAGAATTCTGTGGTTACACAGGTACTAAAGGCTCTAGTTCTGTAGCAGCGATGTTCGTTGAAGGCAACGAAGTAGATTCACTATCTGCGGGCGACAAAGCAATCATCGTACTTGGTGAAACGCCATTCTACGCAGAGTCAGGCGGTCAGTGTGGTGACGCTGGTGAAATCCGTACTGAGTCTGGTGTATTCCGCGTTGAGGACACTCAAAAACTAGGTAACGCAATCGCGCACCACGGTGTAATGGCAGAAGGCGTTCTAGCGAAAGGTGATGAAGTAGCAACTATCGTTGACGCAGAGCGTCGCGCAGCTATCTCTCTAAACCACTCAGCAACGCACTTGCTACACGCAGCACTACGCCAAGTTTTAGGTGAGCACGTAACGCAGAAAGGCTCATTGGTGAAGGCAGACAACCTACGTTTCGACTTCTCGCATCTAGAAGCCGTAACCGCAGCAGAGTTGAAAGAAGTTGAGCGCCTAGTTAACGCGCAAATTCGTCGCAACCACACGATTGAAACCAACGTGATGGACATTGAGTCAGCTAAGAAGAAAGGCGCAATGGCTCTATTCGGCGAGAAGTACGACGACGAAGTACGCGTACTATCTATGGGCGACTTCTCGACAGAGCTTTGCGGTGGTATTCACGCATCAAGCACAGGTGATATTGGCCTATTCAAAATCACTTCAGAAAGCGGCATTGCTGCAGGTATTCGACGTATTGAGGCGGTAACAGGCGAGGCTGCATTAGACGCTATTGAAGCTCAAAACGCGAAGTACGAAGAGAAACTGGCAGAATCTGCACAGAAAGCAAAAGCGCTAGAGAAAGAAGTGCAGAAGCTAAAAGATAAGATGGCGGCAGCAGAAAGCGCTAACATCATGGGCAAAGCGGTTGAAGTCAATGGTACAAAAGTTCTAGTCGCAGCTCTTGAAGGCGCTGACAGCAAGAACCTACGTACTATGGTTGATGACATCAAGAACCAAATGGGGTCTGGTGTCGTACTGCTTGCCAACGTAACAGGTGATAAGGTTGGCCTGATTGCTGGTGTGACTAAAGATCTAACTGGTAAAGTAAAAGCTGGTGATCTAGTTAAGATGATTGCTGAGCAAGTCGGTGGTAAGGGCGGTGGTCGTCCTGACATGGCTCAAGCTGGTGGTACTGATGTAGCCGCACTACCAGAGGCAATTAAAACAGTTCAGCCTTGGTTAGAAGAGCGCTTATAAGCTTTTAACTACTAAAATTACGCTCAATCAAGTTTCTTTGATTGAGCGTAATTTTTTTTAGCAGCCAAGTGGTTTAATTGACCAAAAGTTAACCGAGTCATTTAGGCTATTTGGTTTTTGTTGTAACTACTGCTTATATAATTTTTCTAAAAGGAAATACTGACGATGTAAGCAGTTCTAAAGAGACTTCGGTCTTGGGAAGGTGAAGACTGGTGAAAAAGCCCCTTATCGTGCAAAAGTTTGGCGGAACCTCCGTGGGTTCAATTGAAAGAATCCACCAAGTTGCTGAACACATCATTAAGGCGAAAAATGATGGCAATCAAGTTGTTGTTGTCGTGTCTGCAATGTCAGGCGAAACAAACAGACTGATGGACCTCGCTAAACAGATAGATAGCGTGCCTACAGCTCGAGAACTTGATGTTTTGCTCTCTGCTGGTGAGCAAGTGTCAATGGCACTGTTAGCAATGACACTCAATAAATTGGGTCATGCTGCACGCTCGCTTACCGGAGCACAGGCGAATATTGTGACGGATAATCAACACAATGACGCAACGATTAAACACATTGATACTAAGACAATTCTGGGATTGCTTGAGCAAGACCAAATCGTGATTGTTGCAGGCTTTCAAGGTGTGAATGAGAACGGGGATATCACCACATTAGGTCGAGGTGGCTCAGATACGAGCGCTGTGGCACTGGCAGGCGCATTGCGCGCTGATGAGTGTCAAATCTTTACCGACGTTGATGGTATTTATACTTGTGACCCACGTGTAGTGAAAAACGCGCGAAAATTGGCGGTTATCGATTTTCCTTCCATGGAAGCGATGGCAAGCCGAGGCGCGAAAGTATTACATTTACCTTCAGTGCAATTTGCATGGAAGAATAATGTGCCACTGCGCGTGCTTTCGACATTTGATGTTAATGAAGGCAGTCTGGTAAAGGGGGAGTTAGGCAATCAAGCCGTCTCTGGTATAGCCATTCAACGTGACCTTGCCATAATCGAAGTCGAAAAAGAACATTTATCTAGTGCTACAAAACAATGTCAGATGTTGGGTATCGACATTTGGAATGTGATCGAGGAAACAGAACGGGCAGGTATCATGATAAAACAAGATGCATGTGCCAAGTTCGATCTGGTGTTCAGCGACAAAATCCGTAATAGTGAAGTGGTAAGCCTGTTGACCGCAGTGGGGCTTGAGGCCAATGGAATGGTAGAGCACGCATGCGATTTGTTGGCAAAGCGAGATATTGAGATCAATTTCAGCGCAACGAATGCACTCACTATGATGCTAGTTTTAGCACCCGAATGTGTGGATACAGCAGCAAACATTCTGCATGATGCTTACATTACGTCTAGTGAAGCATTAAACATTCAACAAAAACATGCCTTTTTAGGCTGATTTTCGCTAACAAGGTAGTTTACGAAAATATAACTTTTGTTGGATAATAGCTTTGTAGCAAGAAAATTTAGAGATTACTCAAGGAGCAAAGAATGCTAATTTTGACTCGCCGCGTAGGCGAAACACTGATGATTGGTGATGAAGTGACTGTAACTGTACTAGGTGTTAAAGGTAACCAAGTGCGTATCGGCGTTAACGCTCCGAAAGAGGTTTCAGTTCACCGTGAAGAAATCTACATGCGCATTCAAGCTGAAAAAGGCAATGGCAACGTTGCTTCAGGTAACTACTAAGTCGCTCCTGTTTACAGAGCTTAGTTTGAATGAAAAAGGCTAACCGAAGGGTTGGCCTTTTTAGTTTTTACTGTTTTTGAAAATTTGCAGAAACTATTGTGTTGAGTATGGCTGTGAATTCATCAATAATGTTGATTCGAACTTCAGAAAGTTATTTGAAAATAAATGTCTTTTTTTCAGAGAAGACTCTCTTTTTTTCATCATAATAGAGTGATAAAGTTCGTTTAATAGTCACTTTGATTAAATCAGCAACGGTTAAGCCAGTTTCGTAGATTTTTTCAAAGAAAGTGTTTGACATATTTTCGGTAAAACGTAATATGTGCCTCCGCAAGACGGTGAGGTGGCCGAGAGGCTGAAGGCGCTCCCCTGCTAAGGGAGTATACGGTTTATCCCGTATCGAGGGTTCGAATCCCTCCTTCACCGCCATTCTTGCAACGTTGATTTATCAACAAAAAGTGCGTCCTTAGCTCAGCTGGATAGAGTACCTGGCTACGAACCAGGCGGTCGGAGGTTCGAATCCTCCAGGACGCGCCATATCTCTTTTGAGATATAACAATGAAAACGGTGAGGTGGCCGAGAGGCTGAAGGCGCTCCCCTGCTAAGGGAGTATACGGTTTATCCCGTATCGAGGGTTCGAATCCCTCCTTCACCGCCATTCATTGACTGGCCCGATGGCCTTTTTTTTGTTTCGTAAGAAATGAATGTGATTTACTTCACAACTTCTTAGCAAGAAGATCTGCGCGTCCTTAGCTCAGCTGGATAGAGTACCTGGCTACGAACCAGGCGGTCGGAGGTTCGAATCCTCCAGGACGC